>DBTN01000035.1:59424-101425 GCA_002307065.1 Akkermansiaceae bacterium UBA1315 | reverse complement strand
GATCGGAGGGCCGCATGAACCGCTGTTTTCGAAATTACAGTTCACAAACCGGCCCCCCGAAATTGGCATCGCTCGACCGTTGGAAACCGGTATGGATTTCCATCGAACCAAAAGGATTGGCAAAACCGGGTCACGTGCCCCGGCCTGCGTTAGGGGGAAATTTTAGAAACCTAACCGGTTCCGGAAAATAATCGGAAGATAGAGAGATTCATATCAGGGGGATATTCGGGGGAATCAAAAAACGAATCAGCAACCAGTTCGTCCACACAACGAAGGAGCACGAATTCGCCTGGCAATCGCTTCAACATGAAGCGAACAAAACTGGTTACGTAACTGAGGGGAAGTAATCATCGGAAGGATCAATCAAATGTCCTTCCGGGTGGACGGGGAGTTAAGAGAACCGTAGGAAGACGGCTGTGACGGCCTTTAGTCACCCTCCCAAAGAACGGTGACTTGGACATAGCCATCACCTCCCCGACCTTTGGATCGGGAGTGACATCATTGTGGTCGATGCCGACCACTTCCTACAAAGGACTCTTACATCCTCGTCCGTCAGACGGACAAACGAATTCAATCACTTATCCTCAAAAAACGCAACCCAAAAAATCCAACAGATCATCATTCCTATAACTTCTCAGCACCCACCTCATTCCCAAAATATCTCGAGTCCCGCGCAAACCGCCGATCCACAATCAGCGAAACGCAATTGTCAATCACAGGTACCGTCTCCAATCTTTCAACGAGCCAGACCACCTAGTGGATTATGCACAATTTGTTTTTTCCGTTATCTACTACTCAGCCCCCAAACGGATTTTCTGCAGTTTATCTGTCCCTTTATATATATGCTGCGGTTTGTCTTTCGTTTTTATATACCCCTTCGAACTTCCGGCGAATAAGGGTGAATTTACGTCGGGCTCTTCGTCATTTCATCCACGGCCTCCTTAAGATGTAATGCGACTTGGGCTCGCGCTTGTTCTTCGTTGATGTCTGAGAGCGGCATCGAGTGCAGCCGAGCGATACGGGCCAGCAATCCTTTGGAAGGTGGTCGGATCGGTTGCATGAGCTAGGAATAAGGACCGAGGAAGCGCTCGCCGTTGAAGTGAATCATGTGGTCCGGGGCGTCTGCGATCCAGACTTCGGTTTCCCAAGCGATGGCGGCGTGGAAGCGGGTAAAAGTCTTGCGGTCGGGAAATGCGGAGACGAAGACGAGACCGGGGCGCGCGGTGGCGAAGAGTTGGGTCAATTCGTTTTTCCGCTTTTGATCGACGGGACCGTGCGAGGTGACGGCTTCGATAACGATCAGCCAGTCGCGTTCGACATCGTGGATGAGAACATCGGGGGCTTTGCCTCGGGCTGCGAGTTTAATTCCGAGTTCCGCCAGTGCGAGGTCATTGCTGAGAACTTCCTTGTCTGCGGCGTCGCCGAGGAGAAGGACGCGAGGCTTGCGGACGAAGCGTGGGATGAACTCCTCGATGATGGAACGAATCAGTGTGTTCTGTCCACCTGCGGAGAGCTGGATGGTCACGCCGTCGGGCAAGCGGACTATTTCACGTGGGAGATTGCGGTGACGGGCTTTAAGATCGCCGGTGGCGGGGTTCATCAGGAATGATCCCAGTTCCTTTTTGAAAGCGGTGGTCCCAAAGCTGGTGATCAATTTTAATGCAGCAGGCGTTAGCTGGTAGCACCACTTGGGGCTGTTGATCGGACGCTCCGGCTGATCGGGATTTTCCAGAAGCAGGCCGTGCTGGACGAATTGGTGGACTGTTTGCCGGCGGATGGTTTCGCGAGTATTGGGTGCGTAGCGGACTTCGTATTGGTCGCGCATCCAGTCCATCATCTCGGTGATGCGGCGGAGTGGGGCGGTAGCGCTTCTCCAGGGTTTGCGAGGTTTGATGTCGGCGAGGGCCAGAAGCGTGAGGGCGGAGCGTTCGTTTTGCTGTTCGCGTGGAATGCCGATCATTTGGAGAAGCTCAAGTGCTTGGCTGACTCGTGTGGATGATGCGGGACTCATGAATCGGTGAACGAGGGTGCGCCGAGATGTTCGGACATAGCAAGGTCGATGGCACTCTGTTGAGTGTCGTCCAAGTTTGCTTTTCCCAGTCGTTCCAAAGCGGATAGGTCGGGATAGCGGAAAGAGCGGAGGTCGGAGGCGTTAACTTGGGTGTGGCCGTTGAACTGGCGGAAATAGCGGTCGGCCACGGTGGAGTTGAGAAAACGGCTGAGGCCGCGGGCAAGCGAGGTGGATAGACCAGTGCGCTTGCGATGGAAAAAGTTGAGATGGTTTTCGATGCCGACGAGGTCGAACGGAAAATCGGTGGGATCGAGGACGCCGGAGACAAGGCGACGTTTTTCTTCCTTCGAGGAGAAGCGCTTGATCAGGACAAAGCGGGCGGCGGGGATCAGCCACTTGCGGGTTTCTTCGCTGTCGTGGATGGCCACCGGCTTCTTGCTCAGGCGTCCATCGCCGTAGTCGGTGGAGCGGGGTGAAGGGGCGAGCACACGGCCGGTTTTCACGCAGTGCGGATAGATGAGGGGCACACTGCCGGTGGCGAGGTGATAGGAGAGGGAATTCTTGAGGCGAAAATCGACCACGGGGCCGGTCGAGACTTGGATGCCGAGGTCCGTGAGTTTGCAGGGGAGAGAATCGATGAAACCGCGGACGTCGGTCGCGTCGGATTCCGTGGTGATGTGCATGACCTGATCAGGATCGGCGGGTGAAACGAAGCGATTTTGCGGGACGCAGGCGGTCGCGGGGGCCTCGAGAGAACCGGTCGATACTACCAAGGATGAGTTGCTAGGTTTGCCACGGCGGAGGTGAAACAGGATATTTTCCTGAAGCACGTCGTCGCGGCTAAAGGCTTCCAAGCGCGAGTCGAAGACATGGACGCGGCTAAAGCTGGCTTTTTGCAAGAGGTCGCGGCGGAACTCGCGGAAATAGGGTCCGTTACAGAAACTGCGGGGAGTGATGGCGGCCAACTCGCCGCCATCGGCCAACTGGCGGACTGCCAGCCAGACGAAGGCGGAATAGAGGTTCGATATTTCGATGCCCACCGAGGCCAGCAAGGTTCGTTCGCGCGAACGGGTGGCAATCTTGCGGTAGGGTGGATTGAGAATGGCGTGGGTGACTCGTGGAGCTTGGGCGGTTCCAAACAATCCCGGATCAAGCGCGCGGGTTGCCCCCTCGATGTAACTGCCGTGGTTGAGTTGAACAGTGGTGCGGATGCCGGCTTGGTGGAGCAGCGCAGCGCAGGCGGAAAGGTTCTGCCGGAGGGCGGGAATAAAGGCCTCATCCAGTTCCCAGACTTCCAAGGTGATTTCCTCCAGATGAGGTAAGGCCCCGCTGGAGCGCAAGATGTTGATTCGGTCCACCACGGCGGCGGTGAGCACGCCGCCACCTGCGCCGGGGTCAAGCAAATGCAGCGATGGGCGTTTGAATCCTTCCGGCTGGAACCATCCGGCCAAGCAGCGAGCGATAGCCGGTGGCGTGAAAAACTGCCCGTTCTCCCCGCGCTCCTCCCGCGTCTTCTCCACGCAGGTTTGCCAGCCGCTCGAATCGGCCAAGGCAAGAACGTGGGATAAGGATGGGGAGATCATGCAATCATTTGAACAACCTTCGAGAAGATTGTCAAAGGAGGTTTTCTAAGAGTGCAAAGTGGGTGGATGTTGCGATGCGGGAACTGACTCCAGAGAAATGTCCTTCCGAGTGGACGGGGAGTTAGCAAACCGCAAATAGACGGCTGTGATGGCCTTTAGCCAACCTCCCAAAGAAAGGTGACTTGGACATAACCATCACCTCCCCGACCTTTGGATCGGGAGTGACATCGTTGTGGTCGATGCCGACCACTTGTTACAGGATTGCTACATCCTCGTCCGTCAGACGGACAAACAAACTCAATCACTTACCCCCAAAAACCGCAACCCAAAAAATCTAACAGTTCATCTTCCCATAACTCACCCGCACCCCGCCTCATTCCGAAAATGTTCCAACGCCTCTATCAATCGCATCTCAGGCTCTCCCCCCGACGCATGCAACCGGTGCAACAAATCCGAAATCAAATCCACCACAATCACCCCATCATCCCCTTCCCAATTCAACTCCTCCCGGCAATATTCAATCACCCCTTCCCCCGCCTCCGCCCGCATCCCATTCGTCCACAACGGATCAAAAAATCCATCCGTAGCAACAACACGCAAACCATCATGAGGGGGGAAGTTTAGACATACACATCATCTAAACTTCCGGCGTTCCTCACTCAAGGAAAACAGGCCGAAGTTCTCTAACAGAATAAACCGCCCCGGAAACCTTGATTAAATGTCACAGTGCTAGGACTGACCTCATTTCGGCGATGTTAAAAAATGCGAACCGACCCATTGACTTTATTAATGGATTAATAGTATGAAACATCCTTTGTATTATCTGCATTTACTCTCCTTAGCCTAACTCGGCCGATGGATTTCCTATCGGTGAAATACAATCCAGACAGTTCCAAGACCTGCGATTTATTCTCGTTCAAACACCTGACATCAAAAATAGTAGCTCCTGTGTAGGGACTCCAGCCCGGACTTTTTGGAAATGCTCTATACATATAGTAGATTTTGGCCTGGCCTAGCTCCATCGAAGGAGTGGTTTCAAGTGTCGCTGACCTAGAGGTAGCGGTATGAATGTCTATTCTTGTCTTAAATAAATTCTGAACGACTAGGGCACGTGCAGGAATTAGTATTCCGTTTTCTGTTGTGATTTCACCTTCCCAACTGCCATTGAGATCAGGAAATAGAGATTTATTCATCTTGCAGCACACAGCCCAAATCAACCTAGAAAACCAGTTTGCACTTATCAGCCATATCACGAACAATGCAGCCCATGGTGCAATACTGATGATCCTAATACCAGGCATCTCGGAAATCCAGAGGCGTCTCACCAGTTCATAAAAACCGAGACTTAGCAAAGTAGTTGAGACCGCTACCATGCGGATCAACTGTGAGAAGTCGATTATTCTAAACATTTTTAGATTTCGGAAAAATTAACGATACAAGCTTTCCCCCCGCTTTTGGCAGCTAGCAACGCCGTGTAACATTCTCGAAGAGTTAACCCAACGCCCGCCGAGAACGTGATATCATCTCCTAGACGTGAGATCACCTTGTCAAATATCTCATTATCGGAAATAACAAAATCCGAAGACTGCGCGACTACTCCGTCTGCGGCCTTGAACAAGACCTTGAAACCTGTTCTCGCGAGAATTTCAGCAATCATATTCGTCTTATCCGCCACCAATGCGTTAATTCGGAGAAGTTCTTGGGCGTTGTTTTTAAGAAAGGCGGAAGTAATTCGTCGTCCAATGTCATCGCCGTCAAAAATTATATATCGAATTTTCATCTATTGAATCGGTCTCCGCATCTTAAAAAGATGTGAGTGCGTAATCGTTCAGGAACCAACTTAATTTATCAAATATCTACAATTTCGGTAACGACTCTTCCCTTGGTCAGGGGGTTTGTGCTTATCAAATAATCCAAAACTCTTTTAAAGACTCTTATTTCACGCAGCTCCATCAAGCTCTCCGCATCAGAATAACCCACATAACTTTTCCCGATGTAGGACTTTATGGAGTCATTTAACGCATTGAGAGTAATCGGGATATCCGAAAGAAGGAGCACTCCGCTTTTGCTGCGCTCGGCCTGGATGAAAAAATCAAAAGGTCTGAACGAGCCCGCATCGATTTTGATCGTCTTCCAACTCCCGCTATTGCGATGCGCCTTGATCTTATCAAACATATCTGAGGTCAAATTATCGGGAATCAATATCGATAGTGATAAGTCATTGAATTTCATCCCATCTTCAATTTCATTGCTAGGAGTATAACTGGATTCCTTTTGACATTGCCGGGGGTAGCCGCAGGTATTGCCTAGCCGAAGCACTTTTGTCTCCAAAAGATTTGAGACCGCTTTTAATATAAAATTGTTAAAATAACCATAGGCTAGCGAGGTTGATGGTAAGAATCCATAATCAAAAATGTTATCTCTTTCTTTGATGTGAGATCTGATTTGGGCGCAGCACACTTTGATTGATTGTTTCTGCTCCTCTACAAGGAGTGGTGAAGTTTTCGGTGCTGAAAACCAGTGTTTTTTCGACTTTGCTGACTTGAAGAAAGGGAGGGTGATTCCATTTAGGTCAGAGGGAATTCGCACTCCAGATTCAGCCATAAGGAAAGAACGTTGCCTGCCAAAGCGGCCTGCGAATAGCCCGAATTCGAAGAGGATGTTATCACGAGGGGCAGGCTTCACGATTCCTCTTGAAGTTGATGTATCATCACTTGAAGCTACTAAGATACCATAATCATATAAGCTCAACTTGCTCACTAAGTCCTCGTATGCTGAGTTACCAAGATTAAATTGCTTATACCAAATCTTACAGTGAGCAATATCTGACAAGTCTTCTTCAATTTGTTCGGCAATATGTTTTGACTCGTTAGAGGAACCGATAAAAATGTGTGGTTTGAAGTCACTGATCATAATTAAGTGAAGCAATCGGAGTGACAGCCAAGTTAATACTCCATGACGGCTTTTTTAACTATAAAGCTCCGCGTCAGCTCGTGGCTTGTATCATTTATCAAAGTGTCCAGATCTTGTTTGAGACTAACGAGATCGGGGACCACATTGTCATCTGCAAGAGGCGTCTCCGTTCCTTTTGGGCATTTAACTGATTTTCTGTAAGAGGAGTCGCTGATCAAAATACTCATTTCATTCGAAACAGCACTGGCGACCTGTAATTCGTTACCTTGAGAATAAATCAAATTACCATTATCAATCTGGTGCACGATCGAAGTGAGCTGAAAGCTCTTGAGATTTGCGATGTTCGACTCAGAATCGGCCCTCAGATTTTTTAGCAATCGAATTCCGCGCCTGGAGCCATCGGAAGTTGCCTCACCTTTGACGTTGATATTGTGGACGGCTGCAAATGGAAAATCTTTAATTTTAATATTTTTCTTGAAATTGTATAAGTAAATCCCCTTGTAATATTCGTCGCTAGTTTCTTGGTATTTTTTAGAATGATACCAAAAACAAAACACTATATCGACTTTTCTGTTTAATGCCTTATTGAAGATCGAAATCCCTTTCTCTCCATCGACGTTAACCTCATCGTAAGTTTGTTTCATGATGGCGGTTGCTTGCTCGCGCAGAGACTTGATATCCATGTTTGGGTCAGAATCCTTATACGCCTCGCCAACCAGAAATTCAGGATAGTGGTACTTGTCGATTATGGTTAAGAGGTCGAAGTCGCTATGAACTTTTATATTCGTTTTTGTCTGAACGGATCCTTGATTCCTATAGGCTCGATCAAAGTGTAACTCGAATTTTCCTTCTAAATGGTTTTTAACCCGAACTCCGGCCTCATTAGTTTTGTCGTTGTATTTTTGCCCGATCGGGCGCATGGACTCTACAAGATATTTAACATTCTCCGGCAGATTGGCTGCGCTTGCTGACTTGGAGAAATTTGATTCATTAAGTTCTCTGTCAAATTTTCGGTCCCTGAGATTGTTTAAACGCCGTGAGTAGTTAAGACTGGCCATTGGTTATAGTGATCGGTTGTCTAGAGCTTAAGGGTGGAAATACCGTTACTGGCAGGCCTCGCAAGTCCCGCCATTCAGCATAGCATCAATACTGCAGGCATTTTTTTCGGCATCCCTGTATTGTTTGTGGGTCGAGGAGTTAGCGACGTGTCGGGTGTCTATGACGCCGCGTTGTTCTTTCGAGCCGAGAAATGGAATTCATGGGTGGGGATGAGTGAATGAAAGCACCTGTGATTCTTTGGGTTTCAAGCAATGTTACAAGCAATAAACTGCTAGGAGGGGGATTTTTTGCGGGCTCGTGATCCGTCGAATGACGAAACCGGTTTTGCGACCGGTTTTGCGACCGGTTTGGGGGCGGTCGCTTTTGGGGGGAAGGCGCTTGAGATGTTGGAACGAAGAGCGTGGACCGAAGATCCACGCTCCTTAAGTCGAGGCATTATCAAGCGGGGAGACTTTTTACGACCTCTTTGGTTTTCCGGAAGGAAATCGAGGGGAGCGATAGAATGCCGTGGATGGACCGGGCGGTGAAACTCGCGATCATTTCCCGGCAGGCTCCGTATAAAATCGAATTGGCAGTGACGCGAACGAGCGCTTCACGATTTTGTTCTTCGATGGTTTCGTGGATCTGGAACTCCCCTTCTACTGAAATCCGGCCTTCGTATGTGGAGGGAAGTTCCGGATTTTCGGGACAGAATTCCACGGTCAGAACGACTTTCCAATGAAGAGGATCCTCAGGAGCAACGGAAATCTCGTGAGATGTTTTTAATTTCAGAGCCCCGCCGGTTTGCCTTTCGTGAGTTGACCGGCATTCGAACAGCAGAAACCGGTGATTCAGAATCGCCAGTGGGGAAGTGTTATGCGGCACGGGCGTCATCGTCTTTTCCAGGCTCGGCTAAGTTGAATCGTGTGTTGCCCGTTTCCACAGGCAGGTAAGCGGGGACGAATGAGGCGTGGGTATCTTCCTCGCGATAGGTCACCCAGCGGACTTTATGATCTTTCGGAACAATGGTCATTTCGAGCTCCGCATCGACAGCCTCTGCAGCTCGCATCAAGGTTTCCATGGTGAAGTTATTCGTCCCATCCATCATTGTGGTAATCCGGCCCGAACTGATTCCCATCTTCGCCGCCAGTTGACTGCGATTGAGCCCCAAGGCTTTCATCTGCTCCAAGATGCGCTCGGCGATGAGAAGTTTCTTCACCGTCACTTTTTGCTGAAACGACAAAGGCGAAGAAAAGAACTCCTGCACCGCATCGGGCGACCGGTTTTCAATCTGAATCTTCATTGGTGATTTTAATGTATCGGAGCGTCGTGGACTGCTGGCTTTTCATCTCGATGTAACGATCGCGGATGGCCGAGGCACGCTTGATGTCTCCGTTTTGTTCTCGGTTGGTGTTTTTCCCACCACCATTGGTGGCCACGATAAGTTTAGCGGGCAGACCGTCCAATTGTTCCCTGAAACAATAAAGTCGGATACCCGGAACCTTGATTTCGTAGATTCCCTCGGCCACTCGCTTGAATTTCGTGCTGTTATGATATTCCTCCACCGACGAGATGGTCGCCATACTGGTTTGGAGGCTCTTTGCAGCATTGGGATTCGAGGCAATCAGGTCGTTGAGAAAGTCGTTCGCACTGTCGTCATTCCCGATCTGGAGAGTAACCACCGTGCGACACGGCCCAACGTGGACCTCTTTTAGGACGATTTCCAAGAGTTTTTTACGTTTACGTTAAAAAGAGCGGATAACTCTTGGAAATCTCTCAGCAGTTTGGGGGGATGGAGATGTGGGCGAGACGCCCACACTCCTTGAGCTGCCCGCTATTTCGAGGTCGGTTTTTTTGAGGATGAAGAAGGCTTCTTTTGCTCGATGAAGGAGATGGATGGCAGTAAAAAGACTCCATGGGGACCGCGCCCGGTGAGATTTGCGACTGATTCCCGGATCATCCCGTACGCCAATGAAACTCCGTTGACTTTGATAAGGTCAGCGATTCGCTCCTCAGGGAAGTTCGGATGAACCCGGAGATAGAGTTCGACGCGGACTTTCCCGAAGTACGGTTGCTCAATCAGTTTGCCATTTTTCCCGAATCCGACCTCAAGCTCAACCCTCCAAAGTTTCGGATCATCCTGGTGAGAACCGCAGACGGTCTGGATGTTGACCGTAATTTCTTCTGCCTGTTCGAACTCTTTTGCAGCCTCAATCTGGGTCAGCAGCAAGTGAGATCGCTCAAGCGCTAAGGGCGAAGGAAGATTCTTCGACATGGTCAAAGGTATGGCTGGAGATTTTGTGAGGATGGTTCGCAACGGAGAGAATCCGTTCATGGCAACTGACATCAAACCAGCGGGTTTCGAAACCCCGATCCGTAAGATGGGTGGAAAGATCACAGTCCAGAGCCGCTGAGATTTTCACCATGGTATCCAAAGTGAAATTGGTATCGCCCTTAAGAATCTTGGTGATGTAAGCAGGAGAGACTTGGATTTTCTCGGCAAGGGCGGATCGAGTCATGGCTTTCTTCTCCATGAGAGCAACGAGTTCTTCAGTGAAACGGATCGCAACACTTTCTGCCCGATATGCATGGGAAGCCCGCGCCATCTCGGCACGTTCTTTTAAAGCAGTAAGGCGGTTTTTCATGGTGGGTCGATGATTTCGAGCCTTTTTGTTTTCTTGGCGACTTCGTAATCCTTTTTCCAATCGCTGGCAGTTTTGATTTCGCCGCGTGGTGTATCCTGACGCTTTTTCACGAAACCGTGGGTGCAGAGGATGACTCGGTGAGCATCCCAAAACCAAACGAGGCGCAAACCTCCGATGGTCTTGAATTCAAACAATCCATCTCCGAGCGTGTTGATCTTTTGTTTGTTTTTCGGAAGTCCATGAGTGCAGGAGTGGTCAAGAAGGCTAAGAAGCTTCGCAAATTCTTCCGGATGATCGTCAGCAACGGTCGTGAGGAATTCCTCCGCAGGACGGTTATTCCCTTTTCCAAGCAGGTAAATGCTGGCGTGGGGACCGGACTGGAAGAGGTAGGCTTGCATGGAGACTATTTAACCTGTGGGTTAAATCACAACCGAATTTTTCAAAAAAAATGGAGCGGCTTTTGGCCGCTCCATTTTCGGGACGAGATTACTGACACGCCTCGCAGGTCCCGCCGTTCAGCATGGCATCGATGCTGCAGGCGTTCTTTTCGGCGTCGCTGTAGGTTTTCGCGGCGGTGGCGGCGGTTTGGGTGGCCATGACGCCGCGTTGTTCCTTTTTGACGTCGATGGTGGATTTCTCGATGTTCGACGCTTGGAGGGTGCGGAGGTAGTAGGTGGTTTTGAGGCCTTTGTCCCAGGCGCGGCGATACATGTGCGACAGGGTCTTCATGTCCGGGGTGGCGAGGAAGAGATTGACCGATTGGGATTGGTCGATCCACTTCTGGCGGCGGGCGGCGGCGTCGATGATGTATTCGTGGCCGATGCCGAAGACGGTTTTGTGCTTTTGCTTGAGCGCTTCCGGGATGTCGTCGATGGCATCGAGTTCACCGTCGAAGTACTTGAGCTGATCGAGCATTTCCTGATTCCAGAGACCGGCTTTTTTCAGGTCCTTCACGAGCTCGGCATTGAGGACGATGAAGTCGCCGCTCAAGTTGGATTTCACGTAGAGGTTCTTGTAGTTCGGCTCGATGCATGGGGTGGTGCCCATGATGTTCGAAATGGTGGCGGTCGGTGCGATGGCGAGGACGTTCGAGTTCCGCATGCCGTGCTTGGCGATCTTTTCACGGACGACGGACCAGTCCATTTTTCCGCCGCGCGGCACATCGATCTTGCGACTGCGCTCGGCCTCGAGGAGGTCGACCGTGTCTTGTGGCAGGAGTCCGCGGTCCCACTTCGAGCCCTTGTAGGTCGAGTAGGTGCCGACTTCGGCGGCGAGATCGCTGGAGGCGCTGTAGGCATAATACGCGATCGCTTCCATGAACTCGTCGTTGAATTCGACAGCGGCATCGGAGGCGAAGGCGAGATTGCGTTTGTAGAGCGCGTTCTGAACGCCCATCACGCCGAGGCCGATCGGGCGGTGGCGGGAGTTCGCGGTCTTCGCGGCAACGGTCGGGTAGAAGTTGATGTCGATGACGTTGTCGAGCGCGCGGATGGCCACGGTGATCGTTTCCTTGAGCATCTCGTGATCGAGCGCGCCGTCACGGGTGATGTGCGTATCGAGAACGACCGAGCCGAGGTTGCAGACGGCGGTTTCCTCATCGGATGTGTTGAGGGTGATTTCCGTGCAAAGGTTCGACGAGTGGATGACGCCGCAATGGTCCTGCGGGGAGCGGACGTTGCACGGGTCCTTGAAGGTGATCCATGGGTGACCGGTTTCGAAAATCGTCTTGAGCATCGATTTCCAAAGCTCGAGCGCTGGCATCTGGCGGGACCAGATTTTGCCTTCGGCGGCGAGTTTTTCGTATTGCTCATAGCGGGTTTCGAAAGCGCTGCCGTAGAGATCGTGGAGATCCGGCACTTCATTTGAGCGGAAAAGCGTCCAGACGCCGCGTTCTTCCATGCGCTTCATGAAAAGGTCCGGCACCCAGTTCGCGGTGTTCATGTCATGGCAACGGCGACGCTCGTCACCGGTATTTTTCCGGAGTTCGAGGAAGTCCTCGATGTCGTTGTGCCAAGTTTCCAAATACGCGCAACCGGAGCCACGGCGTTTTCCGCCTTGGTTGACGGCGACGAGTTGGTCGTTGTGGAGCTTGAGGAATGGGATGATGCCTTGTGACTCGCCATTCGTGCCTTGGATGTAGCCACCGGTTCCGCGCACGGCGGTCCAGGATCCACCGAGTCCGCCGGCCCATTTCGAAAGGAAGGCGTTTTCGGCGATGCCGCGATACATGATCGATTCGATCGAGTCATCGACCTTGTAAAGATAGCAGGAGGAAAGCTGGCTGTGGAGCGTGCCGGAGTTGAAAAGCGTCGGCGTGGACGAGCAGAAGCGGCGACCCTTGTAGAGATTGTAGAGGCGGATCGCCCAACCTTCGGCGTCTTTTTCCTCTTTCTTGAAAAGGCCCATGGCGACGCGCATCCAGAAGAATTGCGGCGTCTCGATGCGGCGGTGTTTGTTACCGGTTTTATCGACGATCAAATACCGGTCATACATCGTCTGAATGCCGAGGTAATCGAAATCGAGGTCGGCGGATGGGTCGAAAGCTTCGGCGAGTTTATCGAGATTGTATTTTTCGAGCAGCTCGGGATGGAGGCGTTTGATGGCGACGCCGTGTTTCAGGTAGCTCTTGAATGCGGCTTGGTGAGCGCCGCGGAGTTTTTCGATGCCGTCCTTGGCAATGCTCCAGTCGAGCACTTCTTCGTAAATGTAGGAGAGCAGGATGCGACCGGCGAATTTCGCGAAATCGGCGTCTTTTTCGATGAGCGCCTTCGCGTTGAGGATGATCGTTTTTTTCAGGTCGTTCGCGGAAATTTCGCTGCCGACGGAGCGGCGGAGTTCGCGTTCGATATCCGCTTCGCTGAGGATCAGATCGAGACCGATCGAGGCGTAGGCGATGCGTTTGCGGAGCTCGCTGCCGTCCCAGAACGAGGACTCGCCGTCGTCGGTGGTGACGGTGATCATGAACTCCTGGTTCGCGTCTTCGGACTTTTCCTCTTCCTCGCGGCGGACGCGGGCGCGCTCGTCGCGGTAACGAACGTAATGCGTCGCGGCTTTGAAGTGGCCTTGGCGCATGAGTTCTTCCTGAACCATGTCCTGCACGTCCTCGATGTGGATGAACGAGGAATCGCCACGGCGGATGCGGTCGGTCACGCCTTTGGCGATATCGATGGCAGGCTCGGGATTTTCCTTGATGGTGAGGAACGCTTTGCGGACGGCGATTTCGATTTTCGTCTCGGACCAAGGGACGACGTTGCCATTGCGACGGATCAGGCGAACCGGTAACGAATGCGCGCCGACGTGGACATCGACGGAACCGGTTTTCTGCATCGAGCGACGGAAGGCAAGTGACTTGGCGACATCGTGAGCTTCGTTTTCGACGAGGGCTTTTTCGATGAGCAGGTAAAGATCGGCTTCGGAAAGGCGGAGGCGGCCACCTTCGTCGAGCGACTTCGTGAGAAAACTCGCGACCGAATGGGCGACATCCGAAACGAACTTGCGGTTCACCTCGGAGAAGATCGATTTTTCATCCTCGCTGCGGGAGATGAGCAAATCCGCCAACGAATCGCCGATCGCATCTGCCACATCTTCCAGCGAAAACTGCGAATCCGTCGAGCCACGGGTGACGATGATTTCGGCGATCGGCTGGCGTTTTTCGGAAGAAAGAACGTCGCGCCAAGCGAAGCCGCGATCGGTGAGCGCAAAGCGGTCGGTGACGACTTGCTTCAGGGCAAGGTCTTCGTTTAGATTTAGGGAGCGATACATTTGATTAAAAGGGAAAGGTTGGGAGCAGAGGCGCTGAAAGTTTGCTAGTTTTCAGTTTTCAGTTTTCAGGGAAGAAAGAACTGGAAGGATGAGACAGAGTTAAAGATTTTTGGGGCGACGGGAATCGATGCTGCGGATGAGGCCTTGAAGCATGGCTGAAATTTCGCGGGTCTCTTTGATCATCTCGCGAGAGCCGTTGATGGGATCCTGGCCGAGCGCTTTTTGGACACGCTCGTTGATATAAAGTTGAGTTCTGAGTTCGCCGCAGGAGCCTTTGCTAATTCGAAGGAAACGGATGAAATCTCCGTCACTATCGCGCTCGGCTCCCTCGGCAATGTTCGAGGGAATCGAGATCGCGGAGCGCTGCATTTGGTCTTTCAGTCCGTAATTCCGGGAATCATGTGTCGCCACACAGACGTCAACCGCGAGTTGGCACCCACGTTTCCAAACTTCGAGATCTTCAAAGGTAGTTGTCGCCATATGGGGATTCTTTCTGAAAACTGAACACTGAAAACTAGCAAACTAAAGGGCACTCAGCCCGATCACAGCTCGTCGTCGTCCACAGAACTAAGCGCCGAAGCCTTCTGATATTCCGTGACGCGGCCTTCGAAGAAATTCGTCTCCTTCTTGATATCCATCATTTCGGCGAGCCATGGGAATGGGTTGGAAACGCTGGCATTGAGTGGAGCGAGGCCGCAGGAAATGAGGCGGCGGTCGGCGATGTAGTCGATGTAGGTTTCGAAGTCGGCGGAGTTGAGGCCGAGGGAGGAAACCGGTAGGCAATCGCGGATGAATTGTTTTTCGAGGCGGATGCCTTCGGCCATGGTTTGGCGGAGGTCTTCGCGGAAGTCTTCGGTCCAGACGTCGGCATTTTCGTCGACCAGATCCATGAGAAGGTTGCGGAAAACTTCGATGTGGTTCGATTCGTCGCGCAGGGTGTAGCGGAACATTTGGCCGATGCCGGGGAATTTGTTCTGGCGGTAAAGGCTGAGAATCATGCCGAAGAGGCCGTAGAACTGGGTGCCTTCCATGACTTGGCCGAAGAGGAAGATGTTCTTGGCGAGCGCCTGTTTGTTTTCGGTGATCGTGAGGTCGATGTCGCGGCGGAGAGCGCGGCTGTTAGAGACGACAAAATTGTTTTTCGCGGTGATCGACGGGATATCATCGAACATCGCTTCACACTCGTGCGGGTTGATGCCGAGCGAGGAAATCATGTAAACCAAGCTGTCAGCGTGGATGTTCTCCTCGTGAGCGTGGCGGCCGAGCACGAGTTTCAGCTCAGGAGCGGTGACGACTTCGCGGACAACGTGGAGCACGTTGTCGCCGACAATGCCTTCGGCGGCGGAAAAATAACCGATGCCCATTTTGATGATCCAGCGCTCGACGTCGTTGATTTCATCCGAGCGCCATTGCTCGACATCCTTTTGCATCGTGATGTCCTCCGGCTCCCAGTGATTGTTCTTCATCGTTTTGTAGAGGTCATACGCCCACTGGTATTTCAGCGGGAGAATGTTGAAGAACATCGTTTCCTTGCCGTTGATCACGCGCTTGGCGGCAAAAGCTTGTTCGGCTTTCTCGCGATCCAGCGTGAAAGTGCGGTTTCCGATAGCGACGGTGGTAGTGGTAGACATGGCAGCAAATTTTGGGGAAAAATGAAATAAACGGCGTTTGAGATTGAGTGGGGATTTGGAAGCTTCCCCGGTGCACCGCGGAGTGAAGTCTGCCAGAAAATACCTCGCTGGGTCAAAACCATTTTCTTCCGCTTTGGCTTATCTGGTATTAACAAATTATTCACAATACAAGATGTGGACATTCCAACTCTGTATTTACTTGGTAAATTGCTTTTACTTGCGAGGTTTGGGGAGCTGCGGAAAGAATGACCGGGCAGGTATAGGGGCTAGGAAAAAATTTTGACTGAAATCGCGGCAGCCCGATTTCGAAAAATTTCAAAAAAATACTACGGATCTGTTAGATATTCGAGAAAGAGTAGCTTTCATCTTCGGAAATGATTGAGCGAAAGACGGAAAGATTTTCAAAAATAGTGCAGATCCCGTCCGTTTCAAGGAGCGCCGAAAACGGGACGCCCCGCCCTGAGGAATGAAGACGCCGATTCGGAGATCGCTTCTCCTTGCCGAATTGGGCTTGGCGAACGTCCGGGTGAGGTTACGCTGAATGCATGAAAAAGCGTTTGACCATCGAGCTCGGCGGCCTGCCGGAAGAAGGGAAAGGGTTTGCTGGAGAATTGCCCGCGGCGATCTTTGATCTACCCGAAGATGATGCTCAAGCGACCGGTCCACTGGTTTATGATGTGTGGGCGCAGCGTTTCGGCTCAGAATTATTGCTGACCGGTTCACTTTCCGCACCGTTCGAATTCACCTGCGTCGTGACGCTAAAACCGTTCATCCAGACGATCCGTGTGGATGACGCCGCGATTTCATTAGAGATTGAAAATGAAGGAGAAATCGATGTTACCGACGCCCTGCGCGAGGAGGTTTTGATCAACTTCCCCGTCGATCCGAGATGCGATGAAGGAGACATCCCGCAGGAGTGCAAAATCGATTCTCGATATTTATCAGTGGACAAATCATCGGAAGATGGGCTACCCACTCCGCCCCGCGCCGAGAGTGACGACCGTTGGTCTGCTCTCGATTCTCTCAAGGACCTCAAGGACCAATCTTAACTACTAACGACCATGGCCGTACCAAAGCGCCGCCAATCCAAAAGCCGTCAAAAAATGCGCCGTGGCGCAACTCGCTGGCGCGCACCGATCTTCAAGAGCTGCTCCGAATGCGGAAGCCGCATCCCTTCGCACATTGCCTGCCCGTCTTGCGGTTATTACCGTGACCGTCAGGTTCTGGACGTGGAGGCTCTCTGAAGCCATCTGAAGATTTTCTGTTAAATGGCCGCGCCGGGAGTTTCCCTGCGCGGTGATTTTTCGTTTTTCAATTTCACGTATTTCCCTTTCCTCTTCGCATGAAACTTGCCTTGGATGCCATGGGCGGAGACCACGCTCCCGCCGTCAATATCGGCGGCGCGATCGACGCACTCCGTCTTTACCCGAAGCTGAAACATCTGTTTCTAGTGGGTGAGGAAAAGGCCTTGGAAGCGGAATGCGCAAAGCAGGGACTGAACCTCAAGGATCCTCGCGTGAGCATTGTTCACGCGCCTGAAGTCATCGGTATGGCCGAACCGGGCGCAAAAACCGTGCGCCGTAAAAAGCTTTCCTCGATCAGCATCGCGATGGACATGGTCAAGGATGGCCGCGCCGACGCTTTCGTTTCCGCCGGAAACACCGGTGCCGCCGTGGCTGCGGCAACCCTGAAGCTGCGCACGCTGAAAGGCGTGGACCGCGCGGGCATCGCCTCTCCCCTGCCCAACGAATTCGGCGTCTGCAACATCCTCGACGCCGGTGCGAATCCAGAAGCCAAACCCGAGCATCTGATCGTTTACGCCATCATGGGAACAGCCTTCGCCCGCCACGTGCTGGGCGTGAAGGACCCGAAAGTCGGCCTCATGTCAAACGGCGAGGAAGACGAAAAGGGCACGACGTTCACCAAGGAAACCTTCAAACGCCTCAAGGAAACCCCGGGCATTCATTTCATCGGCAACGTCGAGGGCCACGATCTTTTCGAAAGCGAACTCGACGTGGTGCTGTGCGACGGATTTGTCGGGAACATCGTTTTGAAAAGCTGCGAGGCGACCGCCAAGGCCGTTTCCAAATGGCTCAAGGCCGAAATCAAAGGAAACGTCGTTCGCCTTTGCGGAGCGGTTTTGGCGAAAGGCGCGTTCAAAGCGCTGAAGGAAAAAAGCAGCTACGAAACTTACGGCGGCAGCCCGTTGCTCGGCGTGAACGGCGTGGTGATCATCGCCCACGGTTCTTCGTCCGCCCTCGCGATCCGAAATGCCATCCGCGTCGGCGTGGAAACCGTCGAGCATCAAGTCAATCCACGGATTGAAGAAGCGCTCGCGGCCTTGCAACCGGCGATGATCGATATTTCCGCGGCGGAAGTTTGAGCGATAAGGAGAGTGATACTTCAGTCCGCTCTTTGCAGCTCGCGGTGGACCGAAGATCCACTCTCCTTTACAAATTCCTCTTGTGGCGCCCGGTCGCCGGTTCCACTCTCCCGGCGCATGAGTGAAGCGTCCGCTATTGAAGTTTGCATCGCCGGAACCGGCAGCTATTTGCCCGAAAAAATCCTCACCAACGAGGAGCTCTCTACTTTTGTCGATACAACGGACGAATGGATCTTTACGCGAACCGGGATCAAGGAACGCCGCATCGCCGCCGAAGGTGAATTCACCTCACACATGGCGAGCAAAGCGGCAGAGCGGGCACTGGAACAAGCCGGTCTCGCGGCGGAAGAGATTGAACTGATCATCGTCGCCACGATCACTCCGGACACCCTCACCCCGGCGACCGCCTGTTACGTCCAGCAAAAGCTCGGTGCGAACAAAGCCGTGGCCTTCGATATTTCCGCCGCCTGCTCCGGTTTCCTCTACGCGATGAAAATTTCGAAGCGGATGATTTCCAGCGGTGCCTTTAAAAACGCCCTGATCATCGGAGCCGAGAAACTTTCCGCGTTTGTGAACTGGGAAGACCGGGCGACCTGCGTGCTTTTCGGCGATGGAGCCGGAGCCGCCGTCCTCCGCGCCGCCGGTCCGGGCGAAGGAGCGATTCTCGCTACCGAAATGGGAACCGACGGAAATCTCACCCACCTTCTCAACATCCCCGGCGGCGGCTCGGCATGCCCGATCACGATCAACAACGCCGGCGATCACCTCGCATCCCTCTCGATGCTCGGAAAAGAAGTCTTTAAACACGCCGTCAACCGCATGAAGGAAGCGGCTGAAAAAGTCATCGCCCGCGCGGGATTGGAACCGGAAGATATCGCCTGCGTCATTCCGCATCAGGCGAATTTGCGGATCATCGACGCCATCGCCGACCGGTTGGCGGTGCCAAACGATCGGGTTTTCGTGAACCTTCACAAATACGGCAACACCTCGGCCGCCGCCGTCGCCATCGCGCTGGACGAAGCGAATCGCGAAGGGAAATTCAAGCGCGGTGACAAGATCGTGCTCGTCGTTTTCGGCGCTGGCCTGACCTGGGCCGCCGCCGCAGTGCGCTGGTGATCATTCAGCAGATCACATCATCGATCGCCGCTACATTTTGAAAACGAATGTAGCGGCGCGTCCGTAACTGCCGCGCTATTTGACTTACGAATTCAACGAGTGATCAAGCGCAGCGGCGACGAAGCCGGCGAAGAGCGGATGCGGATGGTTGGGCTTGGACTGGAATTCCGGGTGGAATTGCGCACCGACGTAGAACGGATGATTCGGAAGTTCGACGATTTCCACCAAGCCCTCTTCGGCTGAGACGGAAGAAATCACCAGCCCGGCATCCTGCAACCGGTCTTGGTAATCGGAGTTGAACTCATAGCGGTGACGATGACGTTCGTGGATGCGATCGGCATTATCATAAAGTTGCGAGGCTTTCGTTCCGGCAAACAAGATGGATTCGCTGGAGCCCAGACGCATGGTCGCGCCCATATCTTCGACGCCTTTTTGCTCTTCCTGAAGGCAGATGACGGGATGAATCGTGTCTTTTTCGAACTCGGTCGAGTTTGCCGCTTCGAGACCGCAGACGTGGCGTGCGAACTCGATGGTCGCGATCTGCATGCCGAGGCAAATGCCAAAATACGGAATGTTGTTCTCGCGGGCGTATTTCGCGGCGAGGATTTTCCCTTCGATCCCCCGATCACCGAAGCCGCCGGGAACGAGGATGCCATCGACTTCACCGATGACGGCTTTCGCACCGTGGTCCTCGATCGCTTCCGCTTCAACGCGGATCACTTGGACTTTCGTGTCGTGGTGCGCGCCAGCGTGAATCAGCGATTCGTAGATGGATTTGTAAGCGTCCTGGAGCTCGATGTATTTTCCGGCTACGGCGATGGTGACTTTATTTTTCGGATGGATGACGCGTTGAACAAAGCGCTCCCATTCTTCCAACGCCGGCGACGGTGTGTGGCCGAGGCCCAAGCGATCGACGACCAAGCGGTCGATTTTATCGCGGCGCAAATCGAGCGGACATTCGTAAATCGTGTGGGCGACATCGCGGAAGGCGACGACGTTCTTTTTCTCGACGTTGCAGAACATCGCGATTTTCCGGCGGTTGTCTTCGTCGAGATCCGCTTCCGTCCGGCAAATGATGATGTCCGGTTGGATACCGAGTTCGCGGAGTTTGGCGACGGATTGTTGGGTCGGCTTGGTTTTCACTTCGCCGGCGGCCTTGATGTAAGGAAGCAGCGTGACGTGGATGAAGCAGACATTTTCTTTTCCGACTTCGAGCGCAAATTGGCGCAAGGCTTCGATGAATAGGAGACCTTCCATATCGCCGACCGTGCCACCGATTTCGGTGATCAATACGTCGACGTCCGAGTTGTCGTTGGTGACTTGATGGAGGCGCGACTTGATCTCGTCCGTCACGTGCGGGATGAACTGCACGGTTTTTCCCAAATATTCGCCGCGACGTTCCTTTTTGATGACTGAATCAAATACCTGACCGGACGTCAGGTTGTTCATGCGGGAAAGGACGCCGGAGGTGAACCGCTCGTAGTGACCGAGGTCGAGGTCGGTTTCCGCGCCGTCATCGAGCACGTACACTTCGCCGTGTTGATAGGGCGACATCGTGCCCGGATCGACGTTGAGATACGGATCGAATTTTTGCATCAGCGTCTTGAGACCGCGATGCTCAAGAAGAGTGCCGATGGAAGCAGCCGCAAGGCCCTTGCCAAGGGAGGAAACGACGCCGCCGGTTACGAAGATGTATTTCATGGAAGAGTTAAAAGTTATTGGTTAAAAGTTATTGGGAAGAGGGTTATCGGTTTATCGGTTATGTGTTATCAGGATATTTCCTAATAACTTTTAACCTATAACTTCTAACAGCCTCTCTACCTCTAAGGCCTGCTCAGGCGTATCAACTCCCGGCGATGTATCAGACGTGATCAAAACCTTGATGGAAGCGCCGTTTTCGAGTGCTCGGAGTTGTTCGAGCGATTCGGCTTGCTCCAAAGGCGATGGCGGCCAGGTGACGAATTTTTCGAGAAATCCGCGGGAGTATGCATAGATGCCTTTGTGGCGGTAAACCGGCAGCCCGGCGACCGGATTGCGAAAAAACGGCAGAGGTGAACGGGAAAAATAAAGCGCGCGTCCGTCGAGGGCCGTGACGACTTTCACGACGTTGGGATCGCTGACAACCGGATCGGCGGGATCGAGCGGATTGGCGGCAGTCGCCATATCGAGCGTCAGATCGGAAGCCATCGTTGCGGCGAGTTCATCGATCAGATCGGGATCGATCAGCGGTTCGTCACCCTGGATGTTGACGATGTGAGTGGCATGCGGGACGGATTTTGCGGCTTCGGCGATGCGGTCAGTGCCGGTCGGGTGGTCCGGCGAAGTCATCACGGCCTTTCCGCCGAAGTGGAGAACGGCCTGGAAAATCCGATCGTCATCCGTCGCCACGATCAGATCATCGAGATTTTCGCAGCGATGACATCGCTCCCAAACGTGCTGGATCAGCGGCTTTCCAGCGATGAGATGCAACGGCTTTCCCGGGAAACGCGTGGACGCCCAGCGCGCGGGAAGAATACCGATGATATGTGTGGCTGGAGACGATTGAATCACGCGAGACGGAGGCTGGGCGAGGTTATGGCGCGGAGGGACCGATGGACAAGAGCGGTTTCGTGAAAAGATTTCCCGACCGGTCAAACGAGCTGGGTTTCGACCAAAAACCGGTAGGTCCCATTCTGGCCCAGAAGCTCGTCATGCGTTCCGCTTTCGACGATCCGGCCTTGGTTGAACACCAAAATCGTATCGGCATGACGGACCGTCGACAACCGGTGAGCGATGACCAAACTCGTGCGGCCAGCCATTAACTTTTCCAGAGCTTCATTCACAAGCCGCTCGCTTTCGGAATCCAGGGCGGATGTTGCTTCGTCCAAAAGCAGGATTCGCGGGTCGGCCAAAATCGCCCGCGCGATCGCCAAGCGTTGCCGCTGGCCGCCGGAAAGTTTGGTGCCACGAGGGCCAACAATCGTTTCGTATCCATCGGGCAGACTTTCGATGAATTGGTGCGCATTTGCCTCGCGCGCCGCTTGTTGGATTTCCTCCAACGTCGCACCCGGTTTTCCATACTCGATGTTTTCGCGGATGGATCCGCCGAAAAGCAGGACTTCTTGGGGTACGATCGCGATCTGCGAGCGGATCGCCTGCAAAGCCAAGGTCGAGGACGGGCGGCCGTCAAACATCACGTCGCCGCTTTCCGGGCTGTTAAATCCGAGGATTAGCGAAAAAACCGTGGATTTGCCCGCACCGGAGGGGCCCACGAGCGCGACGCGTTGGCCGGGCGAAACGGCGAAACTCAAATCCGTCAGCACCTGCACATCCGGTCGCGACGGGTAACGAAAGGACAGATTTTCAAAACCGAGCGAGCCGACCAATTTCACCTCCTTGTCGCCCGTCGTGCGCTCCGGGGTCATGTTCAGCAGCTCGCGCAAGCGCTCGGTCGCACCAGAGGTTTGCTGAAGTTGCGTGATGATTTCCGGAAAGGTCCCGAGCGACGCACCGACAAAAATCGAGAACAGGATGAACCAGATGAAATTCGTGTTGGAAATTTCCCCATTCGCCAACATCCGAGCACCGAACCACGCGACAAAAGCGATCGTCCCGAACAAAGCGAAGATGATGAATGCCAAAAACGCCGCGCGGATTTTCGCCCCGCGAAAGGTGACGGTCAAAAATCGTCCCAGCGATCGTTCATACCGGTTTCCCTCAAACGATTCATTCGTGAACGCCTTCACATCGGCGATTCCCTGAACCGTTTCTTCGATCACCGTGCCGGCTTCGGCGAGTGCGTCTTGGGCTTCCTTCGAATGCTTGCGGACTTTTTTTCCGAAAATCGCGATCGCCAAAACCACGAACGGGACGCTGCCCAGCAAGATCAGCGAAAGTTTCCACGAGGCGATGAAAATGAAAACCAGCCCCCCGACCAGGATCACCGAATGTCGCACCGCCTGCGGCACAGTCGTCAGTAACGTTTCCCGAACCAGGCTGAGATCGGACGACACCCGGTTGCTGAGTGCGCCAGACCGTTGTTCTTGGAAAAACGACATCGGCAACCGAATCAGATGCGCAAACAGATCGTGGCGTAACGCGTTCAACGCCGACTCACCCGCACGGATGAATCCTTGAACACGGAAAAACGCGACGATCGCCTGCAGCGCTAGCACCGCGACCAGCTCCAGCACCACCCGGTTTGACTTCGCGAGCACTTCCTGAGGATCGACTCCGCTTTTTAAGGCGTCCGTCGGATTTCCAATGAGTTCTTTCAAAAACCAAGGAAACGCCAGCGACAGCGCGGCGGTCAGGAAAAGCGCGGCCAGGGATGGGATAAAAATCGCTTTCTCGCGCATCAGGTAACCCAGCATCCAGCGGGTGGATGAAATCGGACTCTTGGGCTTCGGCTCAGGCATGTGCGCATCGGAGCGGATCGCAGGCCCCACGTCAACCGCTTCAAAGGACTTGATAATCTGAAAGTTTTCCCTACAAGAAATTTGCCCGCGATTCTTGTTCGTAGGACCTTTACCCCCAACACTTGTGAAAACCAAATCCTGCCTCGGATTGATTGGGCTTTTGCCCCTAACATTTGCCCCTCAACTTTTCGCGCAACTCAGTTCCACGGCGCTTGAGGACATCGGTTTTACCGCTCTCGAAGAACGTCTTGGCGTCGACACTCCGACTGGTGACGGCGTTTCGGTCAGTCAGATCGAAGGACTGGTCGATAGCACTTACTACCGTCCAGACACCACGGCTTTCAGTGGAAAAACGTTCACCTTCCCCTCCGGTGGATCGACCACCGCCAGTTGGCACGCGACAACCGTCGGTCAGTATTTGTACGGAACGTCTTCGCTGGCTCCGGATATCGAAAACATCACCTCCTACAGCGCGACCAACTGGCTTCAAACCGGATTCCTTCGCACTACCCAGACGAACCAACTTCCGGCGGTCGAAACCAACGACATCCAAAATCACAGTTGGGTCGGCACGACCGGAGACACCGCCACCGATCAGGAAATCCTTCGCCGGCTCGACTACGCGATTCAACGCGATGACTTTGTCGCCGTCATCGGACTGAACAATGGCAGCAGCACCTCCGTGCCCTCCCTCCTCGCGGGATCCTACAACGGAATCACGGTGGGGCTTTCCAACGGCGAGCACAGCCGTGGAGGTTCCACGGTGGAAGGTACGCTCACCCGCCCGGACATCGTCGTCCCGACATCCGCCACCAGTTGGGCGACGGCGACCGTTTCCAGTGCGGCAGCCGTGCTGATTGAGACCGCTCGCGACTCTGGATACACGAACGGAGACAACTCCGAAGTGATCAAAGCCGTGCTGCTTGCAGGTGCTTCGCGGAGCGAAACGGAGTTCACCACCACTTGGAGCCACACCAGCACCGAACCTCTGGATGCGGTTTACGGTGCCGGGGAATTGAACATCGATCAATCCCAGCAGATCCTTTCCGGTGCGGAATCGGATGCCTCCACCACCGTCGTCCTCCCTTCGACCGGTTGGGACCTTGGCACGACGGGCACCACGGTCAGTTATTATTATTTCAACCTCGCGGAAGATTCCCAACTCAGCGGCGTCCTCACCTGGAACCGCATCATCACCGCAACGGATACCCAAGCTGGCCCCTCGGTGAGCTACACGCTCACTTCCGAACTCGCGAATCTCGATCTCAAACTCTATACCGCCGCCGGCCTCCTCACCGGAACGGAAGTCGCCATCAGCGTTAGCACCGATAGCAATGTCGAACTGATTTACGAAATGTTAGCCAGCGGCGACTACGTCTGGCAGATCACTTCGGACACGTCCAATATCGACTACGGGTTCGCTTGGCAGGCCATTTCGATTCCCGAACCATCGATCACCGGGCTCCTGGCGGTGTCGGTGATCTTTTTCCGCAGGAAAAGACGCTGATACGTTGGGATTGCATGCCGGGCCGGGATACCGCATGACCACGGCATGACCGGTAAGGAAATTCGCGAAGCATTGGATCGGGCGGGAGTTTTGCCCAGCCGACAAATGGGGCAGAATTTCCTCATCGATCCCAATATGGCCCGCTGGATCGTCTCCCAACTCGATGCGAATGCGGATGATGCGATCGTGGAAGTCGGCCCCGGAACCGGTGCCCTCACCGAACATCTGGTCGGAAAAGTCCGAAAAATCATCCTCATCGAATTCGATCCCCGGCTCGCCAACGCGCTCCGCGAGCGATTCCGCGATGATCCGAGCGTCGAGGTCCACCACGCCGACGGCGCGAAATTTGACCGGCGACTCTTGTTCAAACACCGCCCGCTGAAATTTCTCGGCAATCTCCCTTACTCGTCCGGCGGAGCGATCATGAAAAATCTGCTCGGCCGGCCGCATCCCTTCGAACGCGCGGTCGTCATGCTGCAAAAAGAAGTGATCGACCGGTTGGGAGCAACGCCCGGAACCAAGGACTACGGCATTCTTTCCTTGCGGACACAGGTCGATTGGGAAGTGGAATCCCTTCGCACCGTCCCACCGGAAGCATTTTACCCAAGGCCGAAAATCGATTCCAGCGTGGCGATTTTGCGTCCCCGCACCACCGGTTTACCCACATTTGATGCCCGGCTTTTCGACGAACTCATCCGCCGTGGATTCGCCCAACGCCGCAAGCAGCTCAAGAAACAACTTCCGGCCGATCCGCCGTGGGAACGGATTTCCGAATCTCTCAAACTTTCCGCGACCGTTCGCGGCGAAGAGCTGAACCTCGCCCAGTGGGTCGATCTCACCCGCGCTTTTGATACCCATCCGCTCAAAGACCTCCCTCAGAAATCCGGGGAAATTTTCGACGTCGTCGATGAAAACGACACCGTCACCGGCCAGACAACGCGCGGCGAAGTCCATGCGAAAAACCTACTCCACCGCGCCGTTCACGTCCTCGTCTTCAACAAACGCGGCGACGTGCTCCTGCAAAAACGCTCCCTGCTGAAGGACAATCACCCCGGCGTTTGGGACTCCAGCGTTTCCGGCCATTTGGATTCAGGCGAAAATTACGAATCGGCCGCAATCCGCGAGTTGGGTGAGGAAATGGGTATTCGCGAAGTATCCGTCGAGGAAATCGCCCGCGTCCGCCCATCGACCCAGACCGGTTGGGAGCATATCCACGTTTTCCGAACGAGTTACGACGGAAATATCCGCTTCCCCGCTGCGGAAATCGATTCCGCTCTGTGGTTCCCGGTCGACGAAATCCAAGCTTGGACCGCCGCCCGACCCACCGATTTTTCGTCCGGTTTCCTTGAGTGCTGGCAAGCCGCGCAACCGGTCATCGTCAACCCGCCTTGCCAACCGCCTGCCCAGAGCTAGGCTCCCCGCGGATGAGATCCCCAGCCACCCACCTCGAACCCGTCCCACGCGATCCGCGGAAACTCCGCCGAACCGCCTGGATTCTCGTCGCCCTGATGATCATCGGCGGCGTTTTTGTGCTCAAAGCCTATGATCGATGGACCGCGGAGAAAGCCAAGGACTCCCGCCCAGCCTTTGATGGCGGCCGACTCACCGGAGAAAAAGACCTGCCCGTCCTCCGCCAAGATGGCAGCAAAAGCGGCCTGATCGACCTTTCCGGAAAAATTTCCGTCGTCCACACCATCAGCGTCAGTCAACCCGAAACCGCCGCGCTCACGACCGAAGTGATGCAACGCCTCGCCCGCCACTACGCGGAAAACCCAGACTGCGTGCTCATTTCGCTCGTTCTTGATCCCGGCCCCGCAGAAACCGCCAAGGCAACGCTCGAATCCGCCGCCCAAAAAATCGGAGCAACACTCCCCCAATGGTGGATCGCCACCACCGAGCCGACCGTTCTTCACAAATACGTCAAAAAAGAATTCCGCGCGAATCTCTTCCCCCACCAAGACGCCCAACAAAAATGGGTCTATGATACCTCGATCACCCTCGTTGATCGCAACCGGCACATCCGCCGGGCGGTGGTCCCACAAAAACAAGGCGGCCCGCCTTTTGTCGCGACGTTTGATTTCGACCAAGCGGCAAAATGGGACGCAAAAGGTGTAAAGACCGGCACCGACCGGTCGAACGTTGAAGAACTTGAAGCCCTGCTGATCAAAACGATCGACGCCCTACTGGCCGAACCGGTCAAAAAATCATGAAACGCACCCCGACTCTCATTCTCTTTTATTCTGCCGTCGCAATCATTTGCGTGGCCATCGTCGCAACCGCATTCTGGATTCGCCGAGGATTTCCGGAACCGGATTTAAAAACGGTCGTGAACACCGGTCGCGGAAAGATGGACCAGTGGTTCCCCATCGAAAAGGACCTCAACGCCATCAATCAGGACGAACAACAGGTCAAACTTTCGGACCTTCGCGGGAAAGTTTGGATCGCCGCTGAGTTTTTCGCGGTTTGCCCGCATTGCGCCGCCCGCAACGGCGCCGAACTCCGGGAAATTTACGATCTGTTCAAGGACCATCCGGATTTCCACATCGCCTGCATCTCGGTCGATCCAGAAACCGACACGCCTGAAAAACTCGCGGATTATGCCGAGGCACTCAGCGCCGAAACGAAAAATTGGTGGTTCCTCAATGCCGGCAACGCCAAAGAGACGCACCAGTATTTGGAGAACGAACTGAAATTTTTCGGAGTCCACGAACGGACCGACCCGCTGGAAATCGAGGCAAATGGCCGTTACGCGCATGACCTCGGGTTCCTTCTCGTCGATCGCGATTTTAATGTCGTTGGCAAATGGCCGATCGCTGACGCTCGCTCGGATCAAGCTCGCCAGCTCGATCCAGGACTTTACGAGCGTCTGAAAAACGAAATGATCACCCGCATCCGCGAGGAATTAGACAAAAACGAAAGCCCGGGAATCAAATGACCGAAGAACACCGCCAATGGCTGACCCGTCAGCCGAATCTCGCCCTCTCCAAACAACTTGGTATCGTAGCGTGGATTCTCACCGCCGCCGTCCTCATTTTAGTAGCGCTGATGCGCGAAATAAAGATCCCGCTGCCCGAAGGAGTCAGCTTTTCGTTCCTGCCGCCCTTTCACGCCGCCGTGAATGCGGTTGCCGCCGTGGTCCTGATCGGGGCGTTGGTCGCAGTGAAAAAGGGGAAAATCGAATGGCATAAGAAGTTCATTTTGGCGGCGATGGCGCTGTCGATTTTGTTCCTTCTTAGCTACGTCGCCTATCATTTCACCAGCAACGAAATCAAATATGGCGATGTGAACCTCGATGGCATCGTCGATGCCACCGAAAAAGCGGCGGTTGCGGGAATGCGTCCGGTTTACCTGCTGCTTTTGATCACACACATCACCCTCGCTGGGATCAGCCTGCCGTTCATTCTTTTCACCTTTATCGCCGGTTGGACCAACCGGTTTGCCGCTCACCGCCGCCTCGCCCGCTGGGTTTTCCCGGTTTGGCTTTATGTCGCGATCACCGGACCGATCTGCTATTGGATGCTGCGCCCGTTTTATCCCTAAGAGACGTACACCCAACGATCTTTGGCAAAATCCTCGGCGGACGGAAGCACCTCCCGTCGGGCAGAAAATCGTTCGAGCCAGGCACCCACCTGGCTCACATTTTTGGAAACGGAATCACTCTTTCGCCCTGCATCAGGCGTTTGGTCGAAATCTGAATCTGCAACGAAGTGCTCACTCCTCCCGGGCTGGAATAGCCACCAGTCACCGGCATCACGCCCCGCGGATGATGGCTCACCCCCACCGCCACATGCCCGGGCCCGACGCGTCGGCCGATCGACGGATCATAACCGGTCCAGCCATGATCCGGCAGGTAAATTTCCGTCCACGCATGCGTCGATCCCCGCCCGACCTTCGAGTTCTGGCTTTCCAAATAGCCACTGACAAATCGCGCCGGATATCCCAACGCACGGCTCGTCTCGATCATCAACACCGCCATGTCTCGGCAGGAGCCGCTGCCCAAACTCAACGTCGAAACCGGTGTCTGCACGCCGTGTTCCTCACGCCGATTGTAGCGGATCTTTCGATAAATCAGCCCGGCTAAATCATCAAAAATCGGCGTCGGCTTGCCCGTCGTCAGCGTTGCGGAATTTTTTGCAAACCAATCCCGTAACTGCCCCACCTCCGGCGGATACGTAAATTGCCGATACGGCACTGCGATCAACTCATCGATACCCGCGACTTGGGATGGATACGGAACCGGAATCGGCGGCGGACTGCCATCCACCGGAGCGGGTAAGCCGATGACGAATTCGCTCCGAATCAGTAACTCATCCGCCGCCTCCGCGAATTCCGCGATCGCGATCGAATTGTCCAAAATGTCGCGATACCAGCGGATCGTCGAAGGGGGCGAGGTCTCTAACCTCATTTCATGCAAACGGACATCGTGCCCCTCACGCGGCCTCAAGACCAACCGATGCGGCATGAACTGGACCGGTTTGGAATAAGTGTAGCGGGTCTCGTGAATCAGATGCAGCCGCTCACGGGTCTCCTTTGCCGAATCCAGAATTTCCATGACATACCAATTAGAGAAGGGCGATCGCCTGATCGCAAGCCGCTAACGAATCACGAGTGATCGGAAGAAAATCCCTATCCTGACAGTCACAGGAAACCACGCTGCTCTGAAGCGAGGGATTTCCAAAAATCGTGCAAACCGCCGCGTCCGCCGCGTCCCGCCCCGTGGCGATCCGGACCAAACCGTTCAACGGAGCCAACCGCGTCGCATCGAAAACATACCACATTCCATTGATATAAACTTCAAAAACCGCATGGAAGTCCGGCGGATTGAGCTGATGCGAATAACACGTCAAATAGCGCGCCGGAACGTTCATCGCCCGACAAAACGCAATCGCAAGATGCGCAAAATCCCGGCAAACGCCCTGACGCTGCTCCAACGTATCGACCGCCGAGGATTGTTCATTCGACACGCCGCTCACGTATCCGACGTGTTCATAAATCCAATCGCTGATTCCCGCAGCGAGCGCGTGCGGCGTCTGAAGATGGCCGAATAAATCCTGAGCCTGCTGCCGCAACCGGTCGGATTGGCAATACCGGCTCGGAAACAAAAATGGAATCGCCTCTGGAATCAGATGATCCGGGCCTTCCGCGTTGAGCGAACTGACCGAAGCCAGTTCAAAAGATGTCTGCACATCCGCTTCGTACTTAACCTTCAACGGCCCGGTCCCCGTCGTTTTTAACCGCGTAAACCGGTTCATTCCGACTCCAATGGTAAAGTCCTCCGAGTTCAGACCCGGCGTGGTGACCATGGATTCATTGTGAATTTTTTGACCACCGGTCTCGACGCATTTCAGCGCGAACAAGAACGTGGAAGGATTGTTAAGAATGTAATCGAGCTCGCAGCGAACGCGGAAGGTCATGCAAAAATACTATCATTGATCAGTCACCCGTCCAGCGATGCTTCCGGCTATTTTCGCGACACCCGAACCGCCATTTTCTGCGCAAAATCAAGGTTTATCCCCCCTCATTCGGAAATCCATCTGCGACCCAAAACATATCTTAATCCCCCTATTAACATATCTCTAACCAGACCTTTCTCGTAACCGGAGACACTCACGAAAACCGCGACGATCTGGCTTGGCGGATCGAGATTTCCTCTGCATGATCTGTTCCTCCACCCCGCATGAAAATTCTCAGCCACACCGATTCCGCCTATGCTTCGTTCGTCCGCCGGTTGAACCGGCGCGCATTACCGGAGCATGGAGTGCGTGATTTGGTCGCCGAAATTATCGCCGAAGTCGCTGACAAAGGAGACGCCGCTCTTTTTTCCCTGACCAAACGTTTCGACGGTGCCGAGCTTTCCGCGAAAAATCTTTTTGTCAGCAAAGCCGAATTTGCCGCTGCGGAAAAAGCCGTCACCCCCGCCACCCAAACCGCTGTCGCCCGGACGCTGACGAATATCCATGCCTTTGCCAAACGCAGCTTGCGCAAAGACTGGTCGGCCAAAAACGCGGAAGGCGCGACCGTCGGTGAGCGCTTCTCCCCGTTTGATCGCGTCGGCGTTTACGTCCCGGGTGGCAAAGCTCCACTCGTTTCCACCGCTCTGATGACCGCCGGATTCGCCCAAGCGGCCGGGGTTCCTGAAATCCTCGCCGCGACTCCCTGTGGACCAGACGGCACGGTGAATCCGGCTCTCTTATACGCCCTCCAAGCCGCAGGGGTCACCGAAGCAATCAAAGTCGGTGGCGCCCAAGCGATCGCCGCCCTCGCCCTCGGAACCAAATCCATCCGGCCGGTCGATCGCATCTTCGGCCCTGGAAACCGGTTTGTCGTCGAAGCGAAACGCCAACTCATCGGCGCGGTCTCGATCGATCTGCTGCCCGGCCCATCGGAAATCCTCATCCTTTCTGACAAAACCGGTCATCCCGAATACATCGCCGCCGATCTCCTCGCACAAGCCGAACACGGCGGCGACAGCGTGGTCGGATTTGTCACCGATTCCAAAGCCCTGCTCGGAAAGGTCGTCAAAGCGATCGAACGTCAGCTCCCCACCCTTTCCCGCCCAAAAATCATCCGCGAAGTCCTCAAACAGGGAACCTTCCTCCTCCACGTCAAATCGTTCGCAGACGGAGTCGCCATCTCCAACGCCTTCGCCCCCGAGCACGTTTCTCTCATCACCGCCGACGAAGATCACTGGCTGCCGCAAATCCGCACCGCCGGAGCGATCTACCTCGGCAATGATTCACCGGTCGCCGTCGGCGATTTCCTCGCCGGACCCAGCCACACCCTGCCAACCGGCGGAGGCGGCCGATCCTTTTCCGGACTCCGTGCCGATCAGTTTCAACGTCGCACCAGCATCGTCCGACTTGATAAAAAATCGGTCGCAAAATCCCTGCCCGTCATCGAAGAATTCGCACGCATCGAAGGACTCGACGCCCATGGCAGATCGACCGCCATCCGCCTCGAAAAATGACGCCCCCCGAAGTCAAATCCCGCCGGGTCTCCACACCTCGGCGTTACAGCAACGTCGCCACCTGCCCCAACTGCCAAACCCGCCTCAGCGAAAATCCCGCACGCTGCCCGAACTGCCGGTTCACCGGTAGCGACACGGTGAAAATGTTCCCGGGCACCCCGCCGCCGCTGGTTCCGATCGCGGATTTTGCGAATCTCTGGAGTCCTGCCGATCTCAAAAAAATCGCCGCTGCGCAGGAAAAAACCCAGCGCCGCTTTCCCCAGTTTCACTGGAAAATTTACTCGGTCAGCCTCCCGCGAGAGACAAACTTGAATCTATTCGGGTTCTGGATGGTCAACGCCAGTCCCCTTTCTCCCGACGAAACCGAGACCCAACGCGCGTGGACCATCCTCCTGATCTTCAACGCGGCAGATGGAAAAGTGACGGTCACCCCCGGCTACGCCGCCGAAAGCTGGCTCGCCCATGACGAGTGGCAACATGCGCTGCTCCACATGAAACGTTTCTGGCTGGCCAATAAAAGAGGCGATGCCGTCGTCGCCTTTTTCACCCTCACCCGCGATCTTTTGACCAAAGCTCGTCGGCGTCACTCTTCGAGCAAAAGATAAACTCCCCATGATTCGCCGCATCCCCCCATTGCTGTGTTTTCTTTTTCTCGCCCTCCACGCGTGGGCCCAGCCGATGACCGAATTTGAATTCGGGCCGCGTCCCGTCTCCCCGGTCTTCGACCCCGCCGGGCTTTTTCCCCCGGAGGTCACCAAGGAGCTGAGCGAAAATCTCACCCAAATTCACCAAAAAGAGGGCATCGACGTGATGATCATCGTCGACTCCAACTTCGACAAAGCACCGCCGGAAATCATCGCCCAACGTTTCGCCAGCGCTTGGTCTGACTCAATCGCCCACTGCGTCATCCTCCACGTTCCCGGGCGTGAAGGAGCCCCTTGGATTTTCCCTGGCGGAGCGCTTTTCAAGATGATGAATCCCGCCGCCGTAAAAAAAGCGGTCGAAGATGCCAAACGCCGCGCCGCTGCTGAGCCGATCGAGGTCAACCAGGTTCGCGTCGCCGCCACCGAGGCCGCCGACCTCTTGCGGTTTTGGCTCGGAAGCGCGATCGAACGCAGCGAAAAAGCACGAGCCGAGCAAAACCGGCTCCTCGAACTCCACAATGCTCGCGAACGGAAGAAAAAGTTCCTGATCATCGGCGCCGCTGGAATCGCCGTTTCCCTTGCCTTGGGAATCAGCTACCTTTTTTATATTTACCGGAAACAAAAACCCCAATTTTTCCCCAACCGCAGTTGGCAACCCCGCCTGGGAGCCCCCTACGCCGGAGGAAATTACATCATCGCTAAAATCGGTCGCTCCTCTCCGCCCAGCCAAAATTCCTGATGAAAAACCAGCCGCTCCCCCCACCCGTCCTCGCCTTGCTCGCCACCGCGACCTTCGCCCTCACCCATTGCAACCGGTCGGAAAAAAATCCTGACATCCCTGCGGAAACCTCCATTTCATCCGCCACGGAAGTCGCTCCGGACGCTCCCATCTTACCCGTCCATCCCGGCGATTCTTGGCACTACGACGTCCACATCGAAATCCAAGCCGGGGTGATGGGGCCCGATGCCCCGGCGGTCGACACCCATCAGGAAAGAATCCGCAAATATCTTGGAAAAGTCGTCGTCGCCGAAGGCCTTCCGGAATCCGAATGTTTCGAAGTCGTATCCCCCGGTTCCCCCAAAGAGCGGGAATTTGTCGAAATCCACCATGACCGCATCCTCCTCCGAGGCTCCCTCACCATCGGCGCGAAAACCACCAAACCGGTCTGGCTCGATCCGCCGATTCTCTTTGTCTCCTCCGAGATGAAGGCCGGCTCAGTCATCCCGGAAATCCACGACAAAAGCCAATTCCGGAAACGAAAAACGCAAGTCGTCGCCCGCGAGGACATCACCGTCCCCGCCGGAAAATTTAACTCCATCCGCATGCTCATGACCGGATCAGATGGACCGGTCGAACTCCGTCGGACCATCTGGTTCAGCCCCGGGGTCGGCATCATCCGCGAAGAAAAAGTCCGCTACGCCAACGAAAAACTGCTTTTCAGAGAAACCCACGAACTCGTCGGCACCACCCTCAAGCACTGACGAACCTCACTCGTCCTCGATCGCCAAATACGCCTCGATCTCCCGCGAAGGATCGTGCGCACGCATCAGCGATTCACCGATCAACACCGCGTTCGCTCCCGCGACTAACGCGCGACGAGCTTCGCCCGGCGTTTTGATTCCACTCTCGGAAACCAGCAACACCTCATCGGGCACCTCCTCCGCAAGCTGTTCGGTCGTCGCCAAATCGATCTCAAAGGTTTTCAAATTCCGGTTGTTAATCCCGATCAAATCCGCGCCCAAATCCAACGCCCGGTCCATTTCCGGAAGATTGTGAACTTCCACCAGGACGTCCAACTGGAATTCCTTCGCCTCATCATACAGCCGCCGCAAGGTTTCATCATCCAGCGCCGCCACGATCAATAAAATCGCATCCGCGCCAGCGATCACCGCCTCGTGAATCTGGACCGGATGAACCATAAAATCTTTCCGCAGCAACGGAATCTCCGAAAACTCCGAAATTTTCGCCAGATAGCTCAGAGAACCCTGAAAATATTTCTCGTCCGTCAAAATCGACAAACACGACGCACCACCGTCCATATAGCGTCTCGCCTGACGCACCGGGTCGAAATTCGGATCGATCAATCCCACTGAAGGCGACGCTTTTTTCACTTCCGCAATCACCCCCAATTTCCCCGGACCCCGGTCCAAAGCTGCGCGAAATCCACGGAAGTCGTTGCGCAACAAAGCGGCGGCACGAATTTTATCGGCCCGTGGCAAGAGAGCGGCCACTTCCAGTTGCTTCGTGGCCATGATTTCGGCGAGTTTATCGGACATGCGGGAGAGAAAAGAAGAGAGCCGGAACCGAACATGCAAGAGCAAGATGAACCACCGGTTTCAGACAAAAATCGCTCTCCAACCCGCCTCGGACGGCGAAAATGAAAAAAATGCATAATCATGCAGAATTTTGCTTGCCCGTCATCGCTGGCCATGTAGAAAAGCCGCCCACGCGTTAAGCGACGCGGGCGTAGCTCAGTGGTAGAGCGCCACCTTGCCAAGGTGGATGTCGTGAGTTCGAATCTCATCGCCCGCTCCATTTATCTGGAGACAGTTAGGAGCCTTCGGGCTCCTTTTTTGTTTTGGTGCCGGTGCCCTTAAAGTGCCCTTTAGTGCCTTAATTTTCCTCGCCTTCTGGGCTGAACTCCACCTTTCTCGACTCATGGGTCGCGCCATGAAACTGAGTCCAAAGTATGACCACTCTCGGAAAAAGCGGGTCTTGAATCTTCCGCCGGCCGTCTCTGACACCGGTAAACGGAAACGGCTATTCTTTGACACCGAAGACCAAGCCACCTCCCGCGCGGGCACGTTGAAGAGTGCGCGCGAACGTTATGGCCGGCTGGCGAACCGGATCGATCCGGACCTTCTCAAGACTTCGATTCAGTATAACGACGTCGCCATCGAATACGGCTTTTCCGGTTTGCGGCAAATGTGCGCGCAAACCATCGAGAAAATCGAAAAGGACGGAAAGTCACCGAAACTTGCCACCCTCCTCAACGCATGGGAATCGGATCACTCCGGAAACTGGTCGCCGGCGTACCTCTCCAAACGGTGGAAGCCGTTCAAAGCACGCCTCTCGGACCTGACCGGTTCATCGATCGCAACCATGACCGAGGATTTTTGGCGAAATTGGCTCAACACCTGGAAGACAGCCGACAAACCGGCCGCGTCGACCTACAACCAACAACGGAGCATGCTGGAATCTCTTTTCGGTCACAGCATGGCGAAAAAGACCTTTCCAATCAATCCGCTGGAATCGATCCCAGCCCGAAAGGGAGATTCGAAAGAAATCGCAGTCTTCTCCCCTGCCGACGCTCAGAAACTCATGGAGGCCGCTTGGCTGCACGATCGGGATTTGGTGCCGTATTTCGCCGTCTGCCTCTTCGCCGGCCTTCGCCCCGATTCCGAAGCGCTCCGCGTCAATTTCCAAGACCTCGACAGAGAAGCGAAACACCTTCTCGCCAAGGTTACGAAAACCGGTCGCGGACGCCGGTTTGTTGAAGCGTCCGACGCCCTTCTTTCTTGGCTGGCTCCATGGTCACGAATGAAAGGCTCGATTCTTCCGCCGGACTTCCCGCGCCGACGTCGCCGCCTCATTTACGGATTCCACACCACCGAAGGCGCAGAGCTCAACAATAAGGCAACATGGACGCCCCTCGTGCCATGGGCTCACGACATTACCCGACACTCCTACGGCTCTTATTACGAAGCCGCAAACCGGTCAAAAGCCGGTTGCCGAGAAAAGCTGGCGGCAAACATGGGACACCGAGATTATAAGACCTATGATGCTAATTACAAAAACGCACGAACCGCAGCGGAGGCTAAAGCGTTTTGGGCTATAAGACCACTTGAAGCGGAAGACAAAGTGAGAGCCATTGCGTAAAAGATGAGCATATTTGCGCTCAAAAAAACCATTTTTGAGGCAAATTGAGCAATATTTTACTCAATGGTTAGATGGGAGGAGTATCCAAAACGTTTGGCTTTGGCAGTTGTGTTCTATCTCCTTAATCCGCGTCGAATTTCTCACGAACAGTGCGAGCCAAACCTCTCGGTGACATGTCAGCGAAGGTTTAATGCCGTCGAGAGACATTAATGGATCACGGTTATATGAACCTGAACAACGAGTCATAGATCATGTACGCTGTGCATGAAGCCAGAAGTGCGTAGGCAAAATAAAGCAGAGACATTTTTGAACGGCTCTCAATCATCCGACTGAACAGATAAGCGGCAAGACCTCCGGCTCCGGCCACAGGAAAAGCATATATTGCGATCATCAGATAACCGATTGGTTTTTGAGGATCTGACGGGGTGTGCGAATACCAGATGGACCAAGAAACGACAATCGTTACCCACATCAGTATGGCTATTGCAACCCCTCCTAGCCGTGATGGCAGATTCTTTACCGGGGTTCTTTTGGTAACCTCGTTCAAACTCATCGTTTTAAAATATGAGTTTTAGCGGTTCCGTAAATCGTAATCTTGCGCACCCGGTACCGAGCAGCCGTTTTCAGTTTGGTGAACTCAAAACAATCGGATTCCCGTAGGTTTCGAGGATACGCCCGACGATCGGCGCGCCTCGGTCACCGGAGAACGCGTCAGCCAACAAGAGGTCTTGCGGATGAGTGTTTGCGGAAATGATGGTGGGAAGCATGTGCGTGTGGCGGTGGTCGATAAGGTCGAATAAATGGCGCTCAACCGCGCCGCTGAATGTCCCCTTGCCGAAATCGTCGAACACGAGGGCCGGGGAATTCTTCCACGCCGAAAGCCAGTGGCGAGCACGACCACGCTCGGCGTCGATCTTTCCTTCGACCCAAAGCCGATGCTTTCGCAGATCTTCGAGACTCATCCGCTGAATCTGCCGCGTACCGGCTGCGGTCGTGATCGCGTAACTTTGCACGCCCTGACCAGCACCAATCGCAGTGATCGCTTCGTCGATCTTCACGAGTTGTTGTTCAAAGGCGGAAAGGCTTGGCGTCTCAGCGCCGGGATTCTGCCGGACCGCGATTTGCGATTCATGCGCGACGTAGGAACGACCGTCCCCGTGGGTGACAATCACGTTCAGAACATAAATACCCGGGCTCCAATCGGCGGTCGTGACCACAGGAAATCCCACCTTTCCAAGGTAGATGTTGTGAGGTCGAATCTCATCGCCCGCTCTATTTATTTGGAGACAGTTAGGAGCCTTCGGGCTCCTTTTTTGTTTTAGGGTTTGTGAGACTGAGCATAGGGGCCGACGCGTTCGAAGTCCTCTCGGTTCGTGGCATCGATGATAACAATCGCCCACATGGACGAATGAGTTAAGCTATCGTTCCGGACATGGCAGGCTTCGTGCTTCCTGCCTCAAAGATGCTTCGAATCGAAGATTTACGAACGAGGAGGAATGGCCTTCCGAATTCGCCCCCCCTTCAGCCGAGCGTCTGCATCAAAGGAAAAACTGCTTCGAAGAGCGCAAAGGATTTAGCCATTATGAGCTTAGACCGGGATCATCTTCTACAAGGACGGCGATAAAATGAGTCGCAAGAGGTCAGGTAAAGACGTGGAAATCAGTATTATCGTGAAATCGACAGAACTACCGATCCCCCCGAACCTCGATAGCGCGACGCGAGATGAACCACCGCTTGTCCCGGCACGTTTTTTGGAAAAAGGGAAAGGCGTTAAAACACAAGATTCCGTTTCTCAAGAGCGGATCATCGCACCGGTGCGATTGGGGGCGACCTTGATACCCAAGTTGGGTATCTTGTGGGAGAATTTCACCGTGATATTCCGGGCATTCGTTTCGGCAACTTCCTCCAAATCATTGACTCAACTATTCTTAGGATAGTCTCCGAATAGAGTTAAAGCGGTTTCCCCTCCTGAGGTAACGTCGTTTCATAAGACGTTACCAGAAAACCCAAGTGCCTCTCCAACACACCCCCCACACATAACTTTGCAGCAGGCATAAAGGCATGATCCCAGAATCTGAATTTCACAAAATCATCGGTGCCATTATTACAAGGACCCACAAAAAAGGGGTCAGATGGACGGCATCGGGCAATGAGACCTATCGAATGGATTTTAAGAGTTCCAGTTTTCTCGTAAATTATGACCCTGACCCGGAACATGCCATGTTGACGGCATCGGTTTTGAACAAAAAGGGTTCGATCGTCGGATCTCTTGAAGCCGGCAGGTATGACCCGCATTATCCCATTCTGGCAGAACTTTATATTGCCGCTCGCGCAAACGCCTTGGAAATCGACGAAACGCTGGATGACATCTGGACCTGGCTTAGCGAATAGGCCGAATGCAGGGAGGCAAATCTCCACCCTGTTCTGTTTTTCGGAATAATTTGATTCCGCTCTCCTCACAGTTAAAGTGCGATGCTCGATTTTTTCAGCGGGTCATCCCGGTTTTGAACCGAGCTCTCACCACCAACCAAATCCTATAAATCCTATGAAAAAACTAATCGGACTCATCTGTGGCCTTGCTCTCACCGCCACCGCATTCGCCGCACCGGACATCTCGATCCCCGATCTTAAAAAGGCCATCGAGGAAAAATCCGTCACCGTCATCGATGTAAACGGCAGTGATTCCTACAAAGAAGGCCACGTGCCGACCGCCATTGATTTCGAAAAATCCAGCTCGGAACTCGCCAAAAAGCTCCCTGAGAAAAAGGATGCTCTCATCGTCGCCTATTGCGGTGGCCCTCAGTGCAACGCTTACAAAGCCGCTGTGAAAAAAGCGGAAGAGCTCGGCTACACCAACGTGAAACACCTTTCCGCCGGCATCTCCGGTTGGAAAGCCGCCGGTGAAAAAGTCGAAACCGTCGAGTAATTCGATCTCCCAGACCGGTTCCATCACCGGATTTTCCATCGGGCCCGCCTCTCCACGAGTCGGGCCCTTACTTTTTCAGACGTTAGGCTCGCCATTTCCCAAACCCTCCGCCTAATTCCGTTTCCGAAATTTTTCACAACCCCTCATCTCGAAATCATCATGTTTGTCTGGTCGAAACTCTCTGGCGCGAAATGGATGGATGCATGGGAAGAACGCTTCGCCGGAAATCCGAATCTGGTGATCGAATATGTCAAAGGCGGCAAATCGATCCGACTGCGCCTTTTCTGCGAATCCAAAAAAGAAGCGGACGAGATCGTTGAGCAATTCGGTGGTAGCATTCGCAAGATGGCCAATTCCGAGTGGACCAAACCGGTCGCTCCGCCGCGACCGATCAAAGTACGCGACGTCTTCGTCCTGACCGCAGAGACCCGGCCCAAAGAGCTCGCCGCCTTGAGAAAGGAACATACCGGTCGCGAAATGATCATCATCCCGCCAGAAATGGCTTTCGGAACCGGTGACCATGCCACCACCTCGACCTGCCTCCGGCTGCTCGTCGATGTCGCACGCGCACGACGCGGCACCGATTGGACCGTCGCCGACCTCGGAACGGGCACCGGCGTCTTGGCGATCGCCGCCGCCAAACTGAAATCCGGACCGGTTTTCGCCTGCGATTTCGACCCCTTCTCCGTCGCCATCGCCGCACGAAATGCCGAGCGCAACGAGGTCGAAGGCATCGATGTGCAAGAACAGGACGTCTTAAAATGGAAGCCACGCAAAAAAGGCTACGACGTCGTGCTGGCGAATCTTTTCTCCACCGTACTCATCGAAGCCTGGCCGGTGATCGCGAAATCGCTCGCGCCCAAAGGTGATCTGATCGTTTCCGGAATCCTCGCGACCCAAGCGTGGGACGTTTTCAAAGCCGCCGCCGCCAGCGGGCTCGGTTTCACCAAAGTGATCAAAAAAGGAAAATGGGTCACCGCTCGTGGCGGCCACCTCAAGGACCTGATCGCCGCGGACGTTCAGAAAATCTGATCACTTCTGGCACTTCGCGCACCAATAGGTCGATCGCTGGCCCATCACCGCGTGGGAAATTTCCGTGCCGCAAACCCGGCACGGCTGGCCCTTGCGCTCGTAAACAAATAGCCGCTGCTTAAAATATCCGGGCTCGCCATCGGAGTTGAGGAAATCGCGCAGCGTCGTGCCCCCTTCTTCGATCGAATCCCGCAGCACCTCACGAATTGCGACCACCAGCTTTTCGCATCGAGATAACGTCAGTTTTTTCGCGGCGGTTCCCGGTCGGATACCCGCCCGAAAAAGCGCTTCGGACGCGTAGATATTCCCCACGCCGACGACCACTTTGGAATCCATGATCACCAGCTTGATCGCGGCCGACCGGTTTGCGCATGCGGCTTTCAAATGCTTCGCGGTGAAAACCGGTTCCAGCGGTTCAGGTCCGAGATTTTTCAACAACGGATGCGTCAACGGATCGGTTTCTGTTAGATGAAGCACCAGCCCAAAACGCCGGGGATCATGGAAACGCAGTTGTTTCCCACTCGATAAAGTCAACGCGACATGGTCGTGCGTTTTCCAGTCCGCCGCAGGATCGATCACTCGCAAACTGCCGGACATTCCGAGATGAATCAGAAGTGTCGTCCGATCATCGATCTCTAACAGAAGATATTTCGAGCGACGTTTCACGCTTACGATTTTTCTGCCTTCGAGCGACGTCAGGCTTTCCGACACCGGTTGGCGCAGATCGTTCCTCCGCACGATCACTTCGCGGATATTCACACCGGTGACATGCGGTTCGATGCCGCGGCGGGTGGTTTCGACTTCAGGAAGTTCTGGCACGATCAGTTCAGGAAAAAACGTAACGCGAAATGGCGATCACATGACAAAGACTGCCGCCAAGAACCCACAGATGCCAGATCGCGTGATTGAATGGCAAACGTTTCCACGAGTAAAAAACAATGCCGAACGAATAAGCAAACCCGCCCGCCACCAGCCACCACACGCCGGCCATCGGCAGATTTCGCAACAACGGCCCGAACGCGAAAAGAATCAACCAACCCATCGCCAGATAAAGCACGGTGGATATCCAATGATCGCGTTTCCCTTTTCTCAACGTCTTGATCAGCACCCCGGCGATCGCCAGCGCCCAAACCGTCCCGAAAAGCCACCAACCGGTCGCCCCCCGTAACGTGATCAGCGTGATCGGCGTGTAAGAACCGGCAATCAGCAAATAAATACAGGCATGGTCCGCCGCCTGAAAAATCGACTTCCACCGCGCCGAGGTGAAAAAATGATAAAGCGTCGACGACAGATACAGCAGGATCAGCGAAGTACCGAAAACCGCCGCGGAAATGAGACGAACCGGTTCCCCATCCGCGAGATACACCATCACACCCAGCGCGATGACGCTCAAAACCACCCCGAGGCCATGAGTCAGAACACTCGCAACTTCCTCGCGGTGAGTGTCACACAAAGTCGACCGGTTTGGTGTTTCAAGTTCCATGGAAGCGACCCTCCTGTCGCCCAGAATCCTCCACTTGTCCAGAGGCCGGTTTGGTTTAAGGAGAGTGGATCTTCGGTCCACTC
>DBTN01000035.1:0-59165 GCA_002307065.1 Akkermansiaceae bacterium UBA1315 | reverse complement strand
GAGAGTGGACCGAAGATCCACTCTCTTTAAAATCATCTTCGTGAAACAAGCCTTCATCCTTGGCGCCGGTCTCGGCACACGCCTGCAACCTCTGACTCGTCGCGTGCCCAAACCGCTGGTCCCGCTGTTTCATGAGCCGCTCGCCCAATGGACCGTCCGGGCCTGCGAAAAAGTCGGCATCCACCGTTTTGCGATCAACACCCATCACCTTCCAGAAGTCTGGAAAGATTTCCAAATCGGCGAACCAAACGACGTCACGTTTTTCCACGAACCGGTTCTGTTAGAAACCGGTGGCGGATTAAAAAACATCGCCTCATGGATCGGCGACGAACCGGTTCTGGTCCACAACGGCGACGTTTTCACCACGCTGCCCATCGACCAACTCATCACCTCGCACAAAGCTTCCGGACTTCCGGTCACGCTCGCCGTCCGCTCGATGGGACCGGCACGCCATATCGCCCTCAATCACATCGAAGACCGCGTGACCGACATTCGTGGCATGCTCGGAAAAGGTGACGGCACGCATCTTTTCACCGGCATTTATTGTGTGAATCCAGAGTTTCTCGAACTCATTCCAGCCGATGAAAAAATCTCGGTCATCCCCGCGTTTCTTGAACTGGCGAAACAAGGAAAACTGGGTGCTATCGTCCTCGACGACGGCGTGTGGCTCGATCTCGGCGACCGCGATTCTTATCTCCAGGCCCACCTCGAACTCGATCTTGCCCCGGCCATTCATCCCACCGCTTCGATCGCCTCGGGCGCCCTCGTCGAACGTTCGATCATCGGACCGAATGCGGTGATTGAAACCGGTGCCGTTGTGCGCGATTCCGTCGTTTGGCCCGGCGGCCACATTTTGGAAAATTCGGTCTTGGATCGCTGCATTGTCTTTTCAGAGGAACCGGTCGGCGGAGCCCATCAAAACGCCGATCTCTAACCGGTCAGACTCGGCGGATTTTTCCACTGGCCGTCAGTGGCAGGGATTCCACGAACTGAATCCGAACCGGCACCTTGAACGCCGAAAGCGCCGCTCGACACTGATCGATCAGCTCGCGTTTGGTCGCGGTTTTCCCGTCGTGGAGAATCACCTCCGCCACCGGCACCATGCCAAAAACCGCGTGCTCCAGCCCCATCACGCGCGAGCGCTCCACCGCCCCGTGCGTGTTTAACACCGCCTCGATCTCCTCCGGGAACACTTTCATCCCGCTCACATTCAGCACGCTTTTTTTCCTGCCGCGTAAAAACACCAAACCGGTTTCATCGATTTCCGCCAAGTCACCGGTCGCAAAAAAACCGTCGACACAAACGTCCTCGACCGCTTGCCACGGAGACAGATAGGCATCAAACATGCCGGGCCCCTTGATCCATAGTTCCCCGATCTCTCCGGAAACCCGTCGTCCATATTCATCTCGAATCTCCAACGCAAAACCCGGCAAGGCCCGCCCCACCGATAACGGAGACTCGCCCGCAACATTCAAAATCGGCAGCCCGATTTCGATGATCCCCAGTCCCTGAATCAGCGGCTTCCTAAACCGCGCGCGGAAATTTTCCGCCGTCGACAGCGGCAGCGGCGCGGCCGTGCTCACCGCCATCCGCAAATCCCGCCACGCAAAATCCCCCTCATCCGCCGCCAACAACGCATGATGAAACGGAGAGCCATAAATCACCGTCGCCCGTGTTTTTTCCGCCTCCTCCAAAACGTCAGCCGCCAGGTGGGATTCCTGTAAAATCGTGCAGGCCCCGTGATAAAGATAAAGTACGATCGATACCGCAAAATGATGCGCCATCGGCAACATCCACAACACCCGGTCCTCCGGGCCGATCCGCAGCGCTTCATTCGCCGCGACAATCCGCTCTAACAATTTCCGGTGACTTAAAACCACGCCCTTGCTGCGCCCGGTCGTCCCTGAACTGAATCGAACAAACGCCGGGTCCAGCTTGGAAAATTCCGCTTCATTCGGCAGTTCGCATTTTCCCAGGAAAATCCAGCCAGCGCCTGTTTCGTTTTCAAAATCCTGCGTTTCCCCCGAACGCCAGCTCTCCCCCTTGCCCAAAATCAATCCCTGCAAACCGGTCCGATCGACCACTTCCTCCCGCTCCCGTTCGGTCAATTCTTCCGCCAACGGAACCAAACATCCACCCGCCTTCAAAATCGCCAGCGCCAAAACGATGTAGTCCACCCCATTCGCGCACGCCAATCCGATCCTCGGAACGTTCGTTTGGCCAAATCCATCGCGCGCTTTCAACCAATCCGCCGCGGCCGCCACCCGTTCCAGCAACCGGCCAAAACTCAACGTCACCTCGCCCGCAACCAGCGCCGGTTTGTCGGGCCGCGCCCGCCGCGCGATCTCATCCACAATATTCACCTCGCCGGACTATCGCTTCGCCCACTGAACCTCAAGCTCATCGAGTCGCACACCCACGAAAAAATCCATCTCTTCCCCTCTATCCGTTGCAAAAACCGGTAAAATGCATACCCTTCCAAGCCCTATCCCATCCATTCATGACCCGTCCCCTCCTCACATCGCTTTTTTTATTCGCCGTTTCTTTCCCCGCCAGCGCCTCCATCTGCTTCGTCCCCGCGGACGATCAGCCAGAAATTTCAAAATGGGCTTACGAATTTGGCGTCGCACTTCTCACCTCCAACACGATTGACGATATCCTCCTCGGTCAACGCGGCGTTCATATCGAAAGCGGTTCCGCCGGCGGCGAAATTTACAACCTGACCGCGTCCCGCCGCCTCGGAGAATTGCGCTGGGAAATCGGCGAACACACGTTCACCCCACAGCTCGAAGTCCCGCTCATGCTGGAAATCGTCGACGAAAATGGCCGCTCGCCGTTTCTCGACTACAACGCATCGTTTGTCATCCGCTGGGTCAATTTCCCTTGGAACAAGTATGTGAAAACCACCTTTGGAACCGGTGTCGGCCTGTCTTACTCCTCGAAAGTTTACCAAATGGACATCGACCGCCACTTGGGTGAAGACCGGTCGCACTTGAAATTCAACTGGCCCATCCAGCTCACGCTCGCCTCGCCCAACCGGCCCCAAGACCAATTGATGCTCTACATCGCCCACCAGTCCGGTGGACACATCTTCGACCACGGCGGCGTGAACAGCCTCGGAGTCGGCTATCGCCGCGGCTTCTGATTTTTTTCACGCGCCCGCAACGCCAAACCGGTCGGCGATTTTTTCGACTTGGCGATTTTTTCCGGCGGTCCTTCCGCGACCAAGGTTCCGCCGTGAATCCCTCCACCCGGTCCCAGCTCGATCACCCAATCCGCCGCGGCAATCACATCGAGGTGATGCTCGACCACCAGCACGCTGTGACCTGCGTCGCGGAGTTTGAGAAATGCGGAAAGCAGGCGTTCGACATCGCCGAAATGCAATCCGGTCGTCGGCTCATCAAAAAGATAAAGCGTGTGGGGAGCCTGCGGACGCGCCAGTTCCACCGCCAATTTCAACCGCTGAGCCTCGCCGCCGGACAGCGTGTTCGCCGGCTGCCCGAGCTTCAAATAGCCCAGACCGAGATCTTCCAAAATCTCCAGCACGCGATGAATCTTCGGAATCGGCCGGAAAAAATTCCGCGCATCGCTGACGGAAAGCTCCAACACATCCGCGATCGACTTGCCTTTATAAGTCACCTCCAACGTTTCCCGATTGAACCGTCGTCCCCCACACGCCGGACAGGAAACCCACGCGTCCGGTAAAAAGTGCATCTCGATCTTCAATCGGCCATTCCCCAAACAGCGCTCACAACGTCCACCCGCCGCATTAAAACTGAATCGGCCCGGGCCGTAGCCCCGCTGCTTCGAAAGATTTAACTTCGTAAAAAGCTCGCGAACCAAATCGAAAACACCGGTGAACGTCGCCGGATTCGATCGAGGACTGCGCCCAATCGGCGACTGATCCGCGACGACACATTTTTCAATCTGCTCCAACCCTTCGATCCGATCAAATTTCCCCGGAACTTCGCCCGATCCCTGGAAATGCCGGACCAGTGCGCGCCGCAAAATATCATCCGCCAGCGTCGACTTCCCACTGCCGCTCGGGCCGCTCAAACAGACCATCCGGCCCAAGGGAATCGTCACGTCGAGGTTTTTTAAATTGTGCTCACGCGCGCCGCGAATGACCAACGAACCGGTCGATTTCTCAACCGGTGGATGCGCCGGAAATCCGGCGATTTCTCCCCGCAGCCAGCGCCCGGTTGGCGAATCGATCTCATCGGGCGAACCGGTCGCGAGCACCAGCCCTCCTGCGATTCCCGCGCCCGGTCCGATGTCGATCACATGATCCGCCGCACGAATGATTTCCTCATCGTGTTCTACGACGACCACCGTATTTCCCAAATCCCGCAACCGGATCAACGCGCCGATCAACCGCTGAGTATCCGCCGCGTGCAGACCGATGCTGGGTTCGTCCAAAACGTAAATCACTCCCGAAAGGCCCGCGCCCAACTGCGTCGCCAGCCGAATCCGTTGCGCCTCACCGCCGGAAAGCGTTCCGCTCGTCCGATCCAGCGTTAAATAATCCAGGCCGACTTCTTCCAAAAACGCCAACCGCTTTTTCACATCGCCCGCCAATCGCTGGCAGATCTCCGCCTTTACCGGATCCGGTTTAAAACCCTCCAGCCACGCCATCGCGTCGGAAACGCCGAGCGCACAAAAATCCTGAATTCCCAACCACCGGTTTTCCCCACCCTCGATCCGCACCGCCAGCCACTCCGGTTTCAGCCGCCGGCCGCCGCAGACACGACACGGCCGATGCGCCATCACCCGCGCCAACCGCCGCCGCACCGCTTCGCTTTTCGCCTCGTGATATTTTCGCATCGCCTCGACCGTCAAACCCTCGAAACGCTTCTTTTCCAAGGTCCCGCCATTCAATAGCAAATCTTTCGCTTCGTCGTTCAGCTCCGCAAAGGTCGTATCCTCCGGCAGATCAAACGCCGCCAAGATCCCGGACATGTCCCGCCGAAACGATTTTTCCTTCGGTGACTTTTCCTTCCACCATCCACGCACGCCATCTTTCACCAAAGGCAGCGAGGCATCTTTCAAAAGCAACCCCGGATCGCAAAACATCTCCGTCCCCAATCCCTCACAGGCCGAACACGCGCCCAGGTGGGAATTAAACGAAAAATGCTTCGCCGAAAGCTCCTCCACCATAAAACCGGTCGCTGGATTCCGATACGAAGTCTGAAAGGAAACATCCCGCCAATTCTCGGAACCCACATCCTGAATCGCCGCCCGCGCTTCCGTTCCGCAAAGCCGCAGCGCCGTCTCCACCGAATCCGCCAACCGCGATTCCATCCCGGCCCGAATCACAAACCGGTCGACGACGATCTCCACCGCCGACGGATTTTCCGGCCAGAATTTCCCCGCTTCCTCGATCTCCAAAACCTCGCCGTCCACCCGCACCCGAATGAAACCCTGCCGCTGCAAATCCCCCAAAAGCCGAACCGGCTCCGAGAGTTCTTCTTTCGGCAACGGCGCCAGCAAAACCACCTTCGTTCCTCCCTCCAGCGCCCCCAAAAGATCGACAATATCCCCCGGTCCCAACCTCTGCAGTTTTTCACCGGTCACCGGATCATGCGGCACGCCTGCCGCCGCCCACAACACCCGGAGATAATCGTAAATCTCCGTCGCCGTCGCCACCGTCGACCGTGGATTCAGTCCGCCGCCGCGTTGCTCAATCGCAATCGCCGGACTCAGCCCCTCAATCGAATCGACATCCGGCTTTTCCAACTGATCCAAAAACTGCCGCGCATACACCGAAAGCGATTCCACATACCGCCGCTGCCCTTCCGCATACAACGTGTGAAACGCGAGCGACGATTTCCCCGATCCGCTCGGACCGGTGATGATCACCATCTTCCCACGCGGAAGATCCACATCGATATTCCGCAAATTATGCTGCCGCGCTCCCCGAATCCGAATCATGTCCACACGCTAAAATTGGACCACGGACTTTCGTCCGACCAGTAGAGACTCGAAAAAAATCACACTAAACCCGTGATCCCGTTCTTCACTCCAATCGCGGCTTCAAACCGGTTAGAAATTCCGTATTCCAAACCGTTCATCCCACGTTATGTTCGCGCCGTGCCGCTTCTGGAAACGTTCCTCGACCCGTCTTTTGTCTCGCTGAAAATCTGCGGCGTCACTTCGCGTGATGACGCGCAAAAACTCGTGGATCACGGCGTCGATGCGATCGGCGTCAATTTTTGGCCGCAATCGAAACGCTATCTCGCTCCGGAAAACGCCGCCTGGCTCAGCCATTTCGCCGGAAAAATCCTGCGCGTGGGTGTGTTTGTGAACGAACCGGTTGAGCTGCCATTGCGCCTTTTCCGCGAAGGTTGGATCGATGCGGTCCAACTCCACGGTGACGAAAAACCGGAAGACGCCGCCGCCTTTCGCGAAGCGGGCATTCCTTTCATCAAAGCGATCGGCGTGCGAACAAAAGACGACCTGAACCGGTCCGGTGAATTCGGCTCGTCCGCCCTCTTGCTCGATGCCCATGCGCCCGGCATTTACGGCGGAACCGGTGAAGTTTTTGACTGGGATGTCGCCTCTCAATTTCGCCAGGAAAACCCACAGTTACCCATCATTCTCGCCGGCGGAATCGTTCCGGAAAACGCCTCGCTCGCCGCGACAACCGTCGCTCCCGCCGCGCTCGACATCGCCTCCGGTGCGGAAATTTCTCCCGGCATCAAGGATTTCAAAAAAGTCGCCGCTTTTCTAACAGCGCTCAACCGCTGATCCCATGCTCATCGATTCTCACTGCCATCTCGCCTCGCACCGTTTCCCGTCAGAGGAAATCCCCGACATCATCGAACGCGCGAAAGCCGCTGGCGTTACCGGTTTGATCTCGCTTGCGACTTCGCTCGACGATCTGCAAGCCAATCTCGACATCGCCAAGACTCCCGGTGTCCACACCTGCATCGGCATTCATCCGTGCGACGTCCACAACGCGCCGGACGACGCCGCCGATCGACTCGCGGCCTTCACCTCCGATCCACGCGTCTGCGCCATTGGCGAAACCGGTTTGGACTACTATCACGCCGCGCCTGACGGCTGGGATGATGAAACGTTTCGCAAACGCCAGCAGACGTTTCTCCGCCAGCATTTCGAAATCGCCGCCGCTGCGAAACTCAACATCGTCATTCACACCCGCGACCTGTCCGGCCACGCCTCATTTGACGACGCCCTCGCGATCTACCAACAATACCATCAATCCGTGCGCGCCGTTTTCCACTGCTTCATCAGTTCATGGGAAAACGCAAAACGCGTGATCGATCTCGGCGGACTCGTTTCGTTCGGCGGCGTCGCAACATTCAAAAGCGCCACGCAGGTCCGCGAAACCGCTTATCAAACTCCCGCCGGTTCATTCATGGTGGAAACGGATTCGCCTTACCTCGCGCCCGAACCATTTCGCGGAAAACGCAACGAACCGGCCTATACCCTCCAAACCGCTCAGCGGCTCGCCACTCTCCGCGGTGAAACGTTGGAAACCCTCGCCAAACACACCCGCGATACCACCACCGCATTTTTCCGACTCTCATCCACACCCTCGTGAACAAACTGGAAACTTCACGACGTTTCTATAAACTACCCCAGTCATTCGCCGCATCCAATCATCACAACCCAACCCCAATCCGTTAAAACCATCACCATGATTCCACTTCGTCTCCTCATCCCAGCGTCCGCCTCACTCCTCTTCGCCTCCTGCGCCAGCCAGAAAGCCGACGATTATGACACCGCGAATCCATACGGCACCGCCGATTATGGAACCGCCGACGCCTCCGTCGCCCCGGTCAATCCGACCTATGACACTCCGGCAGCCTACGAAGAAACCAGCACGACAACGACCACCCAAGTTCCCGCTCCACCAGTCGCGCCCCATTTGCCAGCAAGCAAACCGGTCCCTTCACCTGCCACCTCCGGCGGCGTCGCCACCGTCCACACCATCGGCAAAGGCGATACCCTCTGGGGCTTGAGCAAAAAATACAAAGTCTCGGTCGACGCGATCAAACAAGCCAACGGCCTCACCAAAGACACCGTCGTCCTCGGCTCAAAACTGAACATCCCCGCACGCTGATTCCAGCGTCATCCAGCTGCTGGAAAATCCCGTTCCAGCAGCTACCTCCTCCCAAAAACCCATGCGCGCCTCTCTCGTCGCCCTTTTCCTTTTCTCCGCGAATTTCTTAACGGCGGCAGAGCCGATCGCTCCCGCCGAAGAGTTCTCGATCGAAGGCCTGACTCCTCGCGAAGCGGCGCTTGAACACCTGCTTTCCGAACGCGGATCTCTCACCGCCTTCGAAGCCGCCGTTGCCGATGCCCGAAAAAAAGGCGTCACCGAACAAGCCCTCCTCGAAGCACGATTCCTCTTCCATGTCGACCGACAAGAAGACGACGCCCTCGCCGCCATGCTCCCGGATTTCCGCAAACGCGCGGAAACTTTTAAAATCGAAGAGTCAGAAATTTTCGGAACCCAAGAAGACTGGCTCGCCGTCACCGAATACATCGTCGCCATCGACGCATTAAAACGAGGCGATAAGGACGCTTTCAAAAAACACATCACCGAAGCTTTCTGGCTCAGCCCACGACAAGGCGCCGCCTTCGCTCCACACATCGACCGATTGCGCATGAAGGACGCCATGCGATCCGTGAAAATCGATTTCTCCACCGAGCTCAAACCCGTCTCAGGTGCCGATCCGATCTCACTCGAAAAAATCGTCGAAGGAAAAAAAGCCCTGCTGTTTCACTTCTGGTCGCCCTGGAGTCGTGAAAGTGAAGCAACCCTTCCCGAATTTGCCGCTGCCGCTGTAAAGCTTGATCAACATGGCATCGCCGTCGTTTCTCTGCTGCTCGAAGACTCCGCCAAGGTTCTAACCGATGCTCGCGAAATCTTGAAAAACTTCGAACCCGCTCCTCCCGGAAACTGGTTGATCGACCAAAAACAAAACCCTTTGAGCCGCTTACTGCGCGTACAAAGCGTCCCGGTCATCGCCGTCATCTCACCCGAAGGAAACATCCTTTTCAACGGCCACTTCACCGATGACGAACTCTGGAACGTGCTGAAAAAAATCGACGCAACGATCGTACGTCCCGAGCTTTCTCTCGATCTCGAACAACCATAAACATAGTACTACGACAAGGGTAGTTCACCGGACGATTCTCAAGTTGAAAAAATGTTAAACTTTTCTTGAGAATCTACACCTTCCAACTTGACGGAACATCGAAGTGATACTTATATCGCGGAATACCGCTTAGGTGTTCGTTTATGGCAAGGCCATCTCATCCATCCAATCTTGAATTACAAGCTCTGTCAGTCATCTGGCATCATGGTCCATCGACAGTGGCCACGATTCATGAGTCTCTTCCCGATGGAAAAGAACGCGCTTACACCACGGTGCTCTCGGTTATGCAGAGCTTGGAGAGAAAAAGCCTCGTGAAACGCGCGCGCGTCGGTCGCGCTCACGTTTATGAAGCCGCCTATTCTCAGGATGTCATCGTCCAACGCGCGACGCATGACTTTCTAACAAATGCTTTCGGAGGACGGCTCGATGAGGCGATCCTCGCAATCCTCTCCGCCGGTACATTAACGCCGGACGAGAAAACCAACATCGAACGCGAACTCCAACGACACAAAGCCATGGCTGCAAAAAAAACAGCAAAGAAGGCCGCGGCCAAAACCGCGACCAAAGCCGTAAAGAAAGTTGCTAAAAAAGCTCCGGCCAAAAAAGCCGCTGCAAAAACAGCTCCTGCCAAAAAAGCGGCAACCAAAGCACCCGCCAAAAAAGCCGTGAAGACGGCGAAAAAGGCGTCGAAGAAAGTCGCTAAAAGCGCCAAAAAAGCCGGACCTGCTAAAAAAGCCGCGAAAAAAACCGTCGCGAAAAAAGCTCCCGTCAAGAAAGCCGCTCCAGCGAAAAAGGCAGCCGTGAAATCCGCAGCACCTGCCAAAAAGACGGCCAAAAAAGCCCCAGCGAAAAAGGCCGCTAAAAAAGTGACGAAAAAAGCCGCCAAAAAGGCCGCTAAATAATCTTAAACCCACCACTCGCAGCAGCAACCAACACGCGATCGCGTGATGGCTGTTCGCGTTATCCCTTAAGATGTTTCCTAAACGCGGGAGGTCCCTGGACCTCCCGCCTTTTTTTTGCCCATCTCTCAACAAAGTTGTCGGTTAGACTGCAAAAAATGAAAAAAGGGATTGCATCTCGGTCGGTGTCCACCCAAGTTTCCCGCCCGCCTGCGAAGGCTGGAAATGAAAGCGCGGTTAGCTCAGTGGTAGAGCACCTCCCTGACACGGAGGGGGTCACTGGTTCGAACCCAGTATCGCGCACCATTTCCCATCCATCCCCCACTTCTTTTTTGCACGCGAAGATCGAATGCCCCACGGCCATGCGGGTTTCATCGAATCGATGCATCCCTTCGGCAAATCCCCGCCACCTATCGGAAATTCAGTGCCGCGATCCCGGTGCCAGCGCTTCCTGCGATCCATCGAACGAATCGTGCTTACCCGAATCATCCAGGCGACCGTCCTGGTAAGAAGCTCCCGAATCATTCGGAACCCCGCGTTGCTGCCGTTCGCACGAACTCACTCCGACCCAGCCGGAGATCAAAAGAATACCTAACAAAAATCGAAAGTTCATCCTGATCCCATAGCAATGCCTCGTCCAAGCATCTCGCGTTCGCACACCTCGCTCGTCTCCAACGTATTAAGAAAAAGGTCAAAAGCATCTTCACCTCTCGACGGCCCGCGATTTGCATGATTTCCGCGAAAGCTGCATGACTTTCACTTCGTTTTAGAAATCGGTGACTCATTGGATTCATCGCATCGGATTGGACACCGTTTTCGAATCGGTTATCCTATGGCTGCTCCATGACGAATGCCGCGATACCAGCCTCGGAAGAAATCGGTGCCTTGCTCCGACTTCTCGACGACGAAACCCCCGAAGTCCGCGATCGTGTCGCGGAACGCCTCGCGCTTTGTGGAGGAGACCTCAGCGAATGGCTTGCCACCCATCCGCAGCCGCTGACGCGAAAAGAACAGACGCTTCTCACGGACATGCTCAGCCCTTCGCGACGGGAAACCCTCGTCGCGGATTGGATCGTCCCCACCGGTGGTGCCGCCGCTCTCCGGGAAGATTGGGAATCCTTCGAGGCGCTGCTGCGCGCGCTGTCGGATTTCCTCCACGACGGAATCACTTTGCGCCAACCCCTCTCAGACGCGCTCGACCTCCTGGCCGAGGAAGCGACGGAAGATTCGGTCATCAGCGAAAACGATCTGGCTGTCTTTCTCTTCGCCAATGAAAAACTCGCGGGCAACCGGTCGGACTACTACGATCCCCGTAACTCGGATCTCGCTTGGGCCATCGATGAAGGAAAATCCAACCCGCTCGGTCTTTGCCTCATCTACATCCTCGTCGCCCGCCGCTTGGGAATGGAAGTCGAAGGCGTCAATTTCCCCGGTCATTTCCTCTGCCGCTTCTTTGAAGACGGCTACCCGGTCATCGTCGATTGCTTCGACCGTGGACGACTCCACCTTCAATCGACATTGTTGGAAAACGCCGATCAACTCAGCCACCAACAACGCGTGGTCCTTCGCCAAACCGCCGATCCCGGCAGCATTTTGATCCGACTGATGAACAATCTTTCGCCCGCACTCGAACACGCGGGACGCACGCAAGACGCGAAGCTCATTGAAAGGTTGCGCGCGACCTTGGAAGGCTGATCACCAGATCCCTTGCTCTTCCATCTGCCGGGTTGCCGCCTCCGCCCAGCCGCGATTCGCCGCGGGTGATGCCGGGGAAGGATGCAGGATTTTCCCCACCACCGGTTTCAGAATCGTCTTTTCGCAAGCGCGCCGCAACCGCTGCTCCGCGAAAGCTCCAACCCCAATCAACGAGTCCGGCTTCAAAATTTCGATCACCTTCGCGAGATGATCGAGACATGCGCTTTCAACCGGCTCCATCTCGCGGGCGGAAATTTTATCCGGAGTCAGATTCGCACCGGTTTCACTCATCCACACGAGCGGACAATAATTCAGCACAAAATGGTCGGCAAAAAATGCCTGCGGCGTCCCGAAACGTTCGGCGAACAATCCCCATAACCGACGCCCGCTGACTTCCGACCGCTTGCAGCCGAACCCTTCGATCGGCCGCTTCGGATGCTCCGCCACCGGCTTTTCGATCGCCGTCTCGATGCCCATCCAATCCCGAACCGCCGCAATTTCTCCGAATGGCACCCCGGTCTGCGTCATCCCAAACGGTCCCGGATTCATCCCCAAAAACACCACCCGCTTTTTCCCCGATCCGTATTTCTTCAAATACATCTCGTGCGCCTTCCACGCATAATCCAGCGGATGATACACCCACGAAACCGGTGCCGAAAATTTCAGCCCACGCAATTCCTCCGCCAATTCCAATGCCGGTTCGATCAACTTACTCACGCGCGAACTCAAAGGAATCCCAACCGATTTCGCAACGCCCGTCTTCGAAAACGTCGCTGCCGCCCCCCTCACCACCCCGCATGAAGCGTTCCTTCAGAACGCAATTTGCTCCGATCCCCAACCTAGGGTTTCACCCTAGGCTGATATGAAATGTCCCGTTGGGACAAAACGGTTCTATCGAATCCCGTCCTGAAAGGACGAATCATACCAGCCCGAGACAAAATGTCCCGTTGGGACATCCGGTTCTACCAAATCCCGTCCTGAATGGACGAATCATTCCAGCCCGGGGTGAAAACCCCGGGAAATAAATCCCCCACCATTCGCGTCCTGTAGGGACGCCTCATGCGGTGTCAATTTCTCCACGCCACCAACAATACCACCAACGCGCCGACACCGCCACCCCGCATGAAGCGTTCCTTCAGAACGCAATCCATTCCGATTCCTGACCTAGGGTTTCACCCTAGGCTTTTATGAAATGTCCCGTTGGGACATACCGGTTCCCATCCGCCAAAAATCCACCACCCATCCCCGGTCGCCACACATTCCTCCGCCGTCACAACGTATCAAATCCCGCCCCGAAAAAACGACTCATCCCAGCCCGAAACAAAATGCCCCGTTGCGACAGACCGGCTCTACCAAATCCCGTCCTGAATGGACGACTCATCCCAGCCCGGGGTGAAAACCCCGGGAGAAGACCACCCCCACCATTCGCGTCCTGTAAGGACGCCTCATGCGGTGTCAATTTCTCCACGCCACCAACAATACCACCAACGCGATCGGCAAATACAGCAGCGTAAAAAAGAACAACTTCCGCGCCGAGGTCCTTTCCCCATCCCGAGAAAACCTCAATGCAAACGCCGCCATGATCAACGCCAACAACGGCCCGATGATCGTCCACAACAAATTCGCAAAACCAATCCAAGCCGGCAGCAACGAAAACCCCGCCAAACCGATCGAAAAAATCACGGACAACACACCACTCCGCCGACCGGTCAAATCGCCATTCGACCACATCTGATAACCGGCCTCCTCATACTCCTCACGGCACAACCAACTGATCGCGACAAAATGCGGCAGTTGCCAAAAAAATAGCAGCCCGAACAAAAACGCCGCCTCCCAACCCAGCGCCGCTCCAGCCCCCACCCAACCAATCATCGGCGGAATCGCTCCCGGAATCGCTCCAACCAAGGTGTTCGTCGAACTGAATCGCTTCAGCGGAGTATAAACAAAAACGTAAATCGCGACCGTGGCCGCCGTCAGATAGGCCGCGAGGTGGCCGACTTTGACCGCCAGGTGAATGATCCCCGCCGCCGATAGCAGCCAACCGATTCCAAACGCGACCAACGGATCCATCCGCCGCGAAGGCAATGGCCGGTTCGCCGTCCGCCGCATCCGGGCGTCGAGATCCACTTCCATCAATTGGTTAAATGCCGCCGATCCGAACGCCGCGGCCATTGTGCCAATCAGCGTGTGGATCAATTTCATCCAATCCATCGAGCCGCCTTTCGACGCCAACAAAAATCCGAAAAACGTCGTGACCAATACGAAAAAATTCAGCCGCACCTTCATCAGTACGAACAAATCCTGACGCAGCCCCGGGTTTTCCATTCCCGGTTCTGTTCCTTCCGGCGCTACAACCGGTTCCGCTTTTTCTCGATCCTCCATGGGCGCGCGAACCATGAACCGGATACCGCACGATTCCAAGCAACGACTTGCCCGCGCACGTCTCTTTTCTCGACGATCGATCGATTCTCTCTAAGCTGTTGCGAATCAGCCTATCTCCATGCGTCCCCTTTTCGTCATTTTTCTTACGGGCGTCCTTTCCGCTTCCGCCGAAACCCGACGGTGGACCGATGAGCAAGAGCGCACGGTCGAAGCCGACTTCGTCCGGGTCGAGGGGGAAAATGTCATCCTGAAGCTGAAATCCGGAACCGAAGCGTCATTTCCGCTCGCGAAACTGTCCGCATCCGATCGCGAATACGTCAAATCCCAAGCCCCCAGCGCCGAAGACAACGCGACAAATTTCGACCGCCCCTGGCCCGAGCGCGTCACCTTCGGCGAAGATCCCGAGATCGCCATCATCGAAGAAGACGCGGAAAAAAAGAGCTTCATCTACGAAAGCGCGAACTACCGCTACGTCTCAGATGTCCGGCTTTCGAAATCCGTCGTCAAAGGCTTCGCCGTGCTTTTTGAAGCGACGAATCTCTACTGCGCCACCCTCCCGCTCGGCCTCAATGGTGGCAGCCCACCCAGCGGCAAGCACCTCATCTACCTTTTCGAAACCTACTCGGACTACCTCAAAGCCGGCGGCCTCGAAGGCACCGCCGGCATTTTCCTCGCGCGAAGTACCGGCGAAAACCGGGTGATCGCCCCGCTCGAAAGCCTCGGCGTCCGACCGGTCGGCAGCGGCTATATGCTGGATCGCGATAAAAGCAGCCACGTCCTCCCTCACGAGCTCACCCACCAACTCACGCCGCCGGTCTATTTCGGAAACAACCTGCTCGGCTGGTTTTTCGAAGGCCTGTCCGAATACGTCGCCATCACCCCCTACCGCTCGGGTTCGTTCAACGTCCGCTCGAATCTCGACACGATCATCGAATACGCGACCGGTTACGGAACGCCGGAAACCGGGGGTCGCGCGCTCGGGAAAAAAATCCACCTGCCCGCGCTGGAGACGTTCATGGCTCAGGATTACCAAAAGTTCTCCGCCGATACCACCCAGATCAATTACGGCTTCAGCCTGCTGCTCACCACCTACTTTTTCCACTTCGACGGCAAAGGCGACGCCGCGCGGATCAAAAGTTTCCTCAAAGCCCTGCGCGAAAAAAAGACCCTCAAGCAAGCCTACGTCCTCCTGTTAGACGGACGCACTTACGAGCAACTCGAAAGCGAGGTCGCCAACGCCTGGAACCGGAAAGGCATCGATCTGATCTTCGCCAAAAAAGAAAACTGACCGGTTTCCCGATCAGTTTTCTCAAAAATCCGTCTGACGGAAATCTCAGTTCGTCACGCGCATCGGCATCAGCACGTAAAGGAACGTGCCTTCAATGCGGAGCACACCCGGGCTCATTTCGTCGATCAAATCGAGATAAACGTCATTGCTGTCGAGATTGCGCAGCGGCGCTTGCAGGAATTCCGGATTAAACGCGATCTGCATCGCCGGGCCCTGGTAAATCACATCCATCGACTCCTGTGCTTCACCAACATCCGGCGAGTTGGCGGTGACCTCGATCCGGTTTTCGCTGAACACCAGCTTCACCGAGTTCGACTTATCCGATGACAGCAAGGAAACGCGGCGAACGGTCTCAAGCAACGCCTCACGGGAAATGATGACCCGCTCATTGCTGTCGCCTGGGATCACCTGACGATAGTTCGGGTAATTGCCTTCGATCAATTTGCTGGCCAGCAAGCTGTCGCCCACCGCGAAGGATACCTGATTGTCACTCAGCTTCACGATCACATCACCGCTGTCACCCAGCAACCGCTGCAATTCCTGCACCGCTTTCGTCGGAATGATCACGTCGGTCTCGTGCGATGCCGGAAACTCCAAATCCGTATCCACCATGGCCAACCGGCGTCCGTCGGTCGCGACCAGCGTCATTTTCCCATCGCGGAACGAAGTGAAAATCCCGTTGAGCACGTAACGCGTCTCGTCGGTCGAGATCGCATAAGAAGTTTTTTTCAATCCGTCGCGCAATGCCTGCTGCGGAATTTTAAAGACCTTCGCACCTTCAAAATCCGGGAGCGGAGGAAACTCCGAATCGCTCAAACCGATGATCTTGAAAAACGACGGGCCGCTGCGGATCGACGCATGGTTTTTTCCGTCCACCACCACTTCCACCTCGCTCGCCGGAAGCTCGCGGATGATGCTCACCAACCGCTTGGCCGGCAGAGTCGTCGCGCCTTCTTTTTCAATCTGCGCCTCCACCGAACCGGTGATTCCGACGTCCAAATCCGTGGTCGTAAACTGCAAGCGGCCATCCTTGGCGACCAGCAGCACGTTGGATAAAATCGGCAGGGTGGTGCGTGAGCTAACCACGTGCTGGACCTTTTGCAGGCCGTCGAGAAATGCTTCCTTGGAGATACGGAACTTCATGAGAAAAAAACCTTTAATCAGTTGCCGTGTAGTTTCCGCTTTCAACCTGCCTTGGCAAGACTTCTGTAAAAAATCACCACCCGTAGATCCACGATCTTTTCAGACCCCACATCTAGTCATTGCTCTTCTTCTCTTCCCTTAAAAACTGAAAACTGAAACCTAGCAAACTTTTCCCATCAGCACCACTTCCTTGTGATGCGCGCTGAACTGCTGCATCCGGATCGTCCCAAATCCCATCTCCCTCAACGCGGAAAACCACTCTTCTTTCCGCCCGATATCGAGCAAATCGGTCAATTTTAACGTCATCAGCGCTCCCCGGATCGATGGACACATTTTCCGAAACCGCGCGCATTCCTTCAAAACCACCTCGGGCGACTGATTCATGTCCGACATAAACCACGTCACCCCCGTCCCCAAATCCCGCTTGCTCACCAGCGCCGCAGGTTTCCGGCAATGATAAAACCACGGCCGATCCCTCCGAGCGTCCTCCCGGTTTTCGATCGCCGACGCCATCACCACCTCCGCCATCTTCGCCGGGTCCACGCCGATCACCGACGCCCCGCGATTCAGCAATGCCAGCACCACCCCGCCCGGCGACGCCCCGACCTCCACCACGATGTCTTTCGCGGAAAATTCGATCCCGAAAAACCGCACCGCCTCCTCCACTTTCAGCCACGCCCGCGATGGCGACTCGACCGGCATCACCAACCCTGGATCGCCCGCCGGATACGCACTCAAAAACCGGTCATGCCGATGCACCCCCGACCAAAATTCATTTTCCGAAAGCTCCACCACCGTCCCCACCCCATCCCCGACCTGCGGCAAATCTCCGCCGTCCTGCACGCCCTGCATCTTCCGGTCAAAAAACCGCGCCTGCTGAACGATCGCCCCTTCCCCCAGCGCACCCACGATCTTTTCCACCGCCTCCTCCCGCGTCGCCGATTTCCCTAACGAAAGACAAAACCGCCGCGCACAGGCCACCGGCACATTCAGCGACTCCACCGAAAACAGCTCATCCCCCGACGACTTGAACGTCACAAACCCCCGCCGCTGATAGCTCAACCGCCAATCCGGCCGCGCCATCTCCACCTCCAGCTTCAAAGCCTTCTCCGATCCTGGGTTCGTCAGAGCAAATACAAAACCCGTCTCAAGCTGTTTCATCATAAAGGCCATCGCGTGAAACCCACGCTGCCTCCCCCGCCCCCTCCTGACAAGAATCGATCTCTTTCTTCACCCCCATGACCAGTGACCAGTGACCAGTGACCAGTGACCAATGACCAATGACCAATGACCAATGACCTAATAAACCACCCCCCAAAAAATCGAAATCCCGAGCAGGATAAAAACCCCATAACTCGCCAGAATCGACCACCACCAAACCATCTGCTCAGGCTTATCTTTACGCCGTGCGAGATAATCCATCCACAACGCGGGAATCAGCAAAACAAACATCACCCATCCTAGCCCCGTCCAAGCAGGCAGCACCCAAGACTCGATCATTTTTCTATTCTTTAAGTTAAAGTTAGCTTTCACCACTTCATGCCCCATCCATCCGGCGAGACACGCCTTTCCCCTGCTCAAAAAACCGCCGGGACATCTCTCGCGCCGACCTCGCCCGATACTCCGGTGGCTGACCTCGATCCACCTTGCCTCGCGCCGCCAGAGCTTCGCGAATCACCTCATCCACCCAGCGTGGTAAAGAAAGCCCGGCGTCCTCCGCCGCATTGCGAGCCTCCACACGTTCATACTGCGTGAGATGGCTGTTACTGATCGATTCAATCCCATACGGATTGGGATTCGATTTTGAAAATCGTTTCATGGTCATATTCGAGTTAAGTCTTTTAAGTAAAAGGACGGAGGGCCGCACGAACTGTGAAAGTGAGAAAGCAATTCGCCAAACCGGCCCTCCGAAAGGGACATAGTTCTCCGTTGAAAACCGGTATCGATTTCCACGGAACAAAAAGAGAGAGAGGCAAAGGCCCGGTCGCGCGCGCCGAACCCGCATCAAGGGGAAAGCGCCGATCTTAACGGAGCGCTGGCTTGAGCCGGCGTGTCAAAATCGCAGGTCGCAGCATCAAAAAATCCGATCTGGAAAAATTCATTGGGGGAAAAATTTGGGGGATTTCAAAACATCATCACATCCCCTCCGGTCAAACTACGACATTTCTCGTACCTTCCCGGCCACCGACCGGTTTAAAAAAGGGGGGAAATCGTAAATTCATCGGAGGGATCAACTTGTCCTTCCGAGTGGACGGGGAGTTCGAAAACCGTAACATGTCGGCTGTGATGGCCTTTAGCCACCCTCCCAAAGAAAGGTGACTTGGACATAACCATCACCTCCCCGACCTTTGGATCGGGAGTGACACCATTTTGCGATCGGTGCCGACCGCATGTTACAGAGGATTTCGACATCCTCGTCCGTCAGACGGACAACCACACTCCACCACCGATCCCCCCCTTTTGCAACCCTAAAAATCTAACATCCTTTGAAACCGGTCAGCGAGAATGTGATGACACAATTGGTTCGAATAGCAGGTGTAGATGAGAACGAGATTTAGGGTGCCAGTCTCAGGTCAACTGGTTCGGGAAAACGGGCAAACTCGATGATTTTTTCAGCTTCGTTCTCCGCGGCGATTTCAATCCCGTCCGCCACCAATTCGTTTTCAATTTCAAGATAGGCAGCCTGTTTAAGCGGATCCTTATCTCTTGGGGCACGGGTCGCCATCAGGCAACGGTCTGGGCGAAAGCCTTTGCGCGCAAGACGGCCTAATCGCTGAATCCATTCACCTCCGTGCTCGTAAATTTCCTTCGACGTTCCGAGATCCAGATTGAGAGGTCTCAGCGCCCGATCCGCCCAACCGGTTTGGTCGATATGCGCTAAAGTGAAAGCGACCTGATATTCCTCCGGGCCAATTTTTACATCTCTTTCAAATACCCCTAATAGGTTGGCTTTGCGAAGGACCTGTCGCAAATGACCAGCCATCTGGTTCTCGACCGCTTGCTGCGGAGTGAGTTGATTTTGATCGATGAACCGGGCGCGCAACGCCTCAAGCACCTCTGGCATGCCATTTGCCATCCGCCGGCCCTTCACGGGATAACATAAGACTCCTTCGCGGGGATGAGTGATCGCCGCGAAAAGCCCGGTCTCGCCTTCGCGAAACGCTGGAAACAGCGGCACGTCCGCACCGTGCCCTTTGCCATTCACCGAACGCTGGATCGCTTCCATTTCCGCCTCAAGTCGCTGTCTTGCTTCTTTATAAAGCGCTTTTATTTGGGGAAACATCGCATGAACCCGGCCGGTTCTCCGCGCATCCAGCAACGCGAACCCAAAATGCCGCGCCGCCGTGTCCATGGCTACCACGCCAATGGTCACGAACTCTTCCGTCTCCGTGTAGGGACGAAAGCCAATCGTGGCGAAGTCATAAGTGCGTTTCATAGTCGTAGCTCGGGTAAATTCCAAAAATCAGGGTTCCGGCTGGGAGAAGATAGCACGGCGTTCAAGCCCTCTTTGTCCAGCGCGCAGCGCGAGTCGCCAAATTCATCTACCAACCACTCTTCGGGCAGTTCAGCCCAGATCCGGTCGAGATACCCGGCGCCGGTTGGCGAAGTCCCCACAAATCCCCCAACCGATCCAAACCCCTCATCTAACCCCAACTAAACTCCAATCCCTCAATCCCAAAAATGCCCGCCCCTCCCGGCGGGCATTTTTTCGTTTTCACGGCTACACCACATAACTGGCAATCTGCCGCTGAAGCAATTCCCCTAAAGTAACGCCATTCCCATCTTTCCATGTCGCCGGTCCCGATGACGGATAACCCGAAATGATCGCCGCCGCCGCACTCGGCGAGGAGAATGCAGTATCGACTGTGAAGATATATCTTCCATCAGCCTCCAATCTCAAAACTCCCTGCTCGATCAATTCCTCGCGTTGTTTCCCATATCCTTTTGCCAAGGTCTCCGTGGGATGCGCAGAAGCCTGCGAACCCGCAAGCACGACAAACCCGTCATCACTCTGAACCGCCTGCGCCTTGATTCCTTGTTTCGCTTTATTAAGAAAAAACGTCGCGACCGAAGATGATGCATCCTGGCGCGCCTTCGCTTTCGTGAAGTATAAAAAACCAGCGGTCTGAGCCACGAGTCCGAGGTGCTCAAGAAACTCAACCATCGTCGCATGTTCCGCCTTCGAAAGCAGCTTTCCCGTCGGAGCCGTCGAATTGCTCAACTTCGTCCGCTTCGCAATATGCGCCAAATCAATCAACGCGCTCTCCAGCCAGAGCACATGAGATTTCGTGAGGTTATCATCCTTGCTCGAAAACAATAGCAGTTCACTAACTTCAAACCCAAGCCCCACCGGATGCCCCTGCACCCGCTTCGCCACATTCTCGCTTTCCCCAATGTAAAGCCGACTGTGCCCATCCTCTGACTCCCCACGAATCAAATAAACGCCCGGCCTCTCAAACTCCGGCCAACTCCCGTTTATCAATTCCTTAATCCGACTCACCGGCATCAACAACGCCTGCCCCGTCCAGTTCACCATCTCATAATAACGAGGACCCGACGGAGTCCCGTCAGGGAGAAAAAGGCGCAACTGTTTACCGTGGTTCATAAAGTATGAATGGAACTCAACCTACTCCTGGAGGATTCCCAACCAGGAATCTCAAATTGGGATGATTGCAGCTGTCGCAGGATCATACCGATAATTACCTATACTACCGTCTACCAACTTGCCGATTGCCTCCTCAATTACAGCGTATGGCGCGAGAAACCATTCACGGGGCGTAACCTCGAAACCAAATCGATCCTTCAATTCCAGGTCCAAACGCGAACTCCCGAAAAACTTGTGCAACAGGGTTTCCAGCAGCTTTCGATTGATCTGTGCCAGTTTGTATATTGCGACAACTTCCACGTCTGCCAACAGATAGGTCGGATCCTTCTTTGCATTAGCAATGCGCGTTTTGACGTCGCCTCCCGTCACGCCAATCTTATGCAGCACGAGACGGTTTTGACGGACGAATGGATGTTCCGACTTGCTTCGCAAGACATAAATATAGCCGCTGGGAATATCGTCTTCGTCCTCTTCACTCGAAAAAAGCGGGCCAAGTTCAGGTTCGGTAATGCGGCGGCTCGCCTTGTCTTTGTTCAAGGCTCGCTGGAGCGAGCGCACAAGCAAATCGCTCTCCGTGCCATTGTCGAAAATCACCCGCAGTCGGCTATCGGGACGTCCATAGTAATTGGTGAACAGTTCTCCTTTTGCTGCAACAAGTGCCTTTTGTCCGTCGAGGATGAAAATATCGCCCACGTTCACTTCGGCATTGTCTTTGTACTTCAGAGTTTGCCGGAGGCCTGAAATCAGTTCGCGTTGAACCTTCTCGAAAACGGGCTGAAACACTTCGAAATCCTCGCAGGGATTCCTTTGCGCGACTTCCTCCGCGGCCTTGATCTCCTCGCGGGATCGCACGTGGACAAGTTCTGTCACATCACCACCGGAATCGACGCCTAAGGCTTCAAGCAATTCCGCATCGGACGGCTCGTCCCTCACTACATTCGAAGAAGTTTCTGGAGACTCCAAAAGAAGCCCGTGCGGGTCCATGCTACTCAAAAGCTCGCGGCATTCTCCGGACTTTCGGATTTGGTCCAGCCTGACGGCATAGAGCCGTTCAAAGATGTCACGGCTCTCACCATGCTCCGGACTCCGACCATGCTCCTGCACGAAGCGACCGATTTCTTCGAAGCCCGCGATGATCCGTTGATCACGCGCGGAGAGGCCGCCGGTCTTGCGGGCCTCGGTTTCCACACCCAGCGCGCCCAGCAACTCCAGATCGTCGTCTGTGATTTTCTTAGCCATTCTTCTGGTTCATTGCCTCGCGTTGCAGGAAGGCCACACCTTCCGCCATCCGCTTCTCCCACGCGTCGGGTGAAGTGAGTGATGGCAGCCGTCCCTTTTCTTTCTTAAACTCCAGCGCACGTTTTGCCAACCCCCGTGCTTCTTCCAGCGTCAGATTCCCACGTCGGCCCGCGATCACAGCGGCCACCTGCTTCAACCTTTCCTCGGTCATCGCCTTGGACAGGATCGCATAGGCTTCGCCAAACGGGTTGATCCGGTCGATCAGATCAATGTCCAGTTCCCGGACATCCATCGCGTATTTGCGGATGCCATCGATCAGAGACGTGTTAGGGGAGGGCTCGTTGCTGTCGCTATCTCCGCCACCGGTCAGCATCTTCTTCGCCTGTTGGACGAGATTCAGTGCCGCGATGGCGTGTTGACGCACGGCTTCCAAATCCTCGCCGTCCAGATTCGGAAACCTCTCCTGCACGATCTTGCCCATGCGGACCTGCGTGAGTTCCTCGGGGACCAATTCCTCATCGAACAACCCGCGCTCGATCGTCCGCTTGTCCTGCACGAAGGCGGTGACGAGTTCGTTCAAGTCCTCCTTGCAGATCCGTTCCGCCTCGTGGCTCTTCGGTTCCGCCAGCCCTTTGATCTCCAGTTGGATTTGGCCCGTCGTGGGGTTCACGCCGATGTTCGTCTTCTCCGGGTCGTATCCTCCCGGCCCGTAATCGTATCCCGGAGTCTCCTCATTGCCTTGATTCTTGGATCGGAACTCGAATCGCGGTGCCAGCACCTGTTCCATCAGCAGGCTCGCGGCGATGGCCTTGAGTGTATCGTTCACTGCTTCCGTCACCGCCCCTTCCGAGGCGTCCGGCTCGGCGATGAGGTTGGTGAAACGGGCGCGCGTCTTGCCCGGCGCGTCGCGGGTGGCGCGGCCGATGATCTGGATGATCTCCGTGAGACTTGAGCGGTAACCGACCGTCAGCGCGTGCTCGCACCAGATCCAGTCGAAGCCCTCCTTCGCCATGCCGAGGGCGATGATGATGTCCACATGATCCCGGTTGTTCTTCTGGGCCGGATCTTTTAGCGCGGCGGAAAGCTTTTCCCGCTTTGCCGGATCATCGTCTACCAGATCGGCGATTTTCAGGATCTTTCCTTCGGGGGTCTTCAACAGTTGGAAACCCGTCTGCGGATCGGTTCCTTGCCATTCGCCCAGCCCCCCCATGATGTGCTCCACCTCCTTGATCTTGTCCTTCGTGCTCTCCCGCGCATTGACGTTCGGAATGTGGAGGATCGTCTTCTCGCCCGGTCGCAAGACATCGAAAATGCATTTCTCGGCTTCGTTGTTCCTATCCCGCGTGAGGTAGTCGCCGGAGTAGAAAAAATACCCGATGTCGAGCTGCTTCAGGTATTCATAGCCGTTAAGCTGTTCGTAATAGGTGTAGGTGACGGTATCGAACTTCGATTCATCGTCCGGATGCAGCACCGCCTCCGCGTCACCGCGGAAATAGGACCCGGTCATCGCCACGAGATGGATCTTGTCCCGCCCCATGAGCTGGCGGATGTGTTCGCCCAAGCGGTTGTCCGGGTTCGCCGAAATGTGGTGAAACTCGTCCACGGCGATCAAGCGATCATCGAAAACTTCCGGTCCGAATTTCTCCATCGCAAAGCGGAACGTCGCGTGCGTGCAGACCAGCGCCTTGTCGTTGCTTTCGAGGAACTTCTTCACCGATTCCACCTTGCCACCGTTGTCCGTGCCCGGCGCATCGCACAGGTTCCACTTCGGCTCCACCTTCCAATCGGCGAAGAAACCAAACTTGCTCAGCGGCTCATCGTGGAAACTCCCTCCGATGGATCGCTCCGGCACCACAACGATCGCTTGCTTGAGCCCTTGATTCGCCAGCTTGTCCAGCGCGATGAACATGAGCGCCCGGCTTTTGCCAGAAGCTGGCGGAGACTTGATCAGCAAATACTGCTCGCCGCGCTTCTGATAGGCGCGCTCCTGCATCGGTCGCATGCCGAGAGCGTTGGAACGTGTGGAACTGCCGTCCTGCGCGTAAGTGACGGAAACGGAGGGGATGGATTTCGGTTGATTCATGACTTCTAAGATAGATGGGATTCTTCTGCCTCTATGCATTTACTCCCATCGCTGGCTCTGATTCAGAGAGAGCAGGAAGCGATGTGGTGCCGGTTACCGTTGTGTTTTGTCCCTCTCTCGGTGTCTCATGGATTTGTATATCAACCGCCGAATCATCGCTCCGCACCTCGTAGTATCTCTCCGGCCTGCGATAAACGTTGACCATCTGGTGCCCGGTGGAATAGGTGTTCTCCTCAAGGTAATTCGCTTGACCCCAAATGAGGTTCTCAATTTCGTGGGAGTGATATTCGGAAAAGTCCCCGCCGGCGCTGATGATTGCTTCCAAGGAGCGGATCTGTTTGAGATTTTCCCGCCCAACGGTCTCGTCATCCGGCATGACAATGAAGAGATAGTCGCGGGCCCGACTAGCCGCCACGTTGAGGATATTCTTCTTGTTGAGGAACATCCGCGGACTCGATGAAATATACGGAGGCGGGTTCAGAACCGTGATGATGATGTCGCACTCGTCGCCCTGAAACCCATGGATTGTCCCCACCTGGATTTCGACATTCTGCGGCTTGGAATCCCAGGAATCGTTCAGGCGGTTTAGGATGTTTGCTTGAGCTCGATAGGGTGCGATCACTCCGATTCGGCGAACTCCATCCTGTTCGTCTGCGAGCTGGGCCGACATCCACCGTAGCAGCTCGAACGTGAATAGCGCGGAGTAGGTCTGGTAGGGGGTCCTGTTGTCCAGCTTTCTGGCCCTGTAGATGCTTTCGTATTTGCTGACGGGGAATTTGATCAGGTTGATCGGTTTCGGGTGAAAACCGTCGAGTCGAAGAGGCCGGTGTCCCGTGGAGGGTCGGTGGTGCCTCAAGCGGCCGTCATACGAGAATCGGCTAAAAACCTCGCCAATGGCCGGGACGCTCCGGTACTGAGTGTCCAGGTTGAGGACCTTATAAGCATGCGGAACCGTAACCGGATTTGAAAACGAGCCCGGATTAGCAAGGCCAACGAACGTGTAGATGTTCTCCTCTTTCCATTGATCCACCGCGACGATCGGCTCGATCTGAAACGGGTCTCCCGCGATGATGAATTTCCATGGTTTTCGGCGAAAGAGCGGGTAGACAATCGCTGCCAGAGGAACCATGGAAGCCTCGTCAACGATGATCAGATCCCAATCGATTTCGTGAAGCTTTCGCCCGCCAGAACCCGAAAATCCGTCATAAGCGAAACGGGCGACCGTGGTGATAGTTACCGAGCGTTCTAGGGCGGCAATGTCGAATGAACGATCTCTCCATACTCCAGCGGCCTCGATCCGTTCGTCGGCGCTTGTCCCGAAACGGACTAGCCAACTCAGGTATGAGAGATCGTCGCCCATCTTTTCAATGATCCGGCTTGTGAGCACGTCAGCTGCCTTGTTGGTCGGAGCCAGAACCAGAACCTTCAAATTCTCGTCCTTCATCCGCGGGATCAGAACATTCTCCGCTAGGTGGGTGGTCTTACCCGTCCCGGGTGGGCCAAAAACGAACTCGATATCTGGCGTCAAATTCTTCCGCATGTCGAATTGTTCTCCGAGGTTCAATTCGTGAAACCGATTCAGCAACTCCTGCAGGAGGAAGGAAGGATTCTTGATTTCAATTCGGGCTTCTAGCACATCACCCAACTTCACACCGTTCAAGTCAGCGGGATCTTCGAGCTTCGCGTGAAGGGAAAATTCCCTAGCAGTGAACGATTCCACACGTGCCTTCCCTGTCTGCCCTCCGACTAGCTCGAAATCCACCCGCACCCCCGAGAACTCTTCGATGGACGGAGGAACGAAGCGGTTCGGCTGCTTGAGAACGATGGATCTTGGTGACAATGGATCCCTCTCAACCTTTCCGAAACGTATGGAAATCGTCTTGCTACCCGCCCCGGACTCTTCACTGGCGAGGCATTCCAATTCTAGCATGGCAAGAAACCAACCGTAACTGTAACGCGGAAGATTGTTGGCTTGATCATGCAGGGCTTGCTGACGCTCCAGCTGATCGAGCTCCTCCGCACACCGGTCTTTTGCCCGTTCAATTTTCTTCCCAAAATCCACTGCTCTCGGATTAAAATCGTCGGAGTCTTCGGTTTCATCAGTAGACGCCCCCCCCCCGGACGCTGGAGCACCTTTTTGCGGGGCCTCACCGTTGCGATTTCCGTTCGCACGACGTCGCAGGATATCACGAATAAGAGGCAAATCCGAAGGTTGTGGGTCTGGTTGGACCTCTGGTTCGGGCACTTCGGGGGTAGCCGTCTTTCTTCGCTTGGCCTCATCAAGCGCTTGGCGAATCTCGTCCTCAGACAAGCCGGAATTCTCGATCTCTTCCGCAAGCCGAATTTTTCTGACCTCTTCTTCACTCAGATGCGCGGTGTCCTCCGCTTCATTATGCAGATTGAGAAACCTGATCAAATCCAATGCCCCGTGACTAGTCGTATCATATTGATCCGATAGCGTTTGAATCGTAACTTCCGACACGGCAACAATCTGATCTAGATTGTTGATCAGCCACTTTTTCGACCGCAAGGCATTCGCTGCCTTCGAAGTAGACCAGTAGCTTCCATAATGTCCGCCTCGGGGGCCATAATTGGATTTCAGGACCTTCATGGCCTCTGAGAGGAAGGACCAGTACGAGGTCAATGTGGACCAGAGAATGATCGATCTGGTCCGGTCGATTCCTTCCATGAATGAATCAAGTCCATCAATCGTCTTGTCGTTGTTGGACGAGCCACTGCGCCCGCTCCATCGGCGCACCCCCACCTCAAGAACGCGGGGGGATCTCGCCACTCCAAGCTCCTTGAAAAACTCCATAAGCCGCCCGTGATCCTCCTCCTCCACCATGTCCCGATAATCTTCCAACGAGATAAAGCGGGTTTCTGGGCTGGGCTCAAACCAGAGCCGCAGCTCGGGAGTGGGCCAATAAAGATCTTCCGCCTTTCCTCGATAGGTAGTCTCATCTTGAGCGGAGGAGTAATGGAGGAACTTTTTGTCCTTAATCAGCTCAATAAAATCATCCACCTCATCGTTGCGGCACTCCTTGTAGTATCGGAAAAACTTTGCGAAGTGGGGTGCCGTATCGACTTCATCGTCGGTTTCGTACGCTGGCAGAATCTTGTTGTAAATTTCATGCCGGAGGCTTGGCTTCTTGACACCGAACTTCGCGATAAACTCCTTGGTGTCCTTGTTCGACAACAGCACTTTGTTGACGGTAGTGTAGCCGTCAATTTCGTCATCCGGGAAAAAAAGAACCAGCTCATCATTGTCATCGAATGCGGGAACGGCGTTTCCACTCTGGTCGAGGAAGATGGGTTTACTCCTGAGGTTTTTCTGATAGGAGGCGCGTTCCGCCAAATAAGCATAAAACTTGTGCAACCATCCGGCAGCTTGGGATGAAATGAAATCTTCGTCGATTCTTCTTAGAATGGCATCCGGATCGAAACTGGCGACAATCAGGTTTGGTTCCTTCTGAATCCAGGCCCGTGCATCCCCCCCGTCGATGTATTCTGCCAATGCTTTGTTCCCGGCATTCAGAACTTCCTTTTTTCCAAGACCCCGGAGAATCCATTGGGCTTCATCGGTTCCAGTGAGCTGTTGCAACTGACGATCCGAAAAAAGGTCCACCAAATCGGTGTCCGAGGCCCAATAGGCCCGATCTCTTCCAGCATACTTGCCCTTCCCCCCCGGCAAAAAGGCGCCCGATTGGAGCTTTCCCTTTAACTTGTCGTAGAAGGGTTTGAATGAAATACGGCTCCGATCCCCCGGATTGGCGAATACCGATTCATCATACGGGATGAGATCGAGAATCCCGTCGTCAATGAGCTTTTTGTGCTTAAGGAATTTCAGGCTTTCCGCCGCCAAATCGGCCAACTGCTGGACCATCTCGGCATTGTGAGGATCACCCGCTTTGATTCCCTCTCGGCTATCGGTCAGGAGAAACGGTGCGTGAATGATGAAACTCAGGCCCGTGGTTTCCTTCGTCGGAAAAAAGCAGAAGGCCGGGCGCTTGACGGATTTCAGGCGTCCGCTGGCATCCAGACCATACCCGATGCTGCATGGGAGGTTGGCGGCGTTTGCACAGGTGAAGAGCAGCAGCTTTTGGATGCCTTCCTCTCCGTTCACTTCCAACACGAGATCCAGCCACCGCACATGAATTTCGTCAAATTCCGTTCGTTTTGTAACTCGTTTGACATACTTCCCTGTGGTTTCTCCGGCCTCAAAGCTCACCGATTCCAGGGACGACAGGAACAGCACAGGAGAATCCAAGGCTTTCAGCTTCTCCGATATATCGTCGTAACTCTCCTCCGGGGATTTGCTCCGATGATCGAAAGGGAAAAAGAACACCGTCTCTCCATCACCTCGTCCGGCGAGATCCTCCTCTAGCAAGACCGGCACGATGAATCGCTCGATCTTGAACCTGATCTTCGGATCGTAGATGTGAGGAGTCTCCGTGTATTGGAACACCGCCTTGAAACCGACCCCGAACTTGCCGATCGACGATTCGTTTTTATTGGAGTTTGCAATCGAGGTGATGGCGTTGATGTGGCCGAGCCTTCCTTCTCTGGTATCTTCCTCCTCACGAGCCGGGTCGGAGAGCGTGAAATGCACTTTGCCGTTGTGCTGGAAAAACAAACCGTCTTTTTCGATACGGAAATTGGCAGAAGTGGCCCCTGCGTCATCTGCGTTCTGTAGTAATTCGTAGATGAAGTGCGCTTGGTCGGAATACTTGTCCACCACACTGCGCTGCACTCCGCGCATGGATGGCTTGGCGAAAGTATTGGCGCTTTCCTCCCTGTCTTTGGTGAGCAGTGCGAACCATTGAGCTTCCTTGTCGGTCATTATTGTTTTTTTGGGGGGTATTATTTCCGTCTAGTGGCCTTCTTGGCAGCGGGAGTATTGGCCGTCATCTTCGTGTAGAGTTCGAAGAGTTTTTCCAACCGCTCGGTGTCGTTCTTGAAACGGCGGCCGATGTAGATGCGCTCCAGCGTCTCGTCGTTGCGATCATGCGCGGCGCGCAAGTTGGCGGGCATTTTCTCGGGATCGTAAAGATCGGCAATCGTCGCCGGGAAATGCGCCTCGCGCGCCAACAGGATGTCCTCCGCGCAACGGGTGAGGTCGGTTTTGTTCTGCTCGGTGAGTGTCGGAAGGGGAAAGGTGTTCCAGCCCAAGGTATTCGAATACGAAAAGCGCATCTCCAAACGTACACAGACAGTTCCGATCCAAACCCAATGCAGACGTGACGCGATGAGCGCCATGTTCCAGAGTGGAGCGTCAAAGAGGGCAAAGCACTTATCAGAAATGATCGTCCCGCGTTCCATCAGCAACGTCGGAAGGTAATTGCGATTTTCCGAACTCACCCTTGGAACAACAATCAACATCTCGTCGCCCACTTGCCGAACCTGTTGAAAGGCATGCGGACGAGCAGCTGTTTCTCGTGTCATCTTCTTCGAGCTCTTGAGCCGTTCAGCCTTAACTGCGAGAACTCTTTCAGCAAGCGACCGAACCGAGAGCGCCAAATCCCGAGTTTCATCCAAGATCCAAAGGCAGTAACGCATTTTGCCGTTAATTGCTTCGATAGATCCGACGAATCGTTTAATCAAAAGTTCTTTCGTTTCGTCCGATAGACCCAGTTCAGCGACTTCTAACGGCTCAAGCAGAAGATGTCCTCCATCAACGGCTTTATTCCCATTTGTCATTGGAGGCATCTTTCCGATCACATTATCTGTCGGCCTTACGACTACGTCTGGCCCCGGCACCAGATAAGCGTTGATGTTATACACTTCTTTGAGAATCACGCTGCCGTCGTCGCACGTGAAATAGAGACTACGCAACTTCCCGGGATATCTAGATATCCCCACAATGACCACCGTTACCCCCGCGTTGTGGCTCGCAAGATTCGCCCATTTGAAGCTGGAATGCGCAAAGTGTATCGAATGACCGGTTTGAAAAACGATGGGCCAGAAGATTGGCACCTGCTGCCCTTGGCAAATAGAATTTGTTGCGACGAAGGAGGCGGAAGCTTGAGTGTTCGTACCGTAATCGGCAGCTTTCATGAACCAACCCGCAACGTAATCTAACGAACCCCACGTCTTGGTCCTTCCTTCAAAGATTTGTCGTATCTCGGCTTTCTGCTCTGCCGTTTGCCAAGTCGAACCCAGATACGGTGGATTACCACAGATGTAAGTCTCCCCGCCTTCATTCTCGAAATCGATCTCCACCTGATCCAGCGGCGTCTCGAACAAATCGTCGGCGCGATTTTTGACGCCTTTGCTGGTGGGCGGGCAGACGCTCAGCCAGTCCAGCCTCAGGGCATTGCCGCAAGTGATCCAATTGGCGGCTTCCAGCGGGAGGAACTCCGCAAGTGCGAGCTGCTGGCCGCGATGGAGCACGTCGCATTGATACTCCGCGATGATCAGCGCGAGGCGGGCGATTTCGCAGGAGAAGTGGCGGATTTCGATACCGCGGTAGTTGGTGAGCGGAATGTCAGACTTGCGCTCGATCTCGCCGCGGCGGCGGTTGATCTCCGCCTCGATCTCCCGCATCTGCTTGTAGGCGATGACGAGGAAATTGCCGGAACCGCAGGCGGGATCGAAGACGCGGATGCGGGCGATGCGCTGGCGCAGGTTCAGCAGCTTGCGGGCGTTGTCCCCCGCCTCCGCCAGTTTTTCCCGCAGCTCGTCGAGGAACAGCGGGTTGAGCACCTTGAGGATGTTCGGCACGCTGGTGTAGTGCATGCCAAGAGCGCCGCGTTCCTCGTCATCCGCCACGGCCTGGATCATGGAGCCGAAGATGTCGGGATTGATCTTCTGCCATGGCAGCTCGCCGACCTTGAGCAGGTAGGCGCGGGCGATCCTGCTGAAGCGGGGAACATCGACACTACCAGTGAAGAGCCCGCCGTTCACATACGGGAAGACATTCGCCCAATTGCGGATGTCCGCCGCATCCCGGTGGAAGTTGCTGATTTTCCCCTCGTGCCGGATTGAGATATTCATGGCACGGAAGAGTTCGGAAATCACCTCGCCCGTCTTGGACGGATCTCCTGCGCTCATCTGTTCCACCGTGGAGCTGAACAACCCTTCCCCGCTGAAAATGTCCGTATCCTCCGCAAAGAAGCAGAAGATCAGCCGGGCCATGAAGTGGTTCAAGTCCTCGCGCCGCGCGGCCGTGGCCCACTCCGGGTTGTCCTTGAGCAGCTCGATGTAGAGCCGGTTCAAGCGGCCGGTGGCCTTGATGTCGAACGAGCTTTCCCGGATCTGCTTGACCGTGGTGATCCCGGCCAGCGGCAGGAAATAACCGAAGTGGTCGGAAAACTCCGCATAGGAGCAGACGATGGGTTCATCGTCATCGGCCAGGTTCTCCGCCTCGATGGTCTCGCCGTCGGTGGCCAGAATGAACTTGGCCTTGAGCCGCGCCGTCGCCGGACTTTCCCGCAGCGCCGTCAGAGTCTTCGCCACCTCACCGAGCGCGCAGACCTTGAGGTGGATGTTGTTGCGCTGAAGGACGCCACCGAGGTCGGACTTGTTCGAGTCGCCGCTCCGCAGCTTCTTGAGAGTTGTTTCCTTGTTTCCAAACGCCTCCAGGAACGCGAACGGGAAGTTGTCCCGGTCGAACGGCTGCTCCACTAGCGCCGAAACGGCATCGGCAATCTCAACGGCGTTCATCGGTACGAAAGTGTCTGCAAACCGAACGGAGAGTTTCGTGTAGGGGCACTATTTCTAAACATCCAAGCAGTCTCAAGGATATCCTTCCGGCAAGCAACTTTATCGAGTTCGCGGAGAAAAGTTTGGGAGGAAGAGTCAGGCATGGGTGAATTCAAAACAACTATCAGACAGGAAGTCTGCGGAAAGATGAAACTTCCAAACCGCCGAATATGGCCCGGGGGATGGGAGAAAAACCGGTGCGGAGAATTCGGGAGGGTGAAAAGAAAACGGCGATTCGGAGATCGCCGCTCCTTGGGTTGAATCTCAGAGCAAAACCCGTCCTGCGGGGGTGATGCGGTATTTTTGCAGGCGGCTGTCGGTTGATCGGGGCGGGTCATTTCGAGTTAACGGGTTTCCAGCAGCGGTTTGAGAATGGGATTGCGGAACTTGGTGCGGTCGCTGCGGCCTGCGATTTGCCATGAGTTCGTCGATGGCGGTATCGGTCAGGCATTGCCGGAGGATTTCGACTTGGTGCCGACTTGGTGCCATTTTTTCCCAGGACCGGTTCTGATGCGGCGGCTTCGCGGAGGGCAGACGCCGATCCGCTGAATAGGAAGCAAAGAGGCAATGCGATGATCGCCCATAGGGTCACTCCCCTTCAGCCGCTTTTAGAAACACGATGTATTCATTCATCACATCGAGCGCAAGGGTCTGTCCCGAGCGAATGGCATTCAGATGTTCATCGGTGAGCGAGAAGACATCGCCGCCCCAACGTCGTCCAAAGGATCAGCTCCATTGACAGATCGCCACGGCGCTGGCAGCTTTTCTGCGTTGACCCCGGAATCCCTTCCTCCACCGCTTGCGGTAGATAGGGCCCGGGGTTTCTTTTTGTCCGGAGCAGGTGCCTGAGTTGCAGTCGGCCCTTGGGTAAAGAGTTTCGGTGAAAGGCATGGGGGAGTTGAAAAACACCTACCGTGCGCCACGGATGTGGAAAGATGAAACTTCCGGATCGCCGAATAGGTTCGGAAAGACGGGGAAACCGGTTGCGCGGCTCAGGCGGATTGGCAAAGTTTTACGACGGTATCGAGCAAAGAGCCGGAGAGGGCTTGGACACGGAGATCGATGGGAGCGAGCAGGCCATCGTCCATGAGGATGAGATTTCCCCGGTGGGTACCGGAAATGGCGACGTTCCTTTCTGGATCGAAGAAGGCAATCTCCCCTCCCACTTTGAAACGCAGCCAACCGTTCCCAGTGAAGAAAATGTCGATCTGTTCTAGAGTGGCGGGCTCACCTGCGATGGCGGGCTGGCGGATCAGTAGGCGGAGTTGGCCGTTTTCTTCGATGGCACCGAGGAAGCGAATATCATCGCCGAAGAGTTCATTGTGGAGCAACCAGCGCTCCAGATAGGCAATCGGCGAAGCCTTGGGTTCTTCGTGCGGACGGTGGATGACAAGCAGGCCGAAAAAGCCCGGCCAAGTCGCTTTCAGGAAACTGGCCGAGTCGGCGAGGAACCAAACCTGATGCTCGTTCCCTTCATCGTCGGGAGTCCGGTTCAGCTCGACCGGTGGCTGCGGGAGGATGAGTCCTTTTTCCGCGGCGTAATTTCGGAAGATGGAGAGTTCTTCGAGGTAATGGGTAGAACCGCCTTGAAAACGCGCAACTGCTTCGCAGCGGCTTCGGAGCTCGTCAACGTGTGCTTTGAGCGGGAATCCCGCAGCAGCGTCATTTGGTTCATAGCCGAACATTCGTGGAAATCGTTCGGAAGATCAAGATGGATTCGAGAAGGACTAGATACACCCCGAAGCTCGGAGACAACTCTCCAGGTATCGAAATGCGTGGGGCCAGGATTATATTTTAAAATGCTCTCAGACAGGAAGTCTGCGGAAAGATGAAACTTCCAAAGCGCCGAATAGGGCCCGGGGGATGGGGGAAAAACCGGTGCGGAGAATTCGGGAGGGTGAAAAGAAAACGGCGATTCGGAGATCGCCGCTCCTTGGGTGGCGATTTCACCGCCGCAGTTGGGATTCGATGCGGGCGACGGCGGTTTTTAAGCACGGCCACCTTTTCGCTTCAGATCCTTTTCGAGGGCTTCGATGGATTGTAAATCTTCGGCGTCGGCTTGTTGTGCTTCAAAGTTGCGCCGGTGGGCATCGAACGTTTCGTAACGTCCTTGAACGATGGTTTTCATCGACGGATTGCTGATCGTGCCGAGGCCATCGAGAACCGGTTGATCATGGAGGCCAGCATCCGGTCGACTTGGCTGCGCCAGTAATCGAGAGTGAGAGCCTTTTGCTTTTTGGCGCGGAGTTCGGCCTGTTCGAGGAAGATCACCACCAAACGGTTGAGGGTGTCGATTTCGTCTTCCGTAAGATAATTTTTCGCAACGATCACGTCTTGCTTGCGGACACGCGAACCGCCGAAGGCGAGCAATCCCATATTCGGAGCGGTTTCGTCAGAACGAACAACAACGAGTTCAGCGGCGGTGTGGCCAGTGACGGCGAAGATCAGCTTGTTTTGAACTTCAGCGAAGAAAAGCTGCGTCTCTTTTTCGCGGGATTGGTAATCGCTGCTCAGTGCAAAAAGGTCGCGGACTTTTTGGTAAAAACGTTTTTCAGACGCCCGGATTTCGCGAATGCGCTCGAGCAATTCGTCGAAGTAATCCCAGCCGCCGGGATTCTTGAGACGCTGATCGTCCATGACGAATCCTTTGACGAGGAATTCGCGGAGATGGGACGTGGCCCATTTTCGGAACTGGACACCACGCGGCGAACGAACGCGATAGCCGATGGCGAGGATGAGATCGAGATTGTAGAGCTGAGTCTTGTAGCGCTTCCCATCAGCGGCAGTTGTCAAGGATTCCTTGACAACTGAACTTTCCGCTAGTTCCGAATCGGCGAAGATATTTTTCGCATGAAGACTGACGTTTTGTTTGGTCGTCTGGAAAAGCTCCGCAATCTCAAGCTGGGTGAGCCAAACCGTTTGGCCATCCACTCGCAAATCAAGACGCGTTCGGCCGTCGTCTGAAGTGTAAAGAACCAGTTCGCTCATACCCCCAGGGCGGCTTTACCGCCGCAGTTGCGACTCGATTCTCGCGACGGCGGCTTTGATTTCGGATTCTTGGTCGATGCGTTCGTTCACCTTTTTGCAGGCGTGGATGACGGTGCCGTGGTCGCGGCCGCCGAAGGCTTCGCCGATTTCCATGAGCGATCCTTTGGTCAAGGTGCGGCTGAGATACATCGCGACCTGACGGGGAAAGGCGATGCTGGCCGGGCGGCGGCGGCTGGTCATGTCGGCGAGGCGGACGTCGAAATGTTCGGCGACGGCTTTTTGAATCGCGTCGATGCTGACTTGGCGGCTGGCTTCTTCCCGGATGAGATCGCGGAGCAGGTGCTCGACTTTTTCGACCGTCACGCTTTCCCCGGCGAGCGAGGCGTAGGTGGCGACCCGCATCAGCGCGCCTTCGAGACGGCGGACGTTCGTGCGGATTTTTTCGGCAAGAAACGACAGCACGGACTCATCGACGCGGACTTTCCAGTCGGCGGATTTCTTTTTGAGAATCGCCATCCGGGTTTCCATTTGCGGCGGCTGCATCTCGACGGTGAGGCCGCATTCGAAGCGGGAAATGAGACGGGGTTCGAGGCTCTTGATCTCGCACGCCGGGCGATCGCAGGTGAGGACGACTTGGTTGCGGCCGTCGAGCAGCGTGTTGAAGGTGTGGAAAAATTCTTCCTGCGACCGGTCTTTGCCCGCGAGGAATTGGACGTCATCGATGAGCAGCACATCCGTCGACCGGTAGCGGCGGCGGAATTTTTCGATGTCGCCGCGGCGGACGGAATCGATGAACTCGTTGGTGAATTTTTCGCAAGTCATGTAGATGACCCGCGCGCCCGGGTGGCGGCGCAGCAGCTCGTGGCCGACGGCCTGCATGAGGTGGGTTTTTCCCAAACCGGGGCCACCGTAGATGAAGAGAGGATTGTAACCGACACCGGATTTTTTCGCGACCGCTTCACAAGCGGCGTGGGCGAACTGGCTATTGGCGCCGACGACGAAACTGGAAAAAGTGAACGCGGGATTGAGGCCTGCGCCTTTGATCCGTTTTTCGAGTGCCTCGCCTTCGAGCGCGGCGGCCTTGACCGGTTTGGCATTCGCTTCGCCGACCGGTTTGCTTCCGTCGGCTTCGAGCGGACAGCTTTCGCTGATCAGGATTTTCACTTCGCGGACCTCGTCGAACACACCGCTGAGCGCCATGGTCAACTCAGGAAGATAATTCGTTTCGATCCAAACTTGGTGAATTTCCCCCGGCACGGCGACTGACGCGACGCCGTCTTCGCAACCGAGCCACTCCGCAGCCCGGAACCAACGCTGGAACGCATCATTGCTGACCATCGCGCGGAGAGTTTCACAAACATCATCCCAACCACGGCCATCGACCGCTACCTCATAACGGGAATTCTCAGTCTCACTCTCCTGCATTGTCGCTTCCGCCGGTTCCATTATTATTGATTCAAGAAATTGTTGGGTCAGAGGGGTCGATCCCCTTCTCTGCGGAAGGAGCGATCGCCGCTCGACCCAAAGCATGCGCCGCCGAAATCGCGCGGGGCAAAGTTTTTAAAATCGCTCTAACAGACCGGCGCGATCCGCCGTATTCCACAAGGGTTCCACAGCAAAGTTTTTTAAAAACTTGACCCTAAAATTACTTCGATCTTCCGAAGTATCGGGAGAGCAAAGCCCGCTCACAAAGACACAAGTCGCTCATTTCAAAAAGGATAGCACGTGACAATCTTGTCGCAAAAATCCGCGAGCCCCTCGGGCGGCAGATTTCCATCGATTCGAAAAAATGCAAAAAAAGGCTTGGCCGTTACGATTCAAGGCGTTGCCGAGATTCGCGATTCGTCGATCAAAAAAGAGCGCGAACTGGCATTCAAATTGCGTTTGAGATCGGGTCAGCGAGAACCGGTTTACGCTTGAAACAAAGCGCCACTCCGACGGTCACCAAGGTGCCCGCCATGATGCGCCAAGTGAAGGCGATCATCGGCAGCCACTCTGGATTTTGGTAGAGCGGCGTGCCCGAAATCATTTTCCAGACGTCGTTCGGCAAATCGGTCAGCAGGCCGACGACAAAAAACCCGGTGAGCATCGCGATCAGGTTTCCGCCGCAATTTCCCCGGTTTTTCGTCAGCATGCCGACGAGGAAAACGCCGAGCAGCGATCCGTAGGTGTAGCCGAAAGATCCTAACACGATCGGGATAATCCGCAGTTCCGGATTTTTCAGTTTTACGAAAGCGGTGCCGACGCCGATCCCGGCGAGGATGATCGAAAAGACGACCGTCGAAATGCGCGCGGCTTTCATTTGTTCACGAGAAGTCGATTGAGGGCGGAACACGCCGACATACCAGTCTTTCGTAAACGTCGTCGCGAGGGCGTTGAGGGCGGTGGAGAGTGAGCCCATCGCGGTCGCGAAAAGCCCGGCGGCGATCAATCCGCGCAGACCCGGTTTCAAATCGTGGATCATAAACCACGGGAAAATGTCCGCCCCGTTGCGGGGGGCGCGGTCGGGATTAAGTTCGTAAAATTTCCAAATCAAGATCCCGACGCAAAGGAAGCCGATGACGACCGGCAGATCGACCAAGCCGGAAACGATGACGGCGCGTTGGCCGCGTTTCGCGTCCTTCGATGTCAACATCCGCTGGACCATGTCCTGATCGGTGCCGTGGGTTGCGAGGGTGGTGAAGATCGAGCCGAGCAGGGCGGCCCAGAGCGTATATTCCTGTTCGAGAATGAATTTGATCGATTGCCGGATCGATTGCCCTTCGCGCATTCCGAGATCGATGGCGACCGGTTTCTGGATGGAGGTGGTGAGCGCGCTGATGCCACCGGTTTGATCCAGCAGCCAGAAAAACACGTAGATCGCCGCGCCGAACATCAGCGAAACCTGGATCAAATCCGTCCAGACGACCGCCTTGATCCCGCCGAAGGTCGTGTAAACCGCCGTCAGGGTGGTGATGAGAATCACCGCGCCGGCGTAGATGATCATTTCCTGCCGGAATCTTTCCGCAGGTGGCATCGTCAGGAATTCCGGATGCATCACTTCCCAACCCAGGACCAACAGAATCGCCGCGATGAAAATCCGCGAACCGCTGGCGAGCGAGCGGGTCAGGAGGAACACAAACGAGGCCAGCCGCCGCGTCAGCGTGCCGAAACGGATTTCCAGGAATTCGTAAATGCTGACGACGTTGTATTTATAAAACGGTTTGATGAAAATCGCCGCCACCAGGATCCGCGCGAGGATCGTGCCGATGACCAATTGGGCGTAGAGGAAATTTCGGTTTGCGAACCCCTCACCCGGCGTTCCGAGAAAGGTTCCGGCGGAAATTTCCGAAGCGAGGATCGAAGCGAGAACCGCCCACCACGGCATCGACCGGTCGCCCAGCGCGTATGACTCCATCGTTTTTTGGCCACGCGAGGCGTAAAGCCCGATCCCGATGATTACGGTGAAATAGATACCGACGATGAAAAAATCCAACCCGAACTCCGACATGCCCGCAGTCTCGACAGAACCGGTGCCGCAGACAAGCAAAGGCTTGAGCTGGAAAAACGCCTCAACCGTCGGTTTTTCCGCGATGGATTTCGCTTTGCGGCGAAAGAGGAAAGCGGCACCTTGATCGCGATGACGGAGAAACCGAAGCTTGTGCGCGACGATCCTTGGCTGGAACCCTACCAAGCCGCCATTGAGCAGCGGATGGCCCGCTTTTCCGAGACCCTTTCCAAAATCCGCCACGATTACGGATCGCTCTCGGCCTACGCGACCGGTCACAAGTTCACCGGCATCCATTTTCAAGCACCCGCTTCCCAATGGATGATCCGCGAATGGGCACCTGCGGCGAAATCCGTTTCGTTGATCGGTGACTTTAATTTCTGGAACCGGGACGCGAATCCGCTCGCGCCCGCAGGCGGTGGCGTCTGGCAATTGCGGCTTCCGGCCGATGCGCTTTCCCACGGACAGCGGGTCAAATTGCACATCGTCGGTGCCAATGGGTCACGCCGCGACCGGATTCCGGCGTGCATCCGCCGCGCGGTGCAAGACCCGGCAAGCAACGACTACAGCGGGCAAATTTGGAACCCGCCGGTGCCGTACGTTTGGCAAAACGCCTTCGACCCCGCGACCATCACCGAGCCACTGATCTATGAAACCCACGTCGGCATGTCCGGCGAGGAACCGCGGCTTCACAGTTACCGCGAATTCGCCGACCAAATCCTGCCGCGTGTGCAGGCCGCCGGTTATAACACGATCCAACTGATGGCGGTTCAGGAGCATCCGTATTATGGATCGTTCGGTTATCACGTCTCCTCCTTTTTCGCTCCGTGCTCGCGATTCGGCACTCCGGAGGATTTGAAATATCTGATCGATACCGCGCACGGACTCGGCATCGCGGTGCTGCTCGACATCGTCCATTCCCACGCAGTGAAAAACACGGCGGAAGGACTGAATGATTTCGACGGATCGGAAAACCAGTATTTCCACCAAGGACCGCTCGGAGACCATCCCCAGTGGGACTCGAAATGCTTTAACTACGGCCGCCCGGAAGTCCGCCAGTTCCTACTCTCGAACATCCGTTACTGGCTGGAGGAATTCCGATTCGACGGATTCCGTTTTGATGGGGTGACGTCGATGCTTTATTACTCTCGCGGCGACAAGGCATTCGGAAGTTATGATGACTATTTCGGCAGCGACGCCGATCCGGATGCGATTCTTTATCTTCAACTCGCCTCACAGCTCATCCATGAATTCAAACCGGGTGCGATCGCCATTGCCGAAGATATGTCAGGCATGCCGGGATTGTGCAAACCGGTCGAAGACGGCGGACTCGGATTTTCCTACCGGCTGGCCATGGGCATCCCCGACTACTGGATCAAGCTGTTGAAAGAACGCCGTGATGAAGACTGGGACGTCGGCGAAATCTGGGGCGTCCTTACCAATCGCAGATATGGCGAACCGACGATCGCTTATGCCGAAAGCCACGATCAGGCGCTCGTCGGCGATCAGACGCTGGCCTTTCGGATGATGGGGGAAAACATCTACCATCACATGACCGTGAAGGATCCCGACCCGGTGATCGATCGTGCGATGGCCCTGCACAAGATGATTCGTCTCACCACCCTGGCATTCGGCGGCGAAGGTTGGCTGAACTTTATGGGAAATGAATTCGGCCATCCCGAATGGCTGGATTTTCCTCGTGAAGGAAATGGCTGGTCTTATCATTACTGCCGCCGCCAGTGGTCGCTCGTCGATAACCCGGATTTGAAATATCCCATGCTCGCGAAATTCGATCACGCCTTGGTCGATCTCGCCCGCGAAACCCGGCTGCTTTCCTCGCCGCCCGCACAGCTTCTCTATCTCGATCACGAACGTAAAACCCTCGTCGCCGAGCGGGCGAATCTGATTTTCGCACTGAATTTTTCCGTCGATCAATCCGCCTTCGGATATCCCTTCCACGTGCCCGGCTTGGAAACGCGCAAGCTGGTGCTGGATACCGATGCGGTCGAATTCGGCGGTCACGGCCGAGTGGATCCAAGCTTTGATTACCCGGTTTCCGAAGACGGACTGATGCGGATCTACACTCCCTCCCGGAGCGGATTGGTCTATCGCAAAGCGTGATCCCGGAATCGGCCCGGCACCCACGCCCGGGTGCCGCTTTTTCAACTCAGTGACGAATTCGTCAAAGGAGCGATCTGGTTTGGAGCGCGTTCCTCGGGTCTGGTGCGACTGAGCTTTGACCATGGAACTTTTTCTCATCGATGCCATCGGCCCGTTTTTTCGAGGTTACGAAAAAAAACAACGGGTGAACTGGTCGAAAATCCCCTTCCCCCATCTGCGAACCGATCCCGAACGGCGGGCCCAGTGGGACCTCATCGCCGAGGATCTCCGCCGATTCGCAAAAGAAATCACCCGCCTCGGCTACAACGCGGTGACGCTTGATGACCTGGCGCACCTCGCGCCCCATCCGCTCCACGAACCCGAAATCGCCGAACGCATCGCGGTCTTTCGCGAGGAGTTTTCGAAACTATTCGACCTTCTCCACGATGAGTTCGGATTGAAAATTTTCCTCACCACCGACGTCCTGCCGTCGACGCCCGCGGTGACTGCCGCGCTCGGGGACAACCCAGTCGTTCTGGAAACGTATTATCAAAATCTGATCACCGGAATCCTCGATGATTTCCCCCAACTTTCCGGATTGATCTTACGGATTGGTGAAAGCGACGGCAACGATGTCCGCGACCCGATCCGCACCCGCCTGCACCTGCGGACGACACGCGAAACGAATCGTTTGCTCCGACATATCCTGCCGGAATTCGAATCGCGAAATAAGCTGCTGATCCTGCGGACGTGGACCGTGGGCGCCCATCGGATCGGCGACCTCATCTGGCATCGCCGCACGCTTTCCGCCGCGTTGGAGGGGGTCGACTCACCGAATTTCGTCGTTTCCATGAAACACGGCGAGAGCGACTTTTTCCGTCACCTTCCTTTGAACCGGGCGTTTTTCCGGATCAAACATCGTAAAATCATCGAGCTTCAAGCCCGCCGCGAATACGAAGGCGCGGGCGAATTCCCCGCGTTTATCGGAGGTGACTGTGAACGTTTCGCCCGCGAACTTCAATCGGCGGAAAACGTGATCGGCATGTCCGTCTGGTGCCAAACCGGTGGCTGGCATCGCTTCCGGCGCCTCGCATTTCTTGAGGAAAACCAACGCGATATTTGGATCCGTATCAACGTCGCGACAGCCATCGGCATTTTCAAAAACCAAGAATCACTCACCACCCTCCTCGGCCATCTCTTTGGCAAAGATCGCGGAGGACCGGTTCTGGAACTCCTCCGTCATTCGGATCAAGTCATCGAAGAGTTATACTATATCCTGCCATTTGCCCGGCAGAAGTTATTCTTCCGCCGGGTCCGCATTCCGCCGCTTTTGCATATCTATTGGGATTCGCTTTTCATCAATCACGCCGTTCGCAAGATCCACCGCCATTTCATTCCGGACTTCGCCGAAGCGCTCAACGCAGGAGAAGAGGCGATCCAACGATTCCCTCGGATGATCGAACTCGCCGAGCAAACCGGATTGCCGGTCGATGACATCGAGCACATGCGGGACCTTTTCACGCTGATTCTCTTGGCGCGAAGATATTATTTCCTGCCGTTCGATGAAGAGCTGACCGATTCGATCAAAGCGGCGAAAAAATCCTACAAAGAAAAATGGCCACGGTCCGTCCGGCAGCGCTACCGAATCAAACTTTCCTTTGAGCCCTTCCACGTCAAACGCCGGACACTCGCTTGGGCCAGCCGACTGGTCCTCCGCCGGAAACGCGGCTACCGGTTGATCGATCATCTTTTCACCCTGCATCTCCTCGGTTTCGCCTACCGGGCCTTCAAGCCCCGCGATCCCAAATCGATGCCGAAATTCCTCCGAAAATCCGCCATGGGGGTCGATACGCTTTTTAAATAGACCAAGAATTTCGCGTGCCGTCCGCGCCGTCTCCTGCTTGATTGAGTGCCATGACCCCACGCGTCAAAACGATTGCCTCGATCACGGTAGGAAAATTTTTCGAACTCCACGCCGAAGCGCTCGGCCTCACGCTGCACGGAGAAAGCGTGGGATTTGACCGCCCGATCAGCGAACCCGCGATCAATCGACCGGGTCTGGCGCTCGCCGGGTTTTTCTCCTACTTCGCCCGCAAACGCGTCCAGGTGCTTGGAAATTCCGAGCTTTCCTACCTCAAAAAACTGCCGGAAGCGATGCGCTCCGACCGGTTTCGCCGGATGTGCGATCGGGACATCCCCTGCATCGTCGTCGCACGCGGAGCCACGCTCGGCGATGATCTGATGGCCGTCGCCAAAGAACATTCGATCCCGATTTTCGGCACCTCGCAGGTGACGATGAAATTCCTCAACGCCGCGACGATCCGCCTCGAACACGAATTTGCCCCGAGCGTGACGATGCACGGCTGCATGGTCGACATGCGCGGCGTCGGCGTCCTGATCGTCGGAAAAAGCGGCTCGGGAAAATCCGAAACCGCGATCGGCCTGCTCGAACGCGGCGCCTCGTTGGTGGCCGATGACATGGTCCGCATCAAATACGTCGGTGGCGATTTGGTTGCCACCGCACCTGACCTTTCCCGCGGCTACATGGAAATCCGGGGCATCGGCATCATCAACGTCGCCAACCTGTACGGCCTCGCATCGATCCGTCCGGACAAACGGCTCGATCTGGTCGTCACGCTGAAACCTTACGCCGATCTCAACGAGGTCGACCGGTTAGGCATGCAGCCGAAAACCTACGAAATTCTGGGACAGCACGTCATCCACGTCGAAATCCCGGTTGGCCCCGGCCGCGACACCGCCCGGATGGTCGCCATCGCCGCTCTCGACCAACAGCTCCGCCGCCTCGGTTACAACATGGCCGACGAGTTCAACCAAAAGCTGCTCAATCACATGGCAGCAAAATAAGGAGTGTGGACCAAAGATCCACTCTCCTTATCTCACGCGCTCTTTCTCGCCTCTTTTTCCGCGAGGAGGAAGTGGTTCCAGCTTTCGTCGCCGAGCCCATTTTCGCGAAGCCCATACAGCGGACGCCAACGCGGAGCGACCGGTTTGCGGAGCGGATGCATGTTCACTTCATGCGAAAGTTTGTTTGCTTTGCGGGTATTGCAGCGGAAACAAGAAGTGACGATATTTTCCCAGGTCGTGCGGCCGCCCTTATCCCGAGGCATGACATGATCGAGATTGAGCTGATTTTCGGGTAAAACTTTCGAGCAGTATTGGCAGGTAAAATGGTCGCGCAGGAAAACATTGCGACGGGTGAATTTCACCTCCAGCCGGGGAAGTTTATCGTAGATCGCCAACACCACGATCTTCGGGACCCGCAGCATCACCCGGATGCCATGAATCATTTCCGGATCGTTCGCCTTTGAAGAATGATCAATCCACGAACCGAGATCGTGAGTCCGAAAACACTCCTCACCATCGACTTGCACAACCTGCGCATGACCGAGGCAGAGAAGGTGGAGCGCGCGCCTAACGGAGCAAGTATGAATCGGTTGCCAAAACCGATTGAGAACCAAAACGGGATGTTCGAGTACGGCTGTCATAACCTTTCCCAACCAATCGCTGGCAAGCTAGCAGAGCCCGCCCTCACGGCAATCCAAAAAGGCAATTCTTACGATTCTCGCCGACCGGGCACGGTTCTCCACGGAAAATCCCATATCATCGACCGACTTCAGCCCAAGCCTCCGTCGGACAATAAGGCTGCGCGAAAAGGCGTGGCCGTCCCGTGATCCAACCGGGTATCGAAGCCGTCTAGGCTCCTCCGATCACCGGATTCGAAAATTTCGGAAAATGAAAAGCGCAGCAGATCTCACAACTCACGATTCGACTCGTGGCGCAGATCTTTTGCAGCGTCCAAGAACACGGCATCCTCACCAATGTTCGTCGCGAGGTCGCCGACACGTTCGAGCGAACGAACAATGAGGATCAGATGCAGATAGTCCTCGCTGCGACCGGCACCTTGTTCGATGCGTTTGCCAAAAGTCGCGTTTGCCTCGTGGTGCATCCGATCGAGTTCTTTGTCACGGGCATGCAGGGAAGCTCCGAGCGTGGCATTTCGATCACTGTAGGCCGAGATCGCATCAAGCAACAAATGGTCCGCCAAGGCATAAAGCGGCTCGATCAGAGTCACATCTTGCAGCTCGGGGTTGGCGCTGATTTTTTTCGCACGCTTGGCGATATTCGTCGCGTGGTCGGAAATGCGTTCGAGGTTCATCGAAATTTTCATCGAAGAAACAACGAGCCGCAGATCGGTCGCAACCGGATGAAAGCGGACCAGAATTTCCATACCGAGGTGATCGATCCGGCGCTCCAGATCATCCACCTCATCGTCATCCGCGATGACCGCGTTGGCGAGTTCCGGATTTCGTTCCAGCAAAGCGCGGATCGCGCGTTCGAGATTGTGCCGGGATTTGGCGGCCATCGAGATGACTTCTGCCCGGAGCGTGGAAATCGCTTGGTCGAAGTCGCGGAGAATGTGCGGCGTTTGCATGATACTGGAATGAATGGAGAGCGTAGTAAAATCAACCGAAACGGCCCGAAATGTATTCTTCGGTTTTTACCTGAGAAGGCGTGCTGAACATTTTTTGTGTAAAATCGTATTCGACGAGTTCGCCGAGATAGAAGAACGCCGTCCGGTCGGAAACGCGGGTGGCCTGCTGCATGTTATGCGTCACGATCACAATCGTATAGTTTTCCTTCAACGCAAGAATCAGCTCTTCGACTTTCGCCGTGGCGATGGGGTCCAAGGCGGAACAAGGTTCATCCATCAGAATGATACTCGGGTCCACCGCCGTGGTGCGGGCGATGCACAACCGCTGCTGCTGACCTCCGGAAAGTCCGAACGCGGATTCGTTCAAGCGGTCTTTCACCTCATCCCACAAGGCCGCTCCGCGGAGAGATTTTTCGACAACGGCATCCAGGACGTCTTTGCGTTTTTCGCCCAGAATCCGCGGACCGTATGCGACGTTTTCGTAAATGCTTCGAGGAAATGGATTCGACTTCTGGAAGACCATCCCGATCTTGCGCCGTAGCTCGACGCCGTCGACGTCCGGGCTGTGGATTTCCACCCCTTCGATCCAGATCCCACCCCGCACGACGCGCGCGCCGGGAATAAAATCGTTCATTCGGTTGAAGCATCGCAATAACGTTGATTTCCCGCAACCGGACGGCCCGATAAACGCGGTGACTTCATTGCGATGAATCGTCAGATTGATATCTTTCAGAGAAGTCGATTTCCCATAATTGAAATCCACATCTTTCACTTCGATCGATGCGACCGGTGCCGTTGTATTACTTGAAGATGACATATCAACTGAAACGGCCGGAGATGTAAGCCTCGGTTTCGGGTTTGGAAGGATTTTCGAAAATTTGCATCGTCCGGTCATATTCGACCAGCTTGCCCATATAAAGGAACGCCGTCCGGTCGGAGCAGCGAGTGGCTTGCTCCATGTTGTGAGTGACGATCACGATGGTGAACTGCTCTTTCAATTTCAGGATTAGCTCTTCGATTCGCAAAGTCGCCACCGGATCCAGGGCGGCGCAAGGTTCATCCATCAGCAAAATTTCAGGCTGGTTCGCGATCGCGCGGGCAATGCACAAGCGCTGTTGCTGTCCGCCGGAAAGACCGAACGCGGAATCGTGCAACCGATCTTTCACTTCATCCCACAAAGCGGACGCACGCAGCGAGCGCTCGACCGTTTCATCAAGCTCGGACTTCTTCGAACGTCCCGCGACTCGCAAGCTGAAGATAACATTTTCGTAGATCGACTTGGCGAACGGATTGTATTTTTGGAAAACCATTCCCACCCGTTTGCGCAGCGAGATCACTTCGACCGAAGGATCATACAAACTCGTCCCTCCGATTCGGATATCTCCTTCGTGGTGGACGCCCTCGACCAGATCGTTCATCCGGTTGAGATTTCGCAACAAGGTCGATTTTCCGCAACCGGAAGGCCCGATCAATGCGGTGACCTGATTGGCGGGGATCGCCATGTCGACGTTGAAAATCGCCTGCTTCGCTCCGTAATAAAAGCTGAAGTCATCGACCCGGATGAAATCCGAGGCATCGCTGGCGATGGTGTTTGAGGAGGATAGGCTCATCTTAGAAGCTACTGACGGCGAAGCGTTTTTTCAGGCGATTGCGAATGATGATGGCGGCGAGATTCAGCGCGACGACCACCACGATCAGAAGCAGCGCGGTGGCATAAACGACCGGTTTCGCCGCCTCGGCATCAGGGGATTGGAAACCGAGATCGTAAATGTGAAAGCCCAAGTGCATGAATTTCCGCTCCGGGTGAACAAACGGAGCGATGTCATCAATCGGCAACGAAGGAGCGAGCTTCACGACGCCCACGAGCATGAGCGGCGCAACTTCGCCCGCGCCCCGCGCCATGGCGAGAATCACTCCTGTTAGAATCCCGGGCAAGGATGCGGGCAACACGACTCGCTGAATCGCCTGCCATTTCGAAGCGCCACAGGCGAGGGCAGCTTCACGCACGCCGCGTGGAACCGCAGAAAGCGCTTCTTCGGTCGCCACGATGACCACCGGCAGCGTCAGCAACGATAACGTCAGCGAAGCCCACAAAATACCAGGAGTGCCGTATGTCGGAGTCGGCAGCTTGTCAGCGAAAAGCCATTGGTCGATCCCGCCGCCGACGAAGTAGACGAAAAACGCCAGGCCGAAGACACCAAAGACAATCGATGGAACGCCCGCCAAGTTGTTCACGGAAATGCGGACGATTTTCACCAGCATCCCTTGTTTCGCATATTCCCGCAGATAAATCGCGGCGATGACCCCGAAAGGTGTGACGAACAAACTCATCACCAACGTCATAGTCACGGTGCCGAAGATCGCAGGGAAAACGCCACCCTCGGTATTGGCCTCGCGAGGGTCTTCCGTGAGAAATGACGTCATGCGGTGAAGCATTTCGCCCACCCGCTCAAAGAAGTTCGCCTCGTTGGATGCAAAAACTCCAAGCAGATTCCCGATGGGAAAAGTCACCTCGCGACCATCAGCCGATCTGCCGAAAAATTGCGAACCCGCGAGCTTTTCTCGGATCACCGCTGCCTGCGCTTGCAGTTTTTCGAAATCCTTTTGCAACTCCGCCCGTCGCGCCGCTGCCTCAGTGGCAGGCACGGAACCGCTTCGCTCCGCACGGCCCAGCGCTTCGAGCTCTCGGCTGATTTTCCCGATCTTTTTCCGCTCGATCTCTAACAAATCGGCGCGGATTTTTTTGGCCGAATCCAACTGAGCTTTGAGCACGCTCCGGAATTCACCGCTTGAGGCTTCGATCCGTTTTCCATCGGCTTCCAGAGCGACCGGTTCCACAATGGCCGGACCGTATTCCAGGCGCTCGACGAGCAGTAACGACTCGGGATTCGAGACGGATTGGATATCTTTTTCGTCGATATAAACAAACGCTTCCGGACTCAGGTCACGATTGCCGCGAAAAACTTGGATCTCTTTATGAAAGGTGCCATCGGGATCCTTGCGTTCCTTTTCCTGAGTCACATAGCCAGCGATGATTTCGCTTCCGCCATTGCGAGTGACCTCCATGACATCGATTTTCCGAGGCCAGAAGGAGGCGCCGCCTTTGATCAGGATCAGAAGAAACAAGCCCAACGCCATGGCGACGCCGAGAGTGAGCCCCGCAGCCGTGAGCCAGACGAGCGGTTCGCCTTTGCGCGATCGGCCAGTGGTCGCGAAAGACCTCGAAGGTTTAGAAAGTTCAGATGACATATCAGACAAGTTTATTGCGTTCGCGCAGACGCTGACGGAGGACCTCGGCGATCGTGTTCATCACGAAGGTCATGGCAAAAAGAACGACCGCCCCGAGGAACAGCGTGCGGTAATGAGTCGAACCGACCGGCGCTTCGGGAAGCTCGACCGCGATATTCGCCGAAAGCGTCCGCATGCCGGAGAAAATATTCCACTCGGTAAGCGGCGTATTTCCCGTCGCCATCACCATGATCATCGTCTCGCCGACCGCACGACCGAAGCCGATCATCAACGCGGAGAAGATTCCGGATGACGCGACCGGCAGCATCACCGTCCACACCACCTGCCAGCGGTTCGCTCCGAGCGCGGAGGCGGCAGCAGTGAGATTTTTAGGGACATTGGAAAGGGCATCTTCGGCAATGGTGAAGATCACCGGAATCACGGCGAAGCCCATCATGAATCCGAGCACCAACGAATTCCGTTGCTCGTAGGACGTCCCGGTCGCCTGTGGCCACCAAAGGCGGAAATCCGCGACCTCTTTGCCGGTCGCCGGGTCTTTGTAGATAAAGATCCAGCTTTCCAAAACCGGTCCGAAGTTCCATGCCGCATAACCGGCGAGAACCAACATCGGCAACACGAGAAGCCACTCGCTCCCTCCCGAAAACCGGTTGCGAATACCGATCGGCAAGCGGCACCAAAGATAACCGGCGAGCAGCGCGGTGAGCGGCAGCGTAATCACCAACATCAGAACAGACGGCACCCGCATCTCAAGAATCGGCGCCAACCACAAGCCGGCGAGGAATCCGAGCACGACCGACGGTAGTGAAGACATGATCTCCATCGTTGGTTTCACGACACGCTTCACATCGGGAGAAAGATACGCGGCGGAAAACACAGCCGCCAACAACGCGACCGGGATCGAGAAAATCAATGCGTAGGCGGTTCCTTTGAGCGAGCCGAAGATCAACGGAATCAGCGAAAGTTTCGGTTCGAAATCGTCCGTGCCGCCCGTCGACTGCCACTGGTAAACCGGTTTGGAGCCGCCCTCATACCAGACTTTTCCGAAGAATGCCTTCCAGCCTGCTTCCGGATGGTGATCGTGAACCGAATACCGCCGGACTTCGCCATTTGCCGCAGCGATGAGGAAATGCGCGCCTTTTGCATCCAGCAAAGCGGTGACAGGCACGATGTCCGCCTGGCCTTTCCAACGCACCGCGCCGGAGGTACTGTGGCGGATCGAGAGCTCGCGTCCCGCACCGGTCAAAAACGTCCGGTTCCGCTGGCTGGCGGCGAACAACACCGCGCCCTCCCCGAGCGAATCAAATTTTTTCGTTTCACCAAACAGCCGCTCGCCCTCCCCTTCCGGACGGAAAAGGCTCCACTGTTCTTGAGAACCGTCAGCTCCGGTCATCACAACCGAGACGCCACCAAAAAGGAAATTCATCTGCCTCAGCGGTTTGCCGTCAAAAGGACGGAACGACTGGCGCTTGGATACGCCACCGGCATCCGCCATAAAATAAACCACCTCACCATTCGCACACGCGATCAGTACCATCGCACCGTTTTGCGAGGACCGGAGCATCGTCGTTTCCGCAGGGAGATCCGCTGAAATTTCTGTCTGACCCAGAAGCGAGAGTTTCCCCGCGCCGATCAGCCCTTTTTTCATACCGAGGCGTAAAATCGAAACCGTATCCGCCTCACCGCTCCCCCGTTTTGCGGCGATCACCCGGGCTCCGCCCGAGTCGCCATAGCTGATGGCCGTCACCGGACCTTCGCCATTTTCCAATTGGAACCACGGCTCCGCAACCAGCGAGGGCTCAAGCGGGGCATTGCCGTCTTCCGTATAATTTCTCTCGTAGCTGACCAAAAACGAACCCACACGTCCGTCGGCAAGCCCAATCGCAACGCGCCGGTGGACCGTATCATAGGCAAATGCGGTCACTTCCAGCCCAGCCAAACCTGGCACGACCAATTCGCGCCGCTGACCGGATTTCACTTCGACAAATACCACTTTGTCCGCGCCATCGTAGAAAAAGGGCATCTCGCCCCACTCGTCGACGCCGAGAACCGCCGGATTCGCCCCTTGGGCGACCTCGCCAGCCGGTGCCACGTCCGCGCTGCGGAACAAGGGAACGACTTCTTTTCCAATAAAATAAAAGATCCCGAATACGGCCAGGATCACACCGATGCCACCGAAACAAATCGCCCAGCCCATAAACCGGTCGAACCACAAGGTCGCTCGCGACACTTCGAAACGTTTGGGGTCCGGAATTGGGGATGATTCAGGTGTTTTCATGAAAATCAAAAGGGGCGTTCAGCACGCGGCCCGCGGCATGCTAGAGTCCGGATCATTCACCGGGCAAGCATTCCCGCGCGGGCCGCGCTTTTGAGCCAATTTGGGGGGAAACGATTCGGTTTATTTCGAAAGCGATTCGACCACTTCAGCAGCTACTTCAGCTGGAAGCGGGAAATATCCGTCTTTTTCGACGACCGTTTGGCCTTCTTTCGACATCACGTAGGTGAGGAATTCAAGAGTCAGCTTGTCGAGCGGAGCACCCGGCTTTTTGTTCACATAAACGATGAGGAAACGAGCCATCGGATAGTCACCGCTGAGCGCGTTGTCATAGCTGGCTTCGTAGAACTTGCCGTCGTCACCTGCCAAAGGAAGGGCACGCACACCGGAAGTGCGGTAGCCGATGCCGGAATAACCCAGGGAGTAAAGGTCAGAACCGATCCCTTGGACCACTGCGGAAGAACCAGGCTGCTCTTTCACCGTGGACTTGAAGTCACCTTTTGCCAAAGCGTGCTCTTGGAAGAAACCGTAGGTGCCGGAAGCGGAATTGCGACCGTAGAGAGAAATCGCGCGACCTTTCCATGCGTCGAGACCCAATTGGCCCCAATCGCTGGTTTCTTCGCCGCCTTTTTTACGGGTTTGCGAGAAAATCGCGTCGACCTGTTTCATGGTCAGACCTTCGATCGGGTTGTCTTTGTGAGCGAAAACGGCAAGCGCATCGATGGCGACCTTCACGGCAGTCGGCTTGTAACCGTATTTCTTTTCGAAAGCGTCGATTTCCTCAGCCTTCATCGGGCGGCTCATCGGGCCGATCTGCGCGGTACCTTCGATCAGCGCTGGAGGAGCGGTCGAAGAACCTTTGCCTTCGATCTGGATGTTAACGTTCGGATACGATTTTTTGAATCCTTCCGCCCAGAGGGTCATCAGATTGTTGAGAGTGTCGGAACCAATGGAGTTCAGGTTTCCGGAAACACCGCTGACGGCCTTGTATTCCGGCAGTGCGGCGTCAATATGGGATTCCGCGCCAAAAACGGGCAGAATCGAAAGGAAAGCCATGGAGAGGCCGAGGGATGTCAGTTTCATGAGCGTTAATATGGTTGGGTTGGCGACGCGTTTTGTCGCAACGCCACGAATGGACGTGATGCCCCCCCAATCGGCAAAGGATTGTTTGTGACACGATTGTCACTTTAGGAACATCATCGAACTATTCGAATTCCGCATTGAGTGACAGATCTGTCACGCAAAATCACTCCATCAAACGTGGAGCGGTCCGCTACTGATGTGGCGTTTCCGTAACTCAACGGACCATTATCGAACCATCATGAAAACCACACTACCACTCGTTTTCCTCACCCTTGGCCTCCCTGCGATGGCCGGACAGGAAGTCGCCCCTGCTGTCGCCGCATCCCCGGAAAAAAACTCGGGTGATTGGTGCGAATGGCTGCAGAACAAGCCGGGCCTCCTTTACAAAGACAAGGAAAACCCAGTGATCCAGTCCTTCCAGATCGGCGGTCGCTTCCAATGGCAAGCCGCTTACGTCGATGGAGAAGACGTCAACGGTCGTGACTTTAACGACACTTACGACGAATATCGCCGTTTCCGTCTCGAAACCAAAACTGAGTTTCTCAAATATTTCACCGCCAAGGTGAGCCTCAACATGGTGGAAGACACTCGCTTCAGCGGTGGCGAAAAAACGGAGTGGGGTTACGACAGCTTCGACGAAGCGGTTCTCTCTTTCGACATCAAAAAAGCCTTCGGCGCGGGTTCGCTCGACACGCTCAAGCTGAACTACGGTCGTCAAAAATTCGTCTTCACCGATGAAGTTCGCACTTCCTCAAAGGAAATCATCACTGTCGAGCGCTCCAGCATCGCCGGAAAAGTCTACAACTCGGGCCGCCCAACCGGTTTGACCCTGGACGCCGCCCAAGACGCATGGAACGTGACCGTCGGCCTTTTCTCCACCCAGGATGAAGAATTCATCGATGGCTGGAACGAGGATTTCGCTTACTACGCATCGATCGGCTACGAAGTGTCCGAAAACCTCAAGGTCACCTGGGACAACGTTTACAACGACCAAGAAGCGGAAGTGAACTTCCTCGGTTACGAATGGGCAACCGCCCTGAACGCCACTTACGAACAAGATCGTTTTGGTTTCACCGGAACGCTCGTCCTTGGCGAAAACAACGGAGACGGCGCTCGCGGTGGTAACTTCCACGGCCTCGTCGCCATGCCTTGGTACTGGATCGTCGCTGACAAACTTCAAGCGGTCGCTCAATATCAATATGCTGGCGCTTCGGAAGACGAAGGCATCCGCGTCAACAGCCGCTACGTTCGCGCCGAACACTCGACCGGCGTCGATACCAACAGCGGTCGTGGCGATAAAAACCACTCCCTCTATGCGGGCCTGAATTATTATCTCTGTGGCCATAACGCCAAGGTCATGGGCGGCATCGAGTATAACACCCTCGACACCCCCGATGGCAATGTGGATGCGCTCAGCTACTTGATCGCATTCCGCGCCTTCTTCTGATTTTCTTAGGATTGTATCGGTTAGTTGCTATTAGTTTGCCGCCACCCGCGCTTCATCGCCGGGTGGCGGTTTTTTTGTTTAAACCCAATTTTGTGAAATTCTCGTCAATTACAAAAATTCGCTTTGACTGCACTCGTTAATGCGACGCAGTCTCAGTTTGCTTGCAGGTGACGCCCGCAGCCTGCACCGGCAAGCAAATTTCCAACCGCGAAAATGAAACCATCCTCCACTACCTCACCTCGATTCATTCCATCCGCCCGCGACGCGATCGCTTTGGCAGCGATTTTTTCCGCCGCCCATGCCGTTGCCGCAGAAGCTCCGGCCGATCCAAAAGCGGACGCCGACAAAAAGGATAAAAAGAAAGACGAGGCCGAGGTCCTGCCCGATCTGACCGTTGAAGCAAATCGTGAGAATAGCTACAAAACCGAAGCGCTCAGCTCCCAGAAATACACCGTCCCCTTGCGCGATGTCCCGCAAAGCGTGATCGCCGTGCCGAAAAAAGTGATCGAAGAACAAGGTGCCACCACCTTGACCGAAGTCCTTCGCAACGTCCCCGGCATCACGATGAACGCCGGTGAAAACGGCGTTGGCAACGTGGCAGGTGATACCTTTTTCCTCCGGGGCTTCGATGCCACCAATAGCGTCTTCCTCGACGGCGTCCGCGATGACGGACTCGCTTCGCGCGATACCTTCAACGTGGAAGACGTCGAAGTATTCCTCGGACCCACCGGATCGGACGTCGGTCGCGGCAATGCCAGCGGCTACGTGAACCAGTCGACCAAGGCCCCTCGCCTTGAGAATTTTTACGCCGGATCGGTCTCCTACGGCAGCGCGGATCACATCCGTCTCACCGGAGACGTGAACCAGGAACTCCCCCTCGGCAAAGACGGCTGGATTGAAGGAGCCGCCGTCCGCGTCAATGGTCTCTATCAATACGGCGGCGTCCCAGGTCGCGATGAAATCGAGCGCAACACCTGGGCGATCGCTCCTTCCATCTCATTCGGTCTCGGCACCCCGACGCGGACCACTTTCCTCTATCAACACCTTGAACAGGATAACATTCCCGACTACGGCCTTCCTGGCGACGGCGGTGAACTTCCTGACGGAGTGGATCGCGACTGGTTCTACGGAAACGAAGACTACGATTACGAAGACATCGTCCAAGACACGTTCACGCTGCGTTTCGAGCATGATATCAACGAAAATATCACGATCCGTAACCAGACCCGCTACAACGAGACGACTCGCGAAAGCATTTCGACCCGTCCAGCCTATGTGTCCGCCAGCCAAGAGGTCAGCCGCACCATGATTTCCGGCGATCGGGAAAACCAAATCTTCTCGAACCAAACGAGCGTCACCGCGAAATTTGAAACCGGTATGTTCAAACACTCGCTGGTCGGCGGTTTGGAATACACCGAGGAAAGCCAAGACACCTACGCGATCTTAGGCCTCGGCACCTATGCCAACATCCCCGTTGGCCAAGAACCAAGCGGAGCGCCCGTCGGATACGCGCCTTATCAGGGCCCTGGCTATACCTACGGCGAAACCGAAACGATCGGCCTCTATGTTTTCGACACCGTTGAAATCACTCCAAAATGGAGCCTCACCGGCGGGATCCGCATGGACCATTACAACACCTACTACGAAAACTATGCGATCCCACGCGGCGGCACAGACTACACTCTGACGGGGCCATTTTACGCGGGAGATGAAGTTTTCAGCGGAAAATTCGGAGTCACTTACAAACCGGTTGAGGAACTCTCCATCTACGCCGGATACGGCCGCACCGCGACCCCTCCGGGCACCGGAGCTTTCACCCTCAGTGACAGTGACACCAACGCCAACAATCCTGCCAGCGATCCTCAAATTTCCGAAAACTTCGAGATTGGCTCCAAGTGGGAATTCCGCCCGGACGTCACTCTGAGTGGCGCGGTTTTCTACACGGAAAACACCAACGTCATTTACCAATCCAATCCAGGTGATGCCGTCGCGGAATACGCCAGAGACGGTGGTCAGCAGATCCTCGGAGCCAACCTCGGCATCGCAGGACAGATCACGGACAACTGGAGCGTGTTCGCCAACACCACTTGGCTTGACGCCTCTGTCGATCAACCCGGAGCCAGCGCCGATGGCCGCGACCTCGCCCGCACGCCGCACTACGCGTTCTCGCTCTGGACCTCCTACAAACTGCCGAAAGGTTTCACCATCGGCGGCGGCTACCGCTGGACGGATTCTGTCAACACCTCGACGTCCGACAGCGCGGTCAAAATCGATGGCTACGGCGTGTTTGACGCGATGGTCCAATACGATGTCTCCCGCAACGTCAACGTGCGTCTGAACGTCTACAACGTTCTCGATAAAGAATACGCCCTCAGCACCGGCGGAAGCGGCGGAACCGCTCGCATGAACCTGGGCGCTCCGACGTCCTTCCTGCTCAGCACGAACTTCCGTTTCTGATTCACCGACGATAAGCGTCGATTTGCCGCGATGTTTTAGCGGCGTGCCGACCTCACAAACAGATCCCCCTGTCGTCATCCCCATCCGCCGTCCGCGCAGTTTTTGCCGGGCGGCGGATTTTTCCTTTCCCTTTTTTCAACATTCAGCCCCTGTTTTCCTATGATCCTCTGCATCCCCAGCGTGCTCGCCCCGCTCGAAGTTTCCGAATGCCGCAAACTCCTTGAAGCCGCAGCTTGGCAAGACGGGAAAAACACCGCCGGCTACCAAGCCGCCAAAGTGAAAGACAATTTCCAAATCCCAGGAAACCATCCGGCCGCCATTCAGGTCGGCGAAACCATCCTCAAAGCGCTGCAGACCAACCCGCTTTTCATGTCCGCCGCTCTGCCCCTGCATTTCCTCCCTCCGATGTTCAATCGATACTCTGGCGGCCAACAATTCGGAACCCACGTCGATGGCTCGATCCGTACTCTGCCGAATGGGCAACGCATCCGCACCGATCTTTCCTGCACCCTCTTTTTCGCCGAACCGGACGAATACGACGGCGGCGAACTGATCATCGAGGACACCTATGGCGCGAAAAGTGTAAAACTCGCCGCTGGCGACATGGTCCTCTATCCCTCCACCAGCCTCCACCACGTCACCCCAGTCACCCGTGGCGCCCGGCTGTGTTCGTTTTTCTGGCTGCAAAGCATGATCCGCTCCGACGAAAAACGCTCGCTGCTCTTCGACATGGACGTCGCCATTCAGCGGCTCGCAGGGGGCCTCCCCGACGATACCCTCGTCTCGGAATCCACCGTCCAATTGACCGGAGTTTATCACAATCTCCTCCGCCAATGGGCGGAAATGTAAACGTTTGATTATTGGGTTGGAAAATCCCGGATATTTTCCAACCGGGCGATTTGTTTTTGACGGAGGATTTAACTGAGACGCAGTCTCATTTGATTTCCCGAACCGGTAACCGGTTCCGTAAACATTCAACCGCCTTACTCTTCGATGAGCCTCAACAATCGACCTACCCCTTCCGCCCGCGAAGCGCTCGCCCTAGCGACGTTCCTGTCCATTGGTCAAGCCGCCGCCCAAACCGCGCCTGCTTCCGAACCGGTCCAAAAAGACGAAAAGAAAAAAACGGACGGCGAAGTGCTTCCGGATCTGGTCGTCGAAGCCGGTCGCGAACCGACCTACAACCCGCAAAACGCTTCGTCGGAGAAACTCACCGCGCCGCTTTTAGACACGCCACAGACCATCACTGTCATCCCGAAAGAAGTTTACACCCAACAAGGTGCGAAAACGCTCACGGATGTTCTTAAAAACACGCCCGGCATTTCGTTCAATGCAGGCGAAAACGGTTTCGCGACCGGTCTGGCCAACTTCAGCCTTCGCGGGGTCAACACCTCCGGCAGCATTTTCATCGACGGAGTGCGTGATTCGGGAAACCAAATGCGCGACGTATTCAATCTGGAGCAAGTCGAAGTGGTCAAAGGCCCCTCTTCCGACAATGGCCGCGGCACGGCCGGTGGTTATGTGAACCTGGTTTCCAAAACCCCTCAACTCGAAGATTTTTACACGGGTTCCACCAGCTACAGCTTCGACGAGTATGCCAGCAGCGGCAACTTCCGCACGAGCTTCGACCTCAACCAAAATTTGAAAGACGCTCCGCTTCCCGGAACGGCTGTGCGCCTCAACGCCTTTTTCCAAGAAGGCGGAGTCGCCGGACGCGATTGGGCGGAAGCAAACGGATGGGGTGTCGCTCCCTCGCTCACCATCGGCCTCGGCACCCCCACTCGCTTCACCCTCGCCTATCAGCACGTTGAACAAAACGACATTCCCGATTGGGGACTGCCAACCGGTATTTCATCCCCGGGAAGCGCCAGAACCGGTTTCATTTCCGAAGGCAGCCGCTCACGCCGGGACCATTTCTACGGTCTGAAATCCGACTACGATGACTCTCAGTCCGATTCGCTCACCGCCATTTTCGAACACGATTTCGCCAATGGAATGGAACTGACGAACCAAACGCGAATCAGCCAGACAAGCCGCCAGGCCGAATACACCGTCCCGACGGGCTATCTGAACGGCAGCAACTTCGAAACCGTCACCACTCAAACCCAAGCCTACGACCGAGAAAACATCTCTTTCTCGAACATCACCAACCTCTCTTACGAATTCGAAACGGGCTCCCTCAAACATACCCTCTCCACCGGCTTGGAGATTTCCCGAGAAACCTCTGAAGCGAACCGCTTCGGAACCACCAACGGCGGGAATACCTCCGTCTCCGATCCAGACCCAGATCGAACCGGAACCTCCCCAACCAAAACCGGAGACAACGATGTCACCATCGACACCGTCGCCATCTACGCCTACGACACGGTCAAACTGAATGACCAGTGGGAACTGAACGGCGGCGTCCGTGTCGAACGTTATCGCGCGGAGATCGAGCGCGATGGCGATACACTAGACGGGTATCCAGAAACGGAAACGACCGTCGGCGGAAAGCTGGGCCTCGTTTACAAACCGGTGGAAAATGGCAGCATCTATACCTCTGCCGGCGTCTCCGCCCAACCTCCCGGCTCCTATCTCTCCAACCCCGATATTTCCCGCGATTCAGGAGATCTTCCTAACAACATCGCCGACGCCAAGGTTCAACATAATATCAATTACGAAATCGGGACGAAGTGGAACTTCTTTAACAACCGACTCAGCACCTCCGCTGCGGTTTTTTACACCGAAAGACAAGACATCCCGAACACGTCTGCTGATCCGAGGGGCTTCTCCTACAGCGATCAAATCATCCGCGGTATCGAACTCGGTGCGGCCGGAGAAATCACTGAGAACTGGTCGGTCTTCGGAGGGATCTTGTTGATGGATTCCGAACGCAAAAACGGCTCGGACATCGATAATCGTCCCGGTGGTGGCACCACACCCGGAACAGACGGCGGAGCGGTCGATGGCGACGAACTTGCCTACACTCCCAACTACACCGCCAACCTCTTCACCACCTATCGTTTCCCCGTCGGACTCACGATCGGCGGCGGACTTCAATACGTGGGTTCCTCCTTTGTGGGCCGCCCGGACGATGCCGACCGAGTCATCGAAAACGGTCACTACGGAAAACTCCCGTCCTACCTCGTCTTCAACGCCCTCGCCTCCTACGAAATCAACAAATCCGTTACGCTTCGATTCAACGTCGATAACGTTTTTGACGAAGTTTACGCCGTTTCGTCGAGCTGGAACGGAGCGCGCGCCGTCCTCGGAAACCCCCGCACCTACACGATCAGCGCCGACTGGAAATTCTGATACACCCAGCTTGTTGTTGGAACGTTGCTCATGCTTCCGCCGTCCGGCCCACCCCGGACGGCGGATTTTTTTTCTGACCAATGACCAATGACCAATGACCAATGACCAATGACCAATGACCAATGACCCTCTTCTTACTGTCCTCTTCTGCTGACGCCGCCTCCTCCTCAC
>DBTN01000041.1 GCA_002307065.1 Akkermansiaceae bacterium UBA1315 | reverse complement strand
GAGGCTGATCACCCAGCCGACCGGGCTGGGTAGCGTGTGATCGTTATTTGCGGCCCAACGGGCAGCGAGATTGGACGACTCCAACTCAAAAATATCGGCGGGTCGAATGATGTGTCTCTTTTGGCCGATATCTCCCCACCGGTATCGCCCACCGTTGGTGTGCGAGGAATTTGGAGGCTGATCACCCAGGCCATCGGGCTGGGTTCGGTTCTTTCGACAGAATGTCGAAAAGAAATCGTCGATAGAAGATCGACGCTCCTTATTTCGGATCGCTTTTCAGACACTCGCCGCGTCGGCGATGCGCATGCCGTCGAGCGCCGCGCTGACGATGCCACCGGCGTAACCGGCACCTTCTCCGCAGGGGAAAAGCCCGTGCAGCTCCGGATGTTCGAGGGTGTCATCGCGACGAGGAATGCGGACCGGTGAACTGGTGCGGGTTTCGAAACCTAACAGCAAGGCTTCGCTGGAAACGTAGCCGTGCATTTGGCGACCGAAGAGTTCGAGGCCTTCCCGCATCCGACTGGTGAATCCGGAGGGCAAAAGCTCGTGCAGTGGCGCGGCTTTCATTCCGGGGAAATAACTCGTCTCAGGAAGCGTCGCGGAAATTTTGCCGTTGAGGTAATCGGTGACACGCTGACCGGGCGCAACTTGGCCGCCGCCACCTGCGGTTTTCGCGGAGCGTTCGATCTGTTTCTGGAACGCCATGCCGGCGAGGACACCGTGTTCTTCTTCGAAAGATTTGACGTCTTCCGGTTCGATCGTCGAAACGAGGCCGGAGTTGGCGAAAGGGGAATCGCGCCGCGAGAGGCTCATGCCGTTGACGACGACTTCATCATTCTCGGTCGACGCCGGGACGATCCATCCGCCGGGGCACATGCAGAACGAATGCACCCCGCGATCCCGGATTTTCGTCGCCAACCGGTAGCGGGCGGCAGGCAGCAAATCCGGACGTGGAGCGCCGCGCGGAAGATGATATTGCACGCCATCGATGAATGGCTGCGGATGCTCGATGCGGAAACCGATCGCGAATGCCTTTTGTTCTAACAGAATCTTTTTGGCCGCCAGCAAGCGGTAGATGTCGCGAGCCGAATGACCGGTTGCGAGAATCACGGAGTCGGCTGTGATTTCATTTCCATCCGCTGTGACGACCCCCTGCAATCGGTTTCCTGAAATAAGGAAATCGACGACTTTCGTTTGAAAACGAACTTCGCCACCCGCGGCGATGATCGAAGCTCGGATCGCCTTCACAACGTTTGGCAAAAGGTTCGAACCGATGTGCGGATGTGCGTCTGTTAGAATCTGATCCGGCGCTCCGTGGGCGACGAGGATTTCGTAAACACGAGCAACCGGTCCGCGTTTGGTGGCGCGGGTGTAAAGTTTACCATCGGAAAAAGTACCAGCTCCACCTTCGCCAAAGCAGTAGTTCGATTCCTCGATCACCCGGCCTTCGCGAAGAATCGGAGCGAGGTCAAATCGCCGGGCGCTCGCATCCTTTCCGCGTTCGAGGACGATCGGCTTCACCCCGTTTTCCAAACAACGCAGCGCGGCAAACAAACCGGCCGGTCCACAGCCAACGATGATCGCCGTCTTCGCATTGGCCGAAAGCGCGGGAGCTGACCACTTCGGAGATTCTTCGGCGGGCAGGGGACCATCGACGGAAACATCGAGCCTGAGCTGAACTTTGATCGTCCGCTGGCGGGCGTCGATCGAATGTTTCCGCAACCGCGTCTCGCCAATGCGATCTGCGGAAATCTGGAGCTTCGCCGCCGCAGCTTGTCGCCGCGCCGACTCATCCTCCGATCGGTCAAGCGGAAGAATGATATCAACAGTTTCGATGGAGACAGCCACGAGAGGACGTTGTGCGGTGGATGACCGGTTTGATCAACCTCGAATCGGCCGTTTGTTTCCCTCTTCATCAATGCTGACAAAAGTCACGCGGGTGGAAAACAGGGGACCGGTTTGGTTTTTCTTGTCGTGAACTTCGACGGAGTAGGTCGTGCTGGTCGTTCCTTCGCGGAGGTGTTCGCAGCGGATGGCGAGGATCGTTCCGTCGCGGACGCTGTGATGGAACTCGACGGTGTCCATGCCGATCGTTACGAATTTGCAGGACGGATAGTCAACGCTTGCGGCGATCCAGCAGGCCTCATCGACCCATGCGAGCAAACGGCCGCCAAACAGGAATCCGTAATGATTCAGGTCGCCGGGCAGGACAAGTCGGTGGGTTTCCATGGGATCACCAGCGGCGGCGCTTGTCCTTCAAAATCGCGGCGTCGAGAGAAAGCGAACCGGCACCGGTCAGCAAAATGACGACCATTGGAGCGAGATAGAGCAGCGCCAATTCCTTTGCTTTCACGACATTCGCGCCCAGGAACCACGGGTCCGAGCCGTGGACGTGAAACGCGGCGACGACCATGGTGAATGCCAAGACGAAAGCGGCCGGGCGGGTTGCGAGGCCGAGAATGATCAGGGCGGCGGCACCGACTTCCGCGCCGATCGTCGCGATCATGGCGATTTGCGGCGACATCAGATTGAGCGGTGGGAAATCCGGAACGGGAAAAGCGGCTTTGTATTTTTCGTAATTCTGAAGTTTCCCCCAGCCGTGGCCGAGCAGCATCATGGTGCCGATGGAAATGCGGAGGACAAACAGGCCGAACGATGCGGTCATGTCACGCGTGCCGCAGTCGAAGAAGAATTTTTTCATTCAGGAAGCAGATGGTTGTTTGGCGGAAATGGTGATTCGTTTGAGTCGATCATCTCCGCCGGGCGAATGGGAAACCACTTCGGCATCTGCGGCGAGAATATTGTGAACGAGACGGCGATAGTAGGCGTTGAGAGGACGGATTTGCACCGGTTTTCCGCTGGCTTTGACGCGTTCGGCGGCGCTGAGAATTTCTTCCTGCAGCCGGTCTTCTTGGAGTGAGCGGAAGTGGCCGCAGTCGACTTTGACCCGGATGGCGTCCGGTTGGTAGCGCCGGAGGATGCGGTTCACCAAATATTGGAGATCGTCCAGCCGGTCGCCATCATTGCCGATGATCGCTTTGCTTTCGGCGGAATGGATCTGGAGGCATGGGCCATCGCTGGTGTCCTCCGCCTCGATGGTCACCGTGAACCCGAGATGTCCCAACATCGTATCGAGAATCTTGTTCGCTGTTTCCACCGTAGTCATGTCGAGAATTTACCAAGATCTTTGCTTGGGTCAATCACCCGGCGAATTTCATGCCATGAAGTTTTCCGCCAAACGACGGGCGTGAGCGGCGAGACGCTGTTTTTCATCGTCGGTGAAATCATAGGGAGTGACTTTTCCAATGCCGAGGGTGCCGAGAACTTGACCGTCTGTCGGGGAAATGAGGGGCACGGCGATCGATCCGGAAACGCCCGTTTGGCGAGCGTCGGGTTTGGCGACACCGCCGAGGTCTTGCTGCAAATTGCATAGCTCGACCGGTTCGCGTCGTGCGGCGGCGGCTCCGGCGATGCCTTTGCCGAAGGGAATGTGCGAAATTTTATCGATCAGAAATTCTGGCACGCCGACTTCGGAAACGAGATCGAGATAGGCCCCGTCGGCGGTGGTCCGGTGGATGGTTCCCGTTTGGCACTCGAATTCCTTTAAAACTTCGTCGAGGAGGATGTCAGGATTGAAGGTCATGGGTCAATCTTGCACCGGTTTGCGCGGTCGTCACGCGGAGAAAGAGCGTTTGGAAAAACGCCAAGATCGGCGAGGGTCCGTCACGAATGAACGTTTCGGAAAATTCTCAATCTCGGGATCGCAGGCGCATGGATTTTTTGCCAGAAACCCGCGTGAATTCGTCGAACATCCAAGTCGAAACCTACGGAAAAATGCCAGACGGGCGTGAGGTGAAGATTTTCACCCTGACCAATCGCCAAGGATTGAAGGCAAAGGTGATGGAATACGGAGCGATCCTGATCTCGATGGAAACGCCCGACCGCGAAGGGACGTTTGCGGATTTGACGCACGGATACGATCGGCTGGAAGACTGGCTGGAGGATTCCGCCTATTTCGGAGTGACGACCGGACGTTTCGCGAACCGGATCGGCCACGCGAGGTTCTCGCTGGATGGCGTCGATTATCCGTTGGCGGAAAACAACGGGCCGCATCATCTTCATGGCGGGCCGACCGGTTTTCACAAACGACTTTGGAAAGGAGAAGTGACGGACGACGGGGTGGTGTTGACTTATCTTTCCGAGGACGGCGAGGAAGGATATCCGGGGAATTTGGAGGTGCGCGTCGTTTATTCGCTGACGGATTCAGACGAACTGAAATGGCAAGTCACCGCCACGACCGATCGGGCTACGATCGTGAATGTGGTCAATCATACTTACTGGAATCTTTCCGGAGATCCGCAGAAGGTCATCCGGGAGCACGAATTGGCGATCGAGGCCGATCATTTTTTACCCACGGATGAAGGCATGATCCCGCAGGGTGAAATCCGACCGGTTTCGGGAACTCCGATGGACTTCACCGAGCCGACACCGATTGGCGCCCAGATCGATGAAGATTTCGACGCACTGCATTTCGGAATGGGTTACGATTCTTGCTGGGTTCTGCGAAAGGCAGATGGCGTTCGTCTCGCCGCGCGGGTGGTGGATCCGCAGAGTGGTCGAGTTATGGAAATGTTCACCGATCAGCCGGGCATCCAGTTTTTCACCGGGAATATTCTCGACGGCAGTCGCGTGGGGAAAGGGGGAATCGCCTATCCCAAACAAAGCGCATTTTGTTTGGAAACGCAGGCGTTTCCCGACGCGCCAAACCGGCCAGAATTTCCCTCCGTCGTGCTCCGCCCCGGTGAAATCTACCGGCATACTTTGATCCACCGGTTTTCAGCGTTGTAGAGAGAAAGTGCATCACGGAGCGCTGGCTTGAGCCGGCGAGGGAAACGTCACCATTGGCAAAAACTGGACCCCGGACTTCAGTCCGGCTTGCCGAGCAGGCGACAGCATCAAAGGAGCGTCGATATTCTATCGAACGAACCGGGACAGAATGTCCGGTCAACCAGCGATCAGAATGATCGCGCTCCTTTTTCGGATTCGATATCTCACTTCCTCCTCCAAATCCGCGCCGACGGCCGTCGTTCGCCTAAAACAGGAGCGGCGGTCGCCAAGTTGTTCCGAAAGCATTCTCTTGCCTTAAACTGCCAAATTCGCAAAAAGTTCCTGCCATTCATGTCTTTCAAACTCGAAGATCTTCCTTACCAGCGTCAGGCTATCAATGCCGTTGTTCGCCTTTTCGAAGGCCAGCAGCGCAATTACTTCGATCTTCAGCTTCAAGGCGATTGCTTTCCTAACCGTCTGGCCCTTTCCCGGCAGGAGATCGTCGCCAATTTGGAGAAGATCGCAGCGGAAAATGGTATTTCTCATGGCGAGGCAAATGTCTGCATCGATCCGGATTACTGTATCGAGATGGAAACGGGCACGGGGAAAACACTCGTGTATCTACGGACGATCTATGAACTTTGCCGCGAATACGGGTTTACGAAGTTCATCATCCTCGTGCCATCTGTCCCTATCAGGGAGGGTGTGCTCGATACGATCGAGTCCTTTCGCGCCCAACTAGAGCGGCTTTACAATATCCCGCTCCATGCCTTCGAGTATGACAGCAAGAAGCTCACCAAAGTGCGGAGTTTCATCGAGGGGACGGACCTCCAGGTGATGGTGATGACCACCCATTCCTTTAGTGGCGACGACAACATCATCAATCGGACCGAAGGCGAAAAAGCCCCGGACGGTATGTCTTACTGGCAGGCTTTGGGAAAAGTTCGTCCTATTGTGATCATGGATGAGCCGCAGGAGGGAATGGACACGGAGAACCTCCGCCCTCGGCTCGATGCTTTGGATTCTATCGCGAGGCTGCGATACTCCGCCACCCACAAGACCGTTCGGAATCTCATTTTTCGCCTTACTCCTTTCGAGGCCTACAACCAGCGGCTGGTGAAAAAGATCGAGGTCCTATCCGTTGCGGAAATCAATGATGAGGCCACTCTTAAGATTGAGCTCGTCGAGACTCAGACCGGAACCGGTTCACCGAAGGCTAAACTCAGAGCATGGCGGCAAATGGCGACCGGTTTTAAATACGCGGATACCAAGTGGCTCAAAGATGGTGATTCGCTGGAGGATGCTACCAACAACATTTCCTATCGGGATTTTAAGATCTCACACATCCGTGCCAAAGGCTTGCGTGGCGGCGATGCGATGGTGAAATTCCACAACGGCGTAGAGCTGACACCCCGTACTGCCACTGGAGACGTGAAAGGGATCTTTCGTCAGCAGCTCTATTGGCTTTGCTTCCGCCACTTCGAGAAAGTGGAGAAACTCAAGCCTCTCGGCATCAAACCGCTTTCGCTGATCTTTATCGACCGGGTGGCGAATTACATGGATCCGGATGGGATGATTAAGACGCTCTTCATCGAGGAGTTTCCCCGGGCATATCAAGACTTCTATCAAACGGCAGCTCCGGCGGGATTCGTCCATGAGGTTCAGGCCTATTATTTCGCAAAGACCAGCTCTGGCGAGTTCACGGATAATGAGAACTCCATGGCGAAGCAGCGTGAGATCTACGATGAAATCCTGCGCGATAAGGAAAAGCTTCTCGCCTTCGATAATCCCCGGCAGTTCATCTTTTCCCATTCGGCTCTCGGCGTCGGCTGGGACAATCCGAATGTTTTCAACATCGCCACGCTTAATCAGACCTACTCCGACACCAAGAAGCGTCAGGAGATCGGCCGTGGACTACGTATTTGCCGGAATCAGTCGGGCCAACGCATTTACGATGATGATACGACGCCAGAGGGTCAGGAGGTGAATTTGCTCACGGTGATTCCTAACGAAAGCTACCAGACATTCGTCACCCAATACCAATCGGAGCTTCGTTCTCATGTCCCCATGAGGCACTCGCCCAAGGGAAAACCGGCAGCCAAGAAGAAAGTCATTCTCAACCGGGAGCGTTTGGAAGGGGATTCATTTAAGAAATTCTGGGAGCGTCTCTCGCGGCGTACGGATTACAGCGTGCAGTTCGATGAAGATGCATTGATCCGAGACTGCATCACGAAGCTCGATGAAATCTCCCTTGAGCACTACGAGGCTGCTATTGAGATCAATCGGATCGATGCGCTCTCCGCGACCGAAGAAGCACGCTCGACCTTCGGCGGCGAGGAAAAGGTGCGGCTCGCTGCGGACTTCACAGCGATGGATCTCATCGAGGAGCTCTCGGAAAACACGGCACTCGCTTATCCGACGATTGTCGAAATCGTCAAAGGCTTGCAGAATCTGGAACAACTCGTCCGTAATCCTCCACGTTACCTCCATCTGGCCACCGAGCATATCAACCGGATCGCGCTGGCGGAGATGGTCCGCACCATTGATTACACACCCACCGGGGAAAGTTACGGCTTGGATTTGTTTAAAGACATCATCGAAACCTATCGCAGCACCGTTCCTACGCCGAACCATGGCATCTATGACCACGCCATTCTTGACGCGGATTCCCAGCCGGAATCCCGCTTCGCGAAAGAGGCGGATGGACATCCACGCGTCCGCGCTCTGCTAAAGCTACCGGATTGGTATAAGATCCCTGTTCCATCGCTCAAGGGCGGCACGACTCACTACACACCGGACTTTGGCCTCGTCATTTCCCATAAAGGCCTCCGTGATGATCAGGAAGTGGAGATTCATCTCGTCGTGGAAACCAAGTCCACTGACAATATGGATCAACTTACGCCCGAGGAGCAGGTGAAGATTCAGTGCGCCATACGCCACTTCCATGCGCTCGGCATTTCCGCTAACACCACTCTTCTTTATCAGGCGCCGGTCTCCCGGTTCGACGCGAATGTCCGTGATGATGAGGAAGAATATGGCGACAAAGCTCCCGCAATGGGATTCTTCGCCCCTCGTGACAATTTTGGTGCCACCCTCCAGGCAGCAACCGCCACTCCCAATTCCTAAATCTTTTCCATGTCTGACCCATCCTCCACTCCGGAAACGCTCAACGATCTCCTGCCCATCACGCCGGATATCCGGGCGGAGCGCCTTGCCGAACTCAAGCGACTATTTCCGGATCTTTTCACCAACGAAGGTCGTCTCAATCCTGACGAACTCCGGCAACTCGTCGAGCCGAACGAAGTCCATGAGACAGAGCGCTACGAATTCAAATGGTATGGCAAAGCCGCCTCCAAGCGGGAGGCCTTCACTCCCACAACCGCGACCCTCGTCTATGATGAAGCCCGCTCCGTAAACCCGGATAAAGCCGATGGTAATATGATCATCGAAGGGGAGAATCTGGAAACTCTAAAACTGCTCCTCAATGCTTACAGGGAACAAGTGAAATGCATCTATATCGATCCGCCGTATAATACCGGGAAGGACTTTATCTATCGGGATAATTACGCCAAAGATCGAAAGAGTTATTGGGATGAATCTGGTAGTGCAGAGGACGGTGTTAAGCTTGAGAGTAATCCGGAGACTTCCGGGCGATATCACTCCGACTGGTTGTCCATGATGCAGGCACGTCTGCTGGTTGCTAGGTCATTGTTGAAAGACGACGGACTCATTTTCGTATCTTGCGACGATCATGAAGCTTTTCATTTGCGAAAAATCATGAATGACCTTTTCGGCGAAGAGAATCATGTGGAAACAATTATCTGGAAAAAATCCTATGGTGGAGGAGCTAAGTCCAAATACCTCGTGAATTTACACGAGTATATAATATGCTTTGCGAAGGATCTATCGACTATTCCAGAAATTTCCCTACCACCTGATCCTGAAGCACTCAAATATTACAAGCAACAGGATGACAAATTTCATATAAGAGGGCCATACCGTCATCAGCCCCTCGCTACAAACAGTATGGACGATAGGCCCAATCTACGCTATCCAATTATCTGGGAAGGAGAAGAAATTCTGCCGGAGAAGCAATGGCAGTGGTCCAAAGAGCGAGTCGATGCGGCACTGGAAAATAACGAGATAGTAGCTCGAAAGAATACTGATGGATCATGGACTGTGGACTATAAGCAGTACCTACGGGATGAGAACGGCAATGAGCGCCGTGCCAAGCTTTACTCTCTGCAAGAGGGGCCGTATACACAGCGAGGAACAAAGGAACTAGAGACCGTTCTTGAACAGGGTGGAGTTTTTGACTTCCCCAAGCCGTTAGGCCTTCTGGAGAAGATATTATCTGTAACTGAAGAGGGAGATATCGTTTTGGATTTTTTTGCAGGAAGCGGAGTGACTGCTCATGCATTATTGAATCTAGAGATTGAGACTGGGAAAAGGCGGCACTTCATACTTGCTCAAATTCCAGAAACCACTTCCGATGAAAGTAAGGCAAGTCGACTTGGGTTTGCTGCTATTTCTGCGATCACCATTGAACGAGTTAAACGCGTTATTGAAGGCTACGGCGATAACCCGCAGCCCATGCCCGACGCCGGTTTCAAGGTTTACAAACTCCAGAAGTCCAATTTTCCCCGCTGCGATTTTAAACCTGACCCGGCTATGGATGAGGAGGCCAACGTTGCTGCGCTGCGACGCTACATCGACGAGAAGGAAGCCGCGTTTTTCCTTACACTGGATGAGCAGGGTGAGCAGGCGGTGTTTGACGAAGTTCTTCTCAAGAACGGCTTTCAGCTTCACTACACCCGTGACCGCCGGGAGGATTTCACGGACAACACCGTCTTCGAAGTCCGTGATCCCCGGCGCACGGCTTTGGTCTGCCTTGCTTGGAACGAAAGTATCAAGGATAGCACGATCAAGCGCCTACGCGAGATTGCAGATGGGGGTGAGATTCCGTTCTTCATCTGTCTGGAGCGCTCTCTTTCCACCACCAGCAAGTGGAATCTCCGACATTTCCTCGGCAAGCACTTCAACGCATTCTAATCTTTTGCATGGCCAAGCTGTTCTTCTCTTATTCCCACAAGGATGAAGCCTTGCGTGATAAGCTTCAAACGCATCTGGAGTCCCTCAGGCGTTCTGGAGCTATCGAGACTTGGCATGATCGTATGATCCTTGCCGGAGACGAACTGGATCGTCCGATCGACCAGAATATGAAGGAAGCGGATGTGATCTTGCTCCTCGTGAGTTCAGATTTCCTCGCCTCGTCCTATTGTCACGACGTGGAGGTCACTCAGGCGATGGCTCGTCACGATGCCGGCACCGCACGCGTGATACCCGTCATTCTACGGCCTTGCGACTGGCAGGAGGACACCCCTTTTAAAAAGCTGCTGGCAGCTCCGAAAGATGGCTATCCGATTACCAAATGGGCAAACGAGGATGAGGCATTTCTGGATGTGGTGAAGCAGATCCGGGCGGCGCTGAAGGCGGTGCCGACTTCGCCGCCTCCGGCCAAGGCTGCTTCAGGATTTCACGATCCCGCGGAAACGTTTCAACAAGTGTTCGCTCCGCGATCTAGTAATCTACGGCTTCACAAAACATTTACTCAAGCGGACAAGGATCGTTTCACGGACGAAGCCTTTGAGTATATGGCAAAGTATTTTGAGAGCTCACTAGAGGAACTAAAGAGACGTCACCCTGAGATCGAGGCTAGATTCAAGCGCATCGATGCTGAAAGTTTCTCGGCTGTAATTTATCGAAACGGGGAAGCCGTATCCAAGTGCGCCGTCCGCCATGGTGGTGCGTCCGCATTTGGTGAAGGAATCACCTATTCCCACGACGACCGGAGTCAGAGCAACAGTTTTAACGAAATGCTCAGTGTTGAGGTGGGAGAACAATCGCTGAGCCTCAAACCCATGGGGATATCGTCTTTCAGTCGGAGCGCGGACCGCGAGTTGAATTTATCGAATGAGGGAGCTGCAGATTTCTATTGGGGTATGCTCATGGAGCCGCTCCAGCGTGGATAGCCTTATACGAACAATCGGTTGGATCTTACGTCCGTCGGCATTGAGATTGCGCGGTGGATAAGTGAATGTGTGGGTGGGCGCAGGAAGTGGATTTGGGGATGATCTGTTAGATTTTTAGGGTTGTGTTTTTGGGCGATAAGTGGTTGATTTTGTTCGTCCGCTTCGGCGGTCGAGGATGTAGTAATCCTATGCAACATGCGGTCGACACCGACCGCAAACGGTGTCACACCCGATCCAAAGGTCGGGGAGGTGGCGGTGTATGTCCAAGCCACTTTCTTTGGGAGGCGGCTAAAGACCGCTACAGCCGACGTGTTGCGGTTTACTAACTCCCCGTCCACCCGGAAGGACATTTGATCCTATCCGATGATGACTCCCCCCAGTGATGTGACCGGTTTCTTTCGCTTCGTGTGGAAGCGGAGGGGTCGTGTTGATGGCCGCGACGATGGGGGACGTCTTTTTCGTTTAGGAAATGCTTTTCGTCCGATGGAAGCCGTACCGGTTTCCGTGTTTCGGGCGATGTCCCTTTCGGAGGGCCGGTTTGTGAACGGTAATTTAGAAAATAGCGGTTCATGCGGCCCTCCGATCCTTTTCGGTTCATCGTGATGTTCTGGCGTCATGAAATCCGGCGAAACCGTTTGTGAATTCGATTTTTCGTTCTCTTCGAAGGGGAGATTCATACCAGTCCGGCGTCTCATCCGTCCTGAAAGGACGATTCATACCAGCCCGGCACAGGGTGCCGGGTACAGACGTGAACAGAATCGTGTCCTGAAAGGCCACCTCATACATTGGGGCACGGACCAGATCCCCCGACCATGAAGCGTCCCTTCAGGACGCATAGCCAAGCAGATCCCGAAACCCGGCACCCTGTGCCGGGCTGGGATGAATCGTCCTTTCAGGACACGTTTTGAAACGGATGCGATGTTTTATCGGCCCCGGCACCCTGTGCCGTACTGGGATGAACCGTTTTTTCAGGACACGTTTTGAAATGGATGTGATGTTTTGTAGGACCCGAACCCTGTGCCGGGCTGGGATGAATCGTCCTTTCAGGACACGTTTTGAAACGGATGCGATGTTTCATCGGCCCCGGCACTCTGGACGGGCTGGGATGAGCCGTTTTTTCAGGACGCGTTTCGAGATGGCCGGTCTTGCGCGTTTGGGGTGGATGGGTTTGGGTGGGGAATGAAAGTCAGCATGTTTACCGGTGGGTTTGTTCAGACGAATGCTTATCTGATCGAAACTCCGGGCGGGAATCTTCTGATCGACGCGCCCGAAGGGGTGACGGCTTGGTTGGCGGGTAAAGGGGTGCGGGTGGACGATGTTTTGCTCACTCATCAACATTACGATCACGTGATGGATGCTGCGGTGATGAAGGCGGCTGGGGCGAAATTGCATGCGCGTGATGCCTATTCGCCGGATCTGACTTTGGAGACGGCGGTTCGGAGCTGGGGGATGCCCATTTCGGTGAAGCCGTATGAAATCGATCATCTTTTCCGGATGGACGAGCCGTTGAAGATTCATGGGCTGGAAATCGCGTTGGCGCATGTGCCGGGGCATTCGCTCGACAGTGTGACGTTTTATTTCGCGGATGCTGGCCGATTGTTCTCGGGAGATACGATTTTCGCCGAGTCGATTGGCAGGACGGACCTGCCGGGTGGCAGTCACGAGCAACTTTTGAAAGGGATTCGCCGGCATTTGTTGGTGCTTCCTGCCGAAACTCGGGTTTTCCCCGGTCACGGGCCGTCGACGACGATCGGCGCGGAATCTGCTAAAAACCCGTATCTTCGTTGAGCAAGGCGAGACGGGAAATGAGTGTCGCTAAATTCCGCGAGAAAACCGCTGGCGTTCCTACGTTTACTCTGGGAAATTCCGATCCAATGCGGGAGAATGAAGCGTTCGAGTAAATTGACATGGCCGACCTTTCCAACACGCCCGAAACCAAGGTCGAGATCCCGGAAGGTCTGCGTCGTCAGCTCGCCGAGTTCCGCCGTCAGCTTTGGCGCACGAAGATTTTCGAAGCGTTCATCGCGGGGTTGATCGGTTTGGTGTTTTCGTTCCTGCTGGTGTATGGAATGGACCGGTTTTGGCAGACGCCGGGGTGGATGCGGCTGGTCGTTTTGCTCGTGGGAACGTCGTTTTTTGCGTTGTTTGCTCCGTTTTGGCTCCATCGTTGGGTCTGGCGGCATCGGCGGGAAAACGAGCTTGCGCGGTTGATTTCGCGAAAATACCCGGGACTGGGCGACCGCCTGCTCGGGGTGATCGAGCTGCAGAATCAACAGGGAAATACCGATTCCTTATCGCCGCGGCTGCGGGCCGCCGCGATGGAGGCGGTCGCTGGCGAAGTTGGAAAACGAAAGCTCGACGACGCACTGCCGCCGCCGCGTCACTTGAAGTGGGCGCTGGTTGCGCTGATTTTGGTGATCGCTGCCGCTGCGTCCTTCACGCTGACGCCGCGAGCGGGAGTGAACGCTTTTCAACGGTGGCTGATGCCGCTTTCGGATACGGAGCGATATACTTTTACTCGGTTGGACAATCCTCCTGCCCGGCTGGCGGTGCCATTTGGGGAAGCGTTCGAGGTCACATTGCATCTTGCGGAGAACTCGGAGCAGCGTCCGGCGACGGGCAGCGGGCGATACGGATTGCAGCCGGAGACGATTGGAAAACGTTCGGGAAGCTCGTATTCGTTCGCTTTTCCCGGGCAACAAGAACCGGGAACGATCGTGTTTCGGATCGGCGATGTGCGGCATCTTTTACGAGTCGAACCGGTTCAACGTCCGGTGACCGAAAGTGTGACCGCGACGGTGATCGCACCGGATTATCTGGGTATCCCTCCGAAGACCGTGGATCTCCATACCGGTGGATTGAGCGCGGTGGAAGGCAGTCGCGTTCAGATCACGTTGAGCACAAATCGGTCTCTGGCGTCCGGGCGATTCGGTCCGACGGTCGCAAATCTCGATGCGGCGGCAAACGGGTCGCAAGGGCGATTCGAGCCATTGGAAGGGGATTTGATTCTTTCCGGAAACACGGCGAAATCTCCGGAGCTCAAGATCGGCACGGTTCCTTTTGAAATTCCCTTTTCCTGGAAAGACGGACTCGGGTTGGCCGGTGCTTCTGGGTTCCGCGTCCGGATCGACGCCGTGCGGGATGGTCCGCCGGTTTCATATTTGCAAGGGATCGATCGCCAGAAAGTCATGCTGCCGGAAGAGACGGTCGATTTCGAGGTTTTGGCAGAGGATGATTTTGGGATCAAACAGACCGGGATCGAATGGACCGGTGAATTCACCAAACCGACCGACGAAACTCCTGCGAAGGGTGAAATGAAATTGGCGGAAGGCGGAGCCGAGGAAAGGCGCCTGAGTCGGCCGGTCGCCTTTTCGCCTGCGGCGGTGGGCATCCTTCCGCAAAAGATTTTGCTGCGAGCCTACACGGAAGATTATTTCCCGGGCCGGGGTCGGGTGTATTCGGAACCGGTGGTGATTTATGTGCTGAGTCGCGATGAACATGCGCAGCTTTTAAAAAGTCAGTTTGACCGGTCGCTCGCGGAATTCGAAGACCTCGCGCGGCGGGAGCTGAATCAGTTGGAAGAAAACGAGCGGCTGGAAAAACTCGACGGCGAGCAGTTGCAAACCGAGGAAAACCGGAAACGCCTCGAAGCGCAGGAGCAGGCCGAATCGGAAAACACCGAGCGGATGGAAAAGCTCACCGAGCGGATGGAGGAACTGATGAAGGACTCCACGCGGAATGGTGAGATCGACAAGGACACGCTGAAAAAAATGGCGGAGGCGCTGAAGTCGATGCAGGAGCTTTCGCAAAAAGACATGCCTGGTGTTGAGAAAAAACTCGGCGAAGCGGGTGAAGAGTCGAACACGCCCGACAAGGCGGAGAAGGACATGGCCGAGGCGGTCGAGGAACAAAAAAAGGTCGTCGAAAAAATGCAGGAGGCCGTGGCAAAAGCGAACGACGCGAACCGGCAATTTGAGGCGGGAACGTTTGTAAACCGGTTGAAAAAAGCGGCGTCGGAACAAGAGGGAATCGCCAATGTGTTGATCGGCGCATTTTCAAGAATCCTCGGCGTGCGTTCGTCCGATCTGGATCCGTCCGATGCGCGGCGGCTTCAGGAGGCGAGCAAACAGCAATCCGCGACCGCTTCGGATGTTCGCTGGATTCAGGAAGACCTTGCTCATTATTTCGCCCGGACGGAGGAGACGACGTTTCAAAAGATTTTGGTGGAAATGCGGGATTCGCAAATCGATCTCGGACTGGACGAGGTGCGCGGCCGTTTGATGAAAAATCATTCTTTCCAAGCGACGGAAGGCGCGAAGAAGTGGGCGGAGCAACTGACGGCTTGGGCGAAGGAACTCGAAGGTTCGATGAATTCGGGGCAAGAGGGTGGTGGCGGCGGAGGTGGTCCACCGTCCGAAGATGAGGATTTCGAATTTATGCTGCGGGTGATGAAAATGATCCAGGATCAGCAGGATTTGCGCGCCCGGACTCGGGCGCTTGAGCAGTTGCGGCGTTCGGTGGAAATTGGAAAGGAGAACGCGGAACCATGAAAACGATTTTAGCAATCGCGCTGGCGGCGATGATCGGTCCGGTGTTTGGCGAAGAACAGGATCCTGCCGGAAATTTGGCAAAACATCAGGAGGGCGCGGCGAAGGTCGGTGATGCGCAAGATTCGCTCGCCGCCGACGTGCAGCAACTGGCGATTGAGCAAACGGTGTCGGAGGTGATCGAACTTTTGAACGAAGTTGAAACGATCATGGACGAGACGACCGATCGCCTGTTCACCCCGGACACCGGGGGCGAAACGATCGCCGCGCAGACCGAGATCATCGAAAAAATCCATGACGCGGCCAAAGAAAAACAAAAGCAACAAGGCGGAGGCGGCGAGGCTGGCGGGGCGATGCTCGATATGATGGAGCGGATGATGGGCAAGGAACCTGGCCAGAAACCGGGGGAAAACGGCGCGCAACCGGGGCAGGAAGGAGGCACGGGAATGACCGGTGAATCCGATGCCGCGAATGAAGCGACGGGCCCGGCGGGCGAACAAAAAGTCGAGCCTCGAAAGGTCCCCAAAGCCGCAGGTGTGGCAGGTCGGGCGTTTCCTGAGGAATTTCGGCAAGCGCTGGATGCTTACAATCGTGGAGCGGAGGAAAAAGCGAAGTGACGGTTCGGTGGATATCTCTTTGGTTTTTCGCCATCACCGCGATGGGTGCGGGTCAGGATTTGCCTCGCCGTCCGGATGATGTGATTCCGGCGCAGGTCGAGCTGATTTATGAGCGAGGTTTGAAATATCTCGCGCAGTCGCAAAATGCGAAAGGTTGTTGGAATGACGGCGTCGGAGGGGAACCGGGCGTCGTCGGATTATGCGTCGCCGCGTTTCTCGCCCATGGCGAAGATCCGAATCACGGGTCTTACGCGAAAACGATCCGGAGCGGTTTGGATTATATCCTTTCGCAACAAAACGAGAGCAACGGATATATTGGAAATAGCATGTACAATCATGCGTTCGCGACCAAGGCGCTGGCGGAATCCTACGGGGTGATCGATCATCCAAAAATCGCGCCGGCGCTGAAGAAAGCGGTGGAGCTGATATTGAATGCGCAGAAGCGGAATCATTTCGGCGCGTGGAGATACACTCCGGAAAGCCGCGATGCCGATACCACGGTGACCGGTGGTCAACTGGTGACGCTTTTCGCGGCACGCAACGCGGGGCTCGCGGTGCCGGATGAGGCGATCAAAAAAGGTTTGGCCTATCTTGCCACTTGCCGCGGAAGTGATGGATCGGTGGGTTATACTTCGTCTTCCGGCGGCAAGCCGACTTTGACGGCGATCGGGTTGTTATGTTCTTCGTTGGCGAAGGAACGGGACTCGAAGGGATATCTGGCGAGTTTGAATTTCCTCAAAGGCAATTTGGATTATCGCGACCGGTATTATCCTTATTATTACGAATATTATATGGCTCAGGCATTGTTTCATGCCGATGAGGAAGTGTGGAAAGATTGGAATGCGCGCAACGCCCGTTACCTGGGCACGATCCAAGGGCGAGATGGTTCTTTCCCGGGAAACCAGGGCGCGTCTTTCAGCACCGCGGGCGCGTTGTTGTCGTTGGCGCTGAATTATCGGTATTTGCCGATCTACGAAAAATGAGAAATCGCGCGGTCATTTTGAGTTGGGTGATGTCGACCGGTTTGGTGTCGGCACAGCCTGCGAAATGGGATCTGATGCGATTTCTGAACGGCGATCAATTGCATGGAACGTTTGCCGGGATTTCCGCCCATGGCGGGACCATTTGGCAGCGGGAGGATGTTGAGGAGCCGGTTGAGTTTAAGCCGGAAAAAATCCGGCAGGTGCTTTTGAACGGTGGCCGGCCGGTCAAGTCGCTGCCATCGCTTTCAAGTCTCACTTTGGTGAATGGCGATCGGATTCCCGGAAAAGTAACCGGTCTGGACGATGCGTTCGTCACCATCGAAACCGGTTTCGCGGGAGTGTTGAAAATTCCTCGTGATCAGGTCGGGATGGTCGCTCCGAATCCATTTGGCGGGCGGATGTTTTATCATGGGCCGTATTTGGAGGAAGAATGGTCGATGATTCATCTGGATGCGCTCGACGGGCTTCCGCCGGAACCGGTCGAGGAAAAACGGGTGGAACCCCATGAGGCGCAGGAGCAGGTGAAATCCGACCGCTGGCAATTTTCCGGTTCGGCATGGTATTGGCGCGACGGAAAGTCCGGCACGGCATTGATCCGCAAAGAGGGCATGCCGGATCGTTCGATCCTGAGTTTTAATCTCGCTTGGAAAAGCAGGCTTTCGTTGGCGCTGGGGTTTCACGCGGATTTTGTGAGGCCACGAGTTCCGGAGGGTGATGCGGTTCCGCCGAATGCACGCGCTCGTTTCGTCGGCGGGGATGCTTCGGCTTTTCCGGTGCTTTTCGGCAGCAGTTATGTGCTGCATTTTTATATGAACAGCGTGATGTTATATCGTTGTGGATTTGATGCGGAGGGCAAGTCGACAGCGGAACACGTGCGCACGACCAGTTATCTCACTCCATTTAACGAGCTGGACCGGGCTGCGGTCGAGCTGCGATCCAATCGGATTACGGGAGAGATTTCCTTGTTTGTGAATGGTCAGTTCGTGATTCAGTGGAGTGAAGGTGCGGGTCGTGATGACGCGGCGGGATACGCGGGAAAAGGAACGGGATGGGGTTTTCTCGTGCCGTCGGAAAAGGCGGCTGTGCGGATTTCGGAAATCGTGGTGGCCGAGTGGAATGGCATGCCGGATTCGGCACGCAGCCTGCAGGTCGATGCTCAAGATATTGTTTTGTTGGCGAATGGGACCGACCGGTTTTCAGGGAAAGTCCTTTTGATTAAAGACGGCGAGCTGAGCATGGACGGGAAATACGGCGAGTTTCGATTTCCGTTAGAAGACGTCGCGGAGATTCGTTTCGCGAAGACGGGATTGGCCGAGCCTCGGGAAATTTCGTCCGATGAGACGCTGATCCGGTTTCATCCGCTTGGGCGGATCTCCGGCAAACCGGTTTCTGGGGATCAGAATGCGTTAAGAATTTTGACGGGGTTCGCTGGCGAGCTCAATGTGAACTTGGAATCGGCAGTGATGCTGGATTTCAATCCTTCGAACCATTTTCTCGATGACTCGGATATTCCATTTTAACCGTTTCATCGTTGAGTCCACCGCCACGGCCTGTCTGGTGGCGAGCGGTTTCGCGGACAAAATCGTCCTCGAAGGAGACGCACGGATGACTGGGACGGTGAGTGCGATCGCGGAAGGCGGAGTGGTCGAGTTGCTGACGCCGCTTTCTCCTGAACCGGTTTTACTTCGCGGTGAAAGTGTTCGGAAAGTGATTTTCAGCGAAGCGCCGCTGGCCGAAAAGCTGCCGTCTGGTCGGATTGAACTGAGCAATGGCGATGTGCTTCCGGTCGAGATCGAGGCGCTGGATGAGACGCAGCTCACCGCGGTTTCGCCGGTGGCGGGGCGATTGGTGATTCCGAGGAAATTCCTCAAAGCCCTGCATCTGGGCGTTTTTCCGAATCGGGTGATCTATTCGGGTCCGACCGGTCCTCAGAGCTGGATCCGGGATGGTGCGAACGCGGAAAACTGGGAGTTTGATGATGGCGTCATCTCCATGCACGGGGCGGGAAAACTTGGCCGTAAACTGGCGACTCCGCAGCAGTTCATCGTGAAATTTACGTTCAATTGGCGTCTCAATCCCAACTTCCAGTTCTCCTTTGCCGATCCGCTTCTACCGAACGATCAAACGTCCGACCGTTATTATTTTCAGTATGCGAGCGCAGGGGTGGAGATCAAACGCGAGTCGACGACCGGTCGCCGCTACACCACGATCGTGATGTTAAATCGGACGCCCGATCAATTTGTGGGCAATGAAATGCAGGTGGAAATCCGCGTGGATCGCGAACATTCGATCTTGTCGCTTTATCTCAATGGCGAGCCGGAAGGACGTTATCATGATCCGGTGTCACCCGCGCCGAGCGGGCAGGGAATTTCGATCGTTAGCAATTCGAACGACGACAGCGGGCATGAGATCCGTGAAATTGAGATTCTCGAATGGGACGACACGAGTGACCGACATCGAACGGAGGACCGGGGAGATGGCACTCAGGACGCGTTGATCGAACGTCGAGGCGACCGGTTTAGCGGAAAGCTTTTATCGATTTCTCCTTCGCCGGAAGGGGCGCTTTTTTCGTTTAAAGGGGACTTTCAAGAGCAGCCGATCGAGCTGCCGGATCGTGAAGTTTCGACCGTCTTTTTTTCCGAATCGTCGGAGGGAGCGTTGGTGAGTGGGCCGAATCCGTTTTTGTTGCGTCTGCGAGGTGATGGGACCTTGCGCGTGTCGTCGTCCTCGTTTGCCGGAGATCGGATTGAAGCGACGCATCCCTTGCTGGGACCGGTGTCGCTGCGGCGGGAGGGCGTCGCAGCATTGGAGCGGGCGGAGCTTTCGGGAAAAGGAGGCGGAAAATGAATCACTGGCGGCTCCTAATGCTGGCCATCGCCGGATTTTCCTCAACCGGTTTGGCGCAGGAAATGAAATCCATGCTGCGGTTTTCGAACGGCGATCAGCTTTCCGGAATGATGGAATCTTTGAGCGGGGAACAGATCGTGTGGAACTCACCGATTCAGGTAAAACCGGCACCTTACTGGCTGAAAAGCGTGCAGGATATGACTTTGCCGGCGTCGATCCCGGATTATCCTGCCACTCATGAAGCGACGCTGACGCTTGCTCGTGGCGATTCGATTCGTGGGCAACTGGCCTCGGTCACCGATGAAAAAATCGCTCTGGATACCTGGTTCGCGGGGCGCTTGGAATTCCCGCGGGTGATGGTGAGGGAATTGAAGATTGAGGATCGACCGGTCACTTTCTATCGGGGGCCGACGAGTTTGGAAGGGTGGAAACAGACCGCCAGCCCACCGTCGTGGAGTTTTCTGAATGGTTCGTTTTTATCCAAAAGCGAAGGAGGAATCGGCCGCGAGATGAAGATGCCCGATGAAGTTAGAATCGGTTTTGACGCGGCATGGCGTGGTTCGTTTCGGATGACGTTGGTGATTTTTTCCGACAACGTCTCGGCGGAAAAACCGGAGAACGGATACGAATTGGTATTCAATCAGAGGAATGTTTACCTGCGGCGATCAGGCACGAATGTTCCGTTGGGAAACAGCACGAATGTCAGGGAGTTTCAGGAAAACGAAAAGGCGCGGATTGAGATCCGGGCAAGCCGGAGAACCGGGACCATTTGTTTTTATATCGACGGGAAAATCAAAGAAGTCTGGAACGTCCCGGACCTGGCAACGGATGAAATCGGCAGCGGATTGAGTTTTATCGCGTCGGGAACCTCGCCGCTGAAAATTTCCCGAATCGAGGTTTTGTCCTGGGACGGGGTGGTGGACGAGCTCCCCGAGCAACGCGACCGGGGGGATTTTGGATTTCGTGGAAATGAGATCGACCCCGCACCGGAGGTGACGCCGTTGCGCAGCGGACGCATGTTGCTGCGGAACGGTGATGACCTCGAAGGTGAAGTCCAATCGATCGAGGACGGCATGATCACGGTGAAGACGGCTTTTAGCGAAGTAAAATTCCCGGTCGAGCGGTTGCGGAATATCGTTTTAAAACCGGCGGATCTCGAAGAGCCGAAGCGTGAGGCCGGAGATGTGAGAGCGTGGTTTTTGGACGGTTCGTCGATTGTGTTTCGTCTCGATGGAATGGACGGCGATACGATTACCGGTTTTAGCCAGAATTTCGGAACCGCGCATTTTAAGGTGAGTGCATTCAACCGGTTGGAATTTAATGTCGCCGAGGCGGAGATCCGCGAACTGAGGGGCGATCCTCGCGAAATCCCGGAATGGTGATGAATTTCTTGGGATTTGCGCGATTTCCACGAAGCCTGCAATGGGGTATGAATTCGGAGGGTTTTTGGTATTTCGCAAAATGCATGGCCAACCATCGCATCTTCGGTGAGTGATTCGCCTTGCGAGGCACGGGGCCGCAAGTCGAACATTCCGGCGTGACTCCTGAACTTGAAGATCTCTTCGCTTTTCTCCGTTTTCCCAGCGTTTCGACCGATTCGAGAAATGCGGGCGATGTCCGTGCCTGCGCGGATTGGTTGATTGGAAAACTGCAAGCCATGGGCCTCACGGCTCAGCTTCATGAAACGCCCAGACATCCGGTCGTCGTTGCTCGAAACGTTCATGTTGAGGGTCGCCGGACGGTGTTGATTTACGGGCATTATGATGTCCAACCGGTTGATCCTCTGGCGTTGTGGAATACGCCTCCTTTCGAACCGGAAATTCGGGACGGAAAAATCTGGGCGCGCGGAGCGACGGATAACAAAGGTCAGATGCTCGCGCATGTTTTAGGGGTCGAGAAAACCCTGCGCGAGGAAGGGGAGCTGCCGGTGAATTTGATTTTCCTTTTCGAGGGCGAAGAGGAAATCGGCAGCCCTAACCTCGCGGCGTTTTTGGAAGCTCACAAAGCTGAACTGAAATGTGATGTGATCGCGATTTCCGACACCGGTATGGTCGCTCCCGGCGTGCCGACGCTGGGGTACGGGTTGCGAGGCATCGCCTGCTGTGAAGCGACGTTGCGCGGTCCCAAAGGGGATTTGCATTCTGGATTGTTCGGCGGAGCGGTGGCAAATCCGGCGACGGCGGTCGCGCGGTTGGTTGCCAGTATGCATGACGAAACCGGTAAGGTCGCGGTGGACGGATTTTACGACGATGTCCGCCCGCTGGAAGCCTGGGAGCGGGAAATGTGGAGCAAAGTCGCCGGAGTGAGTGATTCGGAGTTTTTGCGGATCACCGGTTCTCCGGGATTGTTCGGCGAGCCGGGTTACAGTTCTGCGGAGCGGACTTGGGCGCGGCCCACGGCGGAGGTAAATGGGATCGGCGGCGGTTATCAGGGCGAGGGCTCCAAGACGGTGCTGCCTGCGGAGGCGTTCGTGAAATTTTCGTTTCGCCTCGTTCCCGATCAGGAACCTGGCGACATCATGAACAAAGTGAAAGCGCACCTAGAGGCGCACTGTCCGCCGGGTGTGACGGTCGAAGTCGAAGTCGGTCACGACGGGAAACCGTATGTCGCCGATCCGCATTCGAAGTTCGGATTGGCCGCGCAAACCGCTTTGCGAAAAGCCTTCGACGCCGAACCGGTTTTGATCCGTGAAGGCGGAAGCATTCCGATCGTGCAAACGTTTCGTGATATTTTGGGAGTGGATACGTTGTTGCTTGGCCTCGCCTTGGCGGACGCTCAGATCCATGCTCCCAATGAAAACTTTCCGGTTGAAAATTTCGAAGCCGGGATTCGCTTGAATCAAGCCTTGTTGAAAGAACTGGCACTTTAATTTTCCCCATGTCCGAACTCAAAAATCAGCCTGCCAAATCCGACTTCATCCGCGACATCATCGCCGATGACCTCGCAACCGGTAAACACGCGACAACGATCACCCGCTTTCCTCCCGAGCCGAACGGCTACCTTCACATCGGCCACGCCAAATCAATCTGCCTCAATTTCGGCATCGCTGAAGAGTATGCGGATCGGTCGGCGGTATGTCATTTGCGCTTCGACGATACCAATCCGGAAAAAGAGGAATCCGAGTATGTGGAGAGCATCAAGGCCGACGTAAAATGGCTCGGCTTTGATTGGGGGGAGAACCTTTATTTCGCGAGCGATTACTTTTCGTTTTTCTATGACTGCGCGGTTCACTTGATTCAGCAAGGGAAGGCATTTGTTGAAAATCAATCGGCTGAAGAAATGCGGGCCAATCGCGGGAATCTCACCCTTCCCGGGACCCCATCGCCTTTCCGCGACCGGTCGGTCGAAGAGAATCTTGAGCTCTTCGCCAAGATGCGCGCGGGAGAATTTCAGGAAGGCGAATGTGTCCTTCGGGCGAAGATTGATATGTCATCGCCGAATTTGAACATGCGTGATCCGGTTCTCTATCGGATTCTCAAAGCGCATCATCATAACACCGGTGACGCCTGGTGCATTTATCCGATGTATGATTTCGCCCATCCGTTAGAAGACGCGCTGGAACATATCACCCATTCGCTTTGCACGTTGGAATTTGAGAATCACCGGCCGCTTTATGATTGGGTGATCGAAAATTGTCCGGTTCCCTCCAAGCCGCGTCAGATCGAGTTTGCCCGGCTGAATCTCACCTACACCGTTTTGAGCAAACGCAAGTTGCTGCAATTGGTGAAAGAGGGCCATGTGAGCGGTTGGGATGATCCACGGATGCCGACGATCTCGGGCATTCGCCGCCGGGGTTATCCGCCGGAAGCGGTGAAGCATTTCTGCAAACGCATCGGTATCACCAAGTTCAATGGCACGACCGATGTGGCGCTGTTAGAATTTGATGTGAGGGATCATTTGAATGCGAGCGCTCCTCGGAGAATGGCGGTGTTAGAACCGGTCAAAGTGATTCTTGAGAACTGGGAAGAAGGAAATGTCGAATACGCCGAAGTTCCGAATCATCCACAAAATTCGGAGGAAGGCATTCGGGAGATCGCTCTTACCGGTGAGATCTGGATCGAGCGGGAGGATTTTATGGAGGATCCACCGAAAAAATTCTACCGTCTTGGCCCGGGAAGATATGTCAGACTGCGGGGCGGCCCGATCATTCAGTGCACCGGTTTTGAAAAGGACTCGGATGGCGTCGTGACCGTCATTCGCGCGAATGTGCTCCCCGGAACCACGGGTGTGGACGCACCGGAAGGCGTCGAGTGCCGCGCGGCGATTCATTGGGTCGATGCCGCCCATGGTGCCGATGCGGAAATCCGGATTTATGATCGGCTTTTCAGCGTGGAAAATCCGGATGACGCCGAAGACGGGTTTTTAAGTGTTCTGAATCCGGATTCTCTCAAGACGATCACCGCAAAAATCGAGCCTTCGTTGGCGGAGGTGGGACCGGGTTTCCGCTGTCAGTTTGAACGCGTGGGCTATTTTGTTTCCGATGGGATCGACCATCAACCCGGAAGCAAACCGGTTTTCAACCGGACCGTGGCTCTCCGAGATTCGTGGGCGAAACAGGCGGGACGCTGAACGGAAAAGACTCTCAGACATTTCGCCAGATCGACGTCGAAAACGGCGATCTGTGCGGAATGTCGCGTTGGAGGATTGGCCGATGCTCGTCCGGCGTTAGGCATCGAAAAGGCAACGAAGCTCTTTCGTGATGGCTGCGGCGGCTTCCGGGATAGGGATCGGTCGGCCAGCTTCGGTTTCCAAAGATGTCATCGATACACCATCAAGCCCACAGGGGGTGATGGCGAAAAACGGAGGCAGACTTTCCTGAGTGATATTGATCGCGAAGCCGTGCATGGAAATCCATTTGCGGACGCCGACGCCGATTGACGCGAGTTTCCGATTTTCGACCCAGACGCCGGTGAGTCCATCCCGGCGAGTGGCGGCGATGCCGAACGTTTCGCACGCGCGGATGAGCGCTTCTTCGAGTTTCCGCAGGTGTTCGTGGAGGTCTTTGCCACGGTGATTGAGATCGAGAATCGGGTAGCCGACGATTTGTCCGGGGCCGTGATACGTCGCTTGTCCGCCGCGGTTCGTTTCGTGGACGGGAAAGGGGAGAAACGAAGGGTCTCGGAGGGAGGAGCGATCCCGGAGGCGGCCGATGGTGTAAACCGGTTGGTGCTCTAACAGAAAGACGGTGTCGCTTTTTTCTCCGGCGAGGATTTCAGCGACGGTTTTTTCCTGAAGCAAGAGACCCTCTTCGTAGGTGATGAAGCCAGGGAGATGTTGGATGTCTAACACGATCAGACGAGGCGGCGGTCGAGGAGTTTGGCTTTGAGCGGATCGGACGCTTGAAGGTGCGCCATGGCGATGGCGAGGGCATCTGCGGCATCCGAGGGTGGCGTTTCCGCGAGGCCCAGCAAAGCGCGAACCATGAAGGCGACTTGTTTTTTATCGGCGGTGCCTTTTCCGACGACTGCCATTTTGACCTTCGTCGGCGCGTATTCGTAAACGCGAAGTCCGTGATCGGCGGCGGCGATGAGGGCGGCCCCGCGAGCGGCTCCCATGGAAATCGCGGTTTGGTGGGACTGGACGTAGATGATTCCTTCGACCGCGACTTCGTCGGGTTGGAATTTCTGGATGACGTTGACCAGATGGGTGCGGATGGCGGAAAGCGCGGCGGACTGGGGGATTTTTGAAGGAATCTGGATCACATCGAAGGCCAGCACGACCGGTTTGCGCGGGTCTCCTTCGAGGACGGCGTAACCGGTGTTGCGGATGGCGGGATCGATGGAGAGAACACGCATGGTGATTTGGGCCTGCCGATACCGATGGGGCAAAACGTTCGCCGCGTTTTACCGGTTCGGACGTTTACTCCGTTCGATCCGACGAACGATGGGGAGGAAAGGATTTCTCCCGTTGCCGACGTTGAATGGGTTCATGATAAGTTCCCGTTATCATGAAATCGACGGTTCAACGGCGCTTTTTCCCGCCGGGCTGCTTGCGGCGGACCGGTTTTGGTGGGGAGTCGTCGAGGAGCGCGGTGTAGATGTAGTCGAAGTTTTCGAGTTTCCGGCGTGGGATTTTCTGATCGATGAAGACTTCGACGGATTTTGCGTAGTCGAGCTCATCCGCGGTCAGGATGGTAAACGCATCACCTTCCGCACTTGCACGACCGGTACGGCCGATGCGGTGGACGTAGTCTTCGGCGTTTTCCGGGACGCGGTAGTTGATGACGTGGGAGACGCCCGAGATGTCGATGCCGCGAGCGGCGACGTCGGTGGCGACGAGCACTTCGAAATCTCCATTTTTAAAACCGGCAAGCGCTTTCATGCGATCGACCTGATTGATGTCCGAATGCATCGCGGCGACCTTCGGCTGACCGGTCGATTTGATGAGCGAGGTGAGCTGGTCGGCTTCCTTGCGAGTGCGGGTGAAAATCATCACCGAGTGGTAATCGGTCTGCTTGAGCAGTTCGAGCAGCAGTTCGTCGCGCTGGTCCATGGCCACCGGGTAAAACGCGTGGGTGACGCTGGTCGGGACGGAGGTCCGAGCGATTTCAATACTGGTTGGATTGACCAGGCACCATTGGGCGAAAGTTTGGATCGCCGGTGGCATGGTGGCCGAGAAAAGCAGCGTCTGGCGGCCTTCCCACGGGCAGAGATTGACGATTTTGCGGACTTGCGGCAGGAAGCCCATGTCGAGCATGCGGTCCACTTCGTCCAAGATGAGCACCTTGATTTCACCGAAGCGCATCGTTGCGCGGTAAAAGTGGTCGACGAGACGACCCGGTGTGGCGACGACGATGTCAGCGCCTGCGGCAAGGTCTTCGGATTGTTTTCCAAGGCCGACGCCGCCGTAGAGGAGGGCGACTTTTAAACCGGTGTGTTTGCCGTATTTTTCGAATTGTTCGGCGACTTGGTGAGCAAGTTCGCGTGTCGGTTCGAGGACGAGAATTTGGGGTTTTCCGAGTTTTTCGATTTTCGAAAGGGCAGGCAGCGCGAAAGCGGCAGTCTTGCCGGTGCCAGTCTGCGAGGCGCCGATGACGTCGCGCCCTTCGAGAATAATCGGAATGGCCTGCGCCTGAATCGAAGTCGGTGTGGTATAACCGGATTCCTGAATGGCTTCCAGAACGGCTGCGGAGAGCCCAAGTGTATCAAATCCCATGCGGGGGCCGTATTAGAGGGGGGAAGGCGGCGGGTCAAGGTGCGATTGGAAAAGGATCGTTGACGATCGGAACTGTGGGATTTTTCGATAAGGGTTTGGAATCCTGGATCCGCTCGGATTGTTCGAGGCGGGATTCGACCGTCTGCCACAGCCGGGTGAACTGGTCGTTAAAATAAGCGAGATAGTATTTTTCGCGGTCCAGAAGGTGCTGGTGGACCGAGTGCTGCCAAGCGGAGAGCCAACTGCCGATTTTTAATTCCAATTGAGCGGATGATTGGTGCGCGGTTTGATGAGCCGCGAGTTCACGGATCTGGCTGGCAAGTTTTTGGATTTCCGACCGGGTGAGAAATTGGTGAGAACTGAGATCGCCGCGAAGTTTATCGCCGAGGCGTCGGAAGTTTTCCTGAACCGCTTCAAGCTGAGCCTCTTGTGCCAATAATCGATCTTCGAGTTTTGGCGGGGTAGGGGAGGGCTGAAGAGCCGAGGCAATGGCGGTGTCGGTGACCCATTCATCAAGGAAAGGGCGTTGCGACTGGTCTGCGAGGTGCTCACGGATTCGTCCTGCCGTCTCGGTCAGGTCGAGCGAGGGGAGGGGGAAGGACATATCGGCTCGCAGGATGGATTGAAGGATTGGGGATTTCGGAAGAACGAATGCCAATTTACTAGCATCAACCGGTTTGAGTTGCAATTCTCAACCGAGATGTTTCGTATCTGTGGATGATAGCTCTACGCATTTGCGGGAAAATATCCAAGCTGAAAATCAGCGATATACGAAAATTCCGAATGAGTGAAAGACAGTGGTGAATTAATCGGGTAAAGGAGAACGAATGTCTGAGGAGGAAGACGATAAATCAAAAGACCGGGATGCCATCTTGGGAGCGGCGTATGCGAAAACACGTAAGAGTTTGATCGCGAGGCTTGATAATTGGGAGGATCAGCGGACGTGGGACGAATTTTATCAAACCTACTGGCGGTTGATTTATTCGGTGGCGGTCAAAGCGGGGCTGCGGTCGGATGAGGCGTTTGATTGTGTTCAGGAGACGATTTTATCGATCGCCAAGCAGAGCAAACGGCAACTTTATGATCCGGAGCAGGGTTCGTTCAAAACTTGGCTGATGAATATGACCCGTTGGCGGATCAACGATCAGTTTCGGAAGCGGAAGAAAGATACGGCGATGGCTGGCGGCGAATGGGACAATGATCGGAAAACGGCGGTGATTGATCGAGTGGAGGATCCAAACGGGGATCTGCTGTCGCGGTTATGGGATGTCGAATGGAAAAAGAATGTCGCGGATGCGGCGCTTTCACGGGTGAAGTCTCAAGTCTCGCCGAAGCAATATCAGATTTTTGATTATTATGTGATCAAGCAGTGGGATGCGAAAAAAGTGCAGGACCACCTCAATGTGAGCATGGCCCAAGTTTATTTAGCGAAGCATCGGGTGGGTGCGGTGTTGAAACGCGAACTGGCGAAATTGGAAGAAGATGCCGAGTAGAAATCGTCCGGACCCGGTGATTCCCGATCACGAGATTCTGCGGAAAATCGGTGGCGGTGCCTATGGCGAAGTTTGGCTCGGCCGTGGCGTCACCGGTGCGTTGCGGGCGGTAAAGGTGGTTTGGCGGGAGGATTTTGAGGATGCGCGGGGGTTTGAGCGGGAGTTTGAGGGGATTTTAAAATTTGAACCGATTTCCCGAGATCATCCGGGGTTGGTGAATATTTTGCACGTGGGGCGCAGTCCGGATGCGGTCTCGTTTTATTATTATGTGATGGAGCTGGGGGACGATGTTCGTGCCGGGCAGGACATCAATCCGATTGAGTATGAGCCGCGGACCTTGCAGGCGGATACCCGTCAGACGGCGAGTTGCCAGCTCGACACTGCCGTCTGTATCGATGTGGGATTGCGATTGGCCGAGGCGCTGGATCATTTGCACGAGCTCGGGTTGGCGCACCGGGATGTGAAGCCGTCGAACGTGATTTTCGTAAACGGAAAGGCCAAGCTGGCGGACATCGGTCTGGTGGCGGCGCGCGGTCAGCGGACGTTTGTCGGCACCGAGGGATTTGTTCCGCCGGAGGGGCCGGGTTCGGCGCAGGCGGATGTCTATAGTTTGGGGAAAGTGTTGTATGAGATCGCGACCGGTAAGGATCGGCTGGATTTCCCGGAGCTGCCGGACATTTTGCCCGCAGGGCCGGATCGCAAGCGGTGGCTTGAGCTTAATAAAATCATCTGTGACATTTGCGAACCGCGTCTTTCGAAACGGACGATTTCCACCGCAGGTGAACTTGCCGAGGCACTCCGGCGATTGCAGCGCGGGAAAAAACGGAGGAAGAGCGGCGCGGCGGTGTGGATGACGACACTGGTTTTGACGGTTTTTTCCGGTTGGATGGGTTATGAAACGATCAAAGACAGCGATTGGCTCGCGGCTTGGACGGGGCCACCTCCAGCAGTCCAGCAGATCGGGCGGTTGAGGGTCATCAGTACTCCGGAAGGGGCCGACGTTTATGACGAGAGCGGTCGAGTGATCGGGACGACGCCGACGGAGATCATTGAGGCTCCGGTTGGGAAAAAAGTGACATTTACCGTGCGCAAGCGGGGGTTTTTACCGCAGCAGACGTTTGGGACGGTTCATGCGGGTGCGGTCAACGTGCCGATGATTTTCCCGGCGACTTTGCAGGTTTTTTCTCCGCCTCGGCCGGGCGAGCCGTGGGAAGATCACCTGGCGAATTTTTATCAGCCGAAGGACGCTTATCACGTCAGTTCCGGATTTGTTCTGGAAGGGCTGTGGGAACGTTTCATCCAGGTTTCGAAGCGCGATATCCATTCGGTGGATGTCCTGGACTTTTCACAGAATGGCAAACCGTGCCGGATCGTATTGGCCTCGAAGGAGGAAGCCGACGCGTTTTGCGATTGGCTGCGGGTCGAAGCGACGGCGGCGGGTTATTTGACCGAGGATCACGAAGTGGTGCCGCAGTTTGATGAGGCGTTTCAAAATCCAGGGCTAAGTGAAAAAGCCATCCAGCAGGGATTAAAGCCATTTCGGATCGTCGTCCGGCAGATCGACTATTCGGAAATCGTGCTGACATCGGATCCTCCGGGCGCGGAGGTAGTGATCAATGGCAAGCGGATCGACGGAACGACCGAGGCTCCGTTGCGGATTCCCAAGGTCAAGCCTGGCCCGGTGGAGATGATTTTGATTTTGGAAGGATACGAACCTTTCACTTGGAAAGGGTCCGCCAAGGCAGGGGGGACGCAGACGGTTTCCATCACCTTGAAGCAGAACCAAGGGGTCGTGTTTGGGCGTCCTTGGCAAAACGGAATCGAAATGCGCTTCGTTCCGGTGGGGCAGGATCTGATGGCTTCGATTTGGGAAACACGAGTTCGGGATTACGACCGATTTGTCAAAGAGAATCCGACCTTCGCCGTTCGCCAGCCGGATTTTGCTCAGGACGAAAACAACCCGGTGATTTATGTTTCGAGAGATGATGCGCGGGAATTCTGCCAATGGCTCACCACCAAGGAGCGCCGAAGTGGACACATCGCCGCCTCCCATCTCTACCGGTTGCCGACGGATGAAGAGTGGAGTCTGATGGCCGGTCTGAAAAATGAAGTTGGATATGGCCCCGGCGGGCGGGATGCGCAAAAGGCGAGGATGTTTCCTTGGGGATTTTCTTGGCCGCCACCGGAAAAATTCGGGAATTACGCCGATTCGGCGGCCGGTTCGGCGCCCTTGATGCCGACGGATCGAACGATCGCCAATTACAACGACGGTTATCCTTACACCTCGCCGGTCGGTTCGTTTGCGGCGAATGAAAATGGCATTTTCGATCTGAGTGGAAACGCGCAGGAATGGGTGGACGATGATTATCTTCCAGGGAGCACCAGGCTTGGGGTTTTGCGCGGTGGCGGGTGGAACAGTTATTTGCAGGAAAATCTGTTCATCGGTTCCCGCAGTCCGCAGGATGCGTCTTTTCGCGACAATATTTATGGATTTCGTGTGGTTTTGGCGAAAGTTCCGCCTGAGGTGGAGCCGCCGATCCGTCCGCTAGAGGACCCGATCGACATGCCGATGCCACCGGAAGATCCTTTTAACGATCCGACGACCAATGGTTGAAATTCTACTCAAATACGAAGGCGACCTGCATTGCAACGCCACTCACTTGCCTTCCGGAAATCAATTGGAAACCGACGCGCCGGTTGACAACAATGGCCGTGGGGAAGCGTTTTCTCCGACCGATTTGGTGGCGACCGCGCTTGGGGCCTGTATCACGACCGTGATGGGCATCGTTGCCCGCCGCAAAGAAATCCCGCTCGAAGGGATGACTGTGAAGGTTCGTAAATTCATGTCGGAAGATCTGCCGCGCCGCATTTCCCGACTGGAAGCGGATTTAAGCGTCCCTCTGCCAGCGGATCACCCCGATCGGAAAATTTTGGAAGCGGCCGCGATGTCCTGCCCGGTCAAGCACAGCCTTCATCCCGACATTGTCGTCGAGATGAATTGGGTCTGGCAGGACTGAAAAACGAATCTGCGGACCCGCGGCTTGAACAGGGGTGATGGGGGTGCTTCGGGTTCCCCAGCGGGACTATTTGGCGATGACTCGGGAAATTCCGGCCATATAATAGTTGCGTCGGACCTCAATTCCATGCACCTTTTGGCTGAAACCTCACAAAAAGAGGTAAGAAACTAAGGATTATGCTTCCAGAGCACGCGCCGTTTACCCCAGATCAACGCTCTGCGTTGGATTCCGCCCTTTTGAACCTCGATCCGATCCAGCGTTCATGGCTGAGCGGCTTCCTCGCTTCTGCCTCAGCGCCCCAGATTGCGGCGGTTTCTGTACCGATGCCGTCTGCGAAATTGACGGTCGTTTATGGAACCGAGTCGGGAAATTCCGAAACGCTGGCCGATCGCACCGTCAAGGAAGCGAAGAAGCGCGGATTTAAAGCCGTGATGAAAAACATGTCGGAAATCTCCCCGGCGGATCTGGCGAAAGCGTCGAATCTCTTGGTGATCGTTTCGACCTGGGGTGATGGTGAACCACCGGAAACCGCCACCGCCTTTTACAAGGAGTTCATGGTCGCCGACCTTTCGTTGGCTGACGTCCGCTTTTCGGTATTGGCCTTGGGCGACACGTCTTACGAAAAATTTTGCCAAACCGGTAAGGACATCGACGCGCGGTTAGAAAAGCTCGGTGCCCAACGGGTCAGCCCGAGAATCGATTGCGACGTCGACTACGAGGAAAACTATTCCTCATGGCTGGACGCTTCCCTGAAATCCTTCGCTCCGACATCGGCACCGCATCCGGTCGCATTCAGCGCTCCGGCACCCGTCGCGGCGGTCGAATACGGGAAGAAAAATCCGTTTCCTTCCGAGACGATCGAAAACATCGTGCTCAATGGAGAAGGAAGTTCCAAGGAAACGATTCACCTGGAATTCTCGCTGGAAGGCTCGGGGCTGACTTATGAGCCGGGCGATGCTTTGGCCGTCGTTCCCGTCAACGCTCCGGATGTCGTCGAGGCTGTCTTGAAGGCCTCGAAATTGACCGGTCGCGAAGAAGTCGAAGTGAAAAACGTCGGCCGAAAATCGCTCATCGATGCGCTTCGTGAAGATTTCGACATCACAGCGCTGTCTCGCTCTGTGCTCACCAAGCTCGCCGAAGCGGCCGATTCCGCGTCGTTGCGAGAGCTGCTGGCGGAAGAGGCGAAGGAGAAGCTGAAAGATTACAACTACGGTCGAGAAATCGTCGATGCGATCGAAGACTTCGCTCCGGCCGGTTTATCCGCTGAGGCATTGGTTGGAATTTTCCGCAAGCTTCCGCCGCGGTTGTATTCGATTGCCTCCAGTCCGCTAGCGCATCCGGATGAAGTGCATCTCACCGTCGCGGCCGTTCGTTACCAAGCGCACGGGAAATCTCGCAAAGGCGTCTGTTCGACCTATCTTGCGGATCAGGTGAAACCGGGAGACCCCGTTTCGCTTTTCGTCCAACCGAATAAAAACTTCCGTCTGCCTGCCGATGGGAACACTCCGATCATCATGGTCGGCCCCGGAACCGGTGTCGCTCCATTCCGCTCCTTCATCGAACATCGCGGCGCGCTCGGTAGCACCGGTAAGAGTTGGTTGTTCTTTGGAGATCAACATTATCTCTTCGACTTTCTCTATCAGCTCGAATGGCAGGATCATTTGAAAAACGGAACGCTGACGAAACTCGACGTCGCCTTTTCCCGTGACCAACCGGAGAAAGTTTATGTTCAAGACCGGATCATCGCCAATGCCGCTGAGGTTTTCACCTGGCTTGAAGAGGGCGCACATTTCTATGTCTGCGGCGATGCGAACCGAATGGCACATGACGTCCACGAAGCGCTCATCTCCGTCGTCGAATTCCAAGCCGGGATTTCCCGCGAAGCGGCCGAGGCTTACGTCGAAAATCTGAAAAAAACCAAACGTTATCAACGCGACGTCTATTGAGTAGAGGGTGGATCTTCGGTCCGCTTGCATCATTCAAAATTTTAAAAACGAAAGACATGTCTGAAAAGAAACTCTCCGCCAATGAAGGCATCAAAACTCGTAGCAATTATTTGCGCGGGACGATCGCGGACGCATTGAACGATCTCTCAACCGGTTCGATGTCCGAGGATGATCAGCAGCTCCTCAAATTTCACGGAACCTATCAACAGGACGACCGTGATTTGCGGGCAAATCGCCGCAAGCATCGGCTCGATAAGGCCTATTCCTTCATGATCCGCATCCGTGTCCCTGGTGGTGTCGCCACACCGGAGCAGTGGCTCGCGACGGATTATCTTGCGACGACTTATGCAAACTCGACCATCAAGCTGACCACTCGTCAGGCATTCCAGTTTCACGGGATCATCAAATCAAATCTCAAGCGCACCATTGCTGAAATCAATCAGGCGGCGATGGATACGATCGCGGCTTGCGGTGATGTGAACCGGAATGTGATGTGCAATCCCAATCCCTATCTTTCCTCGGTTCACGCCGAAGTTTTGAAAGCGGCTCAAGATATTTCCGCCCACCTCACCCCACAAACGCGGGCCTATCATGAAATCTGGCTCGACGGTGAAAAAGTCGAATCCAGTGAAGAGGAAGTCGAGCCGATCTATGGCAAAACCTATCTGCCTCGGAAATTCAAAATCACCATCGCCGTCCCACCCAGCAATGATGTGGATATTTTTGCCAACTGCCTTTCGTTCATCGCGATCGCGGAAAATGGCAAGGTTATCGGCTACAACGTCGCCGTCGGCGGCGGAATGGGATCGACGCACGGTAACGAAGCGACCTATCCACGTCTGGCCGATGTGATCGGTTTTTGCACGGCGGAACAAGTGGTCGATGTCGCGGAAAAAGTCGTGCTGGTTCAGCGGGACTTTGGCGATCGCACGGATCGCAAACACTCGCGCTTTAAATATACCGTGGATGATTACGGTCCGGAGTGGATTTTAGCGAAGCTGAATGAATATCTCGGATATGAATTGCAACCGGTCCGGCCGTATGAATTTGTCGACAACGGAGACCGGTTTGGCTGGGTGGAAGATGAAACCGGTAATTTCCACTACACAATGTTTGTCGAAGGCGGCCGCGTTCTGGATACCGCGACGTATCCGATGCGAACCGGATTGCGAGAGATCGCAAAAATTCATCAGGGAGATTTTCGTCTGACGGCGAACCAAAACCTGATGATCGCCAACATTTCTCCCGCGAACCGGCCGGAGATCGAAAAGCTGTTAGAACAATACGGCATCAAGGACAGTCATGTGAAAAGCGCGCTGCGGCTCAGTTCGATCGCTTGTGTTGCGCTGCCGACCTGCTCGCTTGCTTTGGCGGAAGCTGAACGTTATTTGCCAGAAGTGGTGACCGAGTTGGAAGATGTGATCGAAGAAGCGGGCCTCCGCCATGATTCGATTACGATACGCATGACCGGTTGCCCCAATGGCTGCGGTCGTCCATTCATTTCCGAGATCGGTTTTGTCGGTCGCGGACCGGACCGGTATAACGTCTATCTGGGGGGCGGCCATGCGGGTCAACGCTTGAGCAAACTCTATCGCCAGGATTTTCCGGCGGCAGATATCAAAGCTCTTCTTTCTCCGATCCTGAATCATTACGCCAAGGATCGCCATGAAGGCGAGCGCTTCGGTGATTTTGTCATTCGTGCCGGATATGTCGCGGCGACCGTTCAAGGGAAAGATTTTCATGCGAATATCAAGTCCGAGGCGCTTGCGTCTGTCTGAAAAGTAAACGATATCTCATTATGGAAGCTCTGAAATTTGAAATTCCGACCTTGGCGGGTGTAGATGCGGAAGCATTGTCCGCCGAGCTGGCACCGTTGCGTGCGGGAGATCGGTTGAAATTGTTGTATGATCAATTGGGTGATCGTTTAGTAGCGACCACAAGTTTCGGCATCCAAGCGGCAGTGATGTTGAATTTGATTCACGAACACGCGCCCAAAATCCCGGTTGTTTTTATCGATACCGGATTTCTGTTTCCCGAAACGTATCAGTATGCGGAGGAGTTGATGTCGAAGTTAAATCTGGACCTTCGTATCTATCAGCCGACCTATACCGCCGCGCGCATCCAAGCTCTTTGGGGAAATCTCTGGGAGCAGGGGAAAGAAGGTGCGGATCGATATGGTTTGATCACGAAGGTCGAGCCGATGAATCGCGCGCTTCGCGAAACGGGAGCGGATGTTTGGATCAGCGGACTGCGTCGATCTCAATCGAAGACTCGGGCGGATCGCCCTTTTGTTGAACAACAGAAACGCACGATCAAAACTTATCCGATTCTTGATTGGGCGGATGCTCAGGTCGATTTGTATTATCACCAAAACAATCTTCCGCGCCACCCGTTAGCGGCAAAAGGATACGTCACCATGGGAGACTGGCACAGCACCAAACCCCAAAGCGAAGATGGTGCGGAGGCGACTCGTTTCGGTGGTGAAAAGTATGAGTGCGGATTGCACCTCGACTCCGGAACTCCTGACTTTCAGATTTAAAGAAGTGGATGGGCACGAATCGCTTTCACCTGTGACTCGTTCACCCATAACTCATGACGATTTCTTGATTCAACCCAACCTATAACAACTGATCTTATGCCAATCGCAGAAAACATGGTGGCCACTATCGGCAACACACCACTCATTCGTCTGAATCATCTCACTCAGGGTCTCGACGCTGAAGTGTTAGTGAAAGCTGAGTTCTTCAACCCGCTGTTCAGCGTGAAGGACCGGATCGGCAAGGCCATGATCGAAGCCGCAGAAAAAGACGGCTCGCTCAAGCCGGGCGGAACGATCATCGAACCGACTTCGGGCAATACCGGGATCGCTTTGGCGTTCGTTGCACGCGCCAAAGGTTACCGGGTGATTTTGACCATGCCAGAAAGCATGTCGATCGAGCGTCGGGTTCTGCTCCGTTTGCTCGGTGCTGAGATTGTTCTTACCCCACGTGCACGCGGCATGGGTGGTGCGATTGCGATGGCGAAAAAACTTCTCGAAGAACATGGCGAGGGATCGTTTGGACCCGGTCAGTTCGACAACCCGGCGAACCCCCAAGTCCACCGCGAAACGACCGCCGAAGAAATCTGGCGCGATACGGATGGAAACATCGACGCGTTCGTCGCCGGTGTCGGGACCGGTGGCACCTTGACGGGCGTCTCCGAGGTCATCAAATCTCGTCGGCAAATCAAAACGTTTGCAGTCGAGCCAGTTGCCAGCCCAGTCATTTCCGGAGGTCAGCCTGGTCCCCACATGATTCAGGGAATCGGTGCCGGTTTCATTCCGAAAAACCTCAATGTCGACATCATTGATGAAGTGATTCTCGTTTCAAACGAAGACGCGATCGCGACCGCCCAGGCCCTCGCGCAACTCGAAGGTCTTCCTGCCGGAATTTCAACCGGAGCCAACGTGTGGGCGGCGTTGCAGATCGCCAAACGTCCGGAGTTCAAAGGAAAACGAATTGTCACCGTCGGTTGCTCCTCGACCGAACGTTATCTCTCCACGGCCCTTGCCGAAAAGGTCCGTGAAGAAGTTTCGAATCTTCCGGTTCAGGAAATCTGAGTTTTTACCGGTCCGCTTGCGAATGGCCCGCGAGCGGACCGGCACCTTTGCTTTGGGGAAGAGAAAACCAAAGCTTGCGGCCCGCTGCGGGCTTGAGCAGTCTCCCCCGGTGCCAAATACGACGGAAAACGCTCGGCGATGGAGTGGATTTGTATGTCCGGATTGCCGGTTCGTTTTTCGTGTGCCGAGGGACCATGATGGCAACGGAGTGATCTGTCCAAGTTGTCGGCGGATGTTGAAAATCCCGAATTTGACGGACGTTGCGCCACCGCTTGCCGTCCAGAGTTGGACCGCGCCGACGCCTATGCCGACCGCGCCAATAACACCCATGCCGACTGCGCCGGCGCCTGCTTCGGCCGCTGCAGCGCCGGTATCAACGGCAACGGTGAAAACCCCATCCAGCGCGGCATTGGCCGGCGCGGAGATCCCGCAATCCGCGAGAAAAAAACATTGGCAGGCCTATTCCCATTCGGATGCGGAAAGCTTGCCGTGGGAGCGCCAGAAGAGAAAAAGTGGCAGCGACGGAAAGCGAGGAATGGTGGGATTTCTTATCGGTGGAGCGGTTCTCTTCTCGGTGATGGTGGCTCTAGTGCTCTACGTTTTGTTAAAACCCGCCCGGATCACCCCGGTGATCACAAGTTCGGCCGTTCAGGCACCTTTGCCGCCGGTGACGGAGCGGAAAAAAGTGCAAAAAGTCTTACCCAGCAATTGGAGCGAAGCCGACATCTTGGTGGAGGGCGGCCCCGTTGCGGAAAAATTCCTGAATGCCACCTCGGTCGACGAAATGTTGGAATGCGTGAGAGACCCCGAAACGGTCGAGCCGCTGATGCGGGCTCGGTATCCCGATGGGAAAGTTGAGCCCTTTGGATTGAAAGATTTCAGCAGTGCAACGGTCGTTGCATTTCGGAATGGAGCGGCATCACTGATGGTACAAACCCGTGAATTTGACAGCAAGTTGGTCAATTTCGTCAATACCCCGGCGGGCATCCGCATCGATTGGGAAAGTTTCGTGGGTTGGTCGGAAATGCCGTGGAACGAATTTGTCGAAACTCAGCCGACCGAACCGAAAAAACTTCGCCTCCTCGCGTTACCGACGCCATACTACAATTTTGATTTTAAGGACGAGAGCAAATGGCGTTCGTATCAACTGACATTGCAGGATGAAATGAAGGTGATTTACGGTTATACTCCAATCGGTTCCGAAGCGGATCAAAAGCTGATGGCCAATGAGTCTGGGTTGCCTGTTGCGGTGATCTTGGAACTGAAATTTCCCAAGAACCGCTCTTCAAAAAATCAGGTGTTGATCGAAAATTTTGTCAGCGAAGGATGGGTAGAAGGGCTCGATGATAAGCCATGATTCCAACGACTTACGATAAAGCACTGGAGCTCAACTTGGATCCCGCGGTTTACGGTACCTTCGCCGAAATCGGTGCGGGTCAAGAAACCGCGAACTGGTTTTTCCGTGCATCCGGCACGGCCGGATTGGTCGCCAAGACGATCTCCGCCTATGACATGACCATGAGCGATGCCATTTATGGGCAAGCGGATCGGTATGTTTCGGCGACGAGGTTGGCCTCCATGCTCGATCATGAATTTTCGATTCTTCTCGAGCGGCTGGGACCCAAACGGGGAACGGACACGACGTTTTTTTCATTCTGCAACACCGTTCGCGCCCGTGGCTGGAACGACCAGGCGGAATGCCACGGCTGGTTAGGCGTCCGATTTCAGATGAAACCGGGGGATCCGCCCTCCGACATCATTCTCCATATCCGCTTGTTGGACGCGCGGACCATCGACCAGATGGAGGCGCTTGGAACGATTGGGGTGAATCTGATCTATGGTGCCTGCCGTCATCGAGGGCATTTGAAAAGGTTTGTCGAATCGTTGGTGGAAAACCTTCCGCCCGGTCGAGTGGAGATCGATTTGCTGAAATTTTCCGGTCACGGTTACAGCTTTTTTGACAATCGGTTGTGTGCCCTCCAGTTGGTGGAAAGCGGACTGACGGACGCGACCATGTTTCTTCCTTCGGGTGAGGTCGTCCAGCCGACCGAGGTTTTATATCGGCATCCGGTATTGTTATTGCGCGGCAGTTTTGACCCGGTGATGGATGTGCATTTACGGATGTTGGCGGATGCGCGTGAAGGGTTTGCCGCGTCGCTGACGCCGGATGATCAGGGAAAGGAAATCGAGCTTTGTGAAATCTCGATGGACAATCTTTTGCGCGGCAAGGGCATCGATCCGGTGGATTTTTTAGACCGTGCTGACGCGTTGCAAGCGCTTGGGAAAACCGTTCTTTTGTCTCGCTGCGCAGAGTTTCACCGAATCGCCGCGTTTCTGAACCGGTGTACGTCCAAACCGGTTGGAATCGTTTTGAGCATCGGTTTGCTCAACGAGTTGTTTAAACCGAAATGGTCGGAAAATCTCGCGGGGGGACTGTTAGAATCATTCGGACGCTTGTTCAAAAACGGTGTGACCTTGCATGTTTTTCCATGGAAAAATCGGCGCAGCGGCGAACTTGTGACAGCGGAGAATTTCCGGGCACCGGAAGACAGCGTTCATCTTTACAGGCACTTTGTGGCGAATCACCGCATCGTACCCATTGAATGTGACGATCGGGAGCTTCTCGCTTATACCGGTCGGGATGTTTGCCGAATGATTGTGGCGGGAAATTCAGAGTGGCGGAAATTGGTGCCTGAAGTGGCGTGGACCATGGCGGAGCGCCAC
>DBTN01000021.1:26766-35766 GCA_002307065.1 Akkermansiaceae bacterium UBA1315 | reverse complement strand
GTTTCCGCCGGTACCACCTGAGCCTCCTTGTTCTCCTGAAGATCCCGCGCCACCGTCACCGCCGACGCCACCGTCTCCTCCAGCTCCCCCGTTTCCTCCGGCACCGCCCGTTCCGCCGTCACCGCCATCGCCACCTTCACCGCCATCGGCACCCGCGGATCCTGCTCCGCCTGTGATTGTACCGCGGTTTACCAATTCAGAATTTTCTCCCACTGCGTATCCAACACCGCCGTCTCCACCATCTCCGCCATCCTCCCCTTGGGCACCGTCTGCCCCATTCGAGCCTTTTTGACCATCTTCACCGTCGGTTCCGTCAGCCCCATCCGCGCCGGCGGTGCCATCCGTGCCGTTGCCGCCATCTGCACCACGAGTTCCATCTCCGCCCGTGCCGCCGTTTTCTCCGGCGCCTCCAGAGCCGCCGGTTCCACCGGTGCCGCCTTGCAGGCCGGTTAGACCGGTATTTCCCGTCGCGCCCGTTCCACCGGTGCCTCCGGTCCCGCCGGCGTTACCATCCGCGCCGTCGGCCCCATCCGTCCCGGCGGTGCCTTCGGTTCCATCCGTCGCAATGCCCCCATCTTCTCCGGCTCCACCGGTACCGCCGGAAACTCCAGCAACTCCTGGCAAGCCGTCCGCACCATTCGCATCGGTGCCATCAATCCCCGGAGTACCGTCGGTGCCGTCGGCTCCATTTCCAGCATCTCCTAGGGCAGTTCCAGAGGTACCTTTAGTGCCGGTCGTTCCCAAACTGGTGATCGCCGCGACGTCACCGACCGAAGCGCCGACGCTTCCGGTTGTGCCAACCTCCGTTCCATCTTCGCCATCGGCTCCGTTCGTTCCGGTAGCGCCATCTTGAGCTTGCAAAAGGGTCGTACCGTCCTCCCCCGCTGTGCCAGCGTTACCATTCGCACCATCGACTCCGGCGTTCCCGGCCGCTCCATTTCCACCAATACCACCAGCGACGCCGGTCGTTCCTGCCGTTGCTGCGGTCCCGGTTCCTCCGCTGACTTGGGTGAGGTTTTCCGCTTTTTCATCCTGAGCAAGCGTTTGGCCCGTCGTGCCCGTCGAGCCGCTCTGGGCGGCGTTCGCCGTTCCAGCGCCGAGCGCCGCGACGGCCAGAGTTGAAATTACACGAGTGCTGAAGACATTATGAAGCCTTGGTTTCATCGGTTTGGGGGGATTGATGTGGGGGGAAAAACGAAAAACGAACGCCGCAACGGGCAGATCATTTAACCTTTGTTAATGATCAATGTATTTACAGAGTCAATAGAGGCAAATAAAAAAATTATAAAAAATTCCCCCCCCTACTCCTCTTGCAAGCCGCCCCATCCCAAGATCCACCTTGCCCAGACCTCTCATCCACAAGCTTCCAGTTGCGAGCCTCACAGCCTTTTATAAAAAACTCGTTTCGCCCGAACGCCTATCTCAGATCCGCTCCCTAAAAATCCACCGTCACCAGCCGGGAAACCTGGGTCACTCGGAAATCATCTCACGCGGAGAGCTTAGATTGCCGAAACCTCGCGTAAGCCACGGAATGGAGCGCCACGTTTCTGCGTGACTTGCTGCCATTTCCGGAAACTGAAATTCCGCTTCCGCATCAAACGTGCGAGAGAAATTCCGTCGTTTTCCAGCTGCAAATGACTCACCAAAATCCGGCGCAACCGGTAAAACGGCAAATAATGGTCTTCCTCAAGCTGGCGGCGACAGGTCAGGAACGTTTCCAAAACCTCTGCCCAATCCCTTTCGTGAAGCAATTTCATCCGCAAATCGAGCAGATCATCCCAAGCCGATTGCGCGGAAACCGGAAATAACTCCTCTACCACAGCCGCCGCAGTGGCGCGCCAAGGCTGTTCAGAGAAGGATTGCGGTGCAGTGGGGTGAGTCACAACCGAACGCTACACTCTTGAGAACTAGTCGCAAATTCATTTTTATCACGACGCGAAAAAAATTCCTCTGAATCCTGACCCAGCATTCTCTTGCATCGCCCGGATCAGCCGCCTAGCCTCCCGCCGCCGTGCCGATTAATGCCATTCTTGCCCTAGAAGACGGACGCTGCTTTGAAGGAATTGCCTTCGGCGCGACCGGAACGACCACCGGAGAAATCTGTTTCAACACTTCCATGACCGGTTATCAGGAGGTGATCACCGATCCGTCCTACCGCGGTCAGATCGTATCGATGACCTATCCGCAGATTGGAAACTACGGAATCAATCTCGAAGACGACGAATCCGCTGAGCCGCATATCCGCGCTTTAGTCATCGAAGAACTCTGCGAAGTCCCGTCCAATTGGCGCTCCGCCAAACCGCTTTCCGACTACCTCGCGGAAAATCAGGTGCTCGGAATCCAAGGCATCGACACTCGTGCATTAACGAAACATCTCCGCTCTCTCGGTGCGATGCGCGCCTGCGTGACCACCGAACTCGACTGCGAGGCCGCCATCGCCGCCGCGAAAAACTCGCCAGCAATGGAAGGCATGGACTACGTCACCGAAGTCTCCACCGCGACCGGTTACGAGTGGACTGAAGAATCCCGCGAATGGATTCTTCCCAACGCCTCCACTGAACAAACCGGTCCCTACCGCGATCTTCCCCCGGTCCGCCATCGCATCGTTGCTTACGATTTCGGTTTAAAATACAACATCCTCCGCCGCCTGCGCCAAGCCGGGTTCGAAGTGGAAGTCGTCAGTTCGACCACCAGCGCGAAAGAGATTCTCGAAAAAAATCCCGACGGCATTTTCCTTTCCAACGGCCCCGGCGATCCGGCGGCCCTCGGATACGCATACAATGAGATCAAAGAACTCATCGGGAAAAAACCGATCTTCGGCATTTGCCTCGGGAATCAACTGCTCGCTCACGCCTTTGGTGGAAATACCTTCAAACTGAAATTCGGCCACCGCGGCGGCAACCAACCGGTCAAAGACCTCCGAACCGGCCGCATTTCCATCACCTCGCAAAACCACGGTTTTGCAGTCGACCCCGATTCGCTTCCTCCGGAAATCGAAGTTACGCACATCAACCTGAACGACGGCACCGTCGAAGGCATGCGTCACCGCGAGCACCCGGTATTCAGCGTCCAATATCACCCCGAAGCCGCTCCCGGCCCGAACGATGCCGGATATTTCTTCGAAGAATTCGCCGCGCTGATCGATGAGGCGAAGACGTTGAAAGTTAATAGTTAAAAGTTATTAGGACTCTTAATTACTCTTCATCCTTTTAACATATAACATATAACTTTTAACGAATTTCATGAACACCATCGTCGTAGGTCTCCAGTGGGGAGATGAAGGAAAAGGTAAAATCGTCGACTATTTGACCGAGAGCGCCGAAGTGGTCGTTCGCGGCCAAGGCGGAAACAATGCCGGTCACACGGTCATCGCCAATGGCGTGCGCTACATTCTCAACCTGCTTCCTTCCGGAATCTTGTGGGACGGAAAAATCAACGTGATCGGGAATGGCGTCGTCGTCGACCCGACCGGTTTGGTCGCTGAAATCGAACGGAACGAAGCGCTCGGCGTCTCGATCACCGCCGACAAACTGCTCATTTCCGACCGCGCCCACGTTGTTCTTCCTTTTCATAAAGAACTCGATGCTGCCCGCGAAATCGCACTCGGCGACGCAAAGATTGGAACGACCAAACGCGGCATTGGTCCGACCTACGCCGACAAGGTCAACCGCTGCGGTTTACGAATCGCAGACCTTTTCGACGAAGCATTCACCCGCACCCAAATCGTCCGTCGGGTCGCAGAAGTGAACGAAATTCTTGCGAAATACGATCTCCCGCAATTCACCGCTGAAGCGGTTTTGGAAGAAGTCTACACCGCTTTCGAACGCCTCCGCCCGCACGTCACCAACACGATCCCGGTGCTTCACCAATCGTGGAAAGCCGGAAAATCGATCCTGTTCGAAGGCGCACAAGGAACACTGCTCGACATCGATTACGGAACCTATCCGTTCGTCACCTCGTCCAACACCACATCCGGCGGCTCATGCACCGGCTCCGGTTTACCACCGAATGCGATCGACCGCGTGATCGGCGTCTGCAAAGCCTACACCACCCGCGTCGGCTCCGGTCCTTTCCCAACCGTTGACGAGGGATTGTCCGAATATCTCCACGGCCTCGGTCGCGAATTCGGCGTCGTTTCCGGTCGCCCGCGCGGTTGCGGTTGGCTCGACACCGTGCTGCTGCGGTTCGCTTGCATGGTCAATGGCGTGACCGGATTGGCGATCACCAACGTCGACGGCCTTGACGAATACGAGACGCTGCAAATTTGTACCGGTTACGAAATCGACGGCGAAATTCACGAGCTTCCTCCCGCCTGCCGTGCGGCGTGGGAAAAAGCGAAACCGGTCTATGAAAGCCTGCCTGGCTGGAAAACCGACACCACCCAAACCACTCGTTTCGAAGACCTTCCCGCAAACGCGAAAGCTTACCTCAATCGTCTCGCCGAGCTCTGTGGGGCGCCGATCGCCTTTGTCGGAGTCGGCCCGGATCGCACTCAAACCCTGATTGCCTGAACGAAACCGGTGTTCAAATTCACCAAATCTCCACGATCATCCCCCCAAATTCCAGCCGCAACGACGGTTGCCATTTCGTCGTCGCAAGCTCATGCTCCTCAGGCCATGGGATCGCCTCCGGAAATTCCGCGTCACATCGCCGTCATCATGGACGGCAACGGACGCTGGGCGAAAGAACGCGGCCTTCCCCGCCGCGACGGCCACCGCGCCGGTGCCGAATCCGTCCGCGAAGTGATGGAAGCGTGTATCGAACTTGGCGTCGAATACCTTACGCTCTACGCCTTTTCCTCGGAAAACTGGAGTCGCCCCGCCTCGGAAGTCGAAGCGCTGATGGGTTTGCTGGATCGCTTTCTGGACGAAAAAGCCAAGGACCTGGACAAACAAAACGTCCGCCTGCTCGCCATCGGTCAGATCGATCGCTTGCCGCAAAAAACCCGCGACAAACTCGCCCGCATCACTGCCCACACCGCGAATCACACAGCCCTCACCCTGGTGCTTGCGCTGTCCTACGGTGCCCGCGAAGAAATCGTCGCCGCCGCCCGCTCACTTGCGGAAGAGGCGATTGCCGGGAAAATTTCTCCGGCGGAAATCGACAACGAACGATTTGCTTCCCATCTCCAGACCGCCGGCATCCCCGATCCCGACCTACTCGTCCGCACATCTGGCGAAATGCGGGTTTCCAATTTCCTGCTCTGGCAAATCAGCTACGCGGAAATCGTAATCGTCAAAAAATTCTGGCCGGATTTCCGCCAAACGGATCTTTTCGAAACGGTCGAAGAATACAAACGCCGCCATCGCCGCTTCGGCGCGTTGTGAAACGACTTGGATGAATTTCCCGCGTGAACTCGCCATTTTAGCAAATCTTCACGATTCCTAAAGGTTGCGGTCGCTACGTTGTCGGCAGATTCGTCCAATGAAAGCCATCCGCCGACTTTACCTTCCCGCTTCCGCCCTCATCGGCTTGAGCGGATGCGCACTGAAATCCTCGTCTTTTCCAAACCAACCGCTGCCTGCGGATTGGAAACACGCCGCCGGTTTCCCAGTTTCCGCGCCATCACGCGATCTCTCCCGATGGTGGAGCCGGTTTGAAGACCCGGTGCTAAACCGGTTGATCTCCACTGCTCTCGCCGAAAGCCCGGACGTCGCATCTGCCTCGGCCCGCATCCGCGAATCCCGAGCACGGCGGGACACGACCGCCGCGAATCTTTTCCCAACGATCGACGCCGCCGCCGGATCGAATTCGTCCACATCCCGCAACCGCGGATTCAGCCGCACCGAAGACACCTCCTACAGCCTCGGCCTCGACGCTTCATGGGAAGTCGATCTTTTCGGAAAAATCCGCAGCAACATCGAAGCCGCATCCGCCGAGCTCGGAGCGACCCAAGAAAATTACTATTCCGTCCAAGCCTCACTCGCCTCGGAAATCGCCATCGCTTACACCACGCTGCGCTCGACCGAAGCCCGCTTGCAAATCGTCCGCGACAGCATCGACAGCCGGAAAAGCACCTACGATCTTGCCGACTTCCGCCGCCAAGCCGGACTGGCCGACGACATCGAATCGAACCAAGCGCTGACCAGCCTCGAACAAGCACGCGCCTCGATTCCTTCGCTGGAGCAAACCGCTTCGCAAACTCGTAACCTGCTGGCCGTCCTCGCAGGCCGCCCGCCCGGTGCCCTGGATCAAATGCTTGCATCCGGGAAAAAATCGATTCCCAACCCTTCGCGAAACCTCGCCGTGGGCATCCCCGCCGACACCCTTCGCCAACGTCCTGACGTCCGCGTCGCAGGGTTCCAGTGGCTTTCCGCCGCCGCCAGTTTGCGCGCCGCCGACGCGGAGCGCTACCCCTCCCTTCAGCTCAGCGGATCCCTCGGTCTCAACGCCCTGAGTTCATCGAAAATTTTCGACCCAGACACCTTCAGCGCCGGAGTGATCAGCGGCATCACCTCGCCCATCTTCGACGCCGACCGTATCCGCGCCAACATCGAGGCTCAATCCGCCGTGCAGGAACAAGCACTGCAAACGTACCGGTCGGTGGTTCTCACCGCCTTGTCGGAAGTCGAAGATTCACTCATCGCCTGCCGACGCACCGCCGAACGCTTAGAAAAACTTGAGCGCGCCACCGTCGCCGCGCGAGCAACCGATCTCCTCGCCCGCCAAAGCTACGAGGCCGGGCAAAGCGATTTCCTCACCGTGTTGGATTCGCAACGCACCCTTCTCAGCCTTGAAGAAACCCTCGTCTCCGTCCGCGCCGATCGCACGATCGCCTACATCCAGCTCTACAAAGCCCTCGGCGGCGGCTGGTCAGCTCAATAAATCCCCAACGTTTTCCCCATGAAATCCACCGATTCCACTGAAGATCTCGCGACCATCGTCCATCGCGGTTCCGCCAAACCGGTCCGCAAATGGATCATCATCGGCGTCATCGTCGCTCTCGTCATCGGCACGATTCTTTATTTCCGAGCAAAAAGTTCCGAAGAAGAGGGAAAGCCAACCTTTGTGACCGAACCGATCAAACGCGGCAATCTTTCACTCGGGATCACCACCACCGGAAACCTTCAACCCACCAACGAAGTCAGCGTTTCCAGTGAGCTTTCCGGCATCGCCGAACAGGTGTATGTCGATCGCAACGATGAAGTGAAAAAAGGCCAGCCGCTCGCCAAGCTCGACACCCGCAAACTCGATCAGCAAATCGCAAAAACCGAGGCCACCCTCGCCTCGGCCAATGCCGGTGTGAGCCAAGCCAAAGCGACGCTGAAAGAATCCGAAGCCAATCTCACCCGCCTCAAAGAACTTCACAAACTCAGTGGCGGCCGCACCCCTTCGAAAGCCGACCTCGATACCGCAGAGGCCGTGAGCGACCGAGCTAAGGCCGACCTCGAAAGCGCAGTCGCCGCAGCCGCCGGAGCCGAAGCCGATCTCAAGGCGATCCAAAGCGACGCCTCCAAGGCCATCATCCGCTCACCGGTCAATGGCGTCGTTCTCGTTCGCAGCATCGAAGTCGGACAAACTCTCGCCGCCTCGTTCAACGCTCCCGAGCTTTTTGTCATCGCCGAAGACCTGAGAAAAATGGAACTGATCGTCTCCGTTCCAGAAGCCGATATCGCCCAAGTCAGCACCGGTCAGACGGCGACTTTCAGCGTCGATGCTTCGCCCAACCGGTCCTACTCCGCAGTCGTAAAACTCGTTTCCTTCGGTTCAACGATTCTCGACAACGTCGTCACTTATCAAGCGGAACTCGAAGTGAACAACGACGACCTCACCCTTCGTCCCGGCATGACTGCCACCGCGACGATCGACGTCTCGAAACGCCAAAACGTTCTTATGGTTCCGGCTGCCGCACTGCGCTTCAAACCGCAGAATCCCGAAGCTCAAGCGGGTGGTCCTCCTGCCCAGAAAAAGACCTTCATGCAATCGATCACCTTCCAACCCCCACGCCGCAGCATGGGCCGTCGTCCTGTCGGTGATGGCAGCGATGACCGGAAAAAAGCCGCTGAAGGCGAAGATTCCCACATTTACATTTTGGCTGACGGCAGACCGGTTGAAATTCCAATCAAGATCGGACTCAGCGATGGCCGCAACACCGAGATCATCACCGACCGGTTGAAGGAAAACGACGAAATCATTATCCGGCAAATCATGCCAGCCACACCATGAGTTCCGACTTCCAAACCGGTCGCGGGGTCATTCTCCTCCGTAAACTCACCAAGACTTATGGTCGTGGGGACGCTGCTTTCCACGCGCTGCGCGGCATCGACCTGGAAATCCCGCCCGGACAATTCGTCGCCGTCATGGGCCCTTCCGGTTCCGGCAAATCCACTCTGATGAACGTGCTCGGATGCCTCGATGTGCCGACTTCTGGGCAATACAGCTTCGATGGAATCGCCGTCGAAAAACTCGGCCCCGACGAACGCTCATTGCTCCGCCGACACGCCCTCGGCTTCATTTTCCAAGGGTTCAATCTCCTCGCAAGGACATCGGCACTCGAAAACGTCGAACTGCCAATGCTTTACCGCGGAGTTCCGAGAAAAGAACGCCACGAAAAAGCCCGCGAAGCCCTGCGCATCGTCGGACTGGACGGAAAACACCGCAACACCCCCGCCGAACTTTCCGGAGGTCAACAACAGCGTGTCGCCATCGCCCGCGCCATCGTCACCTCCCCCGGCACCCTTTTCGCCGACGAACCGACCGGCAACCTCGATTCCTCCACCACGGTCGAGATCATGAACCTCCTCCGCAACCTCAACGAAGAACGTGGCATCACCGTGATCATGGTCACCCACGAAGACGACGTCGCGGAATACGCAAAGCGGATCATCCGAGTCAAAGACGGACTCATCGAGTCGGACGTTGTGAAAAGTGAATCGTGATCCCTGTTAACTTATAACCAAAACACCCCGTGTTTTTTTCCACCTTCCTCATCGCCGTTCGCGAAATACGCCGCAATCTGATGCGCGCGTTTCTCACCGTGCTCGGCATCGTCATCGGCGT
>DBTN01000021.1:25906-26520 GCA_002307065.1 Akkermansiaceae bacterium UBA1315 | reverse complement strand
TGCTCGGCATCGTCATCGGCGTCGCAGCAGTCATCACCATGGTCACCTTGGGACGAGGCGCGACCGAGACGATCAAAACCCAAGTTTCCAACCTCGGCAGCAATTTGCTCGTGCTCCGTCCGGGCATGGGCTTCGGCCGCGGCGGCAGCGGTGGCGCTCCGCAATTCAGCACGGAAGACGCGAGAATCATCCGCGAACAAGTCGGCTCTCTCAACGCCGTGGCCCCGGTCGACCAAGCGACTTTTAACACCGGCTATCTCACCAAAGCCCGCAACACCAGCATCTCCGGAACCTTTCCCGAATACTTCACGATCGGAAAATGGAAGATCGCTGACGGTCGATTTTTTGACGATAAAGACATGAAGGACGGTCGCGCGGTCTGCGTCATCGGCCAAACGGTGAAACGCGAATTGTTCGGTGATGCCGATCCCATCGGCTCCCGCCTCCGGGTTAAAAAANNATCCCATCGGCTCGCGCATCCGGATTAAAAACTCGTCGATCGAAGTCATCGGAGTTCTAGCCGTGAAAGGTCAAACCGGTTTCGGCCAAGACCAGGACGACACGATTGTCATTCCCATCACCACCTTCGCCCGCCGCATCAAGGGCGCGGCCTC
>DBTN01000021.1:25390-25661 GCA_002307065.1 Akkermansiaceae bacterium UBA1315 | reverse complement strand
CCCGCCGCATCAAGGGCGCGGCCTCGATGAAATCCATTGATCAAATCATGATCTCCGGTGCCGACGGATCATCAAGCGACATGATCATCTCCGAAGTCACCGCCATCATGCGTGAACGACGGAATCTGCAACCGTCTGAAGATGACAATTTCAACGTGATGGACACTCGTCAAATCGCCGAAGCGCTCAGCTCGACGACCAAGGTGATGACGACCTTGCTCGGCGCGGTCGCTGGCGTCAGTTTGCTCGTCGGCGGTATCGGCATCATGAA
>DBTN01000021.1:0-25129 GCA_002307065.1 Akkermansiaceae bacterium UBA1315 | reverse complement strand
TGAACATCATGCTCGTTTCCGTCACCGAACGAACGCGGGAAATCGGGATTCGCCTCGCGATCGGCGCACGATCCCGCGAAGTCCTGCTGCAATTCCTCGTCGAAGCGATCACGCTTTCATCCTTCGGCGGCCTCGCAGGCATCGCACTCGCCTTCGGCCTCTGCACGTGGCTTTCAAAAATCATCGAAGTCCCCTTCCTTTTCGATCCGAGCATCAATCTGATTGCCTTTGTTTTCTCCGCAGCCGTCGGAATCATCTTCGGCTTCATGCCCGCGCGCCGCGCCGCCGCGCTCGATCCGATCGACGCCCTTCGTCACGAGTAAAAAATGCGACTCCTCCTCATCGAAGACGATCTCCTTCTTTCGCGCAGCCTCGCCGCGAGCTTGCGTGAGGAAAACTATGCCGTCGATGTCGCGACCGATGGCGAAGAAGGACTATTCAAAGCGATCTCTTCCGCTTACGACTGTGTCGTCCTCGATGGAATGCTGCCCGTGTTTGATGGCTGGGAAGTCCTGCGGCGCTTACGATTGGAAAAAGACGCGACACCGGTCTTGATGCTCACCGCACGCGATGCCGTGCCGGATCGCATCCGTGGACTCAACGCTGGAGCGGACGATTATTTAACAAAACCTTTCGACAGCGAAGAGCTGCTCGCCCGCATTCGCGCCCTCATCCGGCGCAGCTCCGGCCAAGCTTCAAATCTGTTAGAAATCGGGGATGTCATCATCGACGCCGCCGCCCGCACCATCACCCATCGCGGCGAGGAAATTTCGCTCACTCCCCGAGAATACGCACTTGTCGAATATCTCGCCTTGCATCGCTCAAAGGTCGTCAGCCGCAGCGAGCTTTACGAACATCTTTTCGACGAAGACGACGATACGCTTTCCAATCTTCTGGACGTCCACGTTTCCAATGTCCGAAAAAAACTCGGTCACGATTTTATTCTCACCCGCCGCGGTCATGGATATTCTGTGGAATAATTCAACCGGTGTGATCTAACCGAAACCTCCCTTGGCCTCCGCTTTCCATTCCGTTCGCTGGCGCCTCCAGTTGTGGCACGCACTCATTCTGTTGGGCGTCATCGCGGCATTGTGCATGCTTGCCTATCGCCTGGCTTCGGAAGACCGGGCGGAACGGGTCGATCGTGAGCTCGAATCTTTCGAGCGCTCATTTGTCCGCAGCATCTGGCAGAAATCTTTCGGCTCGGATAAAGAATCTCCCCAGCCGACGACCGATCAAGTCCGCCAGATTTTCACCGAAGTCGATCCAGAAACCTTGCCCCATATTCTGCGCGGATTGTTCGACGCATCGGCGACCGACAGCGTCTATCTCGTTTATTGGGACCGAGATGGAAAACTGCTATTTCGCTCCGCGAACGCCCCGAAAACCCTACAACTCCCTTCACAAGTCGATCCTGATCCAGGTAAAAAACCCCTTCACGGAAATTACCGGGAACTGTTCCGCCGGGGTCCGCGGGGATTCAGCGGAGTCGTCGGCAAAGACATCTCTTCCGACGTCGCCGCGCTTCAAAACCTCGGCTGGCAGATTACCGGTTTCGGCGGCGGCCTTTGGCTGATCGGACTGCTCGGAGGTTGGTGGCTCGCGGGTCGCGCGATTCAACCGATCGACGAAATCAGCCGTACCGCCTCGAGAATCGCCAATGGTAACGTTTCCGAACGCATTGATATCGCCGACACCGATAACGAACTTGGCAGACTCAGTCATGTGCTGAACGACACTTTCGACCGCTTGGAAATCGCCATCCAACGTCAGCGCCAGTTCACCGCCGATGCTTCTCACGAACTTCGCACCCCGCTCACGGTGATCCTTTCCGAAACCAGTCGCGGGCTGAAACGCGACCGCTCCACCGAAGAATATCGTGAGATCATTTCCACCTGCGCGCACGCCGCCACCCGCATGCGCTCCTTGGTTGAATCCCTGCTCATTCTCGCCCGACAAGACGGCGAACCTCCGCAAACCGGTCAGGAAAATTGCGACTTGGCCATTATCGTCTCCGACGCGATCCAGTTGCTCCGTCCACTGGCCGATCAGAAAAACACCCGTCTCGAATCCAAGCTACAGCCCGTCAAATGCACCGGTGATTCTCGTTCGCTGTCGATGGTGATCGTCAATTTGATTTCCAATGCCATCGAACATCAGGAAACAAACGGCGAAGTTTTGATTTCTCTAACCGCCCACGAAAACCACGCACTTCTCAAAGTCACCGATCGCGGCGCGGGCATTGCCGAAGAGCATCTTCCGAAACTCTTCGACCGGTTCTACCGCGTCGATCCCGCGCGCGGGGCGGCCGGGGGGCATTCCGGCCTTGGCCTTGCGATCGCCAAAGCGATTGTCGAAAATCATTACGGCACCATCGACGTCGAAAGCCAAATCAACAAAGGTTCGACTTTCACCGTGATGCTGCCGAGATAAGTCATTTCTCACCTTCGATATCAGGCAGAAAAACCGTCAACAGCCCGATCAGCGGAAGATAAGCGCAAATCTGGAAAACATAGTTGATCCCTTGATGATCGGCGACTTTGCCCAAGACCGCCGAACCAATTCCCGCGATTCCAAAGGCGAGGCCGAAAAACAAACCTGCGACCATTCCGACTTTTCCCGGTAACAGTTCCTGAGCGTAAACCAAAATGGCGGAAAATGCGGATGCAAGAATGAGCCCGATAAACACCGAAAGAATCGCGGTCATTTCCAGTCCGACATGCGGCAGCATCAACGAAAAGGGAGCCACACCCAAAATCGAACCCCAGATCACCCGCTTGCGTCCAAACCGGTCGCCTACCGGTCCGCCGACAATCGTCCCGACCGCCACCGCACCCAGCAAGATAAACAAATGAATCTGCGCACTGGAAACCGAGATATGAAAGCGATCCATCAGGTAGAACGTATAATAACTGGTGAGGGACGCCAGATAGACGTATTTCGAAAACACCAGCGCGACCAAAATGGTCAAAGCCAGAACCACGGTCTTGCGCGGTGTTTCTGCGGCGACGGCATGTCCTACCCGAACCGGTTTGCGCTGGATGCGGTGAAGGTTTCTACCCTGCCATTTTCCAATTTTCCACAACACCATCACGCCTAACAGCGCGAGCGCGGAGAACACCACCAAGGACTTTTGCCCGTGGGGCACGATGATCAGAGCCGCCAACAAGGGTCCCAACGCACTGCCCGCGTTCCCGCCGACTTGGAAAAGAGATTGAGCGAATCCCCGCCTTTTCCCCGCCGCCATGTGAGCGATCCGTGAAGCTTCCGGGTGAAAAACCGCCGATCCCGCACCGACCAGCCCTGCGGATATCAGAATCATGGCAAAGCTTCCTGCGTGAGCGAGTGAGATCAATCCGACCAAGGTCATCGCCATCCCAATCGGCAACGAGTAGGGCAACGGCCGACGGTCCGTGACATATCCGACCAACGGTTGCAGCAACGACGCGGTAAGTTGAAACGTAAAGGTAATCAGCCCGAGTTGAGTAAACGTCAGGCCATAGGAAGATTTCAGCAAAGGATAGATCGAAGGCAACAGGGCCTGGATCGTATCGTTCAACAAGTGGGAAAAACTGATCGCCAACAACAAGGTATAAACCGTGTGATCGACAGGTCGTTGTTCTATCGTAGGGTGAAGAGCCGTTGCTCGCATGGCCGAAAACTTCGGTCGGCCAGCCATCTCAGACAATCCTGATGAACGGCACTAACCGGCTTCTTTCTGGTATTTTTCTCGGATTTCATTTCGAAATGCCAAAGGCGTGGAGTGCGCATACCGGCGGAAAAACCGATTAAAATAGGACGGATCCTGAAATCCCAACTGGTAGCCGATTTCCGAAACACTGAGCTCGGAATAAAGCAGCATCCGCTTCGCATCCAGCAACCGGCGACTCCGGATATGCTCGCCCGCAGCTTTTCCCGTTTGTTCGCGAACGACATCGTTCAGATGATTGATCGTCACACCGAGTTCCACCGCATAAGGACGAAGCGATGGCCAATCGTGAAAGTGTTTTTCAAGCTGTTGATAAAACCTCCGCACCAGAACGGCCGATCGAGTGACAGGCGTCATGGAGTGAATTTCCGCATATTTCCGCGAACAACGGACCAATAATATCCACAACAACGAACGAAGCATCTCCAGGGCTCCGATTTTCGATTGATCAAATTCCTGTTGCATCTCCTCAAACAAGGACGCGATCCGAGTCGACTCCAGCCCATCCAAAGCAAGCCAGGGCTGCGCCTCTGGAGAAAAGAAAAATGGCATATCCAACAGAAATCCCGGCGAACTTTCCGCACCGGATTCGAAGAAGTCCCGAGTAAACGAAAGGACGGTGCCCGTCATTTCCTCATCCGGCGAGATCGTGTGAACTTGGCCAGGACTTAGAAAAAACAATGTCATCCCGTCCACGCAGTGATCGCGAAAATCGTGCATTAACGTTCCGGCCCCGTTCAAAAGCGAGATTTGGAAAAAATCATGATAGTGAGGACGAAGCCGCCGAGGATCCTTTACCAGCGAATCCGAAAAAGGCATCGCCACGAAGCCACGCTCGCGCAAACGTTCCTCCCCGTAGTCAATCATATCGATCTGTGGAATTGCCCGGCGTTTCATCGAGACGGAGATTGGAAACCGCGCTCCCACGGAAATCGAGTTTTTCTCTCGCAGTCGTTTAAACAACGATCGAAATGTCTATTGCTTAACTTCGCGGGAATTCATTAGCGTCGCCTCTATGCCGAAATGGATGCGTGTGATCGTTTGGATTCTGGTCTCGTTGTTGGGCGTCGCCGCTGTCGCCATCGCAGCTTCACAGCGGGATGAACCGGTCAATGCCTTGTGGCTTGTTGTCGCCGGCGCGTGTTCTTTCGCGGTGAGCTACCGGTTTTATAGTGCCTGGTTGATGGCGAAGGTCTTGGTGCTGGACGATCGGCGTGCTCCACCCGCCGTCACCTTGGCGGATGGAAAAGACTACGTCCCCACCCACAAATGGGTCGTTTTTGGCCACCATTTCGCAGCCATCGCCGGGCCAGGACCACTCGTGGGACCGGTTCTGGCCGCCCAATTTGGTTACTTGCCCGGGACCTTGTGGATTTTGATTGGTGCGACTCTGGGCGGTGGAGTCCATGACGCGGTGGTCCTTTTCGCCTCAATGCGGCGCGAGGGAAAATCGTTGGGAAAAATGCTCAAGGAGGAGATCAATCCGTTCGTCGGCCTCGTTGCCATGTTCAGCTTGCTGGCGATCATGACGATCATTCTGGCGGTGCTGGCTTTAGTGGTGGTGAAAGCGCTCGCTCACAGCCCGTGGGGACTTTTCACGATCGCGATGACCATCCCGCTGGCGATGGTCATGGGCCTCGCGATTCGCGGCGGCCTGGGGGTCCGGACAGTCTCGATTTTCGGAGTGCTGGGTTTGCTGGCCTGTGTGTGGGGCGGCCGACTCCTCACGCCTGAAATGAATGCGGCGTTGACCTGGACGGCTCCCAATCTCGCGTGGGCGATCATGATCTACGGTTTTTGTGCTTCGGTCCTACCGGTTTGGTTGCTGCTCGCTCCTCGTGATTACCTGAGCACGTTCATGAAACTCGGAACAGTCGCGGTCTTGGGAGTTTTCATCGTGGTGATCGCCCCGCCGCTCCACATGCCCGCGGTCAATCCGCAATTCCTCCTTGGCGGCGGCTGGGTGGTGCCTGGGCCGGTTTTCCCATTTGTCTGCATCACCATCGCCTGCGGCGCGATCTCCGGATTTCATTCACTGATCTCCTCAGGGACGACCCCGAAGTTGCTGGAACGGGAAAAACACATCCGTCTGATCGGCTACGGTTCGATGGTGACGGAAATGATGGTGGCCTTGATGGCGATCATCGCGGCCTGCGCCCTCCAACCGGGGCAATATTTCGCCATCAATACTCCCGTGAATTACGACGATCCTTCTGCCTTGGTCGCCGCGATCGACCGGGTGAATGACGCGGGTTTCCCGATCACCTTGGCTGAAATGGAAAAACTTTCCGCCGACATGGGCGAACCGACGCTCATCGGAAAGGTCGGTGGTGCGCCGACTTTCGCCGTAGGGATGGCCTCCATGTTCGACTCGGTTTTTAAAAAATTCGGCGTGGGACATGGGCTTCTCGATCTCTGGTATCACTTCGCGATCATGTTCGAAGCCTTGTTTATTCTCACAACTTTGGATGCCGGCACCCGGGTCGGGCGATTCATTCTTCAGGATTTGCTGGGGAATTTTTATCAACCGCTTGGCAATACCAGCTCGTGGACGGCGAACATTTTCACCAGCGCGATCTTGGTCACGGCTTGGGGCTACTTTCTCTATCAAGGCGCCATCGATCCATACGGTATTGCGAACAGTCTTTGGCCGCTTTTCGGAATCGCTAACCAGCTTTTGTCGGTGATCGCCTTTTGCCTCGGCACCACGGTGATCATCAAAATGGGCCGGGCGAAATACGCATGGTGCACCGTGATCCCACTGATCTTTTTGATCGGAGTTACTTTCAGCGCCGGATACCTGAAAATCTTTTCACCCTCCGCCGCTGGATTTGTCCCCGCCATCCAGAAACTCCAGGCTCAACGAACGGCTGGACAAATCGACGGAGTGCCGTTGGTTGCGGAACAGGTCGAAAAAATCGAACCCGCCATCGCCAACGCCCGCGTGGATATCGGAATCACCGCGCTCTTTCTTGGCTTCGTCGCCGTCATCGTCATCGGCTGCGCGCTGGAGTGGATTCGATTGCTTCGCGGGAAAAAATCCGTTCTGCACGAAGGCCCTTATATTCCTCTGGCCGAGGAAAAGTAATCGCACACGCTCAAACCGGTTTCGGCAAAAAAAATCCCCGTCCGCCAGATCGGCGGAGCGGGGACAGATCGTTTCGAGACGGCCGCTTGGCTCAGATGCCCAGCTTGCCACCATCCTCAACCGTTCGCCAAACCGGTCCTTTGGGATCGAACGGAGGAGCGTTGGTATCTTTACTCGGCTGTTTCGGCGCACTCGGATCGAGGCGGAAAAGAGGGAGAATCGGAGCCCCTTGAAGCGGGTCTTTTTGATATTGTACACCCACTTCCTCAATCATCAGCACCGCGCCAAATAGACCGCCGGGCAATTCGCTCATCAAAATTTCGATGGGGTAAGCCTTACCTGCCTCTGCGCGGAATTCAGGTCCTCTGCCAATCCCTTGAAGATCTTTGTTCCAAGTGGTCGTCGCCTCATACTGGTATTTGACAAGTGGCTGTTCCATCAAGTCGTCACGGGTGCCCGAAGTTGGACGGGTATATCCATAATCAAAAACGTGCTTTCCGTTAAAGCGAACGACCAACACGTCGTCCCCCACTCCGACAAACCGGTATTTGCCCGATTTGGGCGGAGTCACCGTCCCGCGATATACAACTATCCAACGCGATGGCTGGACTTCATTTTGCGAATTAAACGCCTCCGGAGCTCCGGACGCAGGCATGACAGGAATGTAGAGTTTGGTCTGATAAAGCGGTTTCTTGGCCTTATAGTATTTCTCCAACTGCTTTTCTCTCCAACCACCGGTGACGAAATCGCGAATGGCTTCCTTCACGTCCGCCAATTCCAGATTGGTGGGCTCCCGTTTGGCGGTTTGCTTCAGATCGTAAAAGTTACCCTCCAATGCGCCGGCGTTTGGATTGATCATCCCGAAAGGATTCGAGCCGCTACCCGCACCGAATCCTGTTCCGATCCCGGCACCGATGCCTGCGCCCATCCCGTCGCCAAGCCCCGCGCCACTGCCGAGTCCCCCAAGGCCCCCCATGCCGCCCGCGCCCAGCGCTCCCAGCGCACTCATGTCCGAGGATGCTTCCGGATCAGGAAGGGTGAAATTACTGACCACGTCTTTCGCTGCGACCCGTGAGGCGTTGCTTTTCACCACATTCGCCCGCTTTTTCTGCTGCTGACTCGACTGAGGAGCGCCGCCGCCACCGGGTGCCATGAAATCGACGACCTTTTCAGGAGGTGGCGGAATGATCCCGACGATCAGCACCACACCGACTGCGAGAATGATCCCGTGAATAATCAAGGAAATGGCGAGCGAACCGCCTCCCAATTTCCTCCAAAAAGAAACTCGGGGTTTGGCGAGAACCTGGTCAGGATCGTAAGCGGGGTCTTGTGACTGTGACATCGATGTGGTTTGGATTTTAAACTAAGACGGGGACAACGATCTAATCTTAGAAATTTTTTCGGTCTGAAAGAAAATTTTGTTCGCCACGGCTTAAAACCCAAGGTCGGTTTTGGCAATACCTCCTTGATTGGCAGTTCTGAGCGATATTTCCGACCTGATCCCCTTTTTCCGCCAACGGATTGCAGACGCGGACTATCCGCAGCTTCTTCATTTGCTCGGAGAGGCCGCGCCTCCGCTTCGAGGCAGAAACGATGGCCGAAGCCAACTCGCTCATGCCCAAAGGGGCTTCCGAATGGAAAAATCCAGATTCAGCCCTAAAACAAAGATCGTGTGGAAAAACGGTAGAAAGCCGCACCGTCCCAAACACGTCGCATCGAATGGATCAGATGCTTAGATCCACAAAATGGCGTCGCGAGGAAAGAAGATGATCTCGCATTTCCGAAGATGCCAGATCAGGCCGAGCGGCCTCGATCGCCGCCAAGATCGAACGATGATCGTCAATGACCTGGAGATGCCAGTCATCGTTTCCACGATTGAAGTTCGCATAGTCGACACAACGCTTTTCGACCGCTTCCAGCAAGGTGGTGTAAATATTATTTCCCGACGCCTTTGCGATCAACAAATGAAACGTGATGTCGGTTTTACTGAACTTGGCCCGCGAGCTACGCGCTCCCTCCATTTCATCAATGACCTCTCGCAGATCGCAAAGAAATTGCTCCCCGGCGTTGATTGCGGCGAGACGAGCGCACTCCGATTCGATCAAAATCCGAAAATCGATGAGCTCCAGGAAGTTCGCATCGCTGGCAAGCATCGTATACGTCTTCACCGCAGTGCCGAGGGTTTCCAAGCTTACCTTCGCAATGTAGGTGCCGGAACCCTTGGTGGTTCGGAGCATTCCCCGGCTGCGCAATTGCTGAATCGCTTCCCGCACCACGGTCCGACTCACCTGAAATCGCTCACAGAGTTTTTCCTCGGACGCCAGCCGCTTCCCAGCGGTCAATTTTCCCGACAAAATTTCTTTTTCGAGGACCTCGATGATCTGTCCACTCCGCCGCTCCATGCGTAAAAGGCTACAAACCCAAATCCCTTACCGCCAGATGAAATAACCCACAACCCACTCAAATTGTTGCTGACACCCCTGTTTCTGTATGACAACTTTTGGCCATGATTCAGTCTGGAATTCTCAACCCACTCGTGCTGCATCTGCTTGCGCGGATTCGACACACCAACCTGCTGGTGATCGCCGATTGGGCGTTTCCGTATTTTCCCGAAATCGAAACGGTTGATATATCTCTGACGCAGGACATCCCCACCGTGCTCGATCTCGTGGAACTCCTGAAACCGAATTTTAAAATCTGCAGAATCGTTCAAGCGGAGGAATTCCTCACCACCAATCCCTCTTCCACGATCCAGACCTTTGACAGTTGTTTCGCCGGATACCCGGGAGCCCAGGTCGAGCGCATCCCGCACGAACGTTTCAAGACGATGGTGCCTTCCGCGATCGGTCTGATCCGCACCGGCGACACGACTAAATACGGAAACCTCATCCTGGAATCGGTCTGATGCGAACCGCCGTCACTCTTTGCCGTGTCCCCGAAGCCGCGGCCGGGCCTTTTGTTTTTCATGACTCGCTCGACGTGGGTTTCGCGAAAGCCAAAGCCGCCGGTTTTAGCGAGGTTGAATTGTTTTTACCCGCCCCGGGTTCGATCGAGGAAATTTTAAAACTTCAGGATACCCATGGATTGGGCATTGCCGCCGTGGGAACCGGTGCAGGCATGGTGCGCCAAGGATTGTCACTGACCGACCCCGACCCGGAGAAACGCCGAGCTGCGTTGAACTTCGTGATTTCCATGATCGAGTTCGGCGGCAAGCTGGGGGCCCCGGCCATCCTTGGCTCGATGCAAGGCCGTTGGGGCGGAGACGTCTCGCGAGAGCAAGCCTTGCAGTGGCTCGCGGAAAGTTTGCGCGTCGCCGGAGAAACCGCCGCCAACTACGAAGTGCCATTCATTTACGAGCCCCTCAATCGTTACGAAACGAACCTCATCAACCGCCTCGGAGACGGTGCGGATTGGATCGAGTCAGAGTCGCTTCACCAGATTGTTCTGCTCGCCGATCTCTTCCACATGAACATCGAGGAAGCCGATATCGCCGCCGCGCTCATTCATGCGGGCCGCCATGTGGGACACGTTCATTTCGCCGATTCCAATCGCCACGCAATGGGCTTGGGTCACACTGATCTCCGGCCCATCGCTGGAGCATTGAAACAAATCGGTTACAACCAATGCCTCTCCGCAGAAATTTTTCCTCTACCGGATCCTGATACCGCCGCGCGCAAAACGATCGAAGCGTTGACCACTTTCTCACAACTTTCGCTGTCACTTCCATGATTCAAACCCGCCCCCTTGGCAAAACCGGTATCGACCTCCCCATTCTCTCCTTTGGAGCGTCTTCGCTGGGAGCTGAGTTTCGTCAGATCTCTCTTGATGAAGCGATGTTGTCGACTCGCACCGCATTGGATCTCGGAATGAACTTCATCGATACCTCGCCCTTTTACGGACGTGGCATGTCGGAGATTCTGTTAGGCCTCGGCCTTCAAGGAGTGCCCCGGGATTCCTATTTGTTAGGCAGCAAACTCGGCCGGTATTCCGACATTCACTTCGATTTTTCAGCGAAGCGTGTCGAAGAAAGTGTTCACATTTCGCTCCAACGCTTGAAGACCGATCACCTCGATATCTTGCTGATGCACGATCCCGAATTCGTGTCGCTGCCGCAATTGTGGGAGGAAACCCTGCCCGCCGCCTTGCGATTGAAGGAGCAGGGAAAAATCCGTGCGTTGGGATTCTCCTGCTATCCTCTCAAAACATTCCACACTCTGTTAGATCAGATGGAAGATCAGATCGATTGTGTGCTCAGCTACAATCGTTACACGCTCCAGAACACCAGTTTCGTGACGGAGATTCTTCCCCGCCTTGAGGCGAAAGGAATCGGGGCCATGAACGCCGGGCCTTTCTCCGCTCGCTTGTTGACCGATGCCGAATTGCCCGACTGGCTGAAAGAGCCTGAAGAAGTAAAATCAGCAGCCCGCCGCGCCGCAAAACTCTGCTCGGAACACGGAGTCGATATCGCTCAACTTGCGATTCAGTTCTCCTGCGAACACCCCGGACTGGCCACCACCATCGCCGGGTCCGCGAACCCGAAAAATATCCGCAAATGGGCCGACTGGTTGGCGTCACCGATCGACCGCGCTTTGCTCGACGAAGTGATCGCGATTTTCGAACCGGTCAAAGACATCGGCCATCTTGAAGGACTTCCCGAAAATAACTGAACGTCCACGCCATTTTCATGAAAGCTATCGAATTCACCGAACCGAAAAAGATCACTGTCATTGACCGGCCGGATGCCGGGGAACCAAAGGACGACGAAGCTGTGGTAAGAAGCCACCGCATGGGAATCTGCGGCACCGACTTATCCTGTTTCCTCGGGAAATTTCCCTTCTTCAGTTATCCCAGAATCCCCGGCCATGAGCTCGGCGTGGAAGTGGTCGCGGTCGGGAAAAACGTGCAAAACGTCAAGCCGGGCGACAAATGTTCGCTGGAACCCTACGTGAACAATCCAAGCTCCACCGCTTCGCAAAAAGGCGCATCGAATTGCTGCCCCGACGTTCAAGTGATCGGCGTTCACAACGATGGCGGTCTGCGCCAAGGCACGTTCATCGTCCCCGCGCGCAAGCTCCATCCTGGAAATGATTTGAGCTACGACCAACTCGCGCTCGTTGAAACTCTCGCCATCGGTTACCATGCGGTCCAGCGCGGGAATCCTCAACCCGGAGAAACGGTGCTGGTGATCGGCGCAGGTCCAATCGGTCTTTCCTGCCTGGAATTTCTTAAACTGATTCCCGATATCAGTGTCATCGTCATGGACCAAGTCGCGGGACGATTGGACTTCTGTTCGCAACATCTCGGCATCCACCAATCCGTGGTCTTCCAGCCGGACGGTTCTCATCTGGAAAAAATCCTGGCCATGACCCACGGACAGGGTGCGGATATGATCATCGACGCGACCGGCAATCCGAATTCGATGTCGTCCTGTCTCGAATATGCAGCCCATACCGGTCGTGTGGTGTATGTCGGAATCACGACGTCCAATCTCGTCTTTCCTCATGCCCCGGTTTTCCACCGCCGCGAATTGACCTTGATGGCTTCACGCAATGCGCTGCCGAGCGATTTCCCTAAAATCATCGACCTGATCCGATCCGGTAAAATCAACACCGATGTCTGGATCACGCACCGCATCGCCTTTGATGATGTCCCAGACGGATTTGAACCATTCACCCATCCCGATCGAGGCACCATCAAAGCCATGATCGAAATTCAATAAACGCTTTCCTATTTTTATGAAAATTTGTCCAAAATTCACCTTCGGTGTCGGCGACCGCTTTGCCCACGGTGCCCACGCCCAGCTTCAAGCCTTCATCGCCGCCAAAGAACTCGGAATCGAAATCACCCCGGTATGGAATAAGTCAAACCGGGAACACAACATCATCGGCTCGGAACCGTCCCAAACCCGCGTCGCGGTCGATCAAGCGGTCAAAGACCTTGGATGGAACGAAGAGTATCTGCTCGATGCGGATCATATCAATCTCTCGACCGTCGATCGGTTTATCGAACCCTGTGATTTCTTCACTCTGGATGTTGCGGATGAAATCGGAAAAGCCGCCGATCCCGAACAGGTTGCCGCTTTCATCGACAAGCATCCGGAACTGATCGGATTAGTCAGCATCAGCGGAATCGACACCCCTTTCGAAATCACCCGAAAAGACATCGAAAAAACCGCGAACCAGTTCCTCAAGGCGATTCAACAAGCGAAAGCGATCTACGATCATATCGTTTCGATCAAAGGCACGGATTTCATTACCGAAATTTCGATGGATGAAACGGATCAGCCGCAGACGCCCCCTGAGCTTCTCGTCATCCTCGCAGCCATCGCCGATCACGGCATCCCGATCCAAACGATTGCCCCCAAATTCACCGGCCGCTTTAACAAAGGCGTCGATTATGTCGGTGACACCGCGCAGTTCGAAAAAGAATTCAACGATGATCTCTCGGTCATCGCCCACGCGATCCGCCACTACGGCTTGCCCGAAGCTTTGAAACTTTCCGTTCATTCCGGTTCGGATAAGTTCTCGATCTATCCGGCGATCCAGCGCGCGCTCCAACGTACCGGCGCCGGCTTGCACGTCAAAACCGCCGGCACCAACTGGCTGGAAGAAGTCATCGGCCTGGCGGAATCCGGTGGAACCGGCCTGGAACTCGCGAAGGAAATCTACGCAAAAGCCATGGAAAAAAAGGAAGCGCTCTGCGAACCCTACGCCACGGTCATCGATATCGACTACGCCAAACTTCCATCCGTGAGCGAGGTTCAAAAGTGGACGCCCCAGGAATTCGCAAGCGCGGTTCGTCACGATCCTTCGAACTCCAGTTATAATCCAAATGTCCGCCAGCTTCTCCACGTCGCCTTCAAAGTCGCCGCCCAGATGGGAGACACGTATCTAAACGCATTGCGACAAAATCGGGCGATCGTGAGCCAATGTGTGACCGGCAATCTTCTCGAAAAGCATATCAAACCGCTTTTCTTGAAATGATCGACTCGCATCATCATCTGTGGCGCTACTCGGCCGAAGCGTATCCGTGGATTCCAGCTGGTTCCCCGCTCGCGCAAGATCGGCTGCTCCCGGATTTGGACGAAATCACCGATGCTGCTGGAATCACCGGGACGATCGTTGTCCAAGCTCGGCAGATTCTTGAAGAATCGGATTTTCTGTTAGATCTCGCCAGCCGAAGTGAAAAAATCCTCGGCGTGGTCGGTTGGGTTCCGCTGATCGACGGAGATGTGGAAGCGTCTCTCGAACGTCTTGCCGCCCACCCGAAATTCAAAGGCGTCCGCCACGTGCTGCAAGATGAACCGGATGACTATTTTCTCCGTGCGGACTTCCATCAAGGATTGAAGCACCTGGAAAAATATGACCTGCGTTTCGATCTATTGATCCTGCAACGTCAGTTACCGCTTGCGATTCAGTTGGTGGATCGCCAACCGGAGACGACTTTCATCATCGACCATCTCGCCAAACCTGAAGTCGGCCAAGGCCCCGTCAATCCCTTCTGGCGCAAGGCGATGAAAGAAATCGCTGCCCGGGAAAATGTCATCGCAGTCAAATTTTCGGGACTCCTGACCGAATTTCCCGAGGGCTCGATCGATCCGACCCAGGTCGCGGATTATTTCGATGAAACTCTGAATCTTTTCGGAGTGGATCGTGTGATGTTTGGCTCTGACTGGCCAGTCGCCCTGTTGCGGACCGGCTATCAAGAATGGGCCGAAACGGTTTCGAATCTTACCGAAAAACTGTCTGCCGAAGACCGTCACAAGATCCTCCACGGCAACGCGGCGCGCTTGTATCGCCTGTAACCAGGCATCGAACGCCTCCATAAAGCCACCCGGCTCTTGGGGGTGAGATCGATCTTAAATGGGTCTCACCCTCCACGCCCACAGTCCCAAAAACCGGGACATTTCCTTACATTTCCGGTGTCGCATCCCCCAAACCGGTTTAGGCTGGACGTTAGTTTGCGCAAATTGAGCGCTTGCTTGCGAATTCAACCGCCAATGCCATGGACGAAAAATGCGACTTTCGACACCCACCTCAAGGGCCCGATTTTAAAAAGGATCCTCTCACCGAAGACGAATCCGCCCTCTTCGGCGAGCTTGCAAACGGCGGAGTTCCGCGCCGCGATTTTCTGAAAATGCTCTCGGGCGCCGGTGCCGGAGTGTTCGGCATGCAGTTGCTCACCGAACAGCAAGCCTACGCCGCTGCCGCGAGTTTGGGAGAAACCACCGCCGTCGCCACAACCGGTCCGACGATTTCGGTCAATCTGATCATCAACGGCACGAAAAAAACCGTCGATCTCGAGCCCCGCGTCACGCTGCTCGACGCACTCCGCGAAAAACTCGCCATGACCGGTTCGAAAAAAGGCTGCGACCACGGCCAGTGTGGAGCCTGCACGGTCATCGTCGATGGCAAGCGCGTCCTTTCCTGCCTCACGCTGGCAGCCCAAGCCGAAGGAAAAGAAATCACCACTGTCGAGGGACTCGCGACCGACGCCGGTCTGCACCCGATGCAGGAAGCGTTCATTGAACACGATAGTTTCCAATGCGGCTACTGCACACCCGGCCAGCTCTGTTCCGCAGTGGCTCTGTTAGATGAAGCGAAACGCGGTGAGGCGAGTTATGTCACTTCCGATCTCAATGCTCCACCCACCGAACTTTCCGACGACGAAGTCCGCGAGCGCATGAGCGGAAACATCTGCCGGTGCGCTGCCTATCCGCAGATCCTCGCCGCCTTTCAGGCCGTCCATACCGGTCGCGACACCGCCCGCACCTGGGGCTTCGCCAAAGAAGACGAGCTCGCTTTGATCAGAAAGGAGTTCGCACATGAAACCGTTTGAATACCGCCGAGCGACTACGCCCGATGAAGCGGTCGCCACCTTGTCCGATCACCCTCAGGGCCACTATCTCGCCGGAGGAACGAATCTGTTAGATCTCATGAAAGATGAGATTGAGAACGCCACCGATCTGGTGGATCTCACACGCCTTGAGCTCACGGAAATTTCGGCACTGCCCGACGGAATCCGCATGGGAGCCCTCGCAAAAAACAGCGACACGGCAAACCATCCACTCGTCCGAAAAAACTATCCGCTCCTGTCGCAAGCAATGCTTTCCGCCGCTTCCGCGCAAATCCGGAACATGGCCACCAATGGCGGCAACATTCTTCAACGAACCCGGTGCCCCTATTTTTACGATTCCGCAACGCCCTGCAACAAACGGGAACCGGGGACAGGCTGCGGCGCTCTCGAAGGACTAAACCGGACCCATGCCATCTTCGGCGCGAACGAACAATGCGTCGCCGTTCACCCGTCGGATATGGCCGTCGCCCTTGCCGCGCTGGACGCGAACGTCCGTGTCATCGACTCCAGCAAAGAAGAACGGGTCATTCCTTTTGCCGAGTTTCATCGCCTGCCGGGAGAGCAACCGGAACTCGACAACGTGCTTCGCCACGGAGACCTGATCGTTGCCATCGATCTCCCGAAAAACGGATTTCCAGAGCATAGTTATTATCTTAAAGTCCGGGACCGTGCGAGTTATGCCTTTGCCCTGGTTTCTGTGGCAGCCGCCCTCGATTTCACCGATGACCAAATCAGTGATGTCCGCATCGCGCTTGGCGGAGTTGCCCACAAGCCATGGCGCGCGTTGAAAGCAGAAGCATTTCTCAAAGGAAAAGCGGCGACCACCGAGAATTTCACCGCTGCCGCCGACGCGGAAATGTCCGCCGCCAAACCGCTTGAACACAACGGCTACAAAGTGGAACTCGCCCGCCGCGCCATCGTCCGTGCTCTGCAAAAAGCAACCGGCACCGCATAACTCCAAACACCGAAACTTTCATTGCCATGCGTTACATCGGAAAAGAAATGCGGCGGGTTGAAGGACTCGCAAAAGTCACCGGCCGGGCGAAATATTCCGCCGAATTTGAAATGCCCAATCTTGCTTACGGTTATCTGCTCCTCAGCACGATCGCCAAGGGCTCGATCAAAAGTTTAGATATCAAAGAAGCGGAAACCTCCCCTGGCGTATTGGGCGTTTTCTCTCACCTGAATGTGCCCGAGTTGCTCCCTATCCCCGACTTCGGAGATGGGCCGGAAGCGAAAGAGTTCAAGGCGTTTCAAAATAACCAAATTTCATTCAACGCCCAACCGGTCGCTCTGGTCATCGCCGAAACATTCGAGCAAGCGCGCTACGCCTCGCGCCGGATCAAGGTCGATTATGAATCCGAAAAACCGTCCACCGACTTTCGGGAGCATTTGGATGATGCGAAGGAGACAAATGCCGAAAAGTCCCCAAGGGAACGTGGCGATTTTGCAAACGCTTTTGAAAACGCTCCGGTAAAAATCGATCACGAATATCATATCCCCATCGAACACCACAATCCGATCGAGCCCCACGGAGCGACGGCGTTTTGGAAAGATGGCAAGCTGACGATTTTCGACAAATCCCAGAACGTCTATCAAGTCCGGGATCAGCTCTCAAAATGGTTCCAGGTAAAACCTGAAAACGTGGATGTGATCTCGCTCTTCGTTGGCGGAGCTTTCGGGGCTTGCCTCAATGTGAATTATTATCCCCCGCTGGTCGCGCTGGCGGCACGGGAAATCAAACGACCGGTTCGCCTGGTCTACAGCCGCCGACAAATGTTCTCAGGCCACGGTTATCGCCCGGACACTTGGCAGAAAGTTTCCATGGCAGCTGAAAAAAACGGTAAATTGCTTGGCATTTCTCATCGGGTGGTGGTGAACACTTCCACCTTCGAAGACTACTCCGAAGACTTTGCAAAGGTCGCTCGCTCGCTTTACGCGTGCCCGAATGTCAAAACGCTTTATCAAAACGTTCCCACCGACCTCCCTACTCCCGCCGCCATGCGTGCCCCCGGCGCGGTCTCGAACATGTTCGCTTTGGAGTGCGCGATGGATGAGTTATCATATGCGTTGAAAATGGATCCGCTCGAACTTCGGCTCATCAATTATGCCGAAACCGATCCCGACAGCGGCAAGCCATTTTCGAGCAAAGCGCTGAAAGAATGCTACCGGATGGGCGCAGAAAAATTCGGCTGGAAAGATCGCAAACCCGAACCTCGCTCGATGAAAGACGGCGACCTGTTAGTGGGGTGGGGCACTGCGACCGGTGTCTGGCCAGCGATGCAACAAGCCGCCAGCGTCCAGATCACTCTCAAGGTGGACGGTTCCGCTCATGTCATCAGCTCCACCACCGACATCGGCCCCGGAACCTACACGGTCATGACCATGATCGCCGCAGAATATCTGGGATTGGATGCAGAAAAAGTGCGCTTCGAACTTGGCGATTCACGTTACCCCAAAGCGCCCTCCCAAGGCGGATCATGGACGACCGCCAGCGTCGGATCCGCTATTTTTGGAGCGGCCAAAAACATCAAAGCCAAGCTGCTGAATCTCGCGAAAGAACAAAACGCGTCACCCTTCGCATCCGAAAACCCAGACGAAGTGGAAATGCTCGATGGCAAGATGTTCCCAAAATCCAACCCCGATCAATCGGTATCGATTGCCGAACTGATGGGTCATGTCGGCCTTCGAGAGATCACTGAGATCTACGATTCCAAACCCTCGGAGGAACGGGAAAAATATGCGTCCAGCGCACACGGCGCCCAATTTGTCGAAGTGAAAGTCGATCCCGATCTCGGCACCGTCCGGGTGACGCGGGTGGTGGAAGTCACGGCCTGCGGAAAAATCATGAACCCGAAAGCTTCCCACAGCCAGGAAATCGGCGGCGTGATTTGGGGCATCGGCATGGCCCTCCAGGAAGCGACCGAAGTGGATCACCGCTACGGCCGGATGATGAACGCTTCGCTCGCCGATTATCATGTGCCGGTAAACGCCGACGCTCTGAGCATCGAAACGATTTTTGTCGAAGAGGAAGACAAAATCATCAATCCGCTCGGAGTGAAAGGAATGGGCGAACTGGGATTGGTAGGAATCCCTGCCGCGATCGCAAATGCCGTCTACCATGCGACCGGCATCCGCGTGCGCGACCTCCCCATCACACCCGACAAACTGATTTCGCCCCGCAAGGCATGAAGGCTCTCCGACAAATTTTCGACCAAGTCCTCCGCGAACCCTCGCGACCTTGGGCCCTCGCGACTTTGGTTCGCACGGAGGGCTCCACCTATCGCAAACCGGGGGCAATGCTCCTGGTGGGCGAGGACGGAGAAACAACCGGCGTTTTGAGCGGAGGCTGCCTCGAAGAAGAAATCGGACGGATCGGTTTGAAGGTGATGCACGAGCATCAACCGGTTCTGACCACCTTCGACACCCGCAGGCTCTATGGATGCGAAGGTTACCTGGAAATTTTCATCGAACCGATATCGGCGGCAGGGACGAAAGGAAACGTTCTAACAGCCATCGCCGAAAAGATCTCCCGCCGCGAAATCTGCCGGACCCGCACTTCATATCAAGCCCCTTCCGGTTTCACCGAACTGCTGCCGGATAAAGCGCTGATCGTCGAAAAACCGGGAGTTTTTGTGCAAACGATTCCCCTGCCCGTCCGGCTTTTGCTCTTCGGAAGCGGACCTGAAATTCAGCCGCTCCGGTTTTTCGCAGCCGGGTTGGGCTGGGAAATCAGGGACTACTCCCATCCAAACGATCTGGAGGAAAATTTCGTCATCGATGACCAGACGGCAGCAGTGGTGATGACCCACAACTTCGGTCGCGATCTTGCCGCGCTCGACCGGTTGATGCCGCTGCGATTTCCCTATCTCGGACTGCTTGGTCCAAAACGCAGACAGGCCGCCCTGCTCGCCCGGTTTCAGGATTTCCGTGAACTCGATCCGGAGTGGATTCATACGCTCCATGCGCCAGCAGGTCTCGATATCGGAAGCGAAACGCCCGAGGAAATCGCACTTTCCATCCTCGCGGAAACGTCAGCCGTCCTCGCTCGTCGCAAGGGCGGATTCTTACGGGATAAAGCCACCCCGATTCACTCGCCGGAGATTTTCGTAAAGGAAGCATGACCGGAATCATCCTCCTCGCCGCCGGGGCTTCACAACGTCTCGGCCAGCCGAAACAGCTACTTCCTTGGGGAGACTCCGATTTGCTGCGACATGCCGCCGAAATCGCGCTGGAGGCAGACTTGGGGCCCGTCGCGGTAGTCTTGGGAGCAGTCGATGACGCCTGCCGGGACTCTCTGAAAGAAATGCCCGTTCAAATCATTACCAATCCTCAATGGCATACCGGCATGGGCAGCTCCATCGCCGCCGGGATGCACTCACTCGAAGAAAATGGTTTGGAAAACGTCATCGTCATGCTTTGTGACCAACCGTTCATCCATGCGGAAAACTTGAGAGAACTTGTTTCCCTCCGCGAGCAGTCCGGCTGTGAAACGATCGCCTCACGATACAACGGAACACTCGGCCCCCCCGCTCTTTTTTCTCAAAACCGGTTTGATCAACTCCGCGCCCTCGAAGGAAAAACCGGTGCAAAATCGATTCTTCAAAACGAAACCTCGTGCATGGCAATCGATTGCATCAACGCAAAAATCGACATTGACACCCCCGACGATTGGCGTCGCGCCGTCGCAGAAAACAAAACCGTGAAAACTGCCGAATCGTGAAAGACCCGCAAATTTCTCCCAAAAATGGTGGGCCCGGTGGGGTTTGAACCCACGACCAAAGGATTATGAGTCCCCTGCTCTAACCGCTGAGCTACAGGCCCGTTATAGGATTTCGGCGTTTTTTCGTCCAAAGGCGTCCGAGGAATGCCTACGCGATGAAGAACAAAACAGGACGCCATGCAACCCACTGCGTAATTCAGTAAATCCAAAGCTCCTTGCCTGCTCCATCATCGGGGTGGCGAATGCTACGCGGCTACCAAGGTGGCTGGCAAGATCGTTCCGCGATCCTCAAAAACAGAGAAGTTCACGGAAGTCAGCCCCTGATCGGCCGACCTTTGACGTCAAAATCGGTTCAAACGCGGCAGCATGAGAATAGATCAGTGGGCAATTCAACACAGAAGCGCTTCACTGGACGTTATCGTGTTTGCCTCACGCGTCAGAGATTTTGAGCCATGGTTCGGCTTCTTTACGAATCGAGACAACCTGAGTCGCTGTGAACTTTCTCCATTTCTATGGTTCACTACTGGTTCTGTCCCTCCGAATCCTTTCACTTCGATCCACTCGGAGCAAGGAAAGTCTGCACCTTCGTCTTCATCCCCTCCGGGCGCTTAGCGCCTACAGCGTTCTTCTCGAAGAAGGTGAACTTTCAAGAAGGCGTTCAATCTCATCCCCGATATGATTAAAATATCACTCCGCTTTTTTCTGCGCATTCCTGGCACACCATTTCATCAAAAAAAATCCAGCAGGATTTAACTGTGAGCATTGGTTACATGCTCGGAAAAATTTGGCATCTAACCGGAGTTGCCTCCACTCTGTGGTCGCCTGAACCTTTTCGTCTTTTTTGGGTATTATGGACATATTGATTTCTTTGCCGAACGCTCAAGATTTTCCGGACGGCTGCTTGGCGCAGAGCATGATTAAGCATGATCTATGACAAGCAATCGTCTTGGCACCACCACTTTGTCAGGCTCATTCTTCATTTCCAGTTCGTGGCGGTTCCATTGAGTATTTGCTGCATGCTAACGTATTCCATTTCTTCAGATCCAGACCCGTGTCTATGTACCACATTAGGCTCTATCCAAACAATACTTCCCACACCGGATACCGTGGGGCTAGCATCGTGGAATTCGGTCGTGCATTCGCCTCTGACAATCACGAGGATTTGCCCCCTGGGATGAGAGTGCCATTCTGACATGCTTCCCGCGTCGAAGACGACTCGAAATAATGTATTTTGGCACTCCTCCTTGGAGTTGATGATGAGTGACGCAAGCGCAGCTCCCTTCGGGATCAAGCGCTTATCCAGCTGGAACAGCACTTGATCCGCCAGGCCCACCACTTGGGATTCTGAGGGTAATAATATCATGGTTTTATGAGGTCTAGCATTTGCGCTTTCCCATCGCCAAACGACCAGTCCTCAAAGCTGTTTGTAGTCACCGTAACAAATACATTTCCGGGCTTAAGCCCAATCTTGTTAAAGAGCGTCCCCGCCAAATCAGCATAGAACGCCCGCTTAACTTCTTCGGACCGTGGTTTTCCTCCTAAAATCTGAATTACAATCAAATCATCGTCGCGAGAGGGACCAAGATAGTTTTGATTGTAATAAAACTCCTCCTCTTGGTGCTGATGTATCACCAAAAACCTGTCATCTTTAGGGACGAGAAATGAACGCACGAGAGCTTCGTGTATTCCGTCAGCCAAAGAATGCAGATAGACCTTTGGCTTACCTTCGCGCATAGATACTCGAGTGAATGGCATAATTTTTTATTTCTGACGAACGACAAAGAGCACGCAACCCTATCAGCGGGGGCGCATGTCGATCGCGCAGTTGAGGTTGAAACAACGGCAGAGCATGAAAACAGGGCGGCTGATAGGGATTGCTGTATCTCGACTTGTTCGGCTTCTGGGTTTAAGAATCGCGTATTAGAGGCTAATCAGGATGATTGAGTGTCGTCTTGTGATCTTGAAGCCAACTTGTCCGGATCGTCGCTTCGCCCTATCACCTTAGAACCTGCAAACAGCAAAGCTATTCCAGTAAGATTTCCCAGATACGGGATCACGGTAAGGAAGCCGACCCACTGTGGCCAGTCGCAGTCCCGCACACGCGGAAGGACCACCAAGATCAACGCAACAGGCATTGATGCCGCAACCAAGAGTATGCTGCCGGGACTTCCGTTATCAAGCAGTCCGATCGTCAAAAGATTGTAGGACATCAGTAATATGAAATACGGTAGTCTTGATAGGCGGTATTTAAACATGGTGGAGTTTGTTTTTAGCCGAACGTCTAGCTCATCCACGGCGGTAAAGGAAGCCCGAATTCAAACAGGAGCGTTTCCCGCCGTTGGATGGAGCGTCTTGCTCGCCGATTGGTTTTCATGTTGGGCTGCCAATCACCTCAATCAAGAATCCACAGTCAGCAGATAAAGCCGCTATCTCTCTCGGGATTCGTAGTCTGTGCACTTCATCGACGCTCGCTGCTAGGTGAAGGGCGTAATCAGATACACCTGAAGAAAGAGAGCTCAGCAATGTGCGCTCTGCCGCCACAGTGCCGAAAATCTCTTGAAAAGTCACGGGAAGCTCGAAAACCCAGAGACCAAGATCATGTCTTACAAGCTCAAAGCACCCCTTCGCCAGATCATCTTCTCTGGTGCATCGCAGGAGTGTATTCGTGATGGTGGCTTCACTCATAGATTTTCACGCGAACGTCGAGTCCTCCTACGCCTGACCGAGGGCGCGGCTTCGACCTCGGGTTGCGATTATAGCGGTTATGAAAGCTGGAACAGGAGACGGGTCGATCGTTAGGAACGACGATTTGCTCGACGATGTGTTGCGGCGATGACTCCAAGGGCAGCGAGGGATATGGAACTTGGCTCCGGCACAGTGATCACGGCGAAGGCCAAGTCGGGTGTTCCCTGACTGATCGCACCGCTTGAGGAGGAAATATTGAGCCTACTCCCGTCGGCATACACATTGGCGGAATTGACTCCGTAATTGTTCCAACCTGTTGCTGAGCCACCGGGATCCTTTGCGATGATCGTAAACGCATATTCACTGCTGTCGCTCACCCTGATCGGCTCGGATAAATTTACGCGAATCCATGTTGGAGTGCTACTCAGTTGGGTTTCGAGGAATGTCCCTGTCCCGAGAACGGTCGAGCCAAGGGTCGAAAGTGACGAATTAAAGTCGTAGATCCTCAAGTTGGCGTCCGCCCCCCCGATGACGCTGAGATGTAGAGATCGATGGCAACGATCGAGTAGTCGCCATTCGCGGTGAAGGACTGGCCAAATCCCGTCGGAGCGTAATCCGCGAGTCCGGTGAATGTTGGTTGCGAGATCGAAACCGTTGTAGCACTGGCGATTGGCGAAATGGCAAGAATACTGGCCGAGAAAAAGGCGGTAAGGAAGTGTTTCATTTTTTGTCGAACGATATAAGCCATCCGCGGCGGGTAGGAAGCTCGAATCCAAATTGACGACTTGCCGCGGTCGGATGCGCCGCCTTGTCATGCGTTCTTGGAAGTTTTCGGAAGCCCGTGCTCATAAGGGCATCCGATTAAATTGAGAAGGCTCTCAACGGCATCACTTGCTTCCTGGCAACTGGGATACGCATGGCAATGACGATGACGTGTCTTGATGTTATGGCCTATAAGGCGGTATCCTTCCGATAAGAATCGCCTCCTGGTCCAAGGAAGACAATAACGATAATAACCCCAAATGCAATCCATCAAATCCAGGTATAATGGATTGATAATAGAAAACGGTTGAGCCTCGGCATGATACAGGTCTTTGCCAATTCGGAATAATAGTATTCTGAGATTTGATGCCGCAAGTTGACGCTCACGCCACCATTCTATGAGCCAAGCCGATATGAAGCCCGCCAAAAGCCCGAACGCACTGCTTATGAAGGCGATCCAAGTCATAGGAGGCTCATGTAGAATTTTGTTTGATGTGGGTTTCTTCGCATAACTGTCTTCATTGTGAGTCTTGGGGCGACTCTATCCCATAACATTGTTCCTGTTCGGTTTCCGAGAGGGAGTCGGGGACATCCAGACGCGCAGGCACCACAAAAACTCACCAGAGAATCCGAAACCGGTCATTATCTTAGACTCCAAAACGGTTTCATTATCTGGCAAACGATGAGCGCATGCACCACTACCAGCGGCGTGCGCAGCACGATCCGTGGCAGTTCGGGAGGCTCTCTGTAGCGCATTGTTGGACTCCGTTTATGTTTTTTTCTGCAGAAACAGCTTCTCGAATTCCAAGCGCGTATTTTCATCAGGGAAGGCTGATAGTGGAATTCGGGTGCGCCCCATATTCGAAAAATCGATATACATAAACCTGGAATCAACAAAAACCTTCGAAACACTACTTAATGGAAAGCCGATCAAATGTCCTCGGTTTTCAGTGAAGAGAAAGTCATCACGCAAATATGTCCGACATTTCTCAACGTCTGCGAGGCTCTCAAGGAACTGAAGATAGTATTTTGAGGTTATCTTACTGTTGGCGGCCTCAAACCCCCAAAATATGAAAAATCCAGCAATAAGTGCAGCCAAGGCCTTTTCGGCCTCGGGTATAGCGACGAAAAACAGAACTGCAATCGCAATAGCAAATACAGTCCTAATGAGACAATAACCACGAATGGGCGCCCAATGTCTCGAAAATTCGGCATGGAATTTTTGTTCAAACTCCATGCGTTCCTTGGCGGTAATCGAATAGCTGAAATCGGTCATGTTTTTTGCCTAGACTTTATGGCTGTGCGG
>DBTN01000004.1:90351-152700 GCA_002307065.1 Akkermansiaceae bacterium UBA1315 | reverse complement strand
AATCAAAGGACTGACCCCATTCATGAGTCCTTCAGAGCCTTCGCCCGGCAACCGGCCAAGCGATCCTCGCACCGCAACTTCCTCATCGCGTTGCTCGCCGCCAAACCCATCGACCACCGTCCCCACCGCAGCGAACCAAGAGCTCTGAAACGAAGACCCAAACCCTTTGCTCTCCTAACCGAACATCGGTCGAAATTCGCCGAAATTCCTCATCGCAACACCTATCGAAAAGCTGCTTAAGTCAGTGCCATTCGGGACTGACCCCATTTAGACCCCATTTATCACCGTAACTGACCTCATTTACGTAACAACTCATTCATTCGGCTTGTTTCTAAAGTTAGAGAAACTGATATTTTTTTGAACGATAGATTTTGCATTAAGTATCTTACATGCCAAATACAACCGTAATCCCAACGAAATGACAACACCCGCCACTATCAAATTGATAGCTAATGACATGTCACCAGATTTGATAAAATAGGAAAAGTTAAAAACTATGACACTAACTAAGAAGATTCGATCTACCCAAAACAGCAGTTTATCGAAAGGCCCTAGAAATGAAATCGTTTTCTTATCACTAACACTTAAATCAACAAAACAGTTGAGAATTTTTGGCAATTTTCCAAATAGTTTCATGCAATACAGGCGTATTAAGGGCAAATACAATCGACGCTATCTAAGCACTCTTTCCATTCCTTTTCGAGATCCTTGAGAGCTGCAATGTATCTTATTTTAACTATGAACATACACGCTGCTATCACTGCCGGATTCACTCCTGCCAAACAGGAAGCCTGAGCGCCTTGAGAAAGAGCTTCGATAGCCTGCCATTTAGTTGTAGCTGTTACATTACAACTTTGGGTTTGATCAGGATCTTTGATCTTAGGTTCTTTACATGCTTCAAGACCTAACTTATCCCAATAAGTTAATCCATTATTCCCCACGAATCCATACAAATTATTTCCACCTTTCTCCTCAATCGGATCCCTATTCAACCATCTTCCCAATTGCGGATCGTAGTAGCGATATCCATAGTAATTCAGTCCCGTTTCAAAGTCCTCGTACTTCGTGCTGAATCGGAGATTAAAATCCCACATCGGCCCCGTAAAGGAACTGACCGCGCCAAAGGCATCGTATTCAAAATGCGCGACCGTGGAACTGGCATTGCGATATTCGGTCACATTGCCATTCCCGTCATAGAGCGGATAATAATCGGCTCCGCCAATCCGACTCACAAGAAGCCCGCCAACGCCTCCCGCTCCCTGCAAGCTGCCGCTCAGGTCCGCGCCCCAAATGTGGCTTCGAATCAGACTGCCATTAAATAGGGTCATCCCTCGCATTCTAACATTTTCTCGATGTTTTCAATTTTCTTTATCGGTGAGTGACCCTAATTACTGACCCCAATGATTAACTCGTTTATCTACATCAATTTATTCTGTTCGTTAGCCAAAAGCTCAGCGACCTGAGCTTTGGTGTAGATTTCCGGCATCACATCGGTCTCTTGCCAAATAATTTCAGAACCATCACATAATTCTTCATATATAGGCATCAAATCACAAACTCCTACCCATTTTAAGTCGTCGTAAGAATCCCTTTCTGAAAAATTACGAAGCTTGCTGAAAGCCTCATCAAGAAGCACAGCCCTTATCAAATAACTATTTATCCACGATTTCTCATTTTTGTTTTTATTTTCGAAGTATGAAGATCCAATCCACCAGCCAGTTGGACTTGATATGTATTTTTCTGACATATAATTTGACCCACGCATGTCTTGACCAATCAAAATAGAGCACCAGTGACAGCGCCTCTTAGACCGCCTGATTGGTAGCCTTGATACGCACCATAACCAGCCCAAGCCCAACCCACGATTGGAACTTTCTTACCTCCAAATTTCAGCGCTCCCTTACCTGTTCTCTTCAAAGATGATTGCCTGATACCCCTCTTTTTCTCCCATCTTTTGAAGTCCCTATTGGCATCATTCTTATTTTTAGCGCACTCATCAACCAACCTTCTTACCTCGGCAGGATCTGTCACACCATCGAGATACGACGGTGGATTATTCTGCAAACCCAAATAATCCCAATTATTCAAACCGTTATTGGAAACAAACCCATATAGGTTGATTCCGCCCCCTTCCTCGATCGGATCCCTTGATGGCCATCTTCCCAATTGCGGATCGTAGTAGCGGTAGCCATAGTAATTCAGTCCCGCTTCAAAGTCCTCATACTTCGTACTGAATCGGAGATTAAAATCCCACATCGGCCCCGTAAAGGAACTGACCGCGCCGAAGGCATCGTATTCAAAATGCGCGACCGTGGAACTGGCATTGCGATATTCGGTCACATTGCCATTGCCATCGTAAAGCGGATAATAATCGGCTCCGCCAATCCGACTCACAAGAAGCCCGCCAACGCCTCCCGCTCCCTGCGAGCTGCCGCTCAGGTCCGTTCCCCAAGTGTGGCTTCGGATCAGACTGCCATTGTTGTATTCCCCGATCAGGTTCCAGTCATCGTAAATGAAATACCGAACGCCACCCGACCCGCTTTTGTAAATCCTCCGTCCTTGAGCATCGTAACGATAGGTTCCGACCACTGAGCCATTGACTTTTGCTTGGATCAACCGGTTTTCGGCATCCCAGATGTATTCGACTGATTTGGCGTGATTGACTGCCAGCGGACCGGTGGTTTGATTGCCATCCAGATCGTGAACCGGATTGATGTTGGGATTGCCAGCGGTGGTGGTGATTCCGGTGTATTGATTGAGCGAATTGGCTGCGTAAGTGGTGATGATTCCACCGCTATCCGTCGCCGTGCCTTTTCGGGATTCGTTGCGGTTGCCGATCGCATCATACGCGTAATAACGGCTCTGCGCAGTGTCCGCATGATCCGCACTGGTCACCTGCCCGAGGGAATCGTAGCCCCACTGGATCGCACGTGCGGACGCAAAGGCGGTCCCCGCCTGCTCGACACCGGTACGCTGCCCCAACGAATTCACCGTATCGTCATAACTTAAAATGAAATTCGCGCCAGACTTATTTTCTTTGGAATCGAGGACATCCGTCATCAGGTCTAGTCTTTAGATTCTGACAGTTTTTCGTTTCCCGGCCATGACGGGCAATCCTTCGTTTCCGAAAATCGATTCCCTTCGTCACCGCGAGCTATCACATGATAAATCGACCCCAGATGCCGAAACCTTAACGGTCTTGCCATGCTATCTTATCCGCGTCCTCCGCTACCGAGTCAACTCACTTGTGTCGCAATGAGCGGACTGACCTGAATGGCACTGACTTAAGCAGCTTTTCGATAGGTGTTGCGATGAGGAATTTCGGCGAATTTCGACCGATGTTCGGTTAGGAGAGCAAAGGGTTTGGGTCTTCGTTTCAGAGCTCTCGGTTCGCTGCGGTGGGGACGGTGGTCGATGGGTTTGGCGGCGAGCAACGCGATGAGGAAGTTGCGGTGCGAGGATCGCTTGGCCGGTTGCCGGGCGAAGGCTCTGAAGGACTCATGCATTGATGCGACCGTATGGATCGACGCCATGAAACTCATGGCTCCTGTGGCTGCACCCGTCGTTTCCGCCGCGCGCTGCATGAGGGTCCGCAGCAGGTTGCAGGCGATCTGGATCATCATCAGGGTCTTGCCGGCCATGGCCGGTGTCCTCACTGGCATCATCTCGAAACCGAGGGTGGTTTTCACATCGCGCAGCTTGAGCTCGATCTCCCACCGCCGGGCATAAAGATGGAACAGTTCCATGCCATCGTATTGCTTAGGATCGACGAGCGTGGTGACGACGATCAGGTCGCGCCTGCGGCCGTTGCGGTCCTCGTAGGCGAGTTCGATCAGACGGAGCTCGAGCCGTTGCGGCATGGCTTCCCATTCCTCCCGCGAAAGCTTTTTCGGACTAGCGGAAAAGGCCGGACGCTTCCACGTGATGAGGCGCTCGTGGGGGCTGATCCGGCGGCCCTTGCGCCAGTCCAATGCGGCTTCGCGCTGCCCGTGCAGGCGCATCACCGCGTGGCCGCCTTTCGCCAATACCGAGGCGATGAAGCCATAGGAACAATAAGCCCTATCGGCCAGCAGCAGGTCGCCTTCACCGATGTGACCCAGCAGTTCCGCTCCTGAAACAAGATCATGAGTGGTAAGCGGGCCGGTGTGAAAAGCCCCCCATCCGCCGTGGCTGAGATTGAGCAGTCCGGACACTGACATGACGGGGAAACCACAGCCTTTTTTCTGGGTCGATGGCTGCGGATACGCCTCTTGGTTTTCAAGTGTATCCATGAGTTTCACCGAACTGCCATCGATGGCTTTCAGCGTGAATCCATGCCAAAGATCCTCCTGCCGGACACGCGCGCCCAGAGCGGAAATGATCCGCTCCGACACGGCGGCGAGGAAGGTTTCCGAGAGGCGTTTGCGGGCTTTGCAGTAAGCGCCGTTGTCGCAGGCGGGCACCGGCAGCCCCTGCGCCTGGCACCACGCCTGAATGAGTCCGACGGCCTTGGCGCAGGAATTGTTGGCCTCAAGGATTTGCGCCAGCCACGCCCAGAAAACGGGAAGATGGCCGAAGTGGCGCTGGCGCGAAGTCGGATCGATGGAGGCGAGGAATTCCGGTGGCAGGATGTCGTCGAACATCAGGCCGTAGCCGCTGAGGGATTGATGTCGCATTTGTTGGCGGAGGGAACGGATCCGGGCTTGATGGCGCCGGACAGCGGTGGCAAATACGTGCGACGGGAAGCCGGTCAAAAGGTGTTGTTTGGTCACATAAACAAGTACCGATGACAGACCGGTTTTCCGTCACTGATTTTCAAGAAAAGCTGCTTAAGTCAGTGCCATTCGTGACTGACCCCATTTATCACCGTAACTGACCTCATTTAAACGTTCACTGCGGTTTGTTGCCACTATTTCCATCAAACCTCTTTTTTACAAGAAAATACAAAGCACAGCAAAACAAACAGACACTGGTTGAAAAAGCGGACATTCCGATCGCCAAATTAGCATTGTATTTTCCGATATGAAATATCCCAACGGCATGAAACGCCAAACTGAAAAGGACTATTATTGAGTATTCTTTATTCATATTATATTTGATTAAAACTAACCCAATGGATCTGTTTCAGGACCATCAAGGTCTTCATCACAATCCAATTGATTTAACCTATCGATGTAAGGCTTTATTATATTATCATTGATATCATCTACAACATCTTCTGCGGCATTAGCGGAATCTATAATATCCCACAGGAGGAGGCCCAACGAAGCCGCACCTAGCCCTAGCCCCAAAATAGGATTTGCTGGAAATACAGCAGCAGATGCAGCCCCGAGAACCCCGCCCAAATAAGACTGCCAACTCCCGCCGAACAAGCCCAGATTATCCCAATAATTCACCCCGCTGTTACCCACGAATCCATAAAGATTGATTCCGCCCCGTTCTCCAATCGGATCCCTATTCAACCATCTTCCCAATTGCGGATCGTAGTAGCGATATCCGTAGTAATTCAGCCCCGTTTCAAAGTCCTCATACTTCGTGCTGAATCGAAGATTAAAATCCCACATCGGCCCCGTAAAGGAACTGACCGCACCAAAGGCATCGTATTCAAAATGCGCGACCGTAGAACTGGCATTGCGATATTCGGTCACATTGCCATTCCCATCATAGAGCGGATAATAATCGGCTCCGCCAATCCGACTCACCAGAAGCCCGCCAACGCCTCCCGCTCCCTGCAAGCTGCCGCTCAGGTCCGTGCCCCAAATGTGGCTTCGAATCAGGCTGCCATTGTTGTATTCCCCGATCAGATTCCAGTCATCGTAAATGAAATACCGAACACCACCCGACCCATTTTTGTAAATTCTGCGTCCTTGAGCATCGTAACGATAGGTTCCGACCACTGAGCCATTGACTTTTGCTTGGACCAACCGGTTTTCGGCATCCCAGATGTATTCGACCGATTTGGCGTGATTGACTGCCAACGGACCGGTGGTTTGATTGCCATCCAGATCGTGAACCGGATTGATGTTGGGATTGCCTGCTGTCGTATTGATCCCGGTGTATTGATTCAGCGAATTGGTTGCATAAGTGGTGATGATTCCACCGCTATCCGTCGCCGTGCCTTTTCGGGCTTCGTTGCGGTTGCCGATCGCATCATACGCGTAATAACGGCTCTGCGCAGTGTCCGCATGATCCGCACTGGTCACCTGCCCGAGGGAGTCGTAGCCCCACTGGATCGCACGTGCGGACGCAAAGGCGGTCCCCGCCTGCTCGACACCGGTACGCTGCCCCAACGAATTCACCGTATAGTCATAACTCGAAATGACATTCGTGCCAGACTTATTTTCTTTGGAATCGAGGACATCGCGATTCGCTTCCCAAAGATTTGTCACCGTGTGGAGCGGAGCAGTCACCGTTTCAATCAAAGAAGAGTTGTCCAGATACTGGTAGGAGAAGTTCCCCGCTTGACTGCTCACCGTATCCAACCAACCGGCCGCTGTGTAGGAATAGGCCGTTTCGGTTTCGATGTTGGCTCCATTCTTGAGTTGATAACCGGTAGGACGTAAATAAGCGTCATCGCTGCGATGCAGATTTCGAACTAGTTCGGGAATAGAGTCGCCATTCATGTCATAACTGACCGTTTCTTTCTCGATTCGGAGGTTGCCAGCTTGATAAGTGAATGCGCTCGTCGCGAGACCATTGCTCTGGGTCACCTTTCGTCCGATGCGATCATAGGTGATGCTCACATCCGGGGTTGAATCCGCATAGTCGGTAAGGACAAGTTCACCAAAGCCATTGTAATGGTAGACCGTGGCTAAGCGATTTCCTCCCACAGAGCGCGCCCAAAGACGTTGGCTCAATCGGCGGGCGAGATCATAGAAATAATCCGCACCTTTGGCATCGGCGTCCCTTTTGGCGGCAAGCAAACCGGTCGCTTCGTCATAAATCCAACTCGTGACGGCGGAACCGGCAGGAGGATTGACTGGCAAGGCGTCCACATCCAGGACCGGCGCGATCTGCCAAGTATGAAGAGCGATTTTCTCGCCGCGATCATTGTATTCTTCCCACGTAGGATACGTCTGACTTCCCCAGGTAACCTGCAATTCATCACGCGATGTATAGCCGCGATAAGTAACGCTGTTATCCGGGTGGGTTATCGTGCGGATCTTTCCGGCGCCGGGTACACCTTGCGGATGATAGGTAAAACTTGTGGTATTCCCTGCTGCGTCGGCAGTTGTTGAAATAAGGCTCGTGCCATTTTGATAGATGTTGGTGGCAGCTTGTAGGTGCCGCGGATTTTTCTGCGAAACCTCGCGACCAAGGGCATCATATCCATAAAGAGTTGGGGCAACAATGCCAGGCTCGAAGCGACTCATCAGTCTCCGACCCAAAAAGTGGGCTGCCTCGGTTCCGACTATTCCAGGACGCGTTGTATGTTGCTGGCGAATCGCTCCTGTCAAAGTTTCAACCCAGATCGTGGTTTGATTTGAAACATCAATCAACTCGTTGCGGCTCACTTCCGCCCCGACAAAACCAGATACCTTTCTGCGAGACGTCTGGAGCCCTTTCGCTGTGGCGTCGTTGCCCACATTGTAGACAAATTTCCGACTGACGAGCCAAATTCCCTCATTGTCTTCTTCATGGGTCGTTATTTCGTCGATGATTCGATCCGTCGAGGAATCGGGCGACAGCGTACCATCGTCCTCGGTACGGCCAGAACGAACGGGCGAGCCAACCGTGTTGTATTCGTAGATTTCGGTTGCCTCCGCGCTCTTAATGACTGCCACTGGCTTTTTCCGAAACACATCGGAATACGTATAGGACGTTACTGCGTTCGTTTGATTGGCAAACGATGGCTTGATTCTCTGAGTAACCCGTCCCGAAGCATCGCGGTCTTTAATTTCCCAGCGAGGCCCATTGTCTTGACCCGTGTAGATGGTCTCTCGAAAACCGCCCATAGTGAGAGGCTGATCGTGGAAAAATTGCGGGATGACACCGGTTCCAGTAACACTCAGAATTTGTCCATCGGAATTCCGTGTTGTGATTCGAGTTCCCCCGTTCGGCAACGTTTCAGTGGTCACCTGTTCATCAACCGTATGAGCCGTGGTTTGAAGATAACCATTCTGATCGGTATGAGAAACGATTCGTCCTTCTTCATCAAAATGATGGTTTTCGGTAAGAGTCAGCCCCCCTGCGGTAATGGTGGCGAGACGCTCACTCCACTCAGGGATCTGTTTTTCGTTGATGGTGAACGATCCAGAATAGGTCGTTAGTATTTCCGGCTGGGCGTCAAATCCCCCTTGCGCAGGGACGGCTTCACGCAGTTTCGATTTGACGATATCACTCCCAGCAAAATATTGGAAGCGGGTTACGACTCCTTCTTCATCAATTTGCAGGGTCAACAAAGGTCCGTCCCATTCTTTCTGAAGCACAATTCGGCGTTGTGAACTGATCAGATCTTCGCGTTCACGTTGAGTCAGACGACCTTCCACATTGTAGGTCTGATGAATGGTTTCATAATCCATCCAAGCGTTATCAACCCACGCGGCACGAGTCGCGGCAATCACAAGTCCTCGCACATCTCGAGTCTCTTTAACTCGATAAGAATGTCCCGTAACTGCATTTCCTGTGAGATCAAGGGGACCAAAGATCATCGTTTCCAACCCGCCGTTTGGAAGATCGTTATATTCGTAACGGGTAAGAGTGCCCTCTTCCAGCCGCTCTTGCTGAAGGCGGCCTTGGTTGACACCCGCTCCGTACCATTGCTTTTCATGAACCAGGTTTGTAGAATCATCATAGCCTGCATTCGGATTAGTGGTGGTCTTCTTTGTTTCGACGTAAGCGCCCGCTACCATCCTAGCGGAAAAATAAGTTCTCCCGGTCACCACGCCGTCATGGGTAGTGGTGGTCGTCCGAGGCCGAAAATCGGAAGCGTGCAGCGTTTCTCCAGAAACATGTGGAAGATACGAATACTCTTCCTGCATCACCGACGGAGCGCTACCGCCCCCACCCATCGGACGTGTGTAAATAAATGTCCGCGTCAACATCTTCCCTTTATCATCGTAGGTATAGGATATGTCGGTTCCCGTGTCAGTGTTCTGCGTCGCCGGTTTGCCAGTTCCATTGACGTCCCATGTCGGCTGGGTAAAAGTTTTTTGTCGGCTCTTTGTATGACCATTGCTGAAAGTTTGTGTTGCAGCAACGGGTGCATAACCGTAGGTAGTTCGTTCAAACCGATAGGTCGGATTACCTCCGACCGACGTAGTCCCTGCAGGGGTCGTTTCAAGGGTTGCCTCATGAATCCGGCTGAAATAATTCGGACCTAGATTCGCAGCAGGTGAATTTAACAAAGTTCGCTGAAAGCTGAAATCTCCGGAGACCACATCCTGCACCCACAACTGAGAACCGCTTTCTAATGTGCATTCGTGATGAGTAACAGTGACATAGCTCCCTTCGGATTTTGTAATAATCAATTGATTTTGAGTATCCTCCGGTGCCTCGACCTTCATCGTGAATATAGGCGAAGAAAGGACTGTAAACAGACCATCGACTTTCGCCCCAATCTGCGAAAAATTGTATTTCCGAACTTCGTAGGATCTTTCAGTCAGGGAAACCACATCAAAAAGCCCAGCCATCGTTTTGACCTGACGGATAAAACCGTCTTTATAGCGTCCGTTCGTTACTACAGTGCCGTCTTCCCTCACTCGGATCACTTCCATTCCTTCAAGTGGGAACGTGTGCGTGCGCCCTTCAGCCGACACATAGCGTAAGGCGTTACCTCCGCTCTTCGGATATTCAACAAAACCCGAGATACCTCGATACTGTCGAACAACAGACGCCTGAGAACGATTTGAAGGTTGACCTGCCTCATCACGATAGCTGAGGCGAGCCTGACTAAATGCACCTCCCTCAATTGGACTACCTACGACTTCTTGTTCACCGGGAGCGATCTCCCCAGGAACCCGAAATCGCAAAGCAGAGCCTGCCGCCTGAGCAATGGTGTATATGACCGGATCCTCTGGTCCCGTCTCGCTGACCTCGGTCACCGACATCTCGGAGAGACCGTAAAATTCGATATATTCTTTTGATGCAAGATTTGGCGCCGTTCCGTCGATGTAAAGTTGAAGCATTCCTAGTCCAATACCAGGCTCATTCGGAAGGAGACTCAGAGAAACCTGCTCAGAAATGGATCCACCGGGCCCCGGTGCGGGCTTACAAGGCGGGCATTCCCCGCCGGCACAGTCCGTTCCTGAAGGTTGGCTGGGAGTTGCGGGCGGGTCGTCGCTCGTTGGGGGATTCTTATCTGGAGGCTTGGGAGTTCCGTCGTTTACAGCATAGCTATGAAACGGAAGAAAGGCAGCAGCCATGGCAAAAGAACCTAATACAGGCAGCAACCAGCGAGACTTAGATTTATGAAGGAACATAAAGATTGGAGATATAGGTTATTGAGAAATTTTTTTGAGTCTTTTCACAGCGCCTGCGGCAGCAAATTTGAAAGTTTCTTCTTGGGCAAAGCCCTGGATAAACGGGATATCTTCGACTGAGCCAACTTGGCCAAGGGCGGCAATGGAACTTAATCGAAGATCAGGAGATGCAGATTTATTGACTGCGGTCTGACGACAGACTTCAGCTAGACTTTCGACGTCCAAGCGAGCGGCCGACTGAAGAGCACTTGTACGATTAGCAGTAGAAGCAGATTCATTGGCAAACATTTCCAGGGCAACTTCAGAAACGTTTGTTTTTTCTGCCTGAATGATGGAATCACCATTCAACACAGCATCAGTCAGTGCGCTGAGTCCTGTTCCAGCAACGGTGAGTTTTGAGTTTTCGGGGCGGATGATTTCAGCGACCAGCCGCTCAAAGGTTTTTTTTGCTCGATTTCGGTCTACTTCCATCGCGGCGGGGTCAATACCCGAGAGCCATTGAGCCAAATGCTGCGCCGCATAATCCCGAATCATAGGATCTGCCTCAGATGATTCGATCAGGGAAACGAGACGTTCAGAGTAGATCTCTGAGGATAGATTTCGTTTGCGAAGAATTTCCAGGATTTCGTTACAAACCAGATACCAATCTTCCTCTCCTTGTGCGGGCCGCTCGCCAAGGAACGCGAACAACCGATCCACTGACTCATCACCCAACCGGTAAGGCAAGTCTCGCACTGCGAGGATCCGCTCTTCCCAATGCAATCCCGGATCGGCAATCCTATGGATCTGCTTGACATATCTGGGCGACACCTGCTGCTTTTCGACACTTGTAGTAATTTTCGGTTTTTTTTGTATCACATCGGCAGAGTTATTCCAAAAACGGATTAGAAAAATCCCTCCCGCAATGAGGGCCACTGCAGAGAAAACGATGTAGGTTCGCTTTTTCATCTCAATGAAGTTGAGAGCTTAGCGCCTTCCGAGGTTGCGACCTTGGGCATCGTATAGATCCGTATAGTGACAGTAACCGCCACTCATTTCCGGTGGATAGCGGAAGTCGATATAAGCTACCCCGTTTTCGAAGTCGGATTCTGTCAATGTCATGACGATCGTCCCATCCAAAAACGTTACCCCTGCGCGGAAAATAGTGATCACAACTGTGCCTCCGGGTGGAAAATCTGTAATCACAATGGGAGTTCGCAAAATACGGTATCCGTCTGACGTAGAGCCGACATAGGTTGCGGCATCGCCTCTCAATGCATCAGCGACCCCAATCGTACTGATCTCTCCGAGTGCGAGAATAGGCCCTCCATCGGGCAAACGAGCGGCCAGAACATGGGTTCCGGAGCGGAAAGGACGCAATAATGCTTTTTGTCCGCTTCCTTCGGGTTGAGTCACATCGACACCCAGCGACGGTTCTCCAGCGATTTTTAATACTGCAGGAATTTGTGGAAAGCTGCGCCAGGTCAGCGTGTCGGAATAGAAGCTCAGCGGATTACCAAAATCGGCAGAATAAACGTTCACCGTCGCAGTCGTCTGACTTCCGTTAGAATGAGTGACCGTGACTGGGTAGGAACCGGCTTGGCCAAATGTTTTCAAAACAAATCCAGATGCCGACAAGTTGGAAGTCTGGCCGTCCACCGTAATCTGAACATTGCCGGCATCATCGTCCGACACCCAGCCGCCGATTTTCAAAGAGTCTCCTGCTCGAACTCTCAAATCAAGCCCAGACATCGCGTTCCAACGCACCCACTCGACAAGAGGAGTCTGCGTACCATTTTCAAAGTTCACAAACAGAGAAGTGGTACCGCTGGATTGCAGGGGCACATTGGCAAACCAATGAAGATCGCCCAATCCTCTTTTCACATCGACCGGTTGAGACGCAGCCGAGACCGCCACTCCACCGAGATGCCGGGTACTGCCTTCGATGAACAGAGGAGAAACGTAGGATTCGGCCAACACCGGGACCAGAGTGTTTGCCTGTAAAAGGACCGAGTCCAACCAGTCTGGCCTACCGTTTTCATCTGCATCAAATCCTCCAGCTCCACTGATTTTGAGAGATTGAATCTGAAGCGTTCGGCGTCCAATTTCGTTCCGAATATCAAGCTCAAAGGTGTGAATTCCGGCAGAAAGATACGGGGTAAGGATTTTCAAGTTCGCCGACTTTCCATTAAGGAAACGCATGACTTTTGGCCCCAATGCCCGGCCATCGATCTTCACACCAAGATCAAGGTCTTCGGTGGAGCGCAAATTCCCACGGAGTCTCGCTCCGAGATCAATATGCCACCACCCATCGGTTGGCACACTGAAGCTCCATTCGATTTTTCCACGGAAGGAACTACCGAGCAATCCACCATCAAAAATCTGCCATGTCCCAGTGGTATGAGCCGCATTGTAATCGGTTAATTCAGGGGCAGGAATCTCCGACGAATCCAAACTGTTGCTTTCGAGTGGAGACGTTCCATAACTATGAACCTCATCAAAATCGCTGACGCCATCCCCATCGGAATCGGCCTGGGTGGGATGAGTACCTAGGAGATATTCCTCCAGGTTCGTCAGTCCATCTTCATCAAAATCGCCCCGTTCGCCTTGGCGAGCCCGATCGGTCAGGCCGTTATTACCAGCATCGAGGCCATATTGCGATTCCCACGCATCGGGCAAATAGTCGTCATCCAAATCCTCCGAGCTTCCAGTGTAAGACGAGAGATATTCAACAGGCAAAGACTCACGATCTTTGCCTGGACGAGCCCAGGCGACGCTGAAATGATTGCTGTAGTTATGGCCATTTTGGTTGAGCCCTTCGATGAAATACCTTTGCCCCTGTTCGAGGTAAATCGGTTCGCTCATTTGTGATACATACACATCCCAATAATTGGTGCTCGTGGACGGGATTCCGTGACCGGTCCCGATGGAGGGACAGAGCCGTGCGATTCTCTGTTTACGATATTTGGTGGAATCTGTTGAAAGCCAAAGCTCGACCGAATTTCTTCCACTGACCCAGAAGTGGTAATATCCACTTTCCGGAGCTTCTAAGTAGCCTCGCAAACGAATTCCTTCATAAGTCGTCTCCGTTTTGTAAGATGAGTTAGCCAACAGACTTCTCTCCGTAGGTTGCGAATAAAACTGATCGGCGACTTTCAGTTCATCGATGGTGTAATGCGGCACTCCAATCCAACGATCAAAGGTCCAACGTCCTGGTGCAGGATCAGCCACCAGAGGATGAGTTCCCAAAGTGAATTCTTCGAAGTTTGTTAAAAGATCTCTATCCGAATCAGCGTACTCTGCATTGGCCGGATTGACGGCCCCGTTGTCGGTTGGATCGAGACCCATTTGCACTTCCCATGCGTCCGGCAACGAATCGCCATCTTCATCCAGCGGATCATGAAAAAGACTGAGCAAATGGTTCGCACCAATCACTTGGCGGTTAGACTCAGACACTGTTTCGTATACTTGCACTTCAGAGAGGCACAGATAGCCATTGCCTTTGAGATTTTGGCCGAGGATCTGAACCTTAATTTTCCGAGCATTCACTGCAGTCGGAAGATTCCAAGCCAGCGTGCCCTGAACATATCCGCTGGAGGTGAAATAATCCTGACCTGCCAGTTCGTTACCGTTCGCATCCAAGGCGCTGACACGGAAGTTGGAAAGACGTTGCTGATTATCTCCATCAGTACGATTGAAAAGCACCACCTGATTGATCTCCCGGTTTTGGCCAAGATCCACTTGCCACCAGCTGCTCGGTTGGTCTTCGGTGTGAGCCATGCCACTCGCGGGCGAGCCATCCGTATTTCCGTCAATCGCTCTGGCCGCGGAATAGTCAGCACTAAAATTCGTGCTCTGAGTCGCAGTTGCGCCTTGCGATGCGGCAGCATAATTTATCCCTGCGGGTTGATACTCCCACGCGACGCTCACGTGATCGAGAGCGACTCCCTCTTTGTGAAGGATTTCGTAATAATAACTCTCTCCCGCAATAAGCGAAATCCATTCGCTCTTCTGGCTAGCATAGGCATCAAAATCCCGCAAAATGGTTGGACGGTTCACCTCAGCAATTTTCTTTTTGCCGAAAGCGCTGGGAGAATTTGAAAGCAAGAGTTGCGAGGCATCATCCGATGAAAGCCAAAATCGCCATTGGCCGGTGCGTGGGGGTACGATCAGCCCACGAATCCGTTGACCGTATAGATCGAGTGGGTTACGGCTTTCCAGATCTCCCGCGACTGCATGCGAAATATCGGGAGGCTGCACGAAGCGGGGATTTGAAGTGAGGCTCGCCACACTGTTCCCTTCGATACCTGTCCAATATTCGCGGTGGAAATAGCCAACATTTCCGCCAGACCGGTTCGGATCTCCTTGGCTCAAATATTCATTAATATTGGAGATTCCGTCACCATCCGGATCTGCGTCAGGGTGCTCGTCAGGATTGAATCTACCGTTGTCACCAACGGTAAATCCATGAGTAAGTTCCCACGAATCCGGCAGTAAATCCTCATCAACGTCATCTTCAGGCGAAGCAAATGATTCAAGGCAAGCTGCGGGAATCAGCTCCGCCGGTGCCCCATCCCTCGACCAACCAATACTCAGGTGATCGTCGAGAGGCCCCTCTTTGTGAAGAGCCTCAATATAAATTCTTTGACCTTCGAGGAGTTGAAGCTCCTCCGAAGTCTGCGCTGCATGATTACCCCATTGTTGATAGGCGGAAAAAATCGTCAACATCGCCACTTTTCGTCGACTGAAATGCGAGCCATTTTCAGCGAGCCATAACTCAGCTCGATCATCACCTGAAATATGGAACCGGTAATTTCCGGTTGCGGGAATAATCACGTAACCCCGCAGCCGCTGACCGTAGCTATCCGCTAGATTCCTTACTGCGTCCGCGCCCGCTAGAAAGTCTCGAACGGCAGGTTTTTCGATAAACTTCGGATCCGAGGTCAACGTAGAAACTGTTGCGCCGGAAATGTCAGTCCAAACTTCCCGCGTCAATCCACCAGCGATTCTCCCATATTCGACAGGATTTGAACCCGCCAGCCACTCCGCGTAGTTACTCAGTCCATCTAAGTCTGGATCGCCTTCCTTACCATCGGTTCCCTCTGCACCGCTCGTAGCAGTTGTCGAAAGCCCATAAGAAACCTCCCAATCATCGGGCAGATCATCACCATCCACATCGTTCGGATCGAAATCGAAGGATTCAATCACACGAGAGGGAAGCACCTCACGAACTCCGCCTGGAGCTTGCCATCCAATTGAAATATGATCGCCACCACCGTATTCTTGGTGAGTCGCTTCAATAAAATATTTTTGGCCTGCTTCGAGATAAATAGCGACCGACTGTTGCGAAGGAAATTTCGTCCATTCACGAACTCCAGTATGATTGACAAGCCATGCAATTTTCTGGCGGTTGAATTGGCTGGCATCGGTGGAAAGCCACAGATGACAACGGTCATCACCCGAAATCCAAAATGTGTGCTCTCCAGTCGCTTCCGGGATGACCCATCCTCGTAAACGTTGCACATATTGATCCCCGATATGGATCGGAGATTCGGCCCCAGTGATCCATTCGCGCGAGGTGGGCGGAGTCACAAAAACCGGGGAGAGATCCGAAGCACAGAGGTTGTTTACTGAGAAGTTTTGCCAAACTTCCCGCGTCAGTTTCCCGAGTTCCCCTGCAGACAATCCGGTTGAGGAGAACAGCAACCCCAATCCAATATGAAACATTCGTTGGAGAGGAGCGCACGAAGACCGCAGCAAGAGGATTGGGTTTTTCATGATGGAAACGCGGATGAGTTTTAAAAAAAGCGATTAAAGAATTCGCCGAGCTAAAAACCGGATTCCTATTTTAAAGTCCAGATTAAAACATCGTCTTAAATCATTGTGAATACTTTGTAACCCCCTACTTCTCAGGCGATCCTTCAGAAATCAAAGCATCTCGGGGCCATCAACCTCCCTTCAACGGAAAAAAATTTCGGACTTTTCTCTGCCGAAAAGAACTTGAGCGGTGCGAATCCACCCGAAAAAGGCGGGAGCTCGGACTCCACAGACCCTGTTCAAGTCGAGCCAATCTTCTCCTGTTTTCCGTTGCTGAAAAGGCGACTTTCTTCGCCACAAAACCGGCACCGACCGTGTGACTACCCCACCTCACACCTGTTATTTTCTCCAAAGCCAGCGCATCATTTCCGGGAAGATCGGTCCTGCGGATTTTCCGTTATGTTGGCCGTGGTCCCAGAAGTATTGATAATCGTAACCGGCGAATTTTAATGCGGCTTCCATTTGCATGTTGGCCAGGGGCCATGAGCCGAAAGGGTTGTCGAGGTCGTTAAGACCGTCTTGCATGACGGCGCGGATCGGTTTTTTCTCGGTTTTCCGGATCAGGCCGGGATAGACGTCACCGCCGCGAATATTGGTGAATGAACCGATCGAGGAAAAAACCTTTCGAAACGCATCCGGTCTTTGCCATGCGACCGTCCACGCGCAGATGCCACCCGAGCTGCTGCCGGCGACGGCGCGTTGGTCGGGATCGGTGGTAAGCCGATACGTTTTACCCACTTCTGGTAAAATCTCATCTAACAGAAATCGGGCATAATCGTCGGAGAGCGTGTCATATTCAACGCTGCGGTTGCTGCTGTTCCAGGGTGCTTTGGGAAGCTCCGTGCCGCGATGACCCGGGTTGATGAAAATGCCGATCATCGGCGGGATCGTTCCGGCGTGAATCAGATTATCCATCACGATGGTGGCGCGGAAATCCCCTTTCGGATTCAGATAGGAATGCCCATCTTGGAAAATCATCACCGCGATTTCCTTCGAGCCGTCGTATTGAGCCGGCACATAGACGGAATATTCGCGGACCGTTCCGGGGAAAACTTTCGAATCGCGCCATTCGTGGTGGGTGACCTTTCCTTGAGGAACCCCTTCTTTCACCGACGAGTCTTCGGTGTGTTTCGGCTCCGGCATTTCCGGCAACGACAGCACTGGACTGGCGCTTTGGGCGAAAGCGGAGAGCGGGAAAAACGCTACGAGAATGGCGAGTCGGTGCATCAGGCGCAAACGCTTCATCCACCGACCTTCTTTCAATCGTCGTGAATCATCAAGCGCGCAGGACGTTTGAGCGGGATTCCGCCTTCGCTATCTCCGATGTCGAGGCTGTCCAAAACATTCGTCCGTTTCCTCACCAAACCGACCGTGCCGGAAACCGGTGCGAAACTTGGCACATCCGTGTGATACGGATCATCTCCGAGCAAGACCGGCGATTGCGGACGCACCGGGATGGCGTCGAGCGCCGGCAGATTCGAGATCGCCATTTCGGGTGAAATCGTTTCCCCTGCTGTGCCGGAATGCACCGAGCAAAACGGTAGATTTTCCGTCCCGCGGCGGAAATATTCGAGCACGGCGGTCGACTTCGAACGCATCATCCCCGTTTTCACATCCTCCACCAGTTGCTGGCAAAACTGAGTCGCCCGCTGACCTGAAACCGAGCACACAGGCACCTCGATCACCGATTTTGGCGGCGTCATTTCTCCTCCTCCAAAAGAGGGTGCGGCGGCGTTCATCGCGGCCTGCCAAACCGGTAGCGAGAGATCGCGGCTGAAAGCTCCCGGGTAAATGGGCTGCCCCGCGCCTTGCAGGAAACCGGTCCAAACTCCGCAAGTGATCCGTTTGTTATAACCGAGAAACCAGGTGTCCGCGAAATCGTGTGTCGATCCTCCTTTGCCCGCGCCGTGGAAGGGTTTTTCGATCAACCCGTCGAGCGCGCCTTCGGAAGTGCCGCGCTCCAGCGACCCGGCCATCATGCTGTGGACTTGCCAAGCCGTCGCGTCATCGATCACTTGCGGCGTCGAGGAAGCCACCCGCTCCCGGCGATAAACAACCCGCCCGCTCGAATTTTCGACCCGGTCGACATAAATCAACGTCGAGGGGCCGGCTCGGCCGCCGCGAGCGAAAGTCGTGATCGCACGCACCGCCTGTTTCATCGACGCCGATTCCCAACCGACGCTGACCCGAGGCAGCGGTTCGGATTTTTCCATCGGAAAGCCGAATGCCACGCCTGCATCGACGACCCGCTGCAAGCCGATCTGACCTGCCAGGCGGACGGTTGCGGCAATTTTCGAAGCTTCGAACGCGCGGCGAACCGTGATCTGCCCTTCGTAAACCGGTGAGGAAACTTCCATGCCCCACTCGCCCAAAATCCCTTCTTGTCCGCCGACCATCACCGCGCGGTTATCGACCGGTTCATCTTCCGCCAGCGACGCCGGGGTCAGCTCGCCGCTGCTGAGACCGGCGGCGTAGATAAATGGGAAAAAGGCCGTGCCGAGCGGACGTCTGCCAAGCTCGATGAAATCGTAGGGCACTTGTGCGTAATCGCGGCCGCCGACGTGAGCGAGCACTTCACCGGTTTCGTGATCCACCATCAGCACCGCGCCCTGGAGATATTCCGGTCCTTTTTCCGAACCCTTCCGATAGTCATCGTACTTCATCCGGGTGTATCCGGGTTTTTTCTCGGCTCGGGAAAGGCTTTCCTCCAGCGCTTTTTCCGCGGCATTCTGAGCATCGGCGAGAATGGTCGTGTGAACCTTGAAGCCGCCGGAAGCGAGGGCTTCTTCACCGAGCGCGCGTCCGACGGCTTCCGCCACGCGCTCGTAAAGGTGGCTCGTCCCGCGGCGAAGAGGCTGCGAATTCAGGCGCAAAGGAGACGATTGCAAACGCGCAACCTCGGTGGCGCTCAGCATCCCTTCGTCGCCCATGCGGCTCAGCACATAGTTCCGCGCCTTCTTGTTCGCTTCCGGTTTATTGAGCGGGGACAGATTGGTCGGATTTTTGATCAGTCCGACGATCGAAGCACATTCCTCGGTGGTCAGATCCATCGGCTCCTTGCCGAAATACCCGAGAGCCGCCGACCGGATGCCGTAAAACCCGCTGCCGAAGTAGATCCGATTCAGGTAAAAATCGAGGATCTGCATTTTTGAATACCGGTCTTCGATGCGCCGGGAAAGGAATGCTTCGACCAATTTGCGCTGGATGCCGGATTCTTTCCGGATCGTCGCTTCCTGCTTTAGATTGTAAGCATTTCTGGCAAGCTGCTGGGTGATCGTGCTCGCGCCCTGGTTCACGCCACCGGCTTCGAAATTCAGCTTCACCGCCCGCAGAATCCCGATGTAATCCACGCCTTTGTGGGTGAAATACCGCGAGTCTTCTCCAGCCGTCAGCGCGTCGATCATCTTTTGCGGAACCTTTTCGATCGGGATGACGCTGCGATTTTGAACAAAAATGCGACCGATTTCCTTGCCGTTTCGATCGACGATCAAACTCGGAATTTCCAGATCATTGATTCGCTCCAGATCGTACGTTTCCGCCCGTTCGCGGAACTCGCGGGTGTAGAGGTCCGCCGCGATCCAGCCGCAGATGCAGGTCATCATGCCGAGCAGAAACAGAATGAGCCAGAAGCCTTTGCGCTTGTAGAAACGGCGCTTCAGCCTCTTGTTTCGAGGGGTATTTCGATTATCAGCCATGCCAGATCCGGAATCATCGCCGCCTTTTCCAGCGGAAACTCTCGCCAACCTCTACCCGACCCGGACCGGTCCCGCAACCCCTTCGTTACAGGCGAGCTTGAAGAAACGCATCGCCGAAGAAGGGCCGCTGGCGTTCCCCGAATTCATGGCGGCATCCCTCTACGATCCGCAACTCGGCTACTACGCTCGGGAAACGCGGCAGGTCGGACGTGAAGGCGATTTTTTCACGAGCGTCAGCGTCGGCCCGTTGTTCGGGGAAATTCTGGCTCGTCGGTTCGTCCGCTGGTGGCGGGAAACCGGTTCGCCCAACCCGTGGCGGATCACCGAAATCGGCGCGCACGACGGAACGCTGGCCACCGATATTCTTTCCACTTTGGAAAAACTTGAGCCGCTCGCTTTTTCCGTCGTGGAATATGCGATCGTCGAACCGTTGCCGCTTTTGCACCGCGCGCAACGCGAAACGCTGAACCGCTACACAAACGTCCGGTTTTTTTCCGATCCGACCGAACTCGCTTCGACCCCGCTGCCGGGAATCGTTTTCGGCAATGAGGTTCTCGACGCCCTGCCTTTCCAAGTGATCGAGTGGAAATCCGGCCAGTGGCACGAATGCCGGGTCGCGCTGGATGAGGCCGGCGCATTTCGCTGGGATACGGCCAAACCGGTCGAGGATGAAAAATCTCTCGAAGCTTTGAGTTTCCTCGGGGCCGATTTCCCGGAAAACTACCGCACCGAATTGCGGACGAATTTCGCGGAGTTTCTGTCGCCACTGCGAGATGGCCTCTCGACCGGTTTGCTGATCTGGCCGGACTACGGATTTGCCCGGCCGGAATATTATCATCCGGATCGTGTGACCGGCACGCTGCGGACGTTTTCGAAGCATCGGGCCGGCGAAGATCCGCTGAAAGATCCGGGAGAAATCGATATCACCGCGCACGTCGACTTCACGGCCCTCGCGGAGGCCGCGATCGGTCTCGGAGCGGAACCGGTTGTGTTCCGAACTCAGGGAAACTGGATCACCCACGAGGCGCGCGACTGGCTCATCTCACTCGAAGGCCAACCCGATCCGGCGGCGTTGCGGCAGTTTCAATCGCTCACCCACCCCGCTCAGCTCGGAAGCCGGTTTCATGTTCTGGAACTTTCGTGGAAAAGTCCGGGCGCGGTGCTGCCTGCCGCGGATTTTCACCGCCTCGCATTGCGCGCTTGCCCTCGTGCAACCGGTGGCTAACGTGACCACGCACCTGCCGGGATGGCGGAATTGGTAGACGCGCTTGACTTAGGATCAAGTAAGCTTGCTTGTGCAGGTTCGAGTCCTGTTCCCGGTACTTTTCCATTCGAGTCCCCCATCATCATGAATGAACTGAAAGCGAAGCTTATTTCTCTTGGTCTCAGCGACGAAATGGCCACCAAGGCGCTGCAAACCGTTGGCGAGTTTGCGAAAACGAAACTCCCGGAAAACATGCACCCTCTCGTGAACCAGTTTCTCGGTGAAGATTCGAGCTCGGCCACCGGTTCGAGCAGCACTCTTGGCGGTCTGGGCGATATGCTCGGCGGGTTTTTCGCCGATAAAAAGTAACCGCCCCCGCAGCCTCAGGGAGCCACTTCCGGATCTAAACCGAATCCAGCGTCTGTCGCGTAGACGACCTGATAATCGGGTGAAAAGGAGATCGTGAAATGCTCGTGATTGCTCTGATGACGCAGCGCGGAATCGCCTGCGGTCTTGAACCACGTCGGCGATGGAGCAAATCCAGTGATCGGCTTGGGCGGTGAGACCGAGGCGAGCAGGAAGGGATTGGATTCAAGCCAAGCTCTCAATTCCGGGCCTGGGCGAATCATCAGGAACCACTGCCATTTTTTGACTCCTTCCTTCGGGTTCGACCACTCCCGGCGTTCGGCATGGAGAATTTCGTCTTCCGCCTGCGGGTAACGCCAGAACGCTTTTTGAAAAACCAAAATCGAGTCATTGGTGGTCGTGAGCGTCATTTCGTTCGCCGAAACATCACCGCGAACGGGCTCCTCAAACGCCGCCTCTTCCAAAGGTCTGCCCAAAAAGAGCAGTCCGCCGAGAGCAAGAATCGCGATCGAGCTCGATAGAATTTCCTTTTTCCATTTCATCAGTTTAAAGATCGAAGTTTGTGGGTTTTTCGCAGCCTTACAGCATGCAGACGTCGCGCCAAATCATCCATACAACGATGATTTCCAACATTTTACATGCTCGCTGAGCGTGAGTACGGAAGCCCTTTCAAGATGTCATCCCAATTGTGACCAACTGGACAAAATCCGGGCTAAGACGGTCTTCAGGAACCGGAACCCAGCCGGGAAAAACCGCGGAGAAAAGTGGAGCATAGCGGAATCGAACCGCTGACCTTTTCATTGCGAACGAAACGCTCTACCAACTGAGCTAATGCCCCTTTCTCATTCCACCCTAGTGATTCGCATCTGCGTCTCCGTCCGGCAAGCCGGAAATTTGAGAGCGAAACCACGGAAAAAATTCGTATCCCTTAACAATGTTTTGCCAAACCGCGCCGGTTCTCCATGATGGACGGCATGAAGTTGACGTTTACGATCATCGCGTTGGGCCTTGCTGCCCTTTCCGTTATCGGCTGCGGATCTTCGGGTTTGTCTGAAAACACAAACAATCCGGGTGCCCATCCGCAGGGCATGGGCCCATTCGACAGCCGCGGAAATTACGTCGAAGACTGGGCGGACAATCCATCCAAATGGAAACGCTCGTCGAAACCAGACCGCACGCCCGAACCTGAAATCCAGGTCGACGATCCGCCGATGATTGCTCAGAGCGAACAGCCCCCGCCATCGTCGGTTCCGCTGAGCTCGTCGCCTTCAAGGGTCGCCTCTTCATCCTCTTCCAGCGTCACCAAAACCACCTCGACCTCGACGGCGAAACCGAAGCCGAAACCGGTTGTGGCAAAGGCCAAGCCAAAAGCGAAAGCTCCTGCGGCAACCCGCTACACGGTGAAAAAAGGCGACACCCTTTCCAAGATCGCCAGTCGCAACAAAACGACCGTCACCGCCATTCAGCGCGCCAACGGTCTTTCCGGATCGTTAATCCAGATCGGCAAAGTTTTGGTCATTCCGAAATACTAACCGATTCCAGCTTCGACTGGGCGACAAAAACGTTTCTCTGCCCATTGCCCCACACCGGACGAACTGGATAGAGTGGCGCTTTTCCGCCCAGTTTTGCGAAAACGCCACGGAGCACTGCGGCGGAAAAATCCGCCGCCACCTGATGAACCGCCACCCTGGTGGCTCGCCCCGGATTTCTGACGATCAGATCCGAGGCGATCGGAAACCTCAGTAGGTTTTCATCCACGACAGGATGTCAGCGACGTCCTGAGCAGTGAGCCCCAGTTGATCGGCGCTCAGCATCAACGAGCGGTCCATCTTTTTCCGGCTGGCGATTTGATCTTTCGGAACGTTTTGGGTCAAACCACCGGTGGAAATGATCACGACCGGATCCGCATCAGCAACAAGCTTGCCGTCGATCCATTTGCCATCCTTGAGGTTGATCGCCGTTCCGTCAAAGCCGTGGGCAATATCTGCCGAAGGATCAACGATCGCTTTGGCAATGACTTCAGGAGGTTGGCGCGAGCCGAAGCCTTTCAAGTCAGGTCCGTAGTCCGGTCCGGCGCTGCCGATCTTGTGGCACATGATGCAGCGAGCCGCAGCGATTTTCCCACGCGCCGGATCGCCTTCCAACTTCAGCACGTCTTCAACCTTGAACTGAGTCGTCGTCGGTCTTGCGGGAACGGTGACTTCGACCAACGCCTGTGGTTTGGTGACCAAGCCACGCTTTTCCATTTCAGGAAAAAGATTCATCGACGACCACTCTCCTTGATTGCGGTTCTTCAGCCACCAAATCGCCTGATCGCGGACCGGTGAATCTTTCGCAGCGAGATCCAGCATTGCGTCCGCCGATGACCGGTCATTGATAAAGGCAATCGTATCGACCGCGAGCTTGCGTTGCTCTGGAGTGAGACTCGCACTCAAAGCACGGACTTTCAGCGAGTCCACAGCGGAAACCGGCATCAGTCTCCAGGTCAGACGGGCGAAGGTATCGGACCACGCGATCGGTTCACCCGGTTTCATGACTTCCACGAGCTTCTTCCAAAGCGCGTCGCCATGGTGACCGGTTCCGCGTCCGAGGTTGTCGAGATAAGCACGGTCTTGTCCGTCATAAAGTTTCGCAACTTCCACCAAGACATCGGACGCCTCTTCAAAGGGCAGATAACGCACCGCCAGCGCGGCTTCAGAACGCACGATCGGAGCTGGATCCTTCGCCAGCTTTTTGGCGAAAGGCAGGGCATCAATCGCTCCGTCCGTCCGGCGGATCGCACGGAAAGCGGTGAGACGCGTCGCCTCATTTTTACTGGTGATCAGCTCATTCACCTTGGCGATTCCTTTTTCTCCGAGATATGGCATCAACCAAATCGCACGAGACGCGACATAGGGATTTTCGTCAGCGAGCACCTTGGCGACGGCATCGTAAGCGGAAGCGCCGGAGGATTTCAGCTTCTGGAAACCGAGCCAGCGGGTGTTGACCGCAGGAGATTTTAACGCGGTGATCGCGCCTTCGATCGTGTTCAGATCGATTTTCGGAACGACTGACTTGAACCCTTTCGGTGCGACCCGGTAAATGATGCCGCTCGCCGCTTCGTCCTGGGTGTCGTGACCACCGACGCGCGGGTCCGTCCAATCGGCGACATAAAGCGCACCATCTGGTCCCACCGCCACATCCGACGGACGGAAAAGGAAATGTGAGACGTCGTCCTTGGTTTTATCCTTCTGGAGTTTCACGCCGCCGACGAAGTCCGAGCCGTCAAAAACGCCGTCCGAATTGGTCGTCAGGAAATCCTTCCGATCGAGCGTGTAACTCGCGCCCTGAATCTCAGGTTGATAAGAAAAAATCACGTTTCGGCCGGGTTCGCACGAGAGCAAGGTGCCTGCAAATTTTTCACCCATCGCGCCGTTTTCGTAAAACACGATACCGGTCGGCGAGCCTCCACCGTAAACGTCGCCCGCAGGCATCGTGTCCGGATCTTCCTGGCGCCATTCCGCAGTCGGAGTGTCTTGGCCCGGGCGACGGTCCGCATTCCACATGCGCTTACCGTCGCGCGAAAAGAATCCGGCGTTTCCGTGTTCCAACACGTGAGTCACGCGGCAAGCCGGTGGATCATCGTTGTCATTTTGAAAAACATCGCCGCGAGAGGTGATCGTCTGCTCGTACGAGTTCCGGTAGCCGAAGCCAATGATCTCCGCATTCGTCGCGTCCGGATTCATCCGAACGGTGAAACCGCCGACATAAACAAATCCGTCCGCCGATTTTTGGCCAGCAGCCGCTGCCGTATCGAACGGCCATTCGCCGCCACCGCTTTTATAATACGATCCGCCGATCGGAAAAGCCCGGCCGGATTTGTCGGTGAAAATAGCGCTGGCGTTTCCTTGGTTGAAGTACCATTTCCCATCGGGACCGCCAGTGAGCGAGTGCAACGAGTGGTCGTGATTGCGACCGTTAAAACCGGTCAACAACACTTCGCGGGTGTCACCCTGATCGAGCTCCAGCTTTCCGTTGCGATTCACATCCGTCAGTTTCAGCAAATGCGGCGGCTGGGAAACGATGACGACATTGTCAAAAACCGCGATGCCCAGCGGCGAAACCAATTCGGGATCCTGCCAAAACGTCGAGGACTTGTCCGCTTTTCCATCACCATTCGAATCTTCGAGAACGACGATGCGATCGCCGCCTTCTTGCCGTTTTGCGCCTTTGGTCCGATAACGCACACCTTCTGCGACCCAAATCCGGCCGAGGTGATCGATATCCATGTTCGTCGGATTGTAGAGGTCTGGGGTGGTCGCCCACGCGGTGACCTCATAACCCTCCGGACAAATGAAGGCTTCAAGCTGGGTGTTCGGCACTTCCTTCGAGGGCTCCCAAGCGTAAGCACTCGGAATAACGGCGACCAGTGGCAATAAATAACGTTTTTTCATGGGTTCTCGAAAATGAGATGCTGCTGACGGAAAATCTGGGCGGAAAACGAAATTTCGTCAACCCGACAGAATCCGGGCTCCCCTTTTGACAAATCAGCATCGTCCCCATACTCAAGTTCATGCGCTCTCTTATCAAATCCGTGCTAAATCGTGAAGATCCCTGCGATCAACTCCACGTCGCAGGCTGGGTGCGCACGCGGCGCGACTCCAAAACGTTTTCGTTCCTCGAACTGAACGACGGCACCTGCCTCGGAAATCTCCAAATCGTCGCCGACGCCGGAATCCCTGGCTACGAGTCGATTGCAAAAATGACAACCGGTTCCTCGGTCGAAATCCACGGCAAGCTCGTCCCCTCCCCCGCAACCGGTCAACGCTGGGAACTGCAGGCGACTTCGCTCAAACTTCTCGGCGAGGCACCCGACGATTATCCGCTGCAGAAAAAAGGCCACAGCCCGGAATTTCTCCGCTCCATCGCCCATCTCCGTCCGCGGACCAATCTCTACGGCGCGGTTTTTCGCATGCGCAGCCGCATCGCCTACGCCGTTCACCGGTTTTTCCAGGAAAGGGATTTCATCTACGTCCACACTCCCATCATCACTGCCAGCGATTGTGAAGGAGCCGGTGAGATGTTCCGCGTCACGACCTTGGAAGACGGACAAATTTCAAACGATGCCGAAGATTTTTTTGGCAAACGCGCCTACCTCACCGTCAGCGGCCAGCTCGAAGGAGAAACCTTCGCGTGTGCGCTTTCGAATATTTATACCTTTGGTCCGACCTTTCGTGCGGAAAATTCCAACACCTCACGCCACGCCGCCGAATTCTGGATGATCGAACCGGAAGTCGCTTTTTGTGATCTCGAAGGAGATATGGATTTGGCGGAAGAATTGGTCAAATATCTGGTTCAGGAAGCGCTCGATCACAACGAAGGCGACCTCGCGATTTTTGAAAAATTCGTCGATAAGGGATTGAGGGAACGCCTTGAGTTCGTCGCCAGCCGACCGTTCGAACGCGTCTCCTACACCGAGGCCGTCAAACTTCTGCAAGCGAGTGGAAAAACGTTCAACTATCCGGTCGAATACGGCCTCAACCTGCAGTCCGAACACGAACGCTGGCTGACCGAAGAACACTTCAAAAAACCGGTCACCGTTTTTAATTATCCAAAGGAAATCAAACCGTTCTACATGCGTCTGAACGACGACAACAAAACCGTCACCGCCATGGACGTGCTCGTGCCCGGCATCGGAGAAATCGTCGGCGGCAGTCAGAGAGAAGAACGATTGGAGATTCTGTTAGAGAATTTCAAAAAACATCATCTCGATCCCGAAGCCTACGGTTGGTATGCCGATCTGCGAAAATATGGCAGCGTCCCTCACGCTGGCTTCGGCCTCGGCTTCGAACGCATGCTCATGTTTGTGACCGGCATGACCAATATCCGTGACGTCATCCCTTTCGCCCGCACCCCAGGGAACTGCGAGTTTTGATCTCCTGCACGATTAATTTGACATAACTCTTTGGAAAATCAGGGCAACCCCACATACGCCCGAATCACTTAACATTGACCTTTCCAAGGAAATCGCCAGTCTCCTGCCATGATTCCGCATCCTGTTCTGGAAAACCGATACTCCAAACCGGAGGAACGCCCGGCATATGTTAAACAACTTTTTAACGAGGGCGCAGAACATTATGACCCGGTGGTAGGTTGGGGATTTTTTGGAACCGGCAAGTTATATCGAAAAGACGCCCAACGCCGGCACGGATTGGCTCCCGGGATGAAACTTCTCGATGTCGCTTCCGGCACCGGTTTGATGGCCGTCGCAGCAAAAGAGGTGCTTGGCAGCGATCAAGACATCACGTGCGTCGAACCCAGCGACGGCATGATCGGCGTGGCGAAAAAAAAGCTCAACGCGACCTTCGTCCAGAGCGGCGCGGAATCGATGCCACTCCCGGACGACACCTATGATTTTCTGACCGTGGGATACGCGCTCCGTCACTTCGCCGATTTGGAAACGACGTTCATCGAATTTCACCGCGTGCTGAAATCCGGCGGGAAAGTTCTCATTCTCGAAGCGACGCGACCGGATGGGAAATGGGGTTCATTTTTGTTCCGCCTCTACTTCGGCCGCATCTATCCCTTTTTCTCCCGCGTGCTCACCCGCAGCAAGAAAGCCGAAGAGATGATGGTCTATTTTTGGGAAACCATGGATAGCTGCGTCCGCCCGGCGGAAGTCCAAGCTGCGCTCAGCCAGGCAGGTTTCACCGAAGTCAAACGGACGGCGCTGATGGGAGTTTTCAGCGAATACACCGCAGTGAAACCGTAATCCGCCACCCCGCTCAACCATCCCGGCAAAGCCAATCGAGAATCACACCGGCGGTTTTTTCGGAAATCCCAGGAATCGTCGCAATGTCTGCGGCGGTCGCTTTTTTGATGCGCTGAACGCTTCCAAATTTCGCGAGCAACAATTGCTTTTTCTTCGGCGAAACACCGGGCACGTCATCGAGCAGACTTTCCTTCATCCGTCGGCGGTAAAGCAGCGCGTTGTAGCCATTCGCGAACCGGTGCGCCTCATCGCGGATGCGCTGAAGAAGCTTGAGCGCACCGCGATCGTGAGGAATCAAGATCGGCTCACTTTGCCCCGGGACAAACACTTCCTCACGCTGTTTTGCCAAACCGATGACTGGCAATTCGTGCAAACCGAGCGCGTTTAACTCACGCACCGCCATGCCGAGTTGCCCTTTTCCACCGTCGACGATCACCAGATCCGGCAGCACGATTTTCGCCCGCCCTTCCCGCGCGAGCCGCCGCTGCGCCTCCATCACTCCCTCCTGAGAAATTTCCGCGTCCGGATCGACGGCGGCGTTTTCCATCAGAATCCGCGAATACCGTCGGCGGATAACCTCGGCCATCGAGGCAAAATCGTCCTGCCCTTCGACCGTGCGAATCCGATAACGCCGGTAATTTTGGTTATCCGGTTTTCCGTCGGTGAACCGCACCATCGACGCCACAATGTGATTGGAAGATACGTTCGAAATATCAAAACACTCCATCACCCGCGGCGGGCCTTCCAAATGCAGCGCCTCACCGAGCTCGGCCAAATCTTCCGTCGGTTTAACGGTCGTCTGGATGCCGCGACCGCGCGTGAACTGCCGGGTCGGACTGAGCGTCTTTTCCAGGTTTTGCAAAATATCGCGGAGATTCGCGGCCTTTTCGAAATCGAGCGCTTCGGCCGCCTTGCTCATGTCCGCGCGCAATCCATCGAACACCTCGCGTTTTCCTTTTCCCTCCAAAACCCGGCAGGCTTCTTCGATTTTCGACAGATACCCTTCTCGATCAATCCGGCCGACGCACGGCGCGGAGCACTTTCGGATGATGTCAGCGTTGCAATGTTTGTAGTCGATTTCACCCGGCACCAGCGGGCGGCAGACGCGCAGGCCAAAGCTGCGATTCAGCCAAGACAACGTTTCGCGCAGCGCGCCGGAATGGGGAAATGGGCCGAAATAACGCGAGCCGTCGTCTTTTTTCATCCGCGTCGTCACGAAGCGCGGCCAAGGATCCTCCAACCGGATCTTCACCAACAGGAACCGTTTATCATCGCGAAATGCGACGTTGTAGCGCGGTCGGTAGTCCTTGATCAGCTTGCCTTCGAGCAGCAGCGATTCCTGTTCATTGCGAACGACGTGAAATTCGAAATCGACGATCGTATCGATGAGCGCCCGCGTTTTCAGGTCCGAGCGGGTTTTTCGCGACGCCATGAAATACGACGAAAGCCGTTTTTTTAAATCACGCGCCTTGCCGACGTAGATGATCGAGCCCATCCGGTCCTTCATCAGATAGACACCCGGCTGGTGCGGCACCTCGCGGAGCTTGGCTTTAAAATCGATGGCGGACATTCGCGGGCTTCATCGAACAGCGGGAATCCGAGAATTCAAATCGAAATCACCCACGGCTGGCGAAACGTGCGGAACCTGCTACGTTGAAAGGTCGCTCCGGTTTTTGCTGTAATCTGACGATTCAGAGCCCGGGCTTGCTATAGCCCCACCGGGAGTTTAACTGTTTTCCCCAACTTCATGAAGTGCCTTCTTTTGACCACCGCGGGAGTTCTGCTCACCGCGCTTTCGCTTTCCGCCGCCGAACCGGTAGCCGCCCCCACCGAAACGAACTTTTTGACCGTTTTCGCGAAAGGCGGGCTGATGATGTACCCGCTCATCGTCCTCTCGGTCATCACCGTTCTGCTGATTCTGACGTACCTCATGACGATTCGGCGCAACGCGGTGGTCAGTGACCGATTCATGAACGCGGCTGAAGCCATGATCCGCAAACGCGATTTCCTCGGCCTGATCGGTTACTGCCACCGGCAAAACGAATCGATCGCCCGCGTGACCCACCGCGCGCTGGATTTCCTCACGAAAAATCCCGGCGCTTCTTTCAACGAAGTCCGCGAACTCGCCAGTGCGGAGGGCTCACGCCAAGCGGGCTCTCTCAGCTCACGGATCACCTACCTCGCTGACATCGGAGCGATTGCGCCGATGATCGGCTTGCTCGGAACGGTCATCGGGATGATCAAGTCGTTCATTTCCATTTCCGCCGGAGAAGTCCAAGGCGTGCGCCAAATGGAACTGGCCTCCGGAGTTTCCGAAGCACTGATCACCACGGCAAGCGGTCTGGCGATCAGCATTCCGGCGCTGATTTTTTATGCGATCTTCCGCGGTCGGGTTTACAAATACGTCAGCGAACTCGAAGCAGCAGCCACCCATTTGATCGCGCTGCTTTCCTCCCAAGTCGAGCAACGCCCAACCGGTCCCTCCTATCCAACGCCGCCACGGAATCGCGAAGAATACGGTTATCAAGCACCGGCAGCAAACGCCCCGCTCGGCGTGGAGCGCCCGGATCTGCACGGCATCTAACTTTCCGCTCGGATGAAATTTTCCTACTCCAAACCGGAGCCCGCGCCGATGCAGTTGGCGCCGATGATCGACATTCTCTTCCTGCTGCTGGCGTTTTTCATCATTTCCTGGCAGTTCACCCGCCAGGAAACCGAACTCAGCGTTTCCGTGCCGACGGCCGAGGAAGGCGCGGACCCCAGCCGCCAGCGCGGCGAAATCATCATCAATATTCTCAATGACGGCACGATCCGCGTCGAAGGACTCAGCGTCGATCTGCTACAGTTGAACGAAAAGCTCTCCGCCATCGCGAAACAATATCAGAACCAACCGGTCCGCATCCGTGGTGATGGCGGTGTCCCTTATCAACGCATCGTCGAAGTGATCGATACCTGCCAAAAAGCGGGGATCTGGAACATTTCCTTCGCGACGCAACGCCCTGGCGAAAATTGAAAGCAAACTTGCGCCATCTCGGCGAAATTCCCCACATCGTGAAACGCGCGCTCGCCCTCCTCGCTCTCGCCCCGGTTTCCCTCGTGGCCCAGCCACCCGTCGCCCGACCGGTCAATCCTGTCCTCGAACAAGACGCGGGCAATGACCTGTATCTCCGAGGCAAGCTGCTTTACGATGACGCCCAAAAAAGCGCGGACGCTCAGACCCGGATGATGCAATACCAGCGCGCCGCCCAGGTTTTTAACGAATACCTGAACGAGTTTTCCGAACACCCGAACGCCGAACCGGCCTGGCTTTACCTCGGCTACAGTTATTACCAAAGCGGCCAGATCGACCAAGCAAAACGCTGCTTTCACACGCTCCTCAACCGGTATGGCACAGGCATCTACGCCGCCGCCGGTGCCTACACGCTCGCGATCGACCATTACAACAAGGGCGAATACGCCTTCGCCGCACCTCTTTTCGAACGATACGCAACAAACGCCGCCAAACCGGAAGACGCGCCACGCGGATTTTATTTCGCCGGAAGCTGCTACCGGTTGCTCGACCGCGACCGCGAGGCGATCGGCTCGTTTCAAAAAGTCATCGATAGCCGGGCAAGCGGCCTTTACATCGCCCAGTCGAAACTCGCTCTCGGCCACATCGCCTACAAAGCAGGCAAATTCCAAGACGCCCTCAAGCACTTCGAAAGCGTGCTTTCCACCCAGGGATATTCCGCCGAATACCGAGCCGAGGCGGCGATGGGTGCCTCCCGCTCTGCGCAGAAACTCGACGAAAATGCCCTCTCGGAAAAATATCTCCAGCTCGTCTTGACGACCAGCGGCATGGAAAAATTCCGCGCAGAAGCCCAGACGGCGCTGATGCAGAATCACTTCGAGAAGCAGGAATATCGCGAAGTGATCGATATTTTTAAACGTAGCTCGATCAAAGCGGAAGGCCTGCAAGAAGCGGCTCGCCTGATGATCGCCGCCCGCACCTACCGCCAGCTCAAGCAGCCGCGCGAAGCGCTCAATCTTTTCCGCGAAGTGGAACGTCTCGTGCCCCCGGAAAACGACCTCGCGTTCCAAGCGTCCTACTACCGGTTGCTGTGCTTTTTCGAAATCGAAGGACGTCACATCCCCGACCAGGTCGATGCTTTCCTACAAATCTACCGCGCGTCGCGGCCTGCGGACGAACGCATTCACACCGCTTTGCTGATGAAAGCGGGCGCGCTTTTCGCAAACAAACAAAACGCCGAAGCGGCGAAAGTTTTCAGCGAAATCGAAGCGTCTTCTCTGAGCGACGAAAACCGGAAAACCCTTCTCTACCAACGCGGCTGGTGCCTTGCCGAAACCGGTGACCCGCAAGGAGGAATCCGTTCGCTGAGCGAATTCATCGCCGCCTATCCACAAGATCCGCTCATCCGCTCCGCCATCGCCAAACGCGCCATGGCTTTCGCAGAAACTTCCGAACCTTCCAAAGCGATCGCCGATTTCGACAAGCTGATCGCATCCAAAAACAAAGACGAGTTCACCTCCTTCGCTTGGCTCGAATCCGCCCGGATGCGCCGCGCCGAAGGAAACACGACCGACATGGTCGCCCGCTACCGCGGACTTTTAGAAAACGTCGCGGACCTGACGGACAAACTCGAAGGAGAAGCCAATTATTGGATCGGCTGGGGAATGGTAAAAACAAACGCCGCCAAAGAAAGCGTCCCTTACCTCGAAAAAGCCCGCACGCTCAGTCCGGAAGCTTACAAAAAACACGCAGGCATTTTACTCGCGCTCGGATATTTCGCCGGCCAAGACCCGCCGAAACTGATCGAAGAAATCAATCTCGCGATCGAAGGAAAATACCAGGACGACATCCCATCCCAAGCGATCCAGTGGGCGGGCATGCAGTCCTACAACGCCGGAGACTTCGAATCCGCCGCCCGGTTTCTCACCCTGGTTTCCAATCCAGAGGAACCTCGCGAAACCCCCAAAGAAGTCTGGCGCTACCTCGCCAAAGCTGAGCTCGAACTCGGAAAACCTGAACCCGCTCTCGCCGCCGCTCTCAATGTGCTCGCCCAGGAGGAAAACGCCGCGTGGAAAGCCGATGGATTGCTCGACCGGGGCCGCGCGCTTCTGATGCTCAATCGCCCTGCCGAAGCCCGCCAAGTCGCCGACGAAAGCGCCGCCCTTCACCCGCAAGGCCGCACCCAAGCCGGTTTGCAGATTCTCTCCGGAGATCTTTTCATGCGGGAGGGCGACCCTTCACGGGCTGCCGCCGAGTATCTCAAAGTCGTGAGTTTCAGTGTCGATGCCGATCTCAAACCCCTTGCACTCCACCGGTTGATCCAATCTCACGAAAAGAAAGGTGAAACGGCCGAGGCCGAAAAGTACCGCGCGCAACTCCGCGCCGAATTTCCCAATTGGAAAGAACCTGCTTCACCAAAAGCCGAGTGATCTCATCTCCGGGCGATTTCCACAATCGGCACCATGTTCGACGTTGATCGTTCGACATCCGATGATAAGCATTGAGCCTTCTCCGTTTTTTCAATCCGTCTCCGAATCCTTCGAAACCATCATGACCCCACCGTCCGCCACCGCCGCTGCTGCGAAATCCTCCAAACGCGGCGAAAAATCATGGAGCCCGGAAAAATCCGCTGAACTTTACGGCGTTGATACTTGGGGTCACAACTTTTTCGGAGTGAACAAACAAGGCCACGTCACCGTGCGCCTGACCGATGACGACGCGGAAGTAAACGTCTCACTTTTTGAAGTGATCGAAGGCCTCCGCGATCGCGGCACGCACCTGCCGGTTCTGCTGCGCTTCCGGGATATCCTGCATTCGCGGATCACTGAAATTAACACTTCTTTCCACAAAGCGATCAAAGACACCGGTTTCACCGGCGAATATCGCGGCGTTTACCCGATCAAGGTGAACCAACAGCGCCAGGTGATCGAAGAAATTTCCGAATTCGGAAAAAAATATCACTACGGCCTCGAAGCCGGCTCGAAACCCGAGTTGATCGCCGCGCTCGCGCACATGCACGATCCGGAAGCCTACATCATTTGCAACGGCTACAAGGACGAAGAATTCATTGATCTGGTTCTCCAATCGCAAAAAATGGGCCTGAAAATCATGCTCGTTTTGGAAATGCCAAGCGAGTTGGACCTGATTCTCGAGCGCTCCCGCAAAATCGGCGTGCTGCCCAACCTCGGCATCCGCATCCGACTTTCCACCCGTGGATCCGGCCATTGGCAAGAAAGCGCCGGTGACAAATCGGTCTTCGGCCTCAACGCGTCACAAGTCATCGACGTGGTCGATCAATTGAAGGAAGCCGGTTACATCGGCTGCCTGAAAATGCTGCACTACCACCAAGGTTCGCAGATCCCAAACATCGCTGCGATTCGCGAAGGCTGCACGGAAGCGGTCCGGATGTATTGCGACCTCGTCAAAGAAGGAGCCCCCATGGGCGTGCTCGACATCGGCGGCGGCATGGCGGTCGATTACGACGGATCCCACACGAATTTCGCCTCATCTTGCAACTACTCGATCGCCGAGTATTGCACTGACATCGTCGAAGTCGTCGGCCAGGTCTGCGACAAAGCTGGCGTCTCCCACCCGAACCTCGTCTCCGAAAGCGGTCGCGCGGTGGTCGCTTATTATTCGGTTCTCGTCTTCAACATCCTCGACGTCACCAGCGCGCAGACCAGCGAAACCGTTCCGCCGATTCCGCAAAACGCGCCGCAAAACCTGCTGAACATCATCGAGGTGAACAAGGCCCTTTCGAAAAAGAACCTGCAGGAATGTTTCAACGACGCCGTTTATTACCGCGATCAAATGCGCGCCCAGTTTTTCTACGGCAGCGCAACGCTCCGTGAACGCGGATTGGCCGAGGCGTGGTTCCTCCACATCATCAACCGCATTTCCAAACTGATCGCTGACCTCGATGACATCCCGGAAGAGCTTCGCGAGCTGTCCTCAACCCTCGTCGATTTCTACTACGGAAACTTCAGCCTCTTCCAATCGCTCCCGGATTCCTGGGCGATCGACCAGCTTTTCCCCGTCATGCCGATCCACCGGTTGGACGAAAAACCGAAACATCGCGCTGTCATCGCCGACATCACCTGCGACTGCGACGGAAAAATCGACCGCTTCATCGACAAAGAAGACGTCGCGAAAGTTCTGCCACTCCACGATCTCAAGCCGGACGAGCCATACTATCTCGCGACTTTCCTCGTCGGCGCCTATCAGGAAACCCTCGGTGACCTCCACAACCTGTTGGGAGACACCAACGTCGTCGGCGTCCACCTTGAAAACGGCAAACCGGTTTACACCCACGAAGTCGAAGGCGACACCGTCGCGGACGTGCTCAGCTACGTCGAATACGACCCGAAAGAACTGGTCACCCGGTTCCGCACCTTCGCCGAAAAAGCCGTCGTCGATGGCCGCATTTCCCCGAAAGAACGTCGCGAAATCCTCGATATGTACCGCACCGGCCTCGCTGGATACACGTATTTCGAAAGCTAAACCGGATTTTGTAAAAATCCCCTTAATCTTTCGGTAATATCCGGACTGCTTCACTAAATATGGCGGCGTTTCCGGATTGACCCTACCAGATATTGAATTAGCATCGCAACCGGTCGCCCAAGACCGGTCTGTTATGCGTTGTGTTCAATGTGGTTCCCTCAAAGACAAGGTTCTCGATTCGAGATCCTCCAAGGACGGCACCTCGATTCGTCGGCGGCGCGAGTGCCTGAAATGCAATTATCGTTACACGACCTACGAGCAGATCGAACGCACCGAGCTCCGAGTCGTGAAACGCGATGGCACCCGCGAGGCGCTCAATCGCGAAAAACTCATGAGCGGCCTGATCAAAGCCTGCGAAAAACGACCGGTTCCCATGGACCGGTTAGACCGCGCGGTTGAGGAAATCCTCACCGATCTCCACAAAGACCACCTCAGCGAAGTCCCGTCCGCAAACATCGGCGGCAAGGTGATGGACAAGCTCCACCAAATCGACCCGGTCGCCTACGTCCGCTACGTTTCCGTTTATCGGCAATTTGAAGACGTGAACGAATTCATCGCCGAAATCCAATCCCTCTCCCGCCGCGCCGCCCGCGATCCTTTCCAACGCCGCCTTTTCAAAGACTGATCTGTGATTTCCTTTCTTAAAAGTCGCCCCGCTCTGCAAATCGGCCGCCATCAGGTGATCGAGTATGACACCGCGTGGCTCGACAGCGCACTGCTCCGCGCCGCCCAGGCTGCGGACCAAAAGGATTTCCCGTTCATCGCCGAGATCCGCAGCGGCATTTTTCAATATCTCGAAACCAAGTGCCCGCTGCGCCTTCTGTTGCTCGAAGATCTGTACGACCGCGTTCGCAAAATGCTGATCAAAATCGGCTGCCAAAACATCGCCGACAACCTACGACCGCTCGCGCCACCGGTCACCGTCAGCTTGATCCGCGCCGCCAGTGAAGCGGGCAACGGCTTCGAACTCGCATTCTACGAAACGCTCCGCGCCGAACTCGACGAACTCCGCCAAGCAGGCGCCGAAAAAATCCATTTCACTGGTCTGCGCGAAAGCGTCCTCATCCTCCGCAACACGGCAAAGTGGGACAAACGGTGCGAAGCGGTCCTCCGGGAAATCGAAGCGTTTCTAAAAAATTGGGACTGCGTGTCTCATTAACGAAACGCGGAGACGCAGAGTTCGCTGAGAGATCTACATGAGTTTTTTATATCTCTAATTCTCCCCGACTCTCTCCGCGACCTCCCCGCCTCCGCGTTTCGTTCTGATCAACCCTTCGATTTCCCACTCTTCGGCCCACCCGCCAGAATCACCTGCACCCCTTGCGACTCGAATCGCGCAATGAGTTCCGGTGAAGCCGCAGAATCGGTGACAAGGATATCGATATCTTTCACATCCGCGAACCGGTAAGCACTGCGAGCCCCCAACTTGGTGCTGTCCGCCAACACGATCACACGATCGACCCTTTCGATCAGCCGCTCCTTTAAAACGCCGTGCCCGTGGTTCACATCCATCGCACCGCGCTCCGGATCAAGCGCATCCACCCCAAGAAACGCACTGCGGATGACAAACCGTTTTGACGCATCTTCCGCCATCGCTCCGGTATAACTCCGAGATTGATTTTCATAAGTCCCACCCGTGCACACCAACGTCAGATCGCTCCGATTTGCGAGACTGACGACAATGTGATGGGCGTTCGTCACCACGGTCAACGGAATGGGCGGCAAATGCTCCGCAAGCCGAAGCACCGTGGAACTCGCATCGAGGAAAATCGTCTCTCTCGACGAAACCAGATCCGCAGCGGCAAGGGCGATCATTTCCTTCTCCCGCTCATTGATCGCCGTCCTTTCCGGCAACGGCAGATCCAACCGGTCATGCACCGGCAAGGTCGCCCCACCATGATTTCGCACCACGCGCCCAAGCTGCTCCAGCGCAGTCAGATCTTTACGGATCGTCTCATCCGAAACGCCGAATTCTTCAGTAAGATCGAAATTTCGGACAAATCCACTCTGATGTATCCGGTGAAGAATCTGACGCTGGCGTTCGGAGATCGGCATGATGACGAGAAACGTAAATTATTTTCCCAATAAAATCCAAGCCAAATGATTGGGAATTGGCGGGATAAGTTTGGGAATCGCTTGGGTTTACCACCAAACCGGTCATCGCTTTGTCCGACGCTTGGATTTGCTTGGAAATACGTCACTTCAACAAAAATTCGCCACGGGATTTACCATTGATCTCCTGCGAATTCAGCGTCTTTTTAATGAATGAAATCCAAAGTTTGTTGGATCTTGTTTTGAAAAATCCTGAAATAACCCAAATCCAAACCCATGAAACCCAATTCCCTCGTTTGCGTCGGCCTTCTGCTCGGCTCACCTGCCTTTGCTGGCACTTCCGAAATCCAATCCGCCATCATCCCCGAATCGGGAGCGGCCGAAAGCGTCATTGAAGCCTCGCTTCACGCCGGTTACGAAACCCTTCACGTCTATCGCGGCGCGGACTCCTCCGCTGGCGAAGCGAATTTCTGGGGTGCGCTCGATCTCGAAATCGCTGACTTGTTTCACTTCAATCTCTACAGTGGAAACTCGCTCAATGGCGAATACGGCGAACTCACTCCGAGCGTTTATCTCCACAAGGATCTCGGATTTTTGACCGCATCCGTCGGGATGATTTGGTATCATTTCCCCGGCGAAGACGGAGTGGATAGCGAGGAATACTACCTCCAACTCAGCAAAGACCTCGGCGCCGGGTTCTCCGCATCCACCTGGTTCTCCTACAATGCGAGAACGGAGGGTTGGTATCATGAACTGAAAGTAAACCACTCGCTCGAACTGAACCGCCAGCTCAAGCTCGAAAGTTACGTCGCACTTGGTGTTTCGGAAAACTACCGCGCCGCCGGGAATGGCCTCGATAACCTCACGCTCGGAGTCGGCGTCCCGATCGCGCTTTCGGAAAACCTCACGCTCCGACCCTCCCTCGGATACGCGTTCGCTCTCGATACTCAGGACACCGACGACGAAGGCTGGGCCGGACTCACCGTCTCTTATCGCTTTTAAGTCATATCTGTGCTAAAACTTATAAAATCCCAAAACCCATGAATCCTTATCTTGCTGAATTCGTCGGCACGGCCATTCTTATCCTGTTAGGAAATGGAGTCGTCGCCAGCGTTGTGCTGAACAAAAGCAAAGCTCAGGCCAGCGGCTGGATCGTCATCACCACCGGCTGGGGCCTTGCCGCGGCATTCGCCGTCTACTGTGTTGGCCGTATTTCCGGCGCTCACCTCAACCCTGCGGTCACCATGGCCTTGGCGACGCTCGGAGATTTCCCATGGGATAAAGTTCCCGGTTACCTCGGGGCACAAGTCGCAGGCGGTGCCTGTGGCGCCACACTCGTCTGGCTCGCATTTCTCGCCCATTGGGAAGAAACCGAAGACCAAGGAGGTAAGCTCGCGTGTTTTTCGACTGCCCCGGCGATTCGTAAAATCCACGCAGCGTTCATCACGGAATTCATCGCCACCGCCATGTTTCTGTTCGGCATCCTGGCGATCGGACAAATCCGTTCCGGTGTCCCAGCGGAAGTCTTGGGAGATGCGGTGACGCCATCGCTCGCAGGCGTGGTCGGCACGTGGTTCAGTCCGTTTTTAGTCGGCCTGCTCGTACTCGCCATGGGCATTTCCCTCGGCGGACCCACCGGTTACGCGATCAATCCGGCCCGCGATCTGGGCCCGCGCATCGCCCATCAACTCTTGCCGATCGCCGGGAAAGGCAGCTCGGATTGGAGTTATGCCTGGGTCCCGATCGTCGCCCCGATCCTTGGCGGCATCACGGGCGCGCTCCTTTATCGATCTCTTTTCGGAATTTGAAATCCCTATCTAACAGAATCTAACAACATCAAACCCAAAAATCCATGAGCACTCAGAAATATATCCTCGCCCTCGACCAAGGCACAACCAGTTCGCGCGCCTTGATCGTCGATCACGCGGGAAAAGTCGTGGCCGTCAGCCAGAAAGAATTCACCCAGATTTATCCCAAGCCTGGCTGGGTCGAGCATGACCCGATGGAAATTTGGTCGAGCCAATCTTCCACCGAAGCCGAAGCGCTTGGCATGGCGGATCTTCGCCACCGTGACCTCGCCGCGATCGGGATCACGAACCAACGGGAAACGACGGTCGTCTGGGACAAACGCACCGGCAAACCGGTTTACAATGCGATTGTCTGGCAAGACCGCCGCACTGCGGATTATTGCTCAAAGCTGAAAGAGCAAGGGCTGGATCCAATGTTTACCCAAAAAACCGGTCTCCGCCTTGATCCGTATTTCGCCGGAACCAAGCTTCGCTGGATTCTCGAAAACGTCAAAGGTGCGCGCGCCGACGCGGAAGCCGGCCACCTGCTTTTCGGAACAATCGATACCTGGCTCGTCTGGAAGCTCACCGATGGGCTCGTCCACGTCACCGATGCGACGAACGCGTCCCGCACGCTGCTTCACAATATCCACACCGGTGATTGGGATGATGAAATTCTCAGCACTCTCAATATTCCGCGCATCATGCTGCCCGAGGTGAAAGACTCCAGCGAGGTTTATGGAAATTCCACCAAAGGTGTCCCGATCGCGGGCATCGCAGGTGACCAACATGCCGCGCTTTTTGGCCAAGCCTGCTTCGAACCGGGCATGGTTAAAAACACGTATGGAACCGGCTGCTTTATGTTGATGAACACCGGCGAAAAAGCCATCGCCTCGAAAAACAACCTGCTCACCACCGTGGCGTGGCGCATCAAGGGCAAAACCGAATATGCGCTGGAAGGCTCGATTTTTATGGGCGGCGCGGTCGTCCAATGGCTGCGGGACGAATTAAAAATCGTCTCCAGCGCCGAAGAATGCAGCTCGCTCGCGGCCAGCGTGCCGGACGCCGGCGGCATGTATATGGTCCCCGCATTTGCTGGACTCGGCGCGCCTCATTGGGATCCCTATGCTCGCGGCGCTTGTGTCGGAATGACACGCGGAACCAACCGGGCGCACTTTTGCCGGGCCGCACTCGAAGGCATCGCCTACCAAAGCGCGGACCTCGCCGAATGCATGGTGAAGGACAGCGGAATCGAAATTAAAGAACTCCGCGTCGATGGCGGTGCTTCACGCAGCACGCCGTTGATGCAATTCCAAGCCGACCTTTTAAAAGTGAACGTCGTTCGTCCGGACAACGTGGAAACGACCGCCATGGGTGCGGCTTACCTCGCCGGACTTGCCGTTGGCTTTTGGGAAAGCAAAGAGGATATTGTCGCACGTTGGAAAGCCGGTGCCCACTTCGAACCGGAACGCCCGGATCAGGAAATGAAAGCCCTTTCCGCCGGCTGGCAGCGTGCCGTTGAACGCGCCAAAGCCTGGGAACTCCCCGTCCAAGAATCATGAAACGAGAAACTCATCTGAATCAAATCCGCAACGCTCAAAAACCTTTCGACTTCTGCATCATCGGCGGCGGAGCAACCGGTCTGGGGGCGGCGGTTGACGCCGCTTCGCGCGGCCACTCGGTCGTTCTGTTAGAACAGGCGGATTTCGCAAAAGGAACATCATCCCGTTCGACCAAGCTCGTCCATGGCGGAGTGCGCTACCTGCAACAGGGAAATGTCTCGCTCGTCCTGGAAGCCCTCCGCGAACGCGGAAGGCTCACGAAAAACGCGCCCCACCTGGTCCACGATTTGTCGTTCGTCATTCCGAACTACAGTTGGTGGGAAGGTCCGTTCTATGGCATCGGCATGAAGGTCTACGATCAACTCGCCGGCAAACTCGGCCTCGGCCCAAGCAAATGGCTGTCGAAAGAAGAAACCGTCAGCCGCATTCCCACGGTCGAAACAGAAAACCTGATCGGCGGCGTGGTTTATCATGATGGACAGTTCGACGACTCACGCCTCGCGGTCAATCTCGCCCAGACCGCCGCTGGCTTGGGGGCAAAAATCCTCAACTATGCAAAATGTACCGGTTTGCTCAAAACCGATGGTCTCGTCAGCGGTGTCACCGTCGAGGACCGGGAATCCGGTGAGAACTTTGAAATCCACGCGCTCTGCGTCATCAACGCGACCGGTATCTACGTCGATGACCTCCGCGCCAAAGACGACGGCAACTCGAAACCCATGGTCACCGTCAGCCAAGGAATTCACATCGTTTTACCTAAGGAATTCCTTCCCGGGGATGCGGCGATCATGATTCCGAAAACGGCCGATGGTCGCGTGCTCTTCGCCGTGCCGTGGCATGACTGCGTCGTCGTCGGCACGACCGACACCCCGCTTCACGAAAAATCCATGGAACCACGAGCACTCGCATCGGAGGTCGCATTTGTCATGGAGCACGCCGCGAAGTATCTCACCAAAGATCCAAAACCCGAAGACGTTCTCAGCATTTTCGCCGGTCTGCGTCCGTTGGTAAAATCCGGGGACGACACGAATACCGCCGCCATTTCCCGCGATCACACGATCCTCGTCAGCAATAGCGGACTCATCACCGTGACCGGCGGGAAATGGACAACCTACCGCAAAATGGCCGAGGACGTGATCGATCAAGCCGAAATGGTTTCCGGCGTGGATCAGAAGCGATGCGAAACTGAAACGCTTCAAATTCGCGGCTGGTCCCGCACCGTCATCCCGGAGCCGAATCTGAAACCCTACGGTGCCGATGCTGCGGCGATTCGTGCCCTCGCGGAACCTGAAAAAATCCATCCTCAACTCGGCCTCACCGTGGCCGAAGTCCGCTGGCACGTCCGTGAAGAAATGGCACGCACGCTCGAAGACGTCCTTGCCCGTCGCAGCCGTTGCCTGTTGCTGAACGCTCGCGCCAGCATCGAAGCCGCTCCCCGAGTCGCCAAGATCATGGCCGAAGAACTGGGACGCGACCACTCGTGGATCATCACCCAACTCGCGACGTATGAAAAACTCGCCCGAGGTTACGTCTTCGGCGATCCCTCAAGCGTTGGCGATTGATCGGACGCGATATCCCCGATCTGCCATCCAACCGGCAGATCGGGGCATTCTCGTATACGCAGCCCAGAAAAATCAGAACGCCATTTTCACTCCGGCGACCACACCGCGACCCGAAAGCGGAACCACATCTTTTAGGAACGAGGTGTGTTCGCGTGCTTCCTCATCCGTGAGGTTCACTCCTTTGACATAAAAATCGGTCGTCACCGGCCCCGAAACCCAAGTGTAAGTCAACGCAGCGTTAAACATGACATAACTGTCCGTCGGCAACTCATTTTCCGCCGTTTCGTTCTGGCGGGCCGAAAAGACACTTTCCACCCGCGCGCCGAATGCTCCACGGTGATAATCGAGCGCAGTGCTCAGATGGAAGGGAGAAATACGCGGCAGAGGATCACCGGTTTCCTTATCATTCGCCTGCACATAATCCGCCTTAAACTCAAGATCGAGCCGGTCCTCCACGGGAGCCGGTTCCGCGTTCTCCACAGGTGCTTCGATGGGGCCGAACAAATGAACCGTCGCTTCCAGCTCCGCACCGAAAAATTCGGCTTTGGTGCTCCGGTATTCATAAACATCACGTCCTTCCGAATCTTGCGCACCATTTGGGAACTGGCCGATGAACCGGTTGAAATGATTATAAAAACCGGTCACGCTTCCCGTCACCCAACCGGTGCGCTTGCGCAGCGAAAGGTCCAATCCAATGACTTCTTCCGACTTCAGCTCATCGTCGCCAATCTCATACGAATCGGTCGCGACGTGGGGACCAAACGCATATAATTCCTGATAGGTCGGAGCGCGCTCCGACCATGCGGATGACAGTGCGATCGCATAATCATCATTTGGCGTGTAGATCACACCGAGCGATCCGCTGAGATTGTCAAACTCACGCTCCCGGGAATCGAACGCATCGAATGGCTCGGCCTCCACCGAGATATGATCGTAACGCAAACCGCCCTGAAAGCGGACTTTGTCATTCACTTCCAGCTCTTCGAAAAGAAACGCCGAGTGGCTGCTGGTCAGCACTTCCGGCAGGAAACTTTCCTCACCTGCTGCCTCGAAATCACTGCGCTCCGTTTGATAACCAAAAACTCCTTCGAATGGACCCCATTTTTCGTGGGTGAATTCCAATCGCCCATCGTAACCTTGGTTGGTGAAAGTCGTTCCCGCTTCCTCACCTTCGAACTCCGTGTGCTCGTAATCTGAGGTCGCGAATCGATAGCGGATTTCCTTCAGCCCCTCAACCGGTTCGTAAAATGCGCCGTGAAAATCCCAGCGACGTTGCTCAAGATCGATGCTCACTTCTTTTTCCACCGGCGATCCGTAGTCCGTATCGAACCCGGAATAGGCCAAACCAAAATATCCTTTGTCCCAGATGTAGGAGCCGCCGCCCGAAAACCCTTCGGTATTCAGATACGTATTTTCAATTTCTCCCCGCTCCTCGGTTTCCCCGGCAGCCAGCGGATTCGCAGCTCTTTCCCGCGCAGAACGCGCATATCCCGGAATGCTCAGATTTTCGTTCTGCCGTTTGTATCCTTCCAAATGCCAAGCGAATCCGCCCACCCCTCCTTCGAGTTGGAAATCTCCGCCGATCCCTTCATTCACCGAACTGTATCGCGTGCCGATACTTCCCTGAACCGGGGCCTCGATTTTCTGATCCGGAATCCGATCGTCGATCACATTGACCAATCCGCCGATCGCGTTGGATCCATAAATCACCGTGGCCGGTCCACGCACGATCTCGATTTTTGAAACGCTGACCGGATCAAAACTCACCGCGTGATCCACACTCGTCGCCGATGCGTCGATGGTATTCAGCCCATTTTGCAAAATCCGAATCCGATCCGCATCCAGCCCGCGAATCACTGGACGGCTCGAGCCCGGACCGAAATAACTCGACCGCACCCCAGGCGTCTTCGAAAGCGTCTCACCTAAGGTCGGCTCCAAACTCAGCGTCAATGCCTCTCCCTCCAATACCGAAACCGGCTGCGCTTGCTCAAACAGCGTCCTTTTCAACGGATTGCTGTCCACAATCAAATCCGGCAGAGAAACCGGCTCATTGGCATTTTGCGCAAACGCGGTCGAACCGGTTGCCAGCAAGAGCCCAAACAAAGGCAGGGCGGAAGATTGAGAAAAAGTTTTCATACAGAATGTCCCCGAACCCGGGGCACTCATCACGCCAAATCCGGACACCGCAGTCAACCGGCTACTGTATTATTTTTGCAGTTGATTAAATTTTACCAATTCCCGGGAAAGGTTCCCCCAATTCTATCTCCGGCGTTGACCCTGACGCTCTCGCGTGCACCCTGCGCGCCAGATGATTTCCGTCCAAGCTCTGCGCGTCGAATTCGGCCCCCGTGTCCTTTTCAACGACCTTTCCTTCTCCGTCCAACCCCGCGAGCGCATCGCCTTCGCCGGGCACAACGGCGCAGGAAAATCCACGTTGATGAAATGCGTCGCCGGAATCATCCCGGCCACCTCCGGCCAAATCCATGCGCCGAAGGGAACGCGCATCGGTTATTTGCCGCAGGAAGGCATTCACGTAAAGGGCCGCACGCTTTGGCAGGAAACGGAATCCGCTTTCGGCGAAACCATGGCCTTGAGCGAAAAAATCGACCGCCTTTCGGACGAACTCGGAAAGCTCGACCCACGCTCCTCACCGTATGGCGATCTGCTGGAAGAAATCGGCGAGCTCGAATTGCTGCTCGACGCGACCGATCCAGCGCGGATGAAACCGCGGATCGAGTCGGTTCTCAAAGGCCTCGGATTCCAGACGAAAGATTTCACCCGCGACTGCTCGGAGTTTTCCGGCGGTTGGCAGATGCGGATCGCGATGGCGAAACTTTTCCTGCAAGAACCGGAAGTCCTCCTGCTCGACGAACCGACCAACCACCTCGACATCGGCACGCAAATCTGGGTCGAGCAATATTTGATCAACTATCCCGGGGCGATCCTGCTCATTTCGCACGACCGGGCGCTGCTCGACACACTCTGCACCCGGACCATCGCCTTCTCTCACGGCCGCGCTGAAGAATACGCAGGAAACTTTTCCTACTTCGAACGCGAGTCGGTCCTGCGAAAAGAAATCCAACTGAAGCAATACGAAGCGCAACAGCGGGAAATCTCGGAAATCCAGCGCTTCATCGACCGGTTCCGCGCTTCGGCAAACAAAGCGACCCTCGTCCAATCACGGATCAAAATGTTGGCGAAAATCGAGCGTATCCCCCAGCCGGAACGCGACGACGCGGTGATGAATTTCAAATTCCCACCACCACCGAACTCCGGCCACACGGTCGCGAAACTGGAAGGCGTTTCGAAAGCCTACGGACCGCTGCAAATTTTTAACGGCTTCGATTTCGAAATCAGCAAAGGCGAAAAGTTCGCCATCGTCGGCCCGAACGGTGCCGGCAAGTCCACCTTCTGCCGCCTCATCACCGGCCAGGAAGAACCCGACAGCGGCACCCACACGTTCGGCCATAAAGTCGCAACCTCGTTCTTCTCCCAAAACCACGCGGACGAACTCGACCCTAACCTCACCGTCCTCGAAACCGTCGAAGCCGCAGCATCACGCGAAAGCATGCCGCATGCGCGAAACCTCCTCGGATGTTTCCTTTTCCGAGGCGATGACGTTTTCAAAAAAATCGGAGTGCTATCGGGTGGTGAACGTTCACGCGTCGCACTCGTCTGCATGCTGCTGCGCCCGGCGAATTTCCTGATCCTCGACGAACCGACGAACCACCTCGACATGCAATCGCAGGACGTGCTGCAACGCGCGCTCATCGACTACCCCGGCAGCGTGATGATCGTTTCCCACAACCGGAATTTCCTCGATGCACTCGTGACCAAAACCCTCGAATTCAGACCCGGCCAAGCACCGGTTCTCTACGCAGGGAACATCACCTACTACCTCGATAAAAGCGCGGAAGACCAAGCGGCCGCATCGGCGAAATCCACCCGAACCGGTATGTCAACCGGCCCCGCTCACGCGGCTTCGAACGCGGCAGGCTCGACCAAAAGCGCGCCGATTCCAGGCATGAACCGCAAGGAACAACGCCGGATGGAGGCCGAAGCGCGCGAGCTGAAATCCAAAGTGCTCAAGCCGCTCCAAGCGGAATTCGAAGCCCTCGAAGCAAAAATCGCCGAACTCGAAGCGACTCAAGCCTCCCTCACGAAAAAACTGTCCGACCCCGCCATCGTCAACGACGGCTCACGTTTCCGCCAGACAACGAACGAGGTCGAAAAAACCGCCAAAGCTCTGGAGACGAGCTATTTCCGTTGGGGCCAGCTTTCCGACGAAATCGAAAAGCTGAACAACAAACTCGGCATCACCGGGGTCTGATCGGCCTGCCTTCGTCAGCATCGATAAATTGGAACATCGTCTGGATGCTTCCATCTTCCGGCATGCCCGCCTCGCGGATTCGGAACTGCAAACGCTCGCTCGATTCATCATTCCAGCCGCGCTTTGACATGAATCCATTCCAGATCTCGATGTCTTCTTCAGACGGCTTCCGCCCCACCTGAAAGGCCCACTCCAGGATCTCTTCGTCCGTCCCGCCTTGACTGACTCGTACGACCAGCTCCGGGTGATCGATCGACAAGAACCGGCAGCAACGGCCGTCGAACAGGTTTCCGCCTTTGCCAAAATATTCAACATATTCTTCCGGAAGCTCTCCTTTGGAGTGCAATCGAATCTTGGAAAGCATTCGGGCAAAATATACGATTCCACCGACTTTTTCGAATGGACTGATTAAACCAGGAACATGTGCCATGGCAAAAGCTTAGCCTCAGTCCTACCGGACTGCACCTCCAAATCAATTTTCCTCCATCAACCCGAAAGCCCACGCCCGGAAAACCGGACGCGGGCTAACACACAGTTATGGCTCAACTCAAAAATCTTAGTTCGTGCGGCGGCGGCGCAGAAGCCCCAAAGACGCCACACCCATCAACAACGCCGAGGATGGCTCTGGAATCGTCACCGCAAGGTTATCAAAGCGGACGAAATTGTCGCCGAAATCCAACGCAACACCGAGATCATCCACCGACTTTTCCCAATCGAAAGAAACGCTGCCGATCTCTGCGGACGAATCCACACCGGTCATCGTCGCGGTGAAAACATTGGTCGCTTCACCGGCACCAAAACCGATGGTGACCTCGCTTCCACTGAATGAGAGTTCAACCAAATATTGAACATCTTCATACATCGGAATGCTTGTCATCTGGGTCGTCCCACCGGCAACCGTATAAGAAACCAACCACGAAGCGGCAGTTCCACCTTCAGGCGTGGTCGTCTGAGCGGTCGGGGTGAAGGTCAGGCTGGCGAGAACATCACCCGTTGAAGTTGATACACTAAAACCGAAAACATCGCGATTGGTATAATAACCATCGTCAACATTTCCGTTCGTGCTGTCTTGGATCGCCATGTCAAAGGAGATCGAGGTTCCGCTGATCGCTTGAGAAACCGCAGAAGAAACGGAATAACTATCTGCCACCGGACTGTTGTAATATCCGCCGATCGCGCCGGCTTTATTGCCCACTCCGCCGTTGCTGCTCCACGGAGTAATCCATGAAAGCGGCTGATTGGCAGGAGCGGTTTCCGTAGCCGTCCAGCCAGGGACAGTGGTCAGCGGCGAATTGACCGCATATTCGGTCGCATCGAATGTTGTGATTGCTGCGGACAATGAACCGATAGGAGCAAGGGCCAGGAGCGAGTATTTCAGTAGTTTCATGGTTGTTTAATGGGGAAATCTTGAAGAATGAAGGAGAGGATATGGAATGAGATCAGTTAAATCAGATGATAGATATTTGAGACAAAAGGCCGTAAGAGCCCGCACCTCGCCGAGGTGTCATTTATTTTCACAATGCCGGGTGGAGGCGGATTAATTACCCACGACGGCGTCGACCATTTCACCGAGACGTTCGGAGGTTGCAGCGGGAAGACCCGCTTTATCTCTTTCAAGGATTTGCGCGGCATTTACCACATCCTTGGTCACGAGAACCGCGAACGCATTTTTCAGAGCGCTATACTGTGCCGATTCCGAAGAAATTCCGTAAGCAACAGTCCACGCAGTTTCCGGTGATGACTGACTCATCGCCTTCACCAAAGTGGTCTTGATCGAATCCGTAACTTGAGACGCAGGCAAAGAATTAACGTAATCCGCAGCAGCATTCACATCACTGACGGCCCATTTCCCAATCGTTACATTGAGTGCCGCCTCCTGATAAGAAGACTCGGCAATCAACTGGGTCCCTTTTGCCGCGGCAACCGGATCACTGGCGGCCCAGGATGCAAAAACGGAAGAAACCAAATCCACGTTATTGGGATAATTCCCGTTCACATAGTTCAACGCCGCGACCGGATCGATTTTTGCCCAGCCATCCAGCACGCCAGACAATGCCTTAAGCTGGAGATATTCCCCAGACAATGACAATGCCCAATCAACCGCTTCCGCAGGACTGACCGATCCAAGCTTCAGACCAATCAATGTCCCCGCTTCCGCTAACAGTTCTACGTCTGGACTAGAAACCGGTGGAATTCCACCACTGGCCAACAAATCATTATAGCTTTCGGGATCGTTCGCTAAGTCCGCTTCGGTCAGACCCATCGTCGCCAGATCGGCAGCCCGCTGCTGAGCGTACCGCTCGGTGATTTGGCTCGCTTGTTCGCGAAGATCTTCCGCTGCGCCTGAAGGATCGGTTTGAGCCAACACGGCGAGTACCGAGTTTAACGTGAGGGCCCGTTCGGCAACATTGGTAAGGCCGAGTGCCCATTTCAACGCCGCATTCGGATCGCGCGCCGCCCAAACTCCACCGACATAAGCCAGTGCCTGACTGCGACGCAAAGGTGATTTAATTTGAGAAATGACATCAAGCCCTTGTTGGATGTCACCCTTCGCCATTCCACGTGCGATCGACACCAACGCAGAATCCAAAGTGTCATCCAGCAACCACTTCTTGGCCCACTCCAACGCCTTACCGGGATCCGTACCCGCCAAATAAGAGATAAGTCTTTGGACAATGACGAGGATATCGTCGGAAGCCGCACGCTCGGGATCCAGTTTGGTCAGAGATTCTTGAAGGGCATCAGCCAGCACCGCGAGCGCCCGTTCGTCACCTTCCACTTCGAGCGAGGTAAAATACTTGGTGAAATCACGAGCGTCCTCAAGCAACCATTTGTCGACGAGCCGGGTCACCACCAAGTGACGCAATGCTGGGTCGGAAATGCGCATGGCTTCGTCCATCAACGCTCGAAATCCGGATAAACCCGCTGATTCAATCCTGCTGTTCCACACGTCGAAGTCCATGCCAGGCGCCATCTTTTCGCCCTGCGAGGTCGGCGTGTTTTTTTTCACCTGCGGATCGGCCGCGGGGACCGACTTCTCAAAATTGACATAAGTCACCACTGCGGCAGTCAACACAACCGCACCAAATGCGATGGATATAATTTTGATCGTTGAACGATTCATATAGGAAAGGGTGAAACGGGAAACCTGAAAAAAGCCGCGGAACGAAGCGGATCGACGCTCCGCGGCCGGTTTAAATCATTACAAACTAACGTCCATCGAAGAGGAAGATGCGTTGCCCGCCGCATCAACTGCGAGCACGACAATATCCACCACACTGGTATCATAGATAAACACATTGGCAGCGCTCTCCGCCGGAAGAACCGCTTTCCATGTATTTCCTTCGATGACCGCAGGAATGAGAGATCCCGCGACACTAACTTCCAACCGGTCCACTCCGCTGGCATCAGCGATCGTTCCGGTGAAGTTGATCACATTTCCGCGCCCCCAAGTCACCGTCGGAGCGACGCTGAGAACAGGAGGTTTCGAGTCCGATACCCACGGCTTGACCGACTGGCGATCAAAGCTGAACACTTCTCCCGAGATCGGCGGAGCCAACGGCGGCGAATAACGATGCTTGGTGGCCTGCTCGTAAGCGTAAGCGATGCTAAGCACCTTTGCATCATCATACAGACGACCAGTAATATTCAAGGTCGACGGTTCGTCACCTTCCGGATAGTCGGTCGTGGCAACTTGAGTCAACTTACCCATTGGCACGGTCACGGCTGGCAGATACATGAAGTTCACCAAGTCGCGGCCGATGATCGATCCGGAGGTACGGGTTTTGTTCGGCCAAACCGGCCAAACGACGGCATCCAATCCTTCGGCATCCATCCATGCTTCGAACGCGTTCTTTTGTTGAGCGCGCGCCGCGTAATGCTCCATTCCTTCAGGAGAGGCGAAGGAGATCGCTTCACCCGCGACATACGTTCCGTCGGATTCCTGGGTATACATCATTTCACGGCGGGTGCTGCTGATGTAAGTCACCAACGAGGCCGCTTCCAAAACTTTTGCCGCACGTTCACTGTAAGTATCATTCGGACGACCCACCACCGACTCAAGCAAACCGCGATAAGAATACGCGGCGACTTGGTTGCTGTAAGGCGTTGTATTCAGACGAAGCTGTGGAGCGTCCGCGCCACGGTTATAAGTCGTACTCACCTGGGGAGGCATAAACACATAATTCACCGTGGCACCTGCGGCTTCCATATCGGCCTTTGCTTGCTGGACGAGCGCGAGCGTTGCAGGCGTGGTGGTTTGCGCAGTGGTCGTGTTGGTGGTGGCACCTTCTCCTGGGTTCGGATGGGTCATTCCCACATAAGTTCCGATGATACCGATCTTTTTACCACGAAGCGTGGCACCTTGAATCGCCTTAACGAAGCCGCTTTCTGGCACCGGACGTTTGTCAGTGAGCAATGGCAAAACCGGATTCCACATGTCATTTGGGTCGCGTTTTCCGACAATATCCCGAATCACGGCATTGTCTGTCGCCGCGCGAGTCATTGGTCCGATGACGTCCCGCTCAGGAACAAGGGCGATGATGCGATCAACCGAAATCGATCCACCACTGGTTTTATATGCCACAAGTCCGTTACGGTCTCCCGGGTTCCGAATCGATCCGCCGGTTTCACCACCGAACGCAAAATGGGTGAGATATGCACCTGAGGAGACGCCGGAACCACCGCTACTTCCGCCCGGGAGTGCGCCTGGAAGATAAGCACTGCGAACGCTTCCTTTGATTTGTGAGGTCGAGTTGGTTGCTGAGTTCGCCCAGGTATCCATGTTTGCGTGACCCATCACGATCCCGCCGGCTTGACGCATTTTCAGAACAGACCACGCCTCGTTCGGAGTAATCAAATCTTTCCATCCAGTCGTACCTCCAGAAATCGGCATATCTTTAATCGAATAAGAGCCTTTCACCAGGAACGGAATTCCGTGAAGCGGCCCGAGCACAACACCTTGCTTACGAAGGCGATCGGCTTGTGCTGCATCCTCCAGAAGATCGGGATTGAGAAACAAAACCGAGTTCAGAGGCAGAACCGGGGAAACGGTACTAGACTTATCGTATGCCTGAATTCGGCGCAGATAGAGGCTGACCAATTCGACCGAGGTCAGCGACCCTTCGGTCATTGCCTGCTGAATATCACTGATGGTGGCGGTAGATAAATCAAACATCTTCGGCGTCGTTGGCGCCGTCGTGGTTTGGGTATCCGGAGATGGACTGGTGTCCGTGGTACGCCGTGCCTGAGCACCGGTCGTTAACGTTAGCGCAGCGAGCCCCGCGGCTACGAAGGGACGCGTCTTGGTTCTTTTACGGTTTGAGATATACATTTTGGATGATGATAAAGGATGCGAGTTCACAGATGACGTACACTTCCCCGACTGATCCGTGAACCTCCTCAAAAAAGCACCGGATATACCACGAACTGTGAATTGTTCCTCAAAACCCCCTCACATCCGCCAAACCCCATTGAAACGAAGTATTATACTTTTGACAGTTATGACTGACAAATGTGACAGATCAGATACTTATATTTTTATCAATCGAAATTTCGAACGACGTAATAAACGTAAAAAAAGTTTGTTTTCGACTTTTGACGAAGGTGACAAACGGAAACGTTCACCCACAAGATCCCACAAAAACATACAAATAAGAGTGGTTTTATGAAATCACGTATCAATCAAACCCTCGAAAGATCGGAGTTGATGATGAAAAAAACTGATGAACCCGCCAATTAACGTTACGACTTCACTTCGGAGTCCGAAAGATCCGCAACATGAATGCGGTCGCGTTTTTTCAGAAAGAAAAGCGCACCAAGCAATGCCCACAACACATTGCAGGCGAACCCAGCCAGCGAAGCTGAGACCGCGACTTCCGCCGTCACTCCTGCGAGATCGTACATCAAGATTTCAAAAAGCTTCTCCCGCACCCCGACGCCGGCCACCGAGACCGGTAATGAGCTGATCGAATCGATCACCGGCATCGCCGTGATCACCGTTTCGACAGGCGCCTGACCACCAACAGCTTTCAAGCCGCACCAGAAGGAGATGAAATAAGAAAACAACATCAGGAAAGAAGTCGCCAGCCCTGCCAACGTCAGCTTCCAGTTTCTACGATAAACATCGTAAATCTCAGGCACCTGCTTGATGAAAGGCCAGCGAGCCATCCGTCCGCTTGCGTGGATCCGTTTATGGATCGGCGGGTAGGCACAAACAAAAAACAGCGCGACCATCAGCAAGCCGCCTCCCATATAAAACCAAGCGAACCGGATCACGCCTTTTCCGAGGACACTTTGGTCGACCAACGCCTCGAAGCGCACTGCGGAAATGACATAAAAAACGCCCGCCATCGTTACCATGCCCGCGAGATGGTCCACCATCACCGCCATCGTGATCACCAGCTTCCGACCGGGATGATCGCGAATCAGTAACAGGATCCGCGCGGCGTCGCCACCGATTCCGCCGACCGATACCAGATTAAACAAATTGCCAATCATCGTCAGCTCGATCGCCCGACCGATGCTGACTTGAACCGATTGTGCTCGCAGAAAAAACCACCAACGGATTGCCGTGAAAATCACCGTCAATCCCGCCAGCCCGGCGCCTGCCGCGAGCCAGCGATAATCCATTTCAGCGGGTCGGCTCAGAATCGAATTTTGCAGATCGATCTGAGAAAACGCCCACCCCAAACATAAAACCGTCAGCCCGAGCTTGAGCAGAAACAGCAAAAACGCCTTCACTACGGTTTCTCGATCTCGACCGCAATGGTTTCCACGCTCGTCAAAATCTGCTTCGCGGCGTCGGAGTTTCCGATCTTCAGACCGAAATGTTTTTCCAGCCCGACCACCAGTTGCAGAGCGTCCACCGAGTCAAGACCCAGCCCGCCACCGCCAAAGATCGGCGTGTCGTCGCCGATTTCGACCGGTTCCATCTCGAGCATCAGCTCTTCCACCATGACTTCTTTGATCTTTTGTCGGAGTTCCGCGCCTTGCATGTTGATCGTGATTAAAAAATTCCGCCGTCGGCTTTGAGCGACGAGCCTGTTACATAACTTGCTTCCGGGGAAGCGAGGAAAAACACTGCCGCAGCGATTTCTTCCGGTTTCCCGAAACGCCGCATCGGAATTCCCATCCGCGCCTGTTTTTTCGCCTCGGCATCCATATCCCCCAGCGCCTCGGTTTCGATGTATCCGGGAAGCACGGCGTTCACCGTAATTCCCGCCCGCGCCACTTCTTTTGCCAAGGTCCGCGTCAAGGCGACGACTCCGGCTTTCGCGGCCGCGTAATTCGTCTGCCCGAGCGGTGGCAATACCGCACTCAGCGAAGAAATATTGATGATCCTTCCGAAACGCTGCCGCATCATCGGAGCGATCGCCGCGCGACATCCGAGGAAAACCGAATCCAAATTGGCGCCGATCACATCACTCCACGCCTCGTCCGGCATAGTCGCTAGCAGATGATCACGGTGCATCCCGGCATTGTTCACCAAAACGTCGAACGTCCCACCGTTTTCCAAAATCCGATCGACCGCGATTTTCCAAGCATCGCCCTTCGTGACTTCCAGATCGAGGAGAAAGCAGCGTTCGGAAAACTCCGCCGCCAGGGATTCCGCTGCCGACCGGTTTGAGCGAACGCCCAACCACACCTTGGCTTCCGGATCCCGTTGCAAAAAATAGCGGCCGATCCCAAGACCGAGACCGCCATTTCCACCGGTGATTAAAATCGAACGCACGCGCAAAGCATCTTCGCCCAGGCGAAACGGTCAAGACGGGATCAGTTCCCTGCGTCCCACCAAACCGGTTTTGTCCCCGGTTTCCATTTGATATTGCAGCCGCTGCTCGGAAACGGTCGTTCTAAAACCGGCTCCCCCGCCAGCATCCGTCGCACCGCGTCGCGCAGATCCGCCCCATCGGCCGTGTCGCCCCGGCCTGGCCGAGTGGCATCAAACTGACCCGCATAAAAAAGCCTACCCGCCGCATCAAACAGGAAAAAATCCGGGGTGCACGCCGCGCCATACGCCCGCGCGATCTCCTGCGTTTCATCGACCAGATACGGAAAATCCCAGCCGTGTTTCTCTGCGAAAGGAGCCATCAGCTCCGGCGCGTCCTGCGGATAATTTTCCACATCGTTCGAATTGATGGCGACCGTGCCGACTCCTTGTTTTGCGATGTCGCGACTCAGATCGCCGACGGCATCCGCCAGATGAATCACGAATGGGCAGTGATTGCAGGCAAAAATCACCAGCAACCCCTTTTCGCCTTTCACCTCTTCCAGCGTCACCGGTTTCCCGGAAGCGTCGGGCAACGAAAATTCCGGAGCCGCGCCACCGATGGGCAAATTAAACGTCGAGAGCACTTCAGACATACCTGGAAATTCCCCCACATCCCGGCCCTTGGCAACCGGTTTTCCCGTGCATCGTGCATCCGCCGTTTTCCGCAATCTGCACGGCCGCGGTCCAGATATGACGTAAAGACCCCATACTTCCGTCCGTTTCCCTTGGTATGGCACCTGCGAAAGACCGGTTCGATTGCTGCCATGAAAAAGTTACTCGCCTTTTCCATCATCGCTTCGCTCGGCCTCGCCGCTACCGAAATCCTCTACGCGCAAGCCGAACACGAACACGGCGGCGAAGAAAAATCCGCCAAAACCAAACTCCTCGAAACCGGTGCCGAAATCTTCCAGTCGGAAGCTCCGTTAAAATCCATCCACGCCCACGTCTGCGGCCTGCACTTTTACAACGGCGACATGGAACGCCAAGTCATCGCTCACCACTACTGCTCCCACCTCAGCGAAGATCTGATGCAGTGCGTCATTTATGATTCCGACAAAAAGGACGCCAAACTCATCGGCATCGAATACATCATCAGCGCCAAACTTTTTGCCACCCTTCCCGAGGACGAGAAAAAACTCTGGCACAGCCACGTCCACGAAGTGAAATCCGGCCAGCTCATCGCCCCGCGCATTCCCGAAATTGCCGAAAAAGAACTCATGGAAAAGCTCGTCGGCACCTACGGAAAAACTTGGCACACTTGGCAAGTCGATCGCGGCGACAAACTCCCGCTCGGCATCCCACAACTCATGATGGGTTTCACCGCCGACGGCCAAGCCAATCCAAAACTCCTCGCTGCTCGCGACGAAGGCTACGGCATTTCCTCCGAAGAAAAACGCAACAACCGGTCCGACATCCCCGCCCCCGAAATCGCGCCCGGTGCCGACCACTGGGAAAACGGTCAAGCCATCCAGCTCGAAACCAAGACAGTCGAGACCCAACCAAAATAGTCAATCCCACAGCACAGTCAGCGCGACTTCATTGCGAAGCGACAAAGGAGAAGGATCGGAGGGCCGCATGAACCGCTATTTTCGAAATTACAGTTCACAAACCGGCCCTCCGAAAGGGACGTCGTTCGACCATGGGAAACCGATATCGATTTCCGTCGAACTGAAAAACGCATCAAACCGGTTCACTCACCCCGTCAATGTTTTGACAAAGGGATAAAGGTTAAAAAAGTTGGGGGATTTCATGGGGGAAATTTAGGGATTCGATCAACCATCAAACAACACAACCGGATCAACTACGATGGCCTTCGTATTCGCAACGAACCCGCTTCAACGCGAAGCGAAGCAAACCGGTTTCGTAGTCGAGGGGTCGTTATCATCGGAGGACAATTGTCCTTCCGGGTGGACGGGGAGTTGATAAGTCGCAAACAGACGACCGCGACGGTCTTTGGCCGTCGATCCGAAGAAAGGCGGCTTGGACATAACCGCCGCCTCCCCGACCATTGTAAGGGCCGGAGTGGCGACATCGTCGCGGTCGATGTCAACCGCTGTTTGTAAAGGATTATCAAGTCCTCGCCCGCCGAGGCGGACGCGAGAAATGAATCAAATAACTCGTTAAAATGCAATTGGAAAAATCGCATCGGTCCATCGCCTTCGATCCTTCAAACGATCCCCTTTTCATTCGCCCCCGCCCTTTGACATCGCTCGATCCCCGGCCATAATCCGGGGACATGGCTGGCCTATCTTCATCTGAACTTCTTCGCTATTCACGGCATCTTTTGATTCCGGGAGTCGGCCAAGAGGGGCAACTTCGTTTGAAAAACGCCTCGGTATTGTTGATCGGAACCGGTGGATTGGGTTGTCCGGCTGCCTTGTATTTGGCGGCGGCGGGGGTCGGGCGGATCGGCTTGATCGATCCTGACACCGTCGATGTTTCGAATCTCCAAAGGCAAATTCTCCACGGCGAATCATGGGTCGGAAAATCCAAACTGGAGAGCGCTCAGGACCGGTTGCGCGAGATCAACCCGCTCATCCAACTGGATTTACACGCCGTCCGTTTCACGCCGGATAACGCGATGGAAATCGCAAAATCCTATGATCTAATCGTCGATGGTTCTGACAATTTCCCGACGCGCTTTCTCTCAAACGACACAGCGTTTTTCCTGAAAAAGCCCCTCGTTTATGGAGCGATCCACCGGTTTGAAGGACAAGCCGCCGTTTTCGCCCCGCATCTCGGCGGGCCATGTTACCGGTGCCTTTTGCCAAACCTGCCGCCGCCCGGCGCGGTGCCGTCTTGCAACGAAGCGGGAGTACTCGGCGTCTTGCCAGGCATCATCGGTTCGCTGCAAGCGATGGAGGCGATCAAGATTTTGCTCGGCGTTGGAAAAATTCCGCTCGGGAAACTGACGGTCTATGACGCGCTCAACACCTCCTTCCGCCCGATCACCCTACGCCGCGATCCGTCTTGCCGACTTTGCGGCGATCACCCGGACGTCACAACCGTCAGCAATCCCGAAACCCTGGCTCCCGCTTACTGCGAAATTTTCCCCGAAGATATGCAAACCATCACCACCACCGAACTCCGCGAACGCCTTGCCAACGACTTCCAAGGCATTCTGTTAGATGTCCGCGAACCGGATGAATATGCCATCGCGAATATCGAAGGCTCACGCCTCATCCCGCTCGGGACTTTGCCGGATCAGCTCGATACGATACCGCGTGATAAAGAAATCCTCATCCATTGCAAAGCCGGTGGTCGCTCCGCCAAAGCCGTTGCCCTTCTCACAGAAAACGGTTTCACCGACGTCAAGAACGTCACCGGCGGCATCGACGCCTGGCTGGCGGAGAATTAACTCTTCACGGAGCGCTGGCTTTAGCCGGCGTGTATTCTTTTCGTCCGCTCAAGACAAGCCGGCGAAAGCCAGCGCTCCATCAAGATTCTTGGGTTCCATGCGATTCCGGCGGATCCCAAACGAAATGTGACAGCCTGCACAGCCCCGGCGAAATCCCAGTGTGGGAGATCGCCGCGACTGTAGCTGCCTTTACTCATTCCGCGTTATCTTCATCAATGACTTCGATATCGACTTCGATTTCATCCTCGTCCGAAACCGGTTCACCGTCGGTGGGTGAATCGTCGCCGTCCGGGATGACTCGGGAAATGTCCTGAAGTTTTTCGCCAGCTTTCAGGGTGAGAAGTTTCACGCCTTGCGCGTTTCGACCGGTTTCACGGATCTCGGAAGCGCGGATGCGGATGCTTTGGCCACTGGAGGTCATGAGCATCAGTTCGTCTTCCATGGTCACCGTCACCGCGCCGACAACCGGTCCGGTTTTATCGGTCACTTTCATGGTGATGATGCCTTTTCCGCCGCGCGATTGTTTGCGGTATTCTTCGAATGACGTGCGTTTCCCGATGCCGTTTTCCGATGCGACCAACAGCGTCGAACCTTCGGTCACCAAGGCGAGGCCGATGACAAAATCGTCTTCGCTCGGGCGGATGCCCATCACCCCGGCGGTGCCGCGGCCGAGCGGACGCGTGTCGTCTTCGTGGAACCGCAGGCTCATGCCTTCGTGCGTGACCAGGATGATTTCATCACTGCCAGACGTGAGGCGTACGCCGATCAGTTCGTTGTGATCTTCAAGATTGATGGCGATAATGCCGTCTTTGCGATAGTTCCGGAACTCGTGAACTGCGGTTTTTTTCACCTTGCCGGTACGGGTGGCGAAAAACACAAAGCCCGCTTCTTCGCGGAAAGTGATATCATTTCCGGCTTCATCGACCGTGCGTTCGAGGCGAAGCAGCGCGGCGATTTTCTCTTCCGGTTTCAGGTTGAGCACGTTTTGAATGCTGCGGCCCATCGCGGTGCGCGAGCCTTCCGGGAGTTCATAAACCCGCTCGACATACATCCGACCGGTGTTGGTAAAGAACAGCAAATAGTCGTGCGCCTGGACGCTGAAAAGATGCTCGATGAAATCTTCGGCTTCGTCTTTTTTCGCCTGCCGTTTTTCCATGCCTTTGAGGCCCTTGCCGCCACGGCCTTGCAACCGGTATTCGCTGGAAAGTGTGCGCTTGATATATCCGCGATGGGAAAGCGTGACGATCATCGCGTCATTGGCGATCAAATCTTCCATCGCGACTTCACCGACTTCCGCAACGATGTTGCAGCGGCGAGGTGTGGCGAACTTATCTTTGATCATCCGCAGCTCGTCCTTGATGATGATCAATACCCGTTGCTCGCGGGCGAGAATGTCCATCAAATCTTTGATATCGACGAGGACTGCATCGTACTCGGCCTTCACCTTGTCCTGCTCCAGACCGGTCAGTTGATATAAACGCAATTCGAGAATCGCATTCACCTGGCGCTCGCTGAACGTATAAGTATCGCCGGAAATGGACGCTTGTGAGCGGATCAAAATTCCAAGGCTTTCCGCCGTCGCGACCGGGAACGTATAAGCTGCCAGACGGACGCGGGCTTCATCCCGGTTTTTCGAATCGCGGATGATTTTGATGAAATCATCGAGGTGCCCGAGCGCCAAAAGAAACGCTTCTAACAACTCCGCGCGTTCTTCTGCTTTTCCTAACAGATAGCGCGTGCGGCGGAGGATCACTTCGCGGCGGTGCTCGATGTAGGCATCGATCGCTTCTTTGAGCGAAAGCTGCTTCGGGCGATTCTTGTGAATCGCGAGCATGTTCACCGAGAAGGATGTCTCCATCGAAGTGAGCTTGAAAAGTTGAGCCATCACCACTTGCGGGCGGGCGTCGCGTTTCAACTCGATTTCAATGTGCGTATCTTCCGCCGAAAGGTCCCGCATCCCGGAGATACCGGTCAGCGTTTTTTCGTTCACCAATTCGGCGATCCGCTCCTGCAAAGTCGCGCGGTTCACGCCATACGGCACGCCGCGGATGATGATCATGGATTTGCCCGAGGCCGTTTCCTCGATCTCCATTTTTCCTCGCATGCGCATCGAACCGCGACCGGTTCTGAAATATTCCTCAATGCCACGAATGCCGCGAATTTCACAAGCAACCGGAAAGTCCGGCCCCTTCATGTAATGCATCAGTTCCGGCAAGGTGATTTCCGGATTGTCGATCTGCGCACAGATCGCATCGACCACTTCGCCAAGGTTGTGCGAAGCGAGGTTCGTCGCCATTCCGACCGCGATACCGGTTCCGCCGTTGACCAAGAAGTTTGGAAATGCCGCAGGCATCACCGATGGCTCAAGCTGCGAGCCGTCATAGTTCGGAACAAAATCGACCGTGTCTTTGTCGAGATCATCCATCATCGCAATGCCGAGCGGGTGGAGCCGCGCTTCGGTATAACGCATGGATGCCGCCGAATCACCTTCGACCGAACCAAAGTTTCCTTGGCCATCGATCAACATTTCCCGCATCGACCACGGCTGTCCCATCGTCACCAGCGTTCCGTAGATCGCAGCGTCGCCGTGCGGGTGGAAGTTACCCATCGTTTCACCGACGATTTTCGCGCACTTCACGTGAGGTTTCCCCGGGCCCACGCCGAGCTGGCGCATCGCGTAAAGAATCCGCCGTTGCGAAGGTTTCAGGCCATCACGCACATCAGGAAGCGCACGCGAAATGATCACGGACATCGAATATTCGAGGAAGGAATTCGACAATTCCTCGGCGACGTTGATCGGTTTGATATTATGTTCGGACATGGAAGAAGTCAGTGGTCAAAGGTCAATGGTCATTGGGTGAAGAGGATTCACGACCGATTGAGCGAATGTAGGCGTTAATGCGTTTTTTGAGAGTTTCCAGCCGATCGTAAAGGCCACGCGCGACTTCTCGGGAGATCAAATCCCTTCGCGCTGCTTTTTCCAACCATGTCTGGGTTTCTTCGAGGGAGTCTCGAGAATAATAGCAAAATTTCTGATTTTCCTTAAAATGAAAACGGCCATATCCCTCGGCGAGATTGGCCGCGATCGAGTCACCGGATCTCACGATCTGTTTACCGACGGTATCTTTCGCGAAATACTCCCAAGCACGGACTGTCGCCCAGATTTCCTCACCAAGCTCCATAGCTTCGCGATAGATTTCCAAGTCGTTCAGAGCGCTCTTCATATTTCCTAATGACCAATGACTTTTGACCAGTGACGAATTTGGCTGTTTTTAAACATCCAAATTCCGAACGTTGAGCGCGTTGTCTTCGATGAAACGTTTGCGGGGTTCGACGATGTCGCCCATGAGGACGTCGAACATTTTATCGGCTTCGACGGCGTTGTCTTCGTCGAGACGGACGCGGAGGAACTGGCGGACTTCCGGGTCCATGGTGGTTTCGAAAAGTTGTTTGGCGTTCATTTCGCCGAGACCTTTGAAGCGCTTGATCTGGACACCGCGGCCGGCGATTTCGAGGACGCGGCTGAGAATTTCCGGAACGGCGAAAACCGGTGTGATCTTTTGTTTTTCGCCGTCGCCTTCGAGCAATTCGAACAGCGGAACGTCGTCGTTCGAGAAGTTCGCGGTATCAATGCCGCATTCGGTGAGGCGGGCAAAGATGCGGCCGATGACGTTCGTTTCGTGGAGTTCGTAGAGATTCGCACGGCGGGACGGACCGGTTTGCGCGGCGATTTCTTCGTCGCTGAGGACTTCGTCAAAAAGTCGCAGGTCGCGGTTGGCGGCGGCGTAGGCGCGCAGCTCCATTTCGTCGGAGAAATACAGAACGCTTTCGTCGTTACCGATCCGAATGCGAATCATGTATTCCGGCAAGGCACCGTCTTTCCGCGCGGCGAGGTAGTCTTTGAAATTTCCGCCATTTCCCTCGATGGAATTCATGTATCGGGAAAGCGAAGACAGGCTTTCGAGGATCACTTTCAGCTCATCCGCCGAAAAGGTCCGGGATTGGTCGAAGGTGCGAAGCTCGACTTCGCCGGCACCGAGATCGATGAGGATCTTGTTGAGCTGGTCGTTATCTTGGACGTATTCCTGCCGTTTTTTCCGGCTGACCAAATACAGCGGCGGCTGGGCGATGTAGAGATACCCGCGTTTCACCAACTCCGGCATGTGGCGGCAGAAAAACGTCAGCAACAGCGTGCGGATGTGCGA
>DBTN01000004.1:35060-90080 GCA_002307065.1 Akkermansiaceae bacterium UBA1315 | reverse complement strand
TCGACGTCGGCATCGGTCATGATCACGATTTTGTGATAGCGGACTTTGTCGATGTTGAACGAGCCTTCTTGTTCGCCGTCGCCGATTCCCGCGCCGATCGCGGTGATCATCGATTGGATTTCCTTGTTTTGAAGCGCGCGGTGAAGGCGGGCTTTCTCGACGTTGATCAGCTTTCCACGGAGGGGCAAAATCGCTTGGGTCCGACGGTCGCGGCCTTGTTTGGCGGAGCCACCGGCGGAGTCACCTTCGACAATATAAAGCTCGGATTTCGAAGGGTCGCGTTCGGAGCAATCGGCGAGTTTCCCGGGAAGCCCACCGCCGGACAGGGCGGATTTCCGAACGGTTTCGCGAGCTTTTCGCGCGGCTTCGCGGGCACGAGCCGCGTTGAGGGATTTTTCGATGATCCGTTTCGCAAGCGCCGGATTTTCGTCGAAAAACTGCATCAGACCTTCGTAAACGATGGAGGAAATGACCCCTTCGATCTCGGCGTTGACGAGCTTATCTTTCGTCTGCGAGTTGAAGCGCGGGTTCGGCATTTTCACCGAAATCACGGCGACGAGGCCTTCGCGAACATCGTCCCCGGTGAGCGCGACGTCCTTGTCTTTTACGATCTTGTTGACCTTCGCGTATTGATTGATGCCGCGAGTCAGCGCGGTCCGGAATCCGGTCAGGTGAGTGCCGCCGTCACGGTTCGGGATCGAGTTGGCGAAACAGAGAATCTGATCGTTGTAGGAATCGTTGTATTGGAAAACCACGTCGGCAAAAACATCGTCGGTCGTTTGTTTGCCGTCGTAATCCAGTTCGATCGCGCGCTTTCCGTGGAGAATGACCGGTTCGTCGTGGATGATGGTCTTGTTTTCGCCCAGTTGAACGACGAACTCCTCAATCCCCTTGGCGTAGTAAAACGTATCCTTTCTGGCGGATTCGGGACGCTCGTCTTCCAGTTCGATCGTGAGGCCCGGGTTCAAGAACGTCAGCTCACGAAGGCGGGTCGCCAGCCGGTCGAACTTGAATTCGATGGTATCGACGAAAATCGTCGCATCCGGGAAAAAGGAAATCATCGTACCGGTTTTACCCGCATCGACTTCGCCGATCACATGCAGCGGTTCCGTGGTTTTCCCGCGTTCGAAGCAGATCAGATGGACTTTTCCATCGCGCATGATTTCAGCTTTGAACCAATCGGAAAGCGCGTTGACGCACTTTGCACCGACCCCGTGAAGACCACCGGAGTATTTATAAGCGCCTTGGCCGAATTTCCCGCCTGCGTGAAGATTGGTGAGCACGAGCTCAACGGCGGGCATGCCGAATTTTTCGTGCATGTCGACCGGAATGCCCCGGCCATTGTCCGCGATCGAAACCGAACCATCGACGTGAATCGAAACTTTGATCAGGCTGCAATAGCCTGCGAGGTGCTCGTCGATCGAGTTATCCAGCACTTCGAAAACGCAGTGGTGGAGGCCACGCTCATCGGGATCGCCGATATACATGCCGGGCCGCTTGCGGACGGCTTCCAAGCCCTCCAGCTTGTCAATTTGCGCGGCGCCATATTCCTGTTGGGTCCCAACCTGAGTTTCGGCTTTGTTTGTCTCGTTCGGAGTCTCGGACATATTCGGCCAAAGAGTCTAAAATCCTGACCGGGGAAACAAGGAACTTTGTCAATAAATCACCGGTTTTTCCGGCTTTGCCGAAATGCTTTCATCATTCTCATTTCCAGCGAATTGGAGAGGAATCATTTGGCCACCCAATGTTTCATATACCAGAGGATGGAAATGCAGGCGGTGATGACGACAATCAGGAGCGCCAAGACTCGCAGAATCACCCACATTTCCCGCCGCTCAAGCTCGCGACGGTCAATGTTCGAGTCTGGGAGCACCACTCCTTTTCGCCGGGATTTGACCGGCAATCCTGGAACTTTCCGCCCACCGGCACCAATCGTAGAAACCATCTGCATTTCGGATGAAACTGAGGGCGACGGAGGCGGCGGCGACACCTCAACGATCGGAGCGGTGAGCAACGTGTGACATCTCGGGCAAGGACCCGTCTGACCCATTTGGTCAGCAGTCACAGACAATCGAGTACCACATTGATGGCAGAAAAAAATGATCACAAACGAAGGGGGAGCGGGGGTGAGCGCCGGGGGAGCGACGCCCATTTGATGCCCTAATTTCGTAGGATCCGCAAGCGGAAACCCGCGTCAACCCGGTTCGCCGAGATTCAGACACTCGCGCTGCCACTTGAGCAAAACATCCGATGGCGCGACTTCGCCAGCAGCCAGACTTTCCAAAATCGCACGCGGAGCGATTAAGGAGCCTTCGATGTCCAATTGTGCGGCGACGGTTTCGCGAGCCTTGATCAGAAGATCGACTTTCTTTTCAAAATCCCGGTCGCGTTTGCGGCGGAGATTTTTCGGACGCGCGGGCCATTCGGAATCCGGCAAAGCTTCCGCGATCGAGAGCGCCTCTTTGAAACGTCGGACGCGATCTGGACGGAAATGGGACGGCAGGGAAATTTTACGCTTTTCGGAAAGATCGATGCTCCATTCCAAGAGTTGCCGGTTTGGCGCGACCATAAACGAAGGCCGATCCCAAGCGGCAGCCTCTTTATCCCGCCAATGCCACAGTGCGCGCAGGCACGCGAGGCCGTACGGCTCCAGCTTGCCAGATCCTTGAACGCGCCAGACCTCTTCTTTCAGATCATCCCGATCGAGAACCTTCTGACGCGCGGCGTCGCAGCTTTCCAAAAACCAGTCATACCGGTTTTTCGCGACCAGGTCCGCGACGATGATGTCACCCATTTCCAACAGGTAATGCACATCGTTCAGCGCATACTCGATCATCTTCGGAGAAAGCGGGCGCTTGCCCCAATCGGCCTTCTGAGAGGATTTCGAAAGTTCGACACCAAAGTAATGGAGAACCAAATCCCCAAGACCAAAACGTCGCGCTCCGAGCAAACGAGCGCCGATTTGGGTATCGTAAACCTTCGGCGGCAGTTTCCCGAACTGACGCTTGAACATCGTCATATCGTAGTCCGCACCGTGCATCCAAACCGAAGCGGTTTCCAGATAATCACCCAACGCCGAAAGGTCGGAGATCGCCAACGGATCAATCAGAACACATTCTTTTCCCGCCGCGAATTGTACGAGGCACAGCGATTCACGATACCGGTGCAGGCTGTCTGCCTCGGTGTCGATCGCGCAAACCGGTCCCGACGGACCGCGGGGAGCGTCGCGAAGGTGTTGCTCAAGAGCTTCTGCGGTATCGATCAGGTTTTCTGCCATATGCGAAGAACTTGGCGAAAACGCCGACGTGATAAAATTTCGGGAAATCCACTGTGTCTATCCCTTCGCTAGAATGGAACCGGCTGGAATGCCTGACAAGTGGAAATTCCCTCAAAGAACCAATCTGACGCTCGATCTACCTCTTGCTTAGGGAATTTCAAACAGCGTTGCCTGCTCGGGAGTCAGTTCAATGACCTGCCAAGGCAATCCGTGCACATTCAGATCCGCCATGAAGGCGTCCGGGTCATGCTGCTCGATATTCCACACGCCAGGCTTCTTCCAGCCACCGGTGAGCATTTGTTTCGCACCGATCATCGCTGGCACGCCCGTCGTGTAAGAGATCGCTTGGGACCCGACTTCGGCGAAGCAGGCTTCGTGATCGCAGATGTTATAAATGTAAATCGCCTTTGGTTTTCCGTCTTTCAAACCGGTCATCACGTTGCCGATGCAGGTGCGGCCTTTCGTCGATTGGCCAAGATCGCCCGGATTGGGAAGAACGGCTTTCAGGAATTGCAGCGGAACGATTTCCACGCCGTTGTAGACGACCGGATCGATCCGGGTCATGCCGACGTTTTGAAGCACCTCAAGGTGTTTCAGGTAGTTAGGAGAAAATGACATCCAGAACTGCGCGCGGCGGATCGTCGGGATGTGCTTCACCAGCGATTCCAACTCCTCGTGATACATCCGATAGATTTCGTATGTTCCGACTCCATCGGGACAGGTGAACGCCTGATGCTTGGACATCGGGTCCGTTTCCACAAAATCTCCGTTTTCAAAGTGGCGGCACGGTGCGGTCACTTCGCGGATGTTGATTTCCGGGTTGAAATTCGTCGCAAACGCTTTGCCGTGATTGCCTCCATTGACGTCGATGATGTCGAGCGTGTGGATCTCGTCGAAATGGTGCTTCAGCGCCCATGCGGTGAAAACGTTCGTCACACCCGGGTCGAAGCCAGACCCCAGCAGCGCGGACAAGCCCGCTTTCTCAAATCGCTCCTGATACGCCCACTGCCACGAATATTCGAATTTCGCGACGTCCAGCGGCTCGTAGTTCGCCGTATCCAAATAATCACAACCCGCTGCAAGGCAGGCATCCATGATGTTCAAATCCTGATACGGCAAGGCGACGTTGATCACCAGAGTCGCACCGGTCTTGCGAATCAGCTCGGCCGTTTGCACCGCGTCATCGGCATCCACCTGCGCGGTCGCGATTTCTCGACCCGTGCGCATTTTGACTTCCGCAGCGATCGCATCGCATTTTGAAAGCGTTCGGGACGCCAGAGTGATCTCGCCGAAAACTTCCGGCACCATGGCGCACTTGTGGGCGACAACGCTGCCGACGCCGCCGGCTCCGATTAAAAGGACTTTGTTCATGATCAAATTAGACACAAGGGGTCTGAAAATCTGAGCCCGCTGGCAAGGAATTCCCCGTGACGATCGATCATCCTCCGGATTTTTCCGACAACTTTTCGGTCGCGCGGGGTTTTCATCCCTGACAGTGTGTCTCCCGACACTTCCCTATTACGATTGATGAAAATTCAAAATCCATCCTCACGGTCCCGCCGCTCGGCCGGTTTCACGCTTTTAGAAATGGTTATCGTGCTCGGAATCATCGCCATGATCACTGGTGGTGCAATCTTCTCGATGCGGAAAATTGGTGATTCGGCAAAGCTCAGCCAAGTTGATACCGATTTCAAAAGCTTCGAAAGCGCCCTCGCGATGTACAAACTGAACGGCGGCAGCTTCCCGACCACTCAACAAGGCCTCACCTCGCTGCAAAACAAACCGACCAGCACCCCTGCCCCGCGCAAGTGGATCCAAGTGATGAGCAAAATCCCGAACGATCCATGGGGAAATCCTTACCGCTACAATTTCCCGGGCCGTAAAAACGCATCGGATTTCGAAATCATCAGCGTCGGCCCAGACGGCACCGAAGGATCCGAAGATGACCTCAGCAGCCAGGACGAATAATTTCCGGCGTGGATTCACGCTTCTGGAAATCGTCATGGTGCTCGCGATCGCCGCGATCATCACTGGCGGCGCTGTCGGACTGATGGTTTTCTCCTCAGCCGAACGCGAGCTGCGCGACACCGGCGGAAAAATCGAGGTTTTTGCCAAACGCGCCCGAACGATTTCCATCCTTCAACAAACGCCTTACGCCCTCGAATTCCTCCCCGGAAAAATCCGCCTGCTGCCTTTGGCGGAAGCGGGGAGCGACCGAAAAACCACCGCCCTAGGAAACTCCATCGGCGGACGTGAAGTCCTCGAAGACACCCCCAAAGGCCGCCAACCGGTCCGCGACGAACTTTCCCTCCCCAATCACATGGGAACGTCTCTCCGCCGCTGGAATTCCGACGCCTGGGTGCCTCTCGCTCAAGGAAAACCCCAGATCTGGCGGTTCGATCCTGATGGCCTGTCCGAACCGGTTTCGATCCGACTCGTCGTCGATCAAGGCTGGCTCGAAGACACGTACCACCCGCTCACCGCTACCGTGCGCGACACTGCGATGGAAGTCCGATGAAATCCACGCGTAACTCCTCCATGAAACGCGGCTTTCTTTTGCTGGAAGTCGTTTTAGCGCTCGCCGTTTTTGGCATCGCCGCGACCGGTTTCGCCGTCGCCCTCCATCGGATGGGCGCCGCTGCGGAACTCGCCCAACGCGAACTCCGAATCACCCGCATCTTGGAAAGCGCTCTCGATGAAGCCATCTCCGAGCCCACTTTGACCGTCGGCGTCACCAACACGACCGTCGCCGAAACCGGCATCGAAATCGACACACAAATCCAAGCGCTCGAAAACTTGGAAAACGAAAAGGGCGAGCTGCTCCAAGAAATGTATCTCGTCCGCGTCACCGCCCACTGGTTCGAAAACGGAATCGCCCAAGAACGCTCAGTCGAAACCTGGCGCTACGGCCGCATGTATCAACCGTCGTGATCGTCTCCCCCGCCAGCTCCCGCAAATCCGGTTTCACGTTGCTTGAGCTCGTGCTCTCCGTGCTTTTGCTGACGATCTTGGTCGGGATGGTTTTCGGCACCGCCCGGAATTCGCTCGCGCTAGGCAACAAAGTCGTCGAATCCCAAAACGAGGAAATGCTGCATCAGGCGTTTTTCGAACTGCTCAATCAGCGATTCTCCTCCCTCCCGGGAAACACCCGGTTCGACTTAAAATCCGAAGATTCCGGCGGCAAATACCTTTCCTATCTCACGCTTCAAAACGTCCCACTCGGATTCACCTGGGGCGGACAAAACCGAATCGCCAAAACCGTCCAGCTTTCCACCGTCCGCAAACGAACGGGCTACCTCGACATCGTCCTCAGTTATTACGAAAACGAAATTCTCGAAGGCTCCGAATCCACCGAGCAATCCACGGAGACCATCGACACCGAGCCCTTTGCGCAGGTCGTTTTGCTCGAAGACGTCGCTTATTTCGAATGGCGCGTGCTCGACGGAAACACGCTGGAATGGGAATACGACTGGGAAATCGAAGGCCGCCTGCCGATCAAAATCGAGCTCGTCCTTGCCTTCGGTGCCCAAGGCGAAGAACTCCGCCACATTTTCTGGCTGCCATCGAAACAAAATCCCGAAGTGCTCATGCGCCAAATGACGCAATCGGCTCAGCGGGGAACTCAAAGCACCGACGATGGAAACACGCCCTAGAACGGATCCATGAAAAACCACCGCTCCAAAACCGGTCACGTTCGTGGCGTCGCATTGATTGCGGTGCTCTGGCTGATCGCGATTTTGGCGATGGCGGCAATGGCGACGCTCCGGGTCGTTTCGTTCGACATGGAACTGGTGACCTCGAAAGTCCACGGCTCCCGCGCCCGCCAAGTCGCGGAAATGGGCGTCGCAGTCGGCGCCAATCCGCTGATCGAACGCGCCGATCCTCTGCTGCATCATTTCAACGAGGAAACTGGCGAAGGATACGACGTCGAACTCATTTCCGAAGGGGGACGTTTCAATCTGAACTACATCATTCTTCGCGAAGACAAATCCTTACTGCGAAACTTATTCATCGATTGGGGACTGGATCTCGACACCGCTCAAGCCGTGGCAGACGCGCTGGCCGATTGGGTCGATAGCGACGACGAAGCCTCGCTCAATGGCGCGGAAATCCAGTGGTATGAAGAGCAGGGCCGCACCAACCAACCCTTCAATCGGCCATTCTACAACATTGAGGAAGCCCGCTTGGTCCGCGGCATGGAACAAGTCGAGGCCGTCAAACCGGATTGGCGCAATTGGTTTACCATCTGGAGCAGCGGCGGACTCGACGTCAATGACGCACCCGCTGAACTCATCGCCGCCGCCGCCGAAGTCTCCGTCGAAGTGGCCCAAATCATTCCCGACACCGTCCGCGGCGTCGACGGAATCCGCGGCACAACCGATGACGCCCCTTTCGAAAATCGAGAAGCCGCCCTCTCACTCATCGGCGTCGACAGCAACAGCCGGTCGGATATAGTGGCGCGCTTTTCCGCCCAAGACAGCACAACCCGGATTGTAAGTGTGGGTTACACCCCCGGAGCAAAACGCCAGATCAACGTCATTCTCCGCAACCGAACCGGCCGCCCCGCCCTCCTCGAACGAACCGAAGAAATCCTGCCCAGTGAGTAAATCATCCGAAAATATCCTGTTGCTTCCCGGAGAAACCGGTTGGGAAATCTGGACCAGTTCGCCAACGACCGGTTTTACCCTCAAATCCGCCACGGAAGCTCAAACGGCTTCGGAACTGACCGGATTCCCCGCAGGTGACGTCATCCTCCTTTTCCCGGTCAAAGCGATCACCACCGTTCCGCTGAAAGTCCCAACCGAGGATGAGGCGATGTTTGCCGATCTCGCCACGCTTCACATCGAACGCATCGGCCTCCGCCCCGATCCGCTCGCCGGCCAACTGACCGATCATTTTGTGATCGCCCGCGAAAACGACTCGGCGACGATTGTTTCCCTCCTCCTTCGCCCGCCGACGGACGCCGACATCCCTTCCCGAGGCCCCAAAGAATTCGATATTTCCTCCCGAGCCCTGCCACTGACCGGTGATGCCATCGGACTTTGGAAAGAATTCGGCCGCTGGGTTTTTGCCATCTCAAAGGACGGGCACCTCCTTTACTCCCAAGCGACGACCTCCTCTTCTCACAGCCCGGACGATTCCGTCATTCGCGACATCCGCCTCGCCTTGATCCAGCTCTCCCTTCAACACATCGCGAGCGACCCGACAAAAATCCTCGTTTGGACCGCGGCGGAAGGGGTTTCTTCCGCAGAGCTTACCGAAGCATTCCACCTACCGGTGGAAATTTCACCCCGTCCCACGCCAGTCCTCCCGTCGCCCCGCAGCAAACTCCTTCCCGCAGACGTCCGCGCCGCTCGCCGCGCCGCACAACGCCGCCGGACCATCACCCTCGGTCTCGCCGCTGCCGCCGTCCTCTACCTCGGCGTGATTGCCTGGTTCTCCTTCGGCCTCTGGAAAGACAGCTCCGAAACGAAAAAACTCCTCCAACAAGCCGAAGCAACCGCCCCCGAAGCCGCCGCTTACACCAAGCACCTCGCAAAATGGGAAGAGCTATCGGAAGCGATCGAAGTCGAAAAATCACCGGTCGACATCCTCAGCAGAATCGCCCGCAACATTCCGCTCAACAGCAATCTCCGCCTCCGCACCGCCGAAATCAGCGCCAACGAAATCAAACTCGTCGGCGAAGCTCCTCAATCCCCCGCCGTGAACCAATTCAGCCTGCGCCTTAACCAAAGCAACGAGCTCGCCGGATTCACCTGGCAGACACCGGAACCCCAACAATCCGCGCGTGGATGGGAATTTGTCTTCAGCGCCGCGTCCGCCACCCCGCCCGTTCAACCCTGATTCGTCCTTTTTACCGACAAATCCGCCCTTCCACGGCTTTCTCTCCCCGCAGTCCTTTCCATGTCCGCTCGCGAAAAAAAACTTCTCATCCTCTTCCTCGGTGCGGCCTTCATCATCGCGAACTTTCTGGGCATCAGCTTCGTCGCCACGAAACGCATCGAAGTGAAAGCCAAACGGAACGAAGCCGTTCAAAAACTCGCCACCGCGCAAATGTTCAGCACCAGCCGTGAACAGGTGCTCGATGAAATGGACTGGCTTGCAGAACACGAGCCCGAACCCGCCGCTTATCAAGATGTTCAGACCAAACTGCAACAGCTTGCCGAAACCGAAGCGCGCACTGCCGGATTAACCATCAAAACCCAAAAACTGCTGCCGACCCAAGACACCGGCGCCCACTATCATCGCGCGAAAATCCAACTCACCGTGCTCGGCACCGAAGAAGCCCTTTACCGGTGGTTCGACCGGTTGAATCAGCCCGACCAATTCCGGGCCGCCACCTTTCTCCGCATGGCTCCTGATCGTGAGGACGACACAAAAATCGACTGCACCACCATCATCGAACAGTGGTTCGTCCCGCTCGCGCCATCCGTCTGAAACGTCCCGCAATCTCGGCCATGAAACTTTCCCTTAGCCTTTTCCTCCTCGGTGCCGCCATGGCCGCCGCCGAATTGCCGAAAAAAGCACCGATCACCCGCTACACCGGTCTGTGGACGAATTCGCCCTTCACCACCAAACCTCCCCCTGCCACCTCGGGCCCCGAAGCCAACCCGCTCGATGATTACGCGCTTGTCGGCGTCTCGCCCATCGCCGGTGGACACCGCGTGACCTTGCTCAATCGGAAAAACCCGGATGAACGGATCACCATCGATTCTGATCGAAAATCGGATTTTATCATCCTCTCCGTCACGCGCAAACCCGGCGATCCCCTGGGCACCGTCGTCCGCCTTCAGACGAACAACAAACAAGGGAATGTCACCTTTGACCCTGCGCTTCTCACGCTCAAAGCGCCGCCCGCCAACGCCCAACCAAACCCCGGCCAATCCCAACCCGGCGTAACCGGAAATCCCGGCCAACAAAATCCAAGCCTCCCGGTCCAGCCCCGCCAAAACGTGAACAACCCGAACGGACAAACGCCCGCTCGCCAACCGCGCGTCCGCGTCGTCCCCCCCCCGGCAACTTCAAACACGAATCGGAACACCCCAGGAACCGGAACGATCCAGCAGCAATCCCGCCCGGTCCGCCGATAAACCTTTCCCCATTCCACTCGCCACTTTTTCCATGAATCTCCTCCGCCCCATTTCGATCTTATTGCTCGGCCTTTCCCCGGCGTTTTCCCAGGACGAGCCCGCCACCGCACAACCTCCCACGCCTGAAGCTCCCGGCGGAATTCTTCTGCCTCCCGGCGTGCCGATTCCCGGCGGACCTGCCGCCCCTCCCGCAGGCGCTCCCAATGCGGCCGCTGCCGACCAAAACCCCAGCACGCTCGGAGATACCAAAATCACCGAAGCCATCGTCGAACCGAAACTCAGCGGCACCGCCCTCGCCAATCTCTACCGAAAATATACCGGCCGCCGCGTGATCGTCTCCGCCGCCGCATCCTCCGCCGAATTTTCGTTCGTCCAAGATGCCAGTGTCGAAGACCCCCTGACCTACGCGGAAGCCGCAGAACTTCTCAAAAAAGCCGCCACCATCGAAAATTTCGTCTTCGTCCCGGATGGTGCCGATTCGAATCTCGACATTCTCACCCTCGCAACCGGCGGCATTCGCCCGACGAACCGGGGCGTCGCCGTCTTCACAGAAAATGATCCACTGCCCGAAGGCGACGCGGTCATTTCCTACGTGATGAACCTGAAATACATCAAACCCGATGAAGCTCTCCGCACTTTCACCCAAATCATCGGCCAGTTCGGCGCCTACGGTTCCATCGCCGCCGTGCCAAACGCAGCCTCGGTCGTCATCACGGAAAACACTTCACTCATCCGCAAGCTGATCGACCTCAAAGCAGAAATCGACAAACCCTCCTCACAAGTCGGCACCCGCTTCATCAACGTCGAATATGCAGATGTCACCGAGCTTTCCACGACTCTCAACGAACTGCTGACCGGCCAAAACGCCAACAAAACCACCGCTGGCATCCAGCGCTCCGGAACGCCCCAAACGAACCCGGCGATTCCCGGCGGAGCGGAAATCCCCCAAATCGCGGGTCAATCCGGAGCCACTTCCAGCGGCGAGGACACACCGGTCCAAATCATCCCCGATCCCCGGACCAATCGGATTTTTGCCATGGGCAGACCGGTCGATCTCCTGTTCGTCGAAGGTCTCGTCCGCGAATTTGATACGCGCAGCGATCAGCGCAATTTCCTGCGGAGAAAACTCAGCTTCCTCAAAGTCTCCGAGTTCCTCCCGATCGCTGGCGATGCCTTGACCCGCGCCTTCAGCGGAACCGGTGAAAGCGCGACGGGCGGAGCAGGAAACTCTCCTCCAGGATCCGCAAACGCCACCACCCAGAACACCAGTCGGACCACGAGTCAAAACAGCCAAAACAGCTCATCCAACAGCAGCTCCGGATCCAGCACGGGCGGCTCCGTCAGCCTCGGGGATCCGAACGTCAATTCCGCTCCAGAGTCCCTGCTCGTCGGTCGCACCCTTCTGGTCGCCGATAACATTACCAACTCGGTCATCGTCCAAGGCCCTCCCGCCAGCGTCGAAATCGTCGAAAAACTCCTCGATCAAATCGATGTCAAAGCGGATCAGGTGATGATCTCCACGGTTTTCGGCCAACTTTCGCTCACCGATAACACGCGCACCGGCGTCAATTGGCTGGCCACCTCCTTCAACGGCGAACGCAACGGAGGAATCGCCGGATCCGTTCTCAGTCCCAACGTTTCCATCGTTCAACCCAACTCGATCTTCGACTTGGACACGGGAGACTCGGGATTTCCATCAACGAATGGCCTCAGTCTGTATGGGCAAATCGGCTCCAGCCTCGGCGCCTACGTGAATTTGCTCCAATCCAATGACAATTTCACCATCCTCTCTCGCCCAAGCATCTTCACCGCCAACAACCAAAAAGGCGTAATTTCCAGCGGCCGCCGCATCGCCATCCCCACCAACAGCTATCAGGGCGGAACCACGACCGGGATTAGCACCAATATCGAATACCGCGACGTCGTTCTAAAACTCGAAGTGATCCCTCTGGTAAACTCGGATCACGAAATCACGCTCCAAATCGCTCTTCTCAATGACGAAGTCATCGGCACTTCCGAGCCCATCGGCGATGTGGAAGGCATCCCCATCATCGGCACTCGCGAAATTTTAACCACCGTCACCGTCCCAAACAACCAGACGGTGGTATTGGGCGGACTCATCACCACCAACGACAGCATCAATGTCACCGGCATCCCGGTTCTCAGCAACATTCCCGGACTCGGCCGTCTTTTCTCCACCAAAACCAAAGACGTCGAGCGCTCCGAGCTCATGATTTTCATCCAGCCATCCATCGTCAGCAGCAATCGCACGCTTGATCATGTCCAAGCGGACATGGATTCCCGCTACGATGTCGCCGCGAGAACTCGCGGCATGGCCGACGGCCCTGGCGTTCTCCCTCCTCCGGATTCCATCCCCGTCACCGAAAAGGGCGCCGCTCGCGCCATCATCGTCGAGCCCGCACCGGAAGCTACTCCGACAGTCCGACGCACCAAACTCCCGGTCCACCGCCGGTGAAAAATTTCTGGAAAATCTTCACGATTTTTTGAACGAACCCCGCGCTCAGCGGTCTTAACCTTTTGAAAACCGAGCACTGCTTGTGTTTTCATGTAAGGGTGAACAGCAGTTGCAGCTTCCTACGTGTCCGCACGAACGGAGTTGTTCAACTTGGCCGTCGGGGTGGGTGCCCCGGCGGCCTCTCTCTTCCTTAGCCGGTTTTTCCAAGCCGGTCTCCCCCCGAGCGCTGTTCCTAGTTTTTACCCTCCTTTAAAAAATTTGAACGGAACGCCGTTTCAGATGTCCTAAAAAGCGGACCCATCACGTGAGTGCGTGAAGGGGTCTTGATCCATTGATCCAATTTAACCATTGGGGAGAGTCAGTTGGATCATTAATGAGCCGCCGGGGCACGGTGTCCCGGCGGCTTTTTTTTCAAAATGACGATCCGTCGTGGACGGTCGTTCAGCCCCCCTTCGACTCGCGAAAATTTTCCCTCAGACGCTCCGCCGCCCCTGAAGCGCTCGCATCAGCGTCAATTCGTCTGCGTGCTCCAGCCCTCCTCCTGCCGGTAATCCTTGGGCGATTCGGGTGATCCTACAGTTTTTCTCCCGCAGAAGATCGGCCAAATAATTCGCCGTCGCCTCACCCTCGACATCCGCCCCGAGCGCCAGGATCACTTCCATTTCCTCCCCGCTCGATTCAATCCGCCTGAGCAGCGCGGGAATGTGCAGATCTTCCGGAGACACACGATCCAGCGGCGAAAGCTTACCCCCCAAGCAATGATAGAGGCCGTGAAAAGCTCCAGATCGCTCCAGCGGCAAAACATCAGTCGCCTGCTCCACCACGCATAAAATCCGCGAATCTCGTTTGGGATCTTCACAGATTTCACACCGGTCCTGCGTCGCAAAAAACCCACAAACCGGACAGCGCACGATCGTTTGTTTCGCCCTCAGCAAGACGCTCGCCAGTTCCGCAGGGTCCGCTTTCGGACTCTGCAAAAGCCAAACCGCCACTCGCTCCGCACTGCGCGGGCCGACCCCTGGCAGACGTTTTAGTTCTCCGATCAGCGCCTTGACCGGTTCCGGAAAATCCACTTTCGCCATAAGTTACGTTTCCACGGGTTGATCCACCGGCATCTGATGTTTCGCCGCGTAAACCAGGGCGCAAACGCCTGACCACAAGGTCGCGATCCACGCGCCGGAAACCGCCGGAGCATACGAAGCCAACCACAAAACCGGTGCCCAAGCCGCGATTAAAACCAAAGCGCTGACCCATAAAATCACCCGCCGCCAGCGCCCCGGCACCGCCAAAATCGCCAGTGCCAAGCCGAACGCCATCAACCCCGTCGCGATCCAAATCACCGCTCCCGGTAAATCGTTCGTCGTCCCAAGTGCTCCCCGGTTTTCCAAAATACCGGCAATCATCGAGTCCAAACGCCCCAGAACCCCGAGCGATTCGAACCCCGCCGCAAGGGCCAACGCCAAGCTGCCAATCGCGGCGGCGGGCATGAGCACATGACCTTTGGTTCGAGAAGTGGGTTTCATGACGTGTCGAAGTCGGAAAACTAGCGGAGTCGTCCCACCGTTCAAGCGATCGATTTCAAAAGCTGCTCCAAATGCGTCGCCGGCGAGACTTTTTCCAAAACCGCCAGGATTTTCCCGTCAGGGCCGATCACAAACGTGCTGCGCTCGATCCCCATGAAAGTCTTGCCCATGAACGATTTTTCGACCCAAACGCCATAAGCTTCCACGATCGCGCGACTTTCATCGGAAATCAGCGGGTATGGCAGTTCCTTTTTGGAAATAAATTTCCGATGGCTCGCGATCGAGTCCGCGCTGACCCCAAAAACCCGCAGCTTTCCTTCGAGATCCGACCAAGCGTCCCGCAGCGCACATGCCTGAGTCGTGCAACCCGGCGTCTGGTCCTTTGGGTAAAAAACGAGCGCCACTGTTTCTCCCCGCAGGCTGGAAAGCGTCAACATTTCCCCATCTTCGAAGGGGTGTCCCGCGACCGGGGCGGTGAAATCCGGAGCAAGTTCGCCGATAGAGGGTTTCATGGCCACGATTCTCTCCGGTTCGACCCAGCGCGCAACTCCCAAGCGAAACCAGCTCCATGTTCTCGACTCTGAACGTTTTTTCGCTTAAGTTGTCCTATGACTTTTGCCAGCAAGATCACTGTCACGCGCCTTTTGCTCGTGCCGGTTTATGTCGTGCTCGCACTGTATTATGGGAAAAGCGTGGCAACCGGCGATCCTGTGGAATGGTTAAGATGGGCCGCACTCGGCACCTTCGTTACCGCTGCAGCCAGCGATGGCATCGATGGCTGGGTCGCCCGCCGGTTCAACCAACGATCGGATTTTGGCGCCTTCATCGATCCGATCGCCGATAAAACCCTTCTTCTCAGCGCCGTGATCACTCTTTCGCTCGTCGATTGGGGACCGGACGGCTGGCGCCTTCCGCTGTGGTTCACCATCATTGTGATTTTGCGCGACTGCATCATCCTCGGCGGCATCCGCATCCTCTACAGCACCCGTCACAAAGTAAAAATTTCCCCGCATTGGAGCGGAAAAGTCTGCACCGTCACGCAGATGTTTGCGATCGGCTGGATCATGTTGAAGATCGTCCCTTTCTCACCGGTTTACCCCTGCATCGTCGCCGCGATTTTCACCATTTGGTCCGCCGTCACCTACATCCAGCAAGGCTGGAAAATTCTTCACGAACACGATCGCGCCCATCCGTAACCGGAGTCCAAACTTCAGTTTGCTCTCCGGGGAGAAAAGCGGCTGCGTTTTTGAACCACGGATTTTAACGATTACGCGGATTACACGGATTTTTTAGGAATTCAAAACCGGTTCCCTCTTAAATTCTTATCGGCGAAATCCGCGAAATCCCCTTAATCCTTCTTAATCTGCGTTCAGAAAAGGCAGATCGGTTTTTGCAGAGCATTTTCATCGAAAGCGTCGCCATTTTAACGGGCCAAAGGTTCGCAATTCCTTAGCCCAGGCCATCGGCCTGGGAAATTCAGGTCCCGATTTTTGGCACACCAACGGTGGGCGATACCGGTTTGGTGGAAACTGCTATTCAAGTCCGCCGTTTTCTGAAACTGGAAATCGCCCGTATCGCTCCCCGTTGGGGCGCAAAAAAACAAATGCGTTTTACCCAGGCCGCTGGCCTGGGCTAAGGAATCTCGGACCTTTGGCCCGAAAGACGGGTGCGATGCCCGTCGGCGGAAATTAGGAAATCACCCACCAATCTAGGAAATCACCCACCAATCGTTCATTCTGGCAGCTCCACTTTCTCCCCCAAATGCCGTGGCCGGGTGTTGAGAAAATGCACATCGAGCCACATTTTTACGCGCGCCCCGACTTCGCGGATCCGCGTTTTCATTCCGGCCTGACGTTCCACATCTTGTGCCGCAAATCCATAAGCACCAATCCCATGCGCCTTCGCCAAATAAATCGCCCGCTCGTTTTGAAACCGCTGGCTGATAAATAAAACCGGGTCCGCTCCGAAAATCTCCTTCGCCCGCACGACCGAATCCAAAGTCCGCAAACCCGCGTAATCACAAACGATCCGATCGCCCGGAATGCCCCGCTCGATCAACGCCTGTTTCATTTTTTCCGGCTCGTTGTAATACCGGCTCCGATTGTCCCCAGAAACGATGATCGTATCCAATTTCCCGGCCTTCCAAACTTCCTCTGCCGCGTCGATCCGATAGCGAAAATACAGATTTTCACGACCATTCACGCGGTCAGTCGTTCCAAAAACCAACCCGACTTGTGCTGCGGGCAACGCGTTCGCATCGGTAAAAATCCGTCCCCGCGAAGCCCAGATTGCCGTGATATTGGCGTAAACGATCACCCCCAGACCGATCACGAAACCCGCCAGACCCAGTAAAAATAGCCGCCAAACCCAATGGCGAAATCCACGTTTTTTCCCCTTCTTCATCCCTTAGGTGCCGCCAAAAGTTCCGTTGGCCGCCGAGTCCGCTGCAACAAGGCTTTCACCGAATCGGCGAAACGACTGCCATTCACCGACTCCGGCGCGATCACCCGCAGCCGCTGCGAAGCTTCCGCAAATTGGACCTCCGTAAACCGTCCGAGCAATTCGCCATCGACCTCCACCGGTATTTCGCGATCCGCCTTCACGGTAAATGCGGACGATTGAAAATAACTCGTCGACGCCGCCAAATCGACCCCGCCAAGCGCCAAACCTTTCAGCGAATCGAGCACGAGTTTGTAACCCGCCTCTTTAAAAACCAGCACATCCAACTTGGAATCCTGATTATCCGCCGCACGGAAAAGTTTAAATTGCCCGCCGTACAGTGACCCGTTCCCCGCCAACACGGCGACGCCTTCTTCGCGTCGACCGTCTTCGCAGACGACTTCCATTTTCGGCGGCTTTTCCCCTAAAACTTTCACGGCCGCCAACAGATAGGCCAAGGGCCCGAGGACCTTTTTCGACTCCCAGGTCGTCTCCTCAATGACCATCGCGTCAAACCCCACACCCGCCATTTGCAAAAACGGTGCCTTGTTTGCCTCAAACAAATCGATCTCCCGGACGTGGCCACGCTCCAGAATTCCAAACGATTTTTCCAAATCATCGAAGGGAATCCCCAGTTCGCGAGCGAAGACATTCATCGTCCCCGCCGGGATCACGCCGAGCGCGGTCGGGGTTCCGGCCAGTCCGCTGACCACCGCATTCAAAGTCCCATCCCCGCCCGCAGCGACCACCACCGGTTCCCCTTCTTTCGCGAAACGCTCGGCCAGTTCCCGGGCCTCATCCGCGTGATTCGTCGCATAAAGCGCAAACCGGTTCGCGTGATCCATCAGAAAACGAAGCGTCTTCTGCCCTCGCTGGCTGCGCGCCCGAGGATTAAAAATGAGCGGATAGCGATGCAACGTTTCGATGCCGCAGTCTGTCGTAAGCCCGCGCCGTTCGCAACCGGATTCACCGGAGAACCTCGACCACTTTTCCAACCGGCAATCCCATCACGTTGTCAAAATCCCCACGAATGCCCGCCACAATGCGGTCTCCATGCTCCTGAATTCCATAGCTTCCCGCCTTGTCCAACGGATTGACCAAACCGAAATAGGCGGAAATGGCCTCATCATCCAGCTCCCGGAATTCCACCTCGGTCAGATCGTGAAAGACCTTTTTCGACCCATCCGGAAAAATCACACAGACCCCCGTGCACACCGTATGCGTCCGCCCGGAAAGCCGCCGCAACATGCTTCGCGCATCCTCGAGATCCACCGGTTTGCCCAACGGCACGCCATCGATGAAAACCAACGTGTCCGCACCAATCACCGTGTGACCCGGTCGATCCGCGGCGACCGCGGCGGCCTTCAGAAATGCATTTTCCTCACACAAACGGTCCGGGGCTAGCGTGGCGTCGTGAATTTCCTCCGCTGAAGAGCCAACAACTTCGAAAACAACTCCCGCCCGTTCCAAAAGTTCGCGGCGGCGGGGTGACGTGGAAGCAAGGATGACCGACATGCGCGCTCAACCAAACCGGTTCCCGACGCGACGCCAAGCCCGAACCCACCTCAGACGTATTTTCAAAACCGATCTTCCCAAGTATCCCTCAGGGAAGACTGGAGCTGAACATGCGCGTAATGCAGCCGGGACCTCACCGTCCCCTCCGGCACCTTCAACAATTCAGAAATTTCGCCGTGCGACAAATTTTGCAGGTCAAACAACGTCACCACCGTCCGATGGGGCGGCGAAAGTTTCCGGATCGCCGATTCCAACCGATGGTGCAATTCACGGATCCGCTGGAGCCGTTCCGGGTTCGCCACATGTCCGTGATCCACGAGGATCGCCCCCTGCCCTTCCCGGTCCAACTGCACATCCGAATTGATGAACACCTTCCGCCGCTTGCGCTTTTTGAGAAAATTCAACGTCCGGTTGATGGAGATCTGATAAAGCCAACTGTAAAACGTCGATTCCCCCTGAAACGCCGCCAACGACTGATACGCACAGGTGAAAATTTCCTGCAGCAAATCCCGCGTATCCTCGGCGTGATGAGTCATGCCGTAAACCAAGCCATACAAACGGCTTCCATATTTGAGAACCAACTCATCAAAAGCGCGAGTGTCACCCGCAAGGGTGCGCGTCAAAAATTCCTGATCCGGGTCAGGCAACCGGGGCTGACGTAGCATGGGGGGTAGGGGGAAAGCGCCCCGAAACTATCGTTTGGGCGTTTAAAAACGAAGCAAAAACCAAGCCCTCCCTGCGCAGTTCGCTATTCGCTAAACGCATAATCAAACCGCTAAACTCCACTCCTCTTTTTCTCTCGGCAAAGCAAAAACCGGCTTCGCATTTCCTGAAAATTGCTGTTTTTTCAAGCAAGCCATGGCCCAATTCACTGCGAACGCTGATTACGAAGAGAAGGATGCTTTCCCGCTCAAACTTCAATCCGGAGATGAAATCAACGTCGGTCCCGCCGATCGCGCCTGGCCCGGCTGGGTTTGGGCAAGCGATCATTCGGACCGCAGCGGATACGTTCCTGAAGAAATTTTGGAGCCGATGGGCGAAGGCCGGTTCGCCCTTTTGGAAGATTTCGATCCGACGGTGCTGACCATCAAACGCGGAGATGTCCTCGAATCCCTCCGCCAGATCCACGGCTGGCATTGGTGCAAAAATGAAAAGGACCAGGAAGGTTGGGTCGCCGGTTACTTGCTCAAGCCGATTTGACCGCTCACCTCCTTCCCTTTCCGGTCGCACTTTGACCTACGATTTCCCCGAAGCATGGGTTTTCCCTTGCCAAGTGGCCGCCTTTTCCCCATTTTCCGCGCCCCTCTTCCAAGGCCGCCTTATTCACCAAAGAAAACCCGAGGGATCTCCCACGCGGCAGGTTTTCAAGAATCGCCCGGTCTGAATCAAGACGGGAAACCAATTCACTCATGATCAACGAACTCATCTCAGAGATGGTGGACGCCGGCGTCCACTACGGCCACCAAACGAAAAAATGGAATCCACGCATGAAGCCCTTCCTCATGAAGGACAAAGGCGGGATTTACATCATCAACTTGGAGAAAACCGTCCAGCAGCTTGATAAAGCTTCGGATTTCCTCTCCGACCTCGTCGGAAAAGGCAAAAAGGTTCTCTTCGTCGGCTGCAAACGCCAGGCACAAGACGCCATCCGCGAAGCTGCGGAAGCAACCGGTCAACATTACGTCAACCATCGCTGGTTGGGCGGCATGCTCACCAACAGCGCAACCGTCCGCAAGTCGGTCGAACGCCTCAAGTATCTCGAAACCATCGAGAAACAGCCTGAATTCAAGGCCATGTCGAAAAAGGAACTCGCCGCCCTCGGCCGCGAGCGCGAAAAACTCCTCCGCAACCTTCGCGGAGTGCGTGACATGGACAAGAAGCCTGACGCTGTGGTCATCGTCGATTCCGCTCGTGAAACGATCGCCGTCGCCGAAGCTCGCCGCTTGAATATTCCAATCATCGCAATCGTCGACACCAACGCCGATCCAGCGCTCGTTCAATTCCCGATCCCGGGCAACGACGACGCCATTCGCTCGATCCGCATCATCCTCCAAAACTTGGTCGATGGTATGATCGCGGCCCGCAAAGCTTAATCTTTCCTCGAAGCGGGCGGCTGTCATCTTTGGCAGACCGCCCCTTTTTTTCTCTCAACCGCTCACTATATTTCTCCTATGATCACTGCATCAATCGTTAAAGAACTTCGCGACAAAACCAACGCCGGCATGATGGACTGCAAACGCGTCCTCGCTGAAACCAACGGCGATATCGAAGCCTCCATCAAACTCCTCCGCGAGCGTGGCATCATGAAGGCCGCCACCAAGACCGATCGTGCCGCAACCGAAGGCGTGATCACCTCCCGCGTTTCCGCCGACGGAAAATCCGGTCTCCTTCTCGAAATCAACTGCGAGACCGACTTCGTTTCCCGCAACGAAAACTTCCAAGCCTTTGTCACCGAAATCGCCGATAAATTGGCAGCCTCGGACGCTCAGGACCTCCCTGCCGCCCTCGCCCTCTCGAACGGCGAATACAACATCGAAGACACCATCAAGGCGAAGGTAGTTGAAGTCGGTGAAAACCTCCAGTTCCGCAAATACGTCCGTTTCGACGCAGCTCCGGGCGGCGTGGTCACTTCTTACATCCACCTCGGTGGAAAAGTGGGCGTTCTTCTCGAAGTCGGCACCACCAAATCCGAAACCGCTTCCCAAGACGCCTTCCGCGAATTGGTGAAAGACCTCACCCTTCACATCGCCGCTTCCGCTCCAAAAGGCCTGTCCCGCGATGATATCCCGAAAGAAGTCGTCGACAACGAATTGGAAATCTACCGCGCTCGCCTCGCCGAGTCCGGCAAGCCTGCCAATATCATCGAGAACATCCTCAAGGGTCAAATCGGCAAGTTCTTCGCCGAAAGCTGCTTCCTGGAGCAACCTTTCGTCCGCGACGACAGCTACACGATCACCAAACTGCTCGAAGCAAAAAGCGCTGAACTCGGCGACACCATCACGGTGACCCGTTTCGTCCGCTTCGGTTTGGGCGAATAAGTCACACCTCTCGGAAAAGCCCGATCGCCCACCGGCGGTCGGGCTTTTTTCTTGGGCACAGCGCCCTTGCGTGCTCGATCATTTCCCCCACCGGTTCGCCAGCACGCCATTCACAAAAAGCTGCAGCGGATGGTATAACATGATCGGCAGCAGGATCAGCGAAAGATCCCCACCGGTTCCGAAAATCAACGCGGCCAGCGGCACGCCCATCGCCAACGTTTTTTTCACCGAGCAAAAATACGCCGCGATCGCATCTTCTCGATTCAGCTTGGCCATCCGGCAGACGCCGTAGACCAACAAGGAGATCCCCGCAAAAAGCAGCACCACCACCAAACCGGTCGCACCGGTCTGCAACGCTCCGTATTTTTCCCACACTCGCTCTTTCACCGAATCGCAAAACGCCGAATACACGATAAAAACAATCACCGCGTTGCTGATTCGCGTGATCCATTTTTTATTCGCATCCACCCGATTTTTCACGAGCGGCCGCATCATCATTCCGAGCGCGAACGGCAGCAAGGTCAGCAAAGTGATCTTCATCAACAACGGCCCAAAACCGGTCGACGCCTGGCCCGTTCCCGTCATCAGCAAATGCACCAACAGGGGGGTCAAAATCACCCCCGCGATATTCGAGAGCGCCGCGTTAAAAAGCGCGCCCGGGGTGTTTCCCCGAGCAACTGCCGTCAGAACCACCGAGGTCGAAACCGTCGACGGCAGCACGCATAAAAACAAAAATCCGTCCCGGATCGCCTGCGGTTGCCCACTCCAAAAAAATGGCACGATCTGATCCATCACCAGCCCAACGATCGGAAAAACCCCGAAAGTGAACGCCTGAATGATCAAATGCAGACGCCAATTTCCCGCGCCCTCGCGGATCTTTTCAAACGCTAGCGAAAGCCCCTGCAGAAAAAGGATCAGCGCGATCCCCCCATTGTTGATCCACTCCGGATTCAAAACCCCTCCGCGCGCGCCGCCATCGGGAAATGCAAAGGCGGCCATCACCGCGACCCCCAGCGCCAACAAAAATCCATTCCCACGAATCCACAAACCGGTAGATGATGCAGCTTTGGAAATTCGACTCATGGCAAACCGGACGCCGCCACCTAAGCGTTCCACCCGTCTTCCGGCAACCGGTAATTCCTCCGCACTCTCCGGGATTCCTGATTTTGAACTTTTCTAAATCATTCACTGCGGGTAGCTAGGGGTCATGAAAATCATTTTGATTGTCATTGCGTTTCTCCCCCTTTGCTCCTGCAACACGATGATCGGCATCGGTCGCGACACCAAACAAGGGTTCATTTGGACGAAAAACAAAATCCAAGGTGCTGGTCAAAGCAGCTCCGACGATTACTCCGGCGCTCCGGTTTATTAATTCCCGCATTTCCCCCCAAAAATCCAGATTGCCTTGGCGAAGACTCAAATCCTCCGCTAGCCTATCAGAGATTTGATCGAAGTTCGTTTCACCCGCGGCCTACATCTACCCGAACTCGACCTGTGGCTCGATCCATGGGATCCGAAACCGCGGGCCTTCGTCTCGCACGCCCATGCCGATCACTTCGCCCGACATCAATCGGTGCTTTGCTCAGACGTCACGGCCAGCCTGGTTCAGAAACGCTTTCATCTGGCCGAAAGCCGGATCGAAGCGACTCCATTTCATGTGCCGATTGTGGAAAATGGATTCCGGCTCCGTCTTTTGCCCGCTGGCCACATCGCTGGCTCCGCGATGCTCCACGTCACCCGGATCAAGGATAATGCGACCCTGCTTTTCACCGGTGACTTCAAAACGCGTCGCGGCCGGACCGCCGAACCGGTCAGTTTCCTCCAGGCCGACACTCTGATTCTGGAAACGACCTTCGGCCTGCCCGGTTTCGTTTTTCCCAATCCGATGGAAGTCGAATCGGCGATTCTCCGATTTGTCCACGATGCCTTTGCGGACGGAGAGACGCCGATCCTTCTCGGCTACTCCCTCGGAAAAGCCCAAGAGGCACTCGCGCTTCTCGCCGAGCACGACATCCCGGCGCTGCTTCATCCGGCCGTCGCGGCGATGACTTCCGCCTGTCGTGAAACCGGTATCTCACTTCCCGAGCCGGTCCTTTTCGACGGACACGCGCCGCCCGGACACGTCCTCATCGCCCCGCCCAATGCGATTCGTTCGCGAATCATGCGGGGCCTGAAAGCGAAACGCACGGCGATGCTGACCGGTTGGGCGCTGCAACCGGGCGCGAAATACCGCTATCGCGTCGATGAAGTGATCCCGCTTTCCGATCACGCCGATCACCCGGGCCTGATGGAATGCGTCCAACGCGTCCGCCCGAAACGCGTGCTCACCGTCCACGGCTACGCCCAGGAATTCGCCAGTGAATTGCGCGGAAAAGGCATCGACGCTTGGTGCGCGATGGGCGGCGACCAACTTGAGCTGTCGATCGACAAGCCGAATCAACGCTCCAACGCCGGCAGTGGCCCGCGTCACAGCCGCGCGATTTGCGCCCTCGCGGATTTCGGCGATCTCTGCCGCCTCGTCGGAGAAACCAGCAGTCGCGTCGCCAAAACCGAATTCCTCGCCGCCTACCTCCGAAGCTTGGAAAGCGATCAAGACCTGCGCCTCGCCGCATCTTGGCTCACCGGTGAAGCCCTTCCTCGCCGTGGCGGGAGACGTGCGCTCCACACCGGTTCCGCCGCACTTCGCCGCGCACTCATTTCCCTGCCCGGCGTGCGCGAGGAACGCTACCGCGAAATTTCGCTGGTCCAAAACGATGCGGCCCGCACGGCGCGTCTCGTCCTTCAGGAAATCCCGCTGAAACCGGAACCGGTCGATCTCCCGGGTTTGGAATCGTTTTTCCTCAGTTTGCTTTCTTCGTCCGGCTCGCTTGATCGCATCCAACGCCTCGCAAACCGGTTGGCGACGCTTCATCCGGTCGAAGGGGAAACGGTCGTCAAACTTCTAACCGGGGACCTCCGCATCGGACTCAAAGAAGGCCTGGTCGAAGATGCGATCGCCGCCGCATTCAACGCGAATCCGGACGAAATCCGCCATGCCCACATGATCACCGGAGACATCGGTGAAACCGCCATGCTCGCTCGCCATCAGCGGCTCGATGAGGCGTCCCCACGACCCCTGGTTCCGATCAAATGCATGCTCGCCGCGCCGCTCGCCCGCGACGCGGAAAGCGACTCGCCGCTTTTCGAAACGCTCCCTTTTCCTCCACCGGTTTGGCTGGAACCGAAATACGACGGCATCCGTGCCCAGCTCCATAAACACGGCGATGAAGTCGCGATTTTCTCCCGTGACCTGCGACCGCTCGATCAGGAATTTCCAGAAATTCTCACCGCCGCGCAAACCATACCCGGAGATTTCATCATCGACGGCGAACTCATCGCCTTCGCCGAAGGTCGCAAGCTCGGGTTCGCGGATTTGCAAAAACGCCTCGGTCGACAAATGGTGAACGGAGATCTTTTTCTCACCGACGCCGACCAGGATTCATCGGTGCCGCTGCGTTTCATCGCCTTTGATTTGCTTTGGTCGAACCACGAAGATTTGCTCAACCTCTCTTTGCAGGAAAGGCGGATCCGTCTTGAATCACTGAACCTTACTTCGCCTTTCGAAACCATCCGCCTGCACTCCGCAGCGGATGCCGCGGAAATTGAAGCAGCCTTCAAAATCTCACTCCAACAAGGCCACGAAGGGCTCATCGCGAAAGATCCGGCCAGTGTTTACACGCCCGGCCGCCGTGGAAAATCGTGGATCAAACTGAAAGGAGTGATGCCGACCCTAGACTGTGTGGTCGTCGCCGCTGAACAGGGCCACGGCAAGCGCTCCGATGTTTTGTCCGACTATACCTTTGCGATCCGCGATGAAGAATCCGGCCAACTCCGTATTTTAGGCAAAGCCTACTCCGGTTTGACCGACGACGAAATCGAAGATCTCACCGAACATTTCAAGCGCCACACTTTAAAGATCGAGCGGCGCAAACATTTGGTCGAACCCAACGTCGTGCTTGAGATCGCCTTCGATGCGATCCGCGCGTCGACCCGTCACGACTCCGGCCTCGCCCTGCGTTTCCCACGCATCAAAGCCATCCGCCGCGATAAAGGCTTGGAGGAAATCGATACCCTCCAAACCGCAAGAACATTGGTCGGGTGATCCGAGCCGCGCGGAAGTGCGTGCAAGGTCTGCTTTTCCACTCAACGAGCGCGAGGTTTCCGGCGTTTCCACCAAATCGCCATCCCACTCACGGCGAGGAGCCCCGGGGCCATGCCCGCTGCGGCCCACAGGATCTTGATCGGCAGCCCGCCGAAGTTTCCGAAATGCAGCGGCTCAAAACTGTCTTTCACCTGCGCCCACAGGCCTTCCTTTCTCAAATCATGCAGCGAGACAAATGCTCCAGTTTGAGAATCGAAGGAAACTTGGGAACCGTAGGGACTGCGAAACCATGCGGAGTCCTCCGCGCTTCCCCACAATGTAAACGGTCCCTCCGGTTTCCAAGGAAAGGAGATGTAATGCGTTTCAAAACCCGGCAGATGCTCCTTCGCCCGCCCCGGTAACGAAGCGACATCAAACCCGACAGGAAACAGCTTGGTCGAAAATAAAACCTCATCTTCCGATTCGTGCGGCTCCGATAAATGTTCGATCGTGTGAGACACATTCCAAAACGCACCCGTAAATCCGAGAAGCAGATTGAATACGACCGAAAGGACACCGACCATCCGATGGAAGTCTCCCAACAGCAGTCGCATGCTCGATTTGATACGCAGGCGAAAGATCGATTTCCAAAACCGCCGATACAACCAAAGCCCGGAGAGACCGAGAAAACAAAGAGCCACTCCTAACAGCCCCGCGATCGCTACGCCGATATCGCCCAAAAACAACGCGGAATGTAACTCCAGAACCCAACCTTTAAGTGTGGATTCGCTGAGACGCGGCCCTCCAAGAACGACCGCCCGGTAGGGATCGACCGTAACATAATGCCACTCGCGGGTGCCGAACGGCATCACAAAAACGCCATCCGCCGCATGGACATCGACAGCCGGTTTCCAGCCAGTGACCGCATGCCGCGGGAATTCCCGTTCGACGGCGGCGACCCTTTCATTCATCGACAGCCGACTCGCAGCGGTGGGCTCGACGCGATGAAGCTCTGGAGCGACGAGAGCATCGATTTCCTCATTGAAAACCAGGACGACCCCCGTCAACCCGATCACGATCAACCCGATAGCGGACAGAAGTCCGATCACGGAGTGCAAGCGCCAGAACAGCTTTCTCATCAGAACGACCAAGAAGCAGAGACCACCAGCGTGCGTGGAGCCCCCACGGTCAGATAACCGGCACCCGGGTAACCACCGGCGGATGCCCAGTAATTTTCATCGGCAAGGTTTTCGACCCGCGCGCGGAAAGTGACCACCTGTCCATTAGTGAGCGTTTTGACATACCGAGCCCCCGCATCGAAGCGTGTCCAGTCCGGCAGCTTCTGAGTATTTGCCGTATCCGCATATTGCGAACCGGTGTGAATTCCTCGCGCGTCGAGCGTCAGACCCGGAACAAACGGCACGTCCCACTCCGCACCAAGATTCACCTGAACCGTCGGGGAACCAATCTGATCCTTACCCTCACGCTCGGTATCTAACAGGCTCAGTCCACCCAGCAGCCGGAAACCCTGCGCCGGCTCGCCGAAAACCGAAAGCTCCACCCCGCGATAAACCTGATCATACAGTTCTTTGAAAACCAAGTCGTCATCGACGCCCGACACCGGTTTTTCACTTCGGAACACACCGAGCGATCCACCGATTTTGCCAAAGTCCGCTTTCATCCCGACCTCGATCTGCTGCGTTTCATAAGGTGCCAGCGCTTCACCCGCATTGGCAACGGAATCGCTGCCCGATGTCGTGGGCGCGACTTCGCCCCGGGTAAGGCCTTCGATGTAATTGAAGTATCCTGCAACTTTCGGGGTAAATTTGAAAAGAACCCCAGCCACCGGTGTGACCGCTTCATCCGAATAATTCGAAATCTCCGCTCCGCTGTTGTAATCGTAGCTCGTCTCCTCGATTTCCTGATACCGGACGCCCCCGAGCAGGATGAGTCGCTCATTGAAAAGAGTGATCTTATCCGCCAAGGCGAGACTGAGCATCTCGGTTTTCTGGGTCAGGTCCGGGTCATTCAAATCGCCGCCGACTAAGGCGGTTGCGGCGGGCCTTTCCACCTCGAACGGATCCTCCAAACTCCCGGCAAATCCGGCGAAGCTGGAAAATGCGTAGGAATTGTCCGACTTCAGCTCGTAGGCGTTAAACGAAAGGCTCGGCTCATGCAGTAACGGCCCCGTCTCGAATTTACCGCGAATCCCGATTTCGCCAGTCCGCACCTCGTCCTCACGGGCGTTGTCAAAACGATAGGAGGACGTCGTGCCTGCGTTGTCGACCACCGTCGGATTCGCAAAAGAATTCCGCTCCTCGCTCAGACGCCCGCCAACCGCGCCCCACACGGTCAAGTTTTCGGCCAAATCATATTCCGCGCGCAAAACACTGAAAAAGTCCTCCTCATCGGAATACGTCCACGGCTGGGCGATGCTTTTCGAAGCGTCCGGAGCATCGGGCACTCGCACCCCGGCGGCGAGGGTGACACTCGGCTGCGTCGCGTCCCACTCGACATTCTGATAACCCGCATCGAAAGAAATTCTCAGATCTTCTTGCTGCCAATCCACCCCGACTCCGATCAAACCGAGGTTCGTTGACTCCCCATCCACTGCGGTGTCGCCATCGCGCAACGCACCATTCACCCGGACACCGAGCCGCTGATCGCTGAGGCGACGGGAAAAATCAAAGGCTCCGTAAAGCTGCCCACCGGTTTGGATCCCCGTCGTCAATTCGGTAAACGGTTCGGTCTTCGCTCGTTTTGGCAAAATATTGACCGTTCCTCCCAAAGCACTGCCCCCAGGCGCGGCACCATTGAGGAACGCGTTTGCGCCGCGGAAAACTTCCACGCGCTCAATCAGTTCCGTCCCAAGGTACTGGCGCGGCAAAAGACCGTAGAGACCATTAAAAGTCATATCGTCGGAATACGTCGGCAATCCACGGATTTTGTAAAGCTGCTGGAAATTCCCGAAACCGCGAGCGACCCGCACGGCAGGATCATTGATCAGCACATCACCGACACTGGCGGCCTGCTGATTCTTGATCAGTTCCGACGTGTAATTGGTGGAGGAAAACGGGCTCTCCATGTAATCCTGAGGCCCCAACAGGCCAACCCGTCCACCACGAGCCACTTGCCCACCGGCGTAGGATTCGATCAGTCCTGTCGAACTGGCGTCCGCACTGCCGGTTACCACCATTTCTTCAAGAATCTCCGTTTCACCAGTCGCCACATCTTGGGCGAAAGACGGACCTACTCCGACAAGGGCGACCATTCCTGACGCGACCCATCCAACTCGCGCGAACTTTGAGATGCCGAAAATCTGCATGGCGAGACTAATTGAGAATTCGTCTCAATTCGTCAAGCCACATTCCCGTCGGTGTCCAAGACATCGACTTCCGTAACGCTCAGTCAGCGCCTGAATGGATCACATTTCCAGCAACAAACGCGTCGGCGATTCGAGGCAATCCTTGATGCGGATCAGGAACGTCACGGCTTCTTTTCCGTCCACCAACCGGTGATCGTAGGAAAGCGCGAGATACATCATCGGACGAATCACGACTTGGCCGTTGAGCGCAACCGGACGTTGCTGGATCGTGTGCATGCCGAGGATGCCGCTTTGGGGCGGGTTGAGAATCGGCGTGCTGAGCAGCGAACCATAAGTTCCGCCGTTGGAAATCGTAAAGACGCCACCGGTCAGATCTTCGATTGTGATTTTTCCGTCTTTGGCTTTCTTCGCGTAGTCGAGGATCTCCTTCTCAATCTGGGCGAACGATTTTTGATCCGCGTCACGCAGCACCGGCACCACCAGGCCTTTTTCCGTGCCGATGGCCACGCCGATGTCGTAGAAATGGTTTTGGATAACATCCTGGCCTTCGATGCGGCCATTGATGGCAGGAACGTCTTTCAGCGCTTGGGAGACGGCTTTGACGAAAAACGACATGAATCCGAGTTTCACGCCGTGCTTTTTCATGAACTCCTCTTGGACCTGTTTGCGCAAATCCATGACCGAAGTCATGTCGACCTCGTTGAACGTCGTCAGAATCGCTGCCGTTTGTTGAGCATTGACGAGATGCGTCGCGATTTTGCGGCGCAGCATCGACATTTTTTTGCGGGTCGTCCGGCCATCGCTGCTATCTGCGGTCGACGGTGCGCGATCGGCAGGAGCGGAAGCGAGAGAGAGATCGGGCTTGAGACGTGGAGCCTCGGTGGAAGCCGATGGCGCGGCAGCAGCCGGTGCGGCTGGCGCAGGCGCGGCGGCTGGTTTTTCCGCAGCCGGTGTGGAAACGGGAGCGGCAGCAGGAGCCGAAGACGCGCTCACGTTCGGGTCAATGGTCGCGATGACCGTGCCGATGGAAACCTCTTCGCCTTCGCGGACGAGGACTTTCAATTCCCCGGAAATTTCCGCTTCCAGTTCGTTGGAAACCTTGTCGGTTTCGAGAGTCACCAGAATCTCGCCTTTTTGGACGAAATCTCCGCTCATTTTCCGCCATGCGGCGACGTTGGCGGAGGTGATCGATTCACCGGCGGCGGGGACTTTGATTTCCACCACGGCACCGCCGGACTCGGGAGCGGGAGATTTTTCAGAAACTGGTGCGCTCTTCAGAGATTCGGAAGCGACAGGGGCGGATCCGTCCTGCTCAATGTGAGCGATGATCGTCCCAATCGAAACTTCTTCACCCTCGTTCACCAAAATTTTCAGTGTCCCGTCGCCATCGGCTTCCAATTCGTTTGAGACCTTATCGGTTTCCAACGTGACAAGAACTTCGCCTTTTTTGACCGAATCACCGTTTTTTTTATGCCAACGGGCGACGTTGGCGGAAGTGATCGATTCACCGGCGGCGGGGACTTTAACGTCGAGGGACATGGATAGAGGCGGGTTCTAAATTGGGATAAAAAGGATCAAACCGGTCAGATTTCGAAAGCTTTTGCCAGCAGGGCTTTTTGTTCGCGGTAGTGGATGGTCTTCGATCCGGCGGCCGGACTGGCGGCGCGACCACGACCGGCGTAGCGGATTTTCTGGCCAGCGACTTCTTCGAGGCGGGGGAAAATGTAGGACCAGGCACCCATGTTCAGCGGCTCTTCTTGACACCAGACGAAGTTCGTCGCGTTCGGGTATTGGCCGATGATCGCGGAAACCATTTCGCTATGGAACGGATAAAGCTGTTCGATGCGGATGATGGCAGCATTTTCGAGGCCTTTTTCCTGACGATGTGCGATGAGGTCGTAAAAAACCTTCCCGGTGCAGAAGATCACCCGATTGACGTCCGCGGGGTTATGGAAAATTTTGATGTCCGGCAGCACTTCCTGGAAGCAGGTACCTTCGAGGAAATCCGATTCCTGAGAAACTGCTTCGGCGCGGGTGAGCAGGCTTTTCGGAGTCATCACAATCAGCGGCTTGCGGAAATCCCGGCGCTTTTGACGGCGCAGCGCATGGAAATATTGAGCCGGTGTGGTGAAGTTTCCGACGATCAGATTTTGCGCGGCGCAGAGCTGGAGGAAACGCTCAAGACGAGCGCTCGAGTGCTCCGGCCCCATGCCTTCGTAGCCGTGCGGCAGCAGCATCACCAAGTCGCTCGGCGTTTGCCACTTCGACTCGGCGGAGGAAATGAACTGATCGATGATGACCTGGGCACCGTTTGAGAAATCACCAAACTGCGCTTCCCAAAGGGTCAGCATGCTCGGATAACCCAGCGAGTAGCCGTAGTCGAAACCAAGAACCGCGAACTCCGAAAGGAACGAGTTATAAACGCAGAATTTCGCCTGATCGGGAGCGACATTTTCCAGCGGGATATAGCGGTCGCGGGTTTCGAAATCGTAGAAAACCGAATGGCGCTGAGAGAACGTGCCACGGCGGCAGTCCTGGCCGGAAAGGCGAACGGGATTCCCCTCCATCAAAAGCGATCCCCATGCGAGTGACTCGGCGAACGCCCAATCGATCGGCCCGCCATTTGCGAGCGCTTCTTCACGCCGCGGGATGAAACGTTTCGCGAGCGTCGGATGCAGAGTGAAACCTTCCGGAATCGTCGTGAGGACCTTACCGATGTGCTGGAGTTTTTCCTGACTGATACCGGTCGGCACCGAGGCGTGAGAGTACTCCGGCTGCACGACGGCGGTGGAACCACTGTAAACCGTGCGGTCCCCGGCTTCGGAAAGCTGGACCATTTTTTGATAACCCGCTTCGAGGTGATCCCAGATGCCTTGTTCCAAAGCATCGGCGTCGGCTTGCGACATCACGTTCTGCTCGACGAGCTGCTTTTTATAAATCTGGCCGAAGGTTTCGCGAGCGGCGATTTTTTTCGAAATGATCGGCTGCGTGAATGCCGCTTGGTCGGCCTCGTTGTGGCCTTGGCGACGGTAGCAATACATGTCGAGGACGATGTCGCGACCGAATTTCTGGCGGAATTCCAACGCGAAATGCGAAGCCCAATACAGCTCCATCGGCTCTTCGCCGTTCACGTGCAAAATAGGAGCATCGATCATTTTCGCGACGTCGGTCGCGTAGGACGACGAGCGAGCGTCGGCCGGGGAAGTCGTGAAGCCGATCTGGTTGTTGACGATCAGGTGGATCGTACCACCGGTCCGGTAACCAGGGAGTTGGGAAAGATTGAGCACTTCCGCGACCGATCCCTGGCCGGCGAAAGCCGCATCGCCGTGAAGAAGAATCGGCAAAACGCGCTTGCGATCTGTCGCCACACCGTCGTCGCCGAGCACCCGTTGGCGAGCGCGGGCTTTGCCTTCGACCACCGCGTTGACGGCTTCAAGGTGACTTGGGTTCGCGGCGAGACTGACGCGGACGTTTCCGTCGGACAGCTCACGGATGCTTTCGTAGCCGAGGTGATATTTCACATCGCCATCACCGGCGACCAGATCGGGCACGTAGTTCGGCGTGAATTCGTAAAGAATGGTCGTCAGCGATTTGCGGACGAAATTCGCGAGGACGTTCAGGCGGCCGCGGTGGGCCATGCCCATCTCGATTTCGAGCACGCCCATGGCCGGACAGCTTTCGAGGATCGCATTGAGCACGACCATCGTGCCCTCGCCGCCTTCCATCGAGAACCGCTTTTCGCCGAGGAATTTTTTCCCGATGAAATTTTCGAAGGCCTCGGCCTCCAGCAGCCATCGGAGCGACTTGATCTTCCGATCCGTCGAATCCGCAGGGCGTTTCACACGATTTTCGATCCGTTCGCGAATCCAATGGCGGACGGTCGTATTGTGAATGTGCATGAACTCCACGCCGATCGAGCCCGAATAAGTCGCTTCGAGCGCGGCGACCATGTCACGGAGCTTCATTTTATCGCCGTGGCGGAAAAATGCGGTGGATGCCTCTCGGTCGAGATCCGCTTCGCTAAAGCCCAATTGAGCCAGGCTCAACCGCGGATTGCGTTCTGGAGTTTCTTCCAGTGGATTGATGTTCGCCTGCGAGTGACCGAGGGTTCGGTAGTTGTAAACCAAGCTGACGACCTTTCCGTAAAACGCTAGGTCTGCGTCACTTGAACCGCTGGCGGACGGGGCGGAAGCCGGCGCGGCGGCAGCGGCGTCTTCTTTTCGTTTCGCTTGGGCGGCACCCAATTCAAAACCTTCGAAAAAGGCTGCCCACGTCGGCTCAACCGAACGTGCATCTTCACACCACTGGGCGTATTTGTCGTCGAGCAAATCCGCGTTAAGCCGGGCCGAAACCGAAGAGTTCATGAGAAATGTGGGATAATCGGCGGACTGCCCGCGAATTTCCCGCTTGGCCCGCCACGCACAACGCTTAAGTAAGGGGTGGACTCCGCTGAGTCAACCGAACAAGCGGCTTTTTCCCACCCAGTATTCCGCGCCTGAGAAACATGATCGAAGTCAACCAGCTCACCAAACGATACGCCCGCCACGAAGCCGTCCGCGGCATCACTTTTTCCGTGGATCGTGGAGAAATCGTCGGTTTTTTAGGACCCAACGGCGCAGGAAAAACCACGACTCTCCGGATGTTGACCGGTTATTTGCCGCCCACCTCCGGCAGCGCAAGCATCGCGGGCTTCGATATTTTCCGCCAATCGATCGAGGCTCGGCGAAAGATCGGCTACATGCCGGAAAATGTTCCGCTCTATGATGACATGCGAGTCCGCGAATATTTGCGGTTCCGTGCCCAGCTCAAAGGATTGGGAAATGGCGATACCCGCCGACGGGTGAATGAAGTGATCGATACCTGCGGCCTCGCAGGAGTTCGTCGAAAAATGATCAAAACTCTCTCGAAAGGTTACCGCCAGCGCGTCGGACTGGCGGATGCTTTGGTGCATGATCCGGAATTGCTGATTCTCGACGAACCGACGAACGGCCTGGATCCGAATCAAATTCGCCAGATCCGCGAACTCATCCGCCATCTCGCTCAAAATCATACGGTTCTGATTTCAACACACATTCTTTCCGAAGTCGAAATGATCTGCAATCGGGTGGTCATCATCGACACCGGTTTGATCAAAGCAAACGACAGCCCGGCCAATCTCATCGGGCAAATGCGTGCTGCTGGCCGCGTGCAGGTCGAAATCCAGGCCGATCCCGAAGTCGCGGGAGGCGCTCTGGCGCGGCTCGACCGGGTGAAAAAAGTCACTCCCGAAGCACTCGATGAAGGCTGGACGCGCTTCACCGTTTGGGTCGATTCGGGAACGGATGCCCGCGAACGGATCTTTAATCTCGCCAATCAATACGGCTGGCCATTGCGCTCGCTTTTCCGCCACGAAGCGACGCTTGAAGATGTTTTTGTCGAGCTGACCCGGCGCGACTGAACCGGTTTTTTCACCACAAGCGTATCAGCCAGATCACCGTCGGAGCTCCGATTGCCAGGAAAAACGTGCCGACAATTGTCCACACCGTCCACGATGTTGGCTGCGCGGCGGGCGGCGTGATCCAATGCGTATCCGCGGGAGATTTGGCGAAGGAAACTTCGTGCAATGTTCCGTCCCAGCTCTCGATCCCCAGCCGGAAATCGCCGCTCGGATTTTTCATTTTTACGTAAAAAACGTTCCGACTTCCTCGGACCGGAGTCGGATTTTCCGGTTTGGCCTCGCGACTCGGCCAAGCAAAGATCCGGCGGAAATTGGGATCCGCTTGGGAGGCAAAGCGGAATTTCACCCGACCGGTTTCCTTTCCGCGTTGCCCTTCGCGAAACGCTTCCACCGTCCACGGACCGGCCGAACCGGTTCCCATGAGTTGATACGAAAAGGGATTTCGCGGTCCGGCGATCATGCCTCGAATGAATGACACCGTCGAAAATCCGGCGATGCCCAGAATGAGTAAATTCATCACCAGCGCTGCACGGGTCCAGCGCTTGCTTATGGCGGTTCCCCCTTTCCCCATCCGCCTCCCATACATCCAGACTCCCGTCAAAATCCCTGCCGAGATCGCCAACCCGGCGGCCGTCCAAATCGATTTTGTCACCCATCCTCCGAATCTTCCGAAATGCAGCGGATTGACCAGCGACTCCAGTTTTCTGCCGATATTTAAATTCCCCGACTCGATTTTTCCGACGATTTCTCCGGTGTAAGGGTCAAGATAGACCCGGTCGACCCCGCTTTCCGGCAGCAACCCTCCGCCTTCGAAATAAAAACCGGTCACCGCGTTTGGCTGATTTCCCAAAATGACCATCCCGATTTTCGCCAACGGCAAACTCCGCCGCGCCCGCTCCGCGAGTTCATCCAGAGGCAAACGCTCGAGGAGCGGAGGCCTCAGCGCTCTCACTTCGTCCGACAACGCAGGCTGCGGATCATGCTCGGCGAGGCCAAAATCCTCCATCAACCGTTCGGTCAAATACCACAAACCGGTCACCGCAAAAAGAATCGCCAACAGAAACGTCCACACCCCGACAAACCGGTGAAAGTCGGATAAAAAAGTCCGCATGCCTTTTCCGACGCGAAGCCGCAGCAGGTGCTTCCACCACGATTTGTAAAACATCAAACCGGTCGCCGCGGTGACCAAAAGAACCATGGCAAACGCGCAAACAATCACCCGCCCATGCGGCCAAAACGGCCCGCTCAAGATGAACAACTGCTTGTGAAAGATCCGGAAAAAACTCTGAACACTGAATGGGGTCCGCTGACTCTGAACTTGCCCGGTGTAGGGATCAAAAAGAACGACGCGTGAATCGCGCGGCGAATAGTTGACCGTCGCCGACCACGCCCCGTCAGGCGAATCCGCGGCATTCATCAGAAACACCTCCCCACCTGGGCAGGCAGCTTCGATTTTCCCCAGCAAAGCGCCCCACGAAAGCGGAGTGGCCGCAGGATCGGACGGCGGCGTCAGGCGCGCATCCGATGAAATCATTCGATCGATTTCCGGTGCCATGACCGCGCAACTTCCAGCGAGGCAAATGATAAAAAGCGGCAGCCCCAGCACGACGCCCAGCCATCCGTGAAACGCGAAAAGGCGCTTTTTCGTCACCCAAAATTTCATTCACTCGATCCTCTCTCCAAAATCGCGATCCGATGCGGATTGGGTTCTTTGTTTCCGGCGGCGTCTTCAGAAATGGCGAGAATTTCAGTGGTGGTTTTTCGATCCAATTTCACCGACCATTCGGAAAATCCGGATTCATCCGCAGTCGCCGCCTGACCATTCACCCGCACCCCGACCACCTCGCCGTTGTCGATCGTCACGCCTCGCACGACCAGAAATTCCCCCTCGTTTGCGACGCGTGTCACCACCGTCGCAGGCGGCAAATCGTCCACCGGTTCGATTTGAGGAAACGTTGGCAAACCGTTTTCCAGCCGGATTTTTTCCTCATCCTCCACTCCCATCGGAAAATAAAGCGACGAAGAAGCAAATTTCCCGAGCGTCAAATTTCGGTATTCATGGCGGGAAACAACCGACCGCCAGATGCCATATTGGCCGTCACTCAGATTCATGCCTTCCACTAACACCGACGGCGAACCGCCATGAAATGACCAGTGGGCGTCCCAAACCTTCAGGTTCCGAATGATGAAAGGATGGTGGCGATCCGGCCCGACGCCTCCCACACTGCCAGCAATCGATTCCGGCTGCTCGCCGCCACCGGGACGGTAGGCCATGCCGCGAATCCCACCGAGGTTGATGGCAAATCGCCGCTGAGCGTGGGCTTCATTGTCATCGAATCGAAGAAACGGAATCGTGCGCAAATCCTGCTTCGCCTCGCTGCCATCCGGTTGCGGAATCTCGATCACCGGATCAAACGCTTCGGTTTTTTCCGCCTCAAAACGGAACCCGTGTTGATCACATTCGACCGCAACATTCCGCGTGAATGAATTTCTCGAATTCGCCCACCAAAACCCCGCGCCGTCATTCAGATCAAAAGGCAACGCCTGATCAGGGAGCGGGTCGCCAATCAACGCCTGGATGGCAAGATTGCGATCCAACCGATTGTAAACTTCCCGGCCGTTTTCCAGATAAAATCCGTGACCGACGCTGCGATAGCCGACGCAGTCTTTCACAATCAGGTGACTGGTCCCATGCAATGCGATCCAACGATTTTCGCTGTCGCGAATCGACAACCCCACCACCGAACTCCCGCGCATCGTATCACCGGTGAGATGAAAATGAACCGGGTAACGCCCGAGCAAATTCCTTTTCCCAAGATCGCGGAATTCCGCGTAGGCAATCGACCCTTTGGAATACCGGTGATACATCGTATGACCACGTGCGCCTTTCGGATTGGCGGATTCGATCACGACATTTCGGCTCAGATTGGCAACCTCCGCCGCACCACCATCCGACGCCGCGTGCGGAAATGCCAACGGCTGATCCAGCACGATCAAGTTCTGCGGAATGCGACCTCGCGGCGACATCGTGTCAGGCGAAAAAGACGCAATTCCCAGTTCCTCACTCGCCGGACGATCCGTCACATGACCGGTTTTGTTTCCGGCAAAGGGACGTTGCCGATAAGTCGCCGTGATCACCACCCGATCGCCAACGCGCCAGTCGTCGACCGGTTCGGCGAGGAACAACCGGTTTTCGCCGGGAGCCGCCGCCTGTCCGAGCTTCACCCAAGTCCGCCGCATCGGAGCTCCATGAATGTCCATTTTCCCGGCCACACATACGATCGCCGGCAAACACTCGGGATCATCGCCCTCAAACGCAACCAATCGCACCAACGCCTTTTTCCCAGCCGGTATCGGTTGCTCAGCGGTTCCGATTTCCAAGGTCGGCAAAGCTTCGCTTTCTTTCGGGGCCGGCGGCAAATCGTGGCAATGGATGGCTCCCTCTTTCCAATCATCTCCCGCTTCGATCCGGATCAACCCGACATCCAGCCGGGTGTCACGATCGGTTGCGAAGCGCAGTCGACCGGCGACCTGGATCGCACGAATCGCCGCGTCCGATGCTACATCATACAGCACGTTGTGCCCCAAGCGGATCTGCACCCGATCTCCTGCGACCGGGATTTTTCCACCTTCCCAAGTCGCTCCCTCCGACCAAGCGCCGCTGGTGACCGAGCGGATGATTTTTACCTCATTCGATTTTCCCCACAGCGGGTCGGAAAACAAAACGATCCCCAACAAAACGATCACCCATTGGCGGTTCATCCCTCTTTTTAGAACTCAATCCCGACCGATGCAATCACCCCGAACGGACTGCCCGGATGAGCGATATCCCGAGTGCTGGCCCGTGGGTAATATTCTTCGTCCGTCAGGTTTTGGAAATTCAAGCGCGCGCGCCAAACGTGCCCGCTCGCCAGTTCATCGCTATACCAAATGCCCGCATCGAAAACCACAAACTCATCCAGCTTCACATCATCCGCGAATTGCGCAGTACGCTCGCTTTCGAATCGCGCCCCCGCCCCGAATCCGAGCCCATTCAGTTTACTTTCCTCCGGGAAATCATAGGCTAACCAGACCCGCAACGCCTGCAGCGGAACACCGCCCAACCGATCCCCTTCGGTCTCCAAGGCCTCCGGATTTTCCAAAACCTCAGTGTCGGTATAGGCATAGTTCGCGATGATACTCAGCTCATCGGTGATCCGCCCCGCGATATCTAACTCGATGCCGCGTGAGCGTTGTTTCACTCCGGGATAATAAGTGGAAAGCCCCGTGTCGGTATAATACTGATTGTCGAATACCGCGACGTTGTCTTTCTCGATTTGATAAGCCGACAACGTGGTTACGAGACGTTGATCAAAGAAATCCAACTTAACTCCGGCTTCATATTGAATACCCTCCGTCGGATCGAGCACATTGCCGCTTTTATCGATCGAGTCCGTGAGTTGCGGTCGGAACGATTCACTGACGCTCACATACGGCGACATCCATGACGTTGCCTCGTAAAGCACCCCGCCGCGCAGCGTCAGCGCACCGTCATCACTCTCCTCCTTAACCGGCCTGCTCTGATCTTGTTTCACATCGTCATATCTCGCGCCGACCAGCAAGTGCAGCCGCTGATCCTTGAGCATCGACATCTGATCTTGGAAATAAAACGCCGTCCAATCGAGCTGACTTTTGATATCAGGAACAGGATCACTGTCTGCCGGAGGATCAAAATTCACATCCGGATCCGAACTGACCGGCACGTTCGCTTTATTCATTCGAAACCGGTCAAACTCCGAGTCTTGGTGAATCACATCGAGTCCGACAAGTGCATCGTGCTTCACCAAACCGGTTGTGAATTCGGCGGTAAAATCCGTGACCCACTGGATTTCGTCGTCCACCCGCGCTTCGTTTTGATAACGCTGGCGAAGAATCTCATTTCCCGACGTACCGGTCAGTCCGCGATTCCGCAGCGATTCATTTTTGGGTTCCGCTCGGTGAAATTGCAACCGGCTCCGCACGCTGAAAATCTCGTTTAACCGGTGTTTCAGATCTACTCCGACAAAGGTATCCTCCAGCGTCCGCCCTTCTAAATCCGGATCTCCGAAAAACGTATCCACTGGCACTAGCGGCTCATTATCGAAACCTAGCGGCACTCCCGAATCATAAGGTGTCTTCTCTTTGGTATAACTGACATCCAGTCCAATTTCCGTATCTTCTGAAATCTTCCATAACAACGAAGGCGCGATCGCGAACCGTTCCAAATCCATATCATTCCGGAACGATTCGGAATTGGTATATGCCATATTCAGCCGGTAAAGCACCCGACCTTTTGAATCGAGTGGACCGGTGCTATCCAAAGTCGTGCGAAAATGATTCCAACTTCCGACTTCCTGGACGATTTCGTTAAAACGCTCCGCCAGCGGCCGCTTAGTGGTGTAGTTGAGCACCCCACCCGGTTCTAGTCCGCCGAAAAGAATCGACGCCGGTCCTTTGATCACTTCCGCACTTTCGATGTTAAAAAGATCCACCGTCCCCACTTCCGTCGCACGCATGCCATTGCGGAACACAAACGGCGCCTCAAATCCGCGAATCACCGGCAGGACTTCCGACTGCGCATTCAGGGTGTTCCCCGATTCAAAAACTCCGCTGACATTCCGATAAACGTCTTTCAGATTTTTCGCCGCCTGATCGCGAAACACTTCTTTCGGGACCACCGTGACGGTCTGCGGTGTCTCCAAAAGCGGAACCGGCAGTTTCAACAACGATGGAGATTCCGCCGCAGTGTACGCGGCACGCGCGGCGTCTGCGGTCACCTCCATTTCAGGAAGTTGCTCAGAAACCGATGGAGTTTTCTGCGGCTTTTCAACACTGGATTGACCGCTCGAAATTGACGAAGTGACCGCTAAAGCGATCGGCAGAAGGGAAAAAACGTTTTTCATGTCAGGACCAAAGACATTATTAAGATTGATTCTCAGTAACGAAAACAGGGATATCGGATCGCCGCACCCGCGACAACCGGGAAATTTTTAATGCGGTGAATCGGCGAGTTCGCGCCTGAGATCGAATCGATTGCCTAACTTGCCTATGCTCGTTCCTCGGAAATAACCATCTGAGCCGGTTGTCAAAAAAGCATCAATCGCCCAATCCCCGAGCGTACGTTTCCTCTTCATCAAAAACGATCACCATTGGCCGACAGCAAATCTCGCAATCATAGTCCACTTCCGTTGGCATTTCGTCGGGATGCGGCAGGGCGACTTCGAAAGTCTCGAAACATGTCGGGCAAGTCACTTCGGCCAAATCCATGAAAAAACCATAAAGACGGCCACTCTCCGGTCCATCTCTTTATTCAATTGCCAAGCCTGCTGACCCCAACGTTGACGTGACCTGAACTCTCCGTCATCTCTCCTTCCATGGCTGAGAAAACCTTGTTCGAAAAAATCTGCGCCAAAGAAATCCCCGCTAACATTGTCCACGAAGACGGTCTCTGCGTCGCCTTCCGGGACATCTCGCCGCAGGCACCGGTTCACATTTTGATCGTCCCGAGAAAACCGATCCCACGCGTCGGACTGGCGACGGAAACGGATCAGGAAGTTCTCGGCCACCTTTTGTTAGTCGCCGGAAAAATCGCGCGCAGCGAAAACATCGCCGACACCGGTTTCCGCGTCGTCATCAACAACGGTCCGGACGGCGGCGAAGCCGTCCCGCACCTGCATGTCCATCTTCTGGGTGGCCGGAAACTCGACTGGCCACCCGGCTAAAAAACGTCAGCGTTTTCCCTGCGGTTTCGGTTTTTCCAAAACCTCGACTTTGACCGGCACCACTCCACGTTTGAAGAAATCGAGACGTTTTGCGACGCCGACGGTCACGTCGATCACCCGGCCACGGATGAAGGGGCCGCGGTCATTGATCGTCACGACTTCGGCTTTGCCGTTGGCCAGATTCGTCACCCGGACTTTGGTGCCCATGGGCAGCGTTTTATGAGCGGCAGTGGCACCTCCGTCCGACAGACGTTGGCCACTGGCGGTCTTGGTTCCGCGATTGGTGCGGATCGAATACCATGAGGCTTTTCCATGTTGTACGGATTTTGCCTCGGCCATTTCGAGCGTCGAGGCGGTCGGTTTGGACTTGGCGTTCGTGGTCGTCGCGCAACTTGGAATAAGGAGGACACCGGCGATTGCCAGAGCCACGGATTTGAGTTTCCGGGTCATGTTGGTCATAAGGTTCTCCCGCTTGGGGGGCAGCCCCAATAGCCTCGCGAATGCCTCGGGGCAAGACAAAACACCCCTGCACCGGATTGCCCTAAATCGCTCGAAACACGGGCGTAAGAACGGTTCCTCCAAAAAATCTCTTTTATTTTTTCCAAATTTCGGCCCGCCCTTTGCTATTTAGTCGGACATGCTGGGTCATTGGATACCATCGAGCCGCGACCGCTTTACCGGTGCAGATTTTGACTTCATCACCGCCGTCCTCGCTCGTGGCGACCAGCGCTCCCATTTGGCGAAACTTTGGGACGATCCGGAAGCGCTCCGCGAAATGCTGGATCTTAAAGAAGTGCTCCGCGGATTGCTCGAATCACCCTCCGCCCTGCAAATTTCTCCCGCTTTCTATTTCTACGTCCTCGTCCGCCACGCATTCCTCCAAGCCAATCTCAACGATCCGGACTTGGCCGACTACGTTTCCGGCGTCATGGCGAAGAAATTGGCGATGGATGCGGGCGATCCGCTGCAAAATTTGGCCGGAGGCTACACCCACACGTCCGATTTCATCGCCATCATTTCCTCAGCTCACGGCCGCATGCGTTTTCACCTCCAAGTCGCCGCAGGAAATCAGTTTCTCATCCTGACCGGTTTGTATCCGGCGTTTCTGAAAAAACGCAACGAACGCTTCGGCGCTCCAGACATCGGCTTTTATGAATCGTTTGCACGCCAAGCCTTCCGCAGCGCGGCGGATAATCCGGAAGCCCCGAAAAACGCGCCGCGCCATCTGCTGGGAGCGCTTTCCGAAGCGCTGCCGGACGCAAGACGTTCGCTCAACCGGATGGCGGAGGAGTATGTTTTCCTCGGCGACTGACCGAAGGAGGATCCCCCAGATAAGAACTTATCCGGTTTTCCTGGGTTCTTCGGTGAATCGGCCATTCGCACGGGCAAAGTCTTCCTCAACGGAAGGCTAAAATCGTGCGTAATGCATTCGACACACGCACATTGCGCACTGCAATGTGAAGCGGATCGTCATAACTCATTGAAAAAACTCGTGGCATGAATTTTGCGATAGAAGAGGGATCACCGGACAAACCGGATAACCTACCGAAATTATGAAAGCTAAATCCATCACAACCCTCATCGGCGCATCCGCCCTCGCCTTTCTTTTCACTTCTTGCGACTCAAAGCAGGAAGAAGCTCGTGAAGCCACGATCGAGCAAAAAGCTGACAACATGGAAGATCATGCCGACACCGTTCGCAAACAAGGCGAAGCTTCTGCAGACAAGGCTGAAGATAAAGCAGACATGATTCGCGACGAAGCTCCCCTTCCTGCTCCTACCGCTGAATCCGCTGCAGACCGGACCGAAGAAGCTGCTGACGCCGCCCGCGAAGCGACCGAAAAACAAGCTGACGCCATCGAGGACAAGGCTGACGAACTTCGTGAGCAAAAATAATCTGAACCGGTTTTAACCCGAACCGTTCACCCCTCTCCGGATTTCCGGGGAGGGGTTTTTTGCGCAAATCCACGATTCGATTTGTGGATTGCATTGCTCAGTGAAATCGGCTAGCTTGCTCGCCACGAGGCCTGCCACTGCAGGTCCCGCTACCAAAAAACCGATCTGAGACTGCCGTGGGATTTGTGGATGCCATTAAACGTTGGCGGTTGGCCCGGCAAGGCCTCTCGTCAGGAAAGAAACGCCGCATTCATTGCGAAAACCCCTTGGTTCAGGCCTTGGAGGACAGCCTTTCCGTCAAAGTCGCGCTCTATGCGACCTTCGCCGTCACTAGCGCCTTGCTGGTTCTCAAGGCTTCGGAAGACGCGACCTATGCCGTCGATCCTTTCAAAGGTGGAGCTTATGGATTCGTGATCGCCTGCACCGCGATCGCAATGTTTCATGTGAATCTCCAATCTTCCTGTCAGCGAAACAGCCGGGTCATCCTGGTGCTCGGCGGTTTGATTGGTCACTTGGTGATCGTCAGCCTGTTGATGTCACTGACCCATCTGGACACCATTTCGGAAGCATTCCGGTTTCTTTTCGTTCCCTTCGCCCTCGCCCCGATGCTTCATGGGGTCCTACTCGGCCGCTCGGTCGGGTCCTTTTCCACCGTTTACGTCAGTTTGATCGGCTGCCTGCTCGTTCCGCGGTCCGACGTTCTGGCCTATTTGATCCTAAGTCTCGTCGCCGGGCTGACGGCGGTGATGCTCACCAATCAAATCCGCAAACGCGTCCAACTCCTCCGTGCCGGTCTCTACGTGGGAGCCGTGACTTTTGGTCTGGCCCTGATTCTCGGCCGGCTCGACGTGACTTCCTGTTTCGGCCCTCAGGCGGTCGATCATTTGCAGTTTCTTGGACAAGGCAGCGCCGCGGCATTTGGGACCGCTCTTCTCACGGCGCTGCTCATCAGCGGATTGTTGCCGTTTTTCGAAGGAGTTTTCCGACTCACCACGGACATCAGTTGGCTGGAGCTGAGCGATTTAAATCACAAACTCCTCCGTCGCATGCAGTTGGAGGCACCGGGCACGTTTCATCACAGCCTGATCGTCGCCTCACTGGCGGAGGCCGCTGCGGAAAAAATCGGCGCCAATGCCCCGATGTGTCGCGTTTGTTCGTATTTCCACGACGTCGGCAAACTCAAAAAACCGATCTATTTCATCGAAAACCAACACGATGGCGCGGAAAACCCCCATGACGCGTTGACCCCGACCATGAGCGCCCTGGTCATCATCGCCCACGTAAAAGACGGCGTCGACCTCGCGGTGAAACACAAACTCAACCCGCGAATCATCGATGTGATTCAAGAACATCACGGCGATTCCTTGGTCATTTTCTTCTACCGAAAAGCCCAGGAACAGAAACGCACGGAGCTCGAAAAAGTCGGACGTGGCCTCGAAAATCCCGAAGATCTTCCGCAGGTCGAAGAGAAAAGTTTCCGTTATCCCGGCCCACGTCCGAGCACCCGGGAAAGCGGCATCATTTCCCTGGCCGACACCGTCGAAAGCGCCTCCCGCAGCCTGCGCAAACCCACTCCCGCAAAAATCCGCGCCTTGGTCGAAGACCTGATCCGAGCCAAGATCAACGATGGCCAACTTGACGACTGCCCGCTCACCATCAAGGAGCTCGCCGCAGTGAAAGAAAGTTTTTCCAGCACGTTGCGCAGCATGATGCACAGCCGGATCGATTATCCAAAAGACGACGAAAGACCGTCCGGCGGCACCAAACGCGCCGAAACCGTACGCCTCACCGTCGTCCCACCACCCGTCGAACCGGACGCAACCAAAGGCGGCCGAACAGTCGTCCGGGTGCCGGAAGGCGTTTGACCGGTTTCCGTCCCGAAAAACCAAACGTATGTCGATCGAAGTCATCGTCGGAAACCACCAACACGTCGTCGAAATCCCGGAATCCTGGCTCACGGCATTCGAAGAAATCGCCCATCCAGCGGCCGATCTCGCACTCGCCCACGCCGCACAAGACGATTCCCCCCTCTCCCATTTGGCGACACTGGAAGTCGCACTGGTCGATGATTCCACGAGCGATCAAGTCCACCGCGATTTCATGGACATCGAGGGCCCGACCGACGTCATCACGTTTCACCACGGAGAAATCGTCATCGGCGTCGAAGTCGCTCAACGTCAGTCGGATGAATATGGCGAACCGGTTTGCCGCGAGCTTCTGCGGTATCTCGTCCATGGCTTACTCCACCTCGCCGGCCACGAAGACGCAGACCCCGAAGAGCGGAAAATCATGGAAACGGCTCAGGAAAAAATCGTCGCCGCACTTTGGTCGGACGACCTCAAAAACCGACTGGCCTGAATCAGGCCGCCGGGACTTTATTTTCGATCAGTCGAAACCGGTCGTGATACACGCCGCCGTTGAATTTCCGGCAACAACTGTAACAGGCGACCGCCCGGCGCAGCGGCTTCACGCGCTGGATTGAGGAAAAACAGTGCGGACAGACATACGTGTAGTTCCGCTTCAACCGGCGGCGCTTGAAAGGCAAAGTATGAAACGGTGCCTCACCCGGAATCCCCAACTCGGCACAAGCGGCCTGCCATTCCGCCCCATGAGGTTCGATCCGGCGTTTCCCGCAACGTTCGTAGGCGATCAGGTGAGCAAGCTCGTGTTTTAAAGTCCTCCAAATTTCCTCCTCAGCGCATTCTTTAAGTTTTGGATTCAGCTCGATCGCCCGGTCCGGCCACCAGGCGCGCCCCGCCGTCGTCCGCATCCGGCTGTTCCAAGAAACCCGCACCTTTCGAGCCAGCTCCGGCAATCCGATCGCTTTGGAAGTTTCCGCACACCACGCAGTCAACCCGCTGTCTTGGGGACCAGGCGGAGAAACACGAGCCACCGGTCGCGCCGCAATGCGGAACAGAGAAGACCAGTGAAACTCAAGCTGCGGCTTCTCGCGACCCATGGTGCCAACGGATAGCAGCTTTTAAACCGCTGGCAATCATCAGGTGAAAATGACCGGTAAATCTTTTCCCAAAATCACGACTGACCCTTTTCACCCGGTTTGAACCTCCGACACCCCCGGGAAAGGAGAATCGCGCCTTGCCGCCCGCCGCCCTGCCTGCTTCCATCCGCCCCTCCCAACCGCAGACGTTATGGCCAACAAAGATATCACCGATCCCGCCCGCATGGAAAAAATCGTGTCGCTGTGCAAACGCCGCGGCTTCATTTTCCAAGCCGGGGAACTCTACGGAGGCCTTAACGGCGTCTGGGACTACGGCCCGCTCGGCGTTGAATTGAAGCGAAACCTCAAGGACTTCTGGTGGCGCAAAACCGTCCAAGAACGCGAAGACGTCCTCGGCATGGACGGCTCGATTTTGACGATGGAACAAGTCCTCGTCTCCTCCGGCCACGTCGGCGGATTTTCCGATCCGATGAGCGACTGCTTGCTCTCGAAGGCCCGCCTTCGCGCCGACCAAATTCCCGAACAAGACGGAACCGCCGTCTGGTTCAGCGGTGCCAGCCACCCCGCGAGCAACTGGAGCATCCAACGTGAATTCGCCGTGCTCATCGCCCCCGGAAAAGAAGTCGGCGAAGCTCATAAAACCGCCCGCAGATACTACTCGGAATTTCTCAACAACAAGCAGGTCTCCCCGAAAGAAATCGAACTCGTCGAAGACCGCCGCGAAGAAGTCACCGGCACAACCCGATTCAACCCGGAAAATGGATCGCTTCTCACCGAGCCCCGTCAGTTCAATCTGATGCTGCAAACGAATTTCGGAGCAACCGGTGAGCAAATCGCCTACCTCCGTCCCGAAACCGCTCAATCGATTTTCGTTCAATACAAAAACGTCCTCGATTCGAACCGGATCAAACTTCCTTTCGGCATCGCCCAGATCGGAAAATCATTCCGCAACGAAATCAACCCGCGGAACTTCACCTTCCGCTCCCGCGAATTCGAGCAAATGGAAATCGAATATTTCTGCCACCCCGACGACGGCCTACGCCTGACCGACGAGTGGTTGGAAAAACGCCTCGAGTTCTACGCCGAAATCGGAATTCCACGCGAAAAACTCCACATCCTCGATATTCCGGATGGTGAGCGCGCCTTCTATTCACAAAAGACCTACGACATCGAATACGAATTCCCCTTCGGCATTCAAGAGCTCGAAGGCGTCGCCTACCGGACGAACTACGACCTCGGGGTTCACGAAAAAGGCGCGGGCAAATCGCTGATCTATTTCGACGAAGAGACGAAGGAAAAATTCCTCCCTCACGTCGTCGAACCCTCCGCCGGTTGCGACCGCACGGTGCTCGCTCTCATTTGCGAAGCGTTCGACGAAGAAACGCTCACCGATGAAAAGGGCAAAGAAGACCTCCGCACCGTCCTTCGCTTCAAGCCTTCCATGGCGCCGATCAAAGTCGGCATTTTCCCACTTCTGAAAAAGAACGAAGAACAAGTCCGCATCGCCAAGGACATCCAAAAATCCCTGCAAAAGTGGTTCACCGTATCCTACGACGACGGTGGAGCCGTCGGCCGCCGCTACCGCCGCCAAGACGAAGTCGGCACGCCCTTCTGCGTTACCGTCGATTTCGACACCCTTGGAGAATCCGGCGAGGAATTGAAAAACACCGTCACCATCCGCCACCGCGACTCCATGGAGCAAGAACGCCTCCCAATCGATCAGCTCCTCCCCTGGCTCCTCGAACGCGTCCGCTAAACCGTTTTCGAACGACGTCTTTCAAAAACGGACACCCAAACGGGTGTCCGTTTTTTATGAATTCTCGTTACAACTTCGGGCCACGATTACAATGACCAGAACCAACCAAAGCAGAATTTTGGGCGAAGATCGAAAATCGCCATGGAGCCAAGGGAAAGCGGGTGGTTCCTGCAAACCCCACCTTCTCACCAGCTTTGCCGATTTTCCTCGTGTCCACGGCAACTGCCGCGCGACTGCTCGGTAACCTCTGCGAATGATCCGAGGCGACGCTTTTTCGGCGGAACGAAAAAAGAAATTCGCCGCCTCCCTAAGCTGTTTCTCAGCCTCATCCTCATTGCCATCGGCAGCCTGAATGACGGCCTCGGCCAACTGTGCATAAGACCGATAATACTCCGTTGTGAGATTTTTTTCGAACTGCCCCAATAAAGACCGAGCACCTTCAATATCATTTTCTTCGGCCTTATGAAATGCCAAGCTCGCCCGTATCGACGGGCCCGACGAACTGTTAGAAAATCGTCGAAGAGCTTCACGCCGCGCTTGATGCGCTTTCCTCAAACTTTCTCCCCTATCCTCCACTCCATCACACAAAGCCGCGTACCAGAGCAGAGTGTCACCATTTAAGCGATCTTCACGGCGTTGCCAATCTTCCAACCAAACCGCGCCTTTAGCATACTCGAAAACCGCGAGAAAAGCGCCGCCCATTTCTTGCCAGAGCACTGCATGAGACTTCAGTTCATCCCGGTTTTTAACCGACCATTTAATGATCGCTTTTACATGTTTTTTAGAACCTGCCAAATCAATCAATCGCCTCCATCCTTCGATTCGAATTGGACTCCCAACCGGTTGACTCAGAACGCGACTATATCCTTCCGATATTAATTTTTTCTCTGGAATCAGAGATAAATAAACCGCTAATCCGCCAGGTGCTAAAATATCTTTCTTCGCCAGGCGCCGCTCCAATAATCCTTTCCAAACTTTCGACTGCGAGTGATCTAAGAACAACCGGGTCACCCAATTCAACACATCGAATCCCGCAGCAGGATTATCCAGCAACCGCGACGCGTACCGAACGGCAGCATCGGACATTTCTTTTTTCAGCTCCAGCTCGACACCATCTGCTGCGACCCAGACAGAGTCCACGTAATATTCTAGACGCTTGAGAGTCGATGAAGCGAGTTCGAATCGCCCTGCTTTTATCTGAAGATCCAATAAGCGACGTGCGCCATACTCGTAGTCTGGCCTCAACAACCATGCTTTTCGAAAGGCATCTTCCGCGGCATCTATATGTTCCAAATATTCTTCCGCCTGACCAAGATACCCGAGCGCTTGATAGGATTGAGGATTCACTCGTGTCCATTGGCGTGAGATTTCAGCAAGCCCCTGCCAATCGCTTCTCCGCGAAAGCCACTCGGCCAGCTCCGCCATTCCCCAAGTGTAATCAGGCTCGCTCTCCACCAATTTTCGCATCGAATCGATTGCTTCAACCGGTCTGCCCGACTGCATTAAAATCCAAGCTCGTCGGCCTTTCAGTTCCCGTGGCACCGGTTCACCGGCAACCGTCGTTTCGCAGACAGCGATCGCTTCTTCAAATTCTTTCCGCTCACAATGGATACGTGCCAACAGATCACGCATACCCTGGTCTTCGGGATCCTTTTTCAAACCGGCTCGGATTGCGGCTATGGCCTCATCCGTTTTTCCTAATTCCATCCAAGCATCCGCGGCCACCGACCACCAACTCGGCCGATGACCATTCGCTTCGGATGAAATTTCCAAATCCTTCGCCACCTCCGACTCCAAGCCATCCGTCAGCGACCAGCGCGCCAACATTGTCCAACCCCAAGTATAAAACGGGCAGGAATTCATCGCTTTTCGCAACAAATCAAAAGCCTCGCTACGTCGACCGATTCTCCTCAAAAAATCCGCCAGGTAGCCATGGTTAGCCCCGTCCAAAGGGTTCATTTCAATTGCTCGCCGCAAGATATCTTCTGCTTCGGATAGCCTTCCTACCCGTTCGAGTGCATCTGCGTGGGCTCTTGCTGCTTCGTCCCATGAGGGTGATATTTTCAGCGCTTTTTCAGTTGCGCTCACTTCTTCTTCATCTCGCCCAAAGCGCTGAAAAACTTTTCCTAAATCTAGCCATGCCCGCGACAGCAATGGGAACGCCTCCACCATTCCCTTTGCAGCCCTCTCAGCTTCATCGGGCAATTGCATTTGCAAAGCATGCTCGGCCCACGCGGACCACGTTTGCCATAGATCCGGTCGTTCCTGGCACCAATCTCTGAGCATTTGTAAAAGCTCGGGAGGATCGATCCACCGCCAAGCCAAATTCTGAAATGGAAGCACAATGGAACCATTCGAAACCTGCCTCCGCATTTCCTTTTCAATAAACCGGAGCGACTCCCGGGAAGATTCAGGATCGGTCGCCATATTCATTAATGCTTCCGCGGCAGCAGTGAGATCGATATCGCTTTTCAGTGCACTTCGGAATGCCTCAGCAGCCTCTTTCTTCCGTCCAATTTTCTTTAAAACGATGCCGCAAACGTAATGTGAGTGTTCATCAAGAGGATCTAACAGGATCGCTTCCTCGGCATCGCGCAGCGCACTTTCCGGATCAGATTCCATGCTTCGCAAAGCCCGCTCGCGCAAACCCCAGCGGGATTTAGGGGCCAGTTCGAGATATCGGTTGAGGGCAATCATCGGACCTCGCGGGCTCGACACCAGCCACTCTGCGAGCAACGACCATAATTCAGCAAAATCCGGATAGCGTCGCGTCCCCTCATCTAGCAGCTCAATCGCTGAAGCACGGCCCTGCTCTTCCGCAAGACAACGGGCTAAAGCACGCCACCCCTCAATGCGCATCGGCTGCAACTCCACCCATTTTTCATAATGCCGGATCGCAATTTTTCGTTCTCCGAGAAATTCCGCCGTTTCCGCCGCCTCTTGCAACCAATTCGCTTCAGTTACTTTTCCGCGAGCTTGCGCAATCAAATCGACGGCTCGCGCCCGGAAATCCGAGCCCCAACGGGTCATCAACCGCCCTCCGTGCAACATCAACCAGCCATCATCAGGTCTCAGCGAAATTGCTTTTTCCAAAACACTTTCTGCTTCGCGATACCGGCACAAACGGTCAAAAGCTTTGGCCAATGTCACCCATGGTCCGTGACTTTTTAGACCCATGCTCTCTGTGCGGCCCTTAAGATAGTCGAGACCTTCCTCAATGCGTTTGGTGAGACGGCAGTTTTCAAAATATCCTGACGCATAGGGTTCAAATGCTGGGGCAAGCAAAGAAGCGATCCGGCTTAGATAGGCAGCCTCGTCAAATCGCCTTTGTTTCATCCGACAACGGGCCAGGTTTTCGTAAACACGAGATTCGCCCCGCCGCTTGAGAAGCGCTCGTTTCAGACGATAATCCGCTGCGGCCAGTTCCCGCGCGTCTTCTAACAACAGTTCACCCAGGTCGGAGGAAAAAACCGGATCCGCCTTTGGATCCGCCGCAACTTTTTCGAGAAGCATCCGGTACTCTGGAATCCTTCGCAAATTGAGCAGCAGGTTCGCTTTAATCAGAAGCAGGTTTTCGTAGTTCGGAAAACGTTCCAACAATTGATTAGCAGCTGAGAGCGCACGCGCCCAATCCTCCATAACTTGAGCGGCGCGCATTTCACCAAAAACCGATAAAACATGCCCCGGCGCAACCATTCGAATTTCCACAACCGCCGCTTCCATTTTAAACCGGTCGTACGAATCAAAAGCTACGAAAAGTCGATGAAGGCTCTCGTAAACGAGCTCATCCGCTAATTCGATCCCTTCCAAGATATGCGCCCGCTCCGTCGGCACAAAAACCATAGCTCGTGGTCCGGCCAATGGATGATCCGCGATCAATCCGGTCATCAGCATTTCCACAAAATGATGCTCCGTCGGGTCACGCAACAAAATCACATCGGTCCGCGCGTCATAACCGATGCATGCCTGAAGATGAGCACCGGTCGTCCATTGTGTGGTAAGCGTAAAAGGAATGCCTCGATCAATTAGCGCATATAAGCTCTGGCGAGTTAGGCGAAATTCCTTTGCGATAAATCCATTACCTTCCGCCCACTTTCGCTCCTTATGCCAAGGAGTTCCGTCATAACATATCTCCTCTGCGATTTTAAGATGATCGAAAGATTTCCCCCAAAAAGCAGCTAGCGCCGCAAGGGTGCTTGGCGCACAGGTCGCCCGATGCTGCCGAACAAACCGCACATCCAATCGTTTCCGGGAAAGCGACTCCGCTCCCTGCTTTCGAAAATTCGCTGCCGCTTCAGCCTGAAATCCGTCACCCTTCACATCCGCCCAACTCAGAAAGCCTTCAAAATCCCCTGCAAGTAGAGCAAAATCCGAACGACGCCCCGCGATCCATTTTTTAAATGACGGTTCCATCAATGGCGACAAGCGCTCAATCTCATCAAGACACCAAACGGCTTTTTCCGTATCTTCCCGTTCGCTGTAGAGAACTTGCAATTTTACCGCAAAATTCTGCTGCGGACCCTTTTCGTGAGATTCTGTTAGAAATTCCAGCGCCTCATCCCCTCTCCCCACGTGAATCAGCGCCTCCGTGCAGCGTAAAACCGCCGGATGGTAGACCGGTGAAAACTCCACCGCAACCCGAGCCTCCTCAAGGGCTTCCTCGTATTGATCCGCGGCGGTTAAAAAATTCGATCGTAAAACCCTAAGCCAAGAATCTTCAGGCGAGATCTCAATAGCCTGATCAAGCAGAGGCTTCGCGCGTCTAAAATCCCGATGACCCGAATGGATCACCGATTGAAAGGCCAAAAGGTCTGCACGCGCGCTATCCGTCATCCCTTTTTGACGCCCCATAAACCGGTCAATATCCGAAAGCAGCTCAATATCAGAAACCCACGAGGATCTGACGAAAAGGGCCCGGAAATACGTCTCCGGATTCTCACGCTCAGATCGCCAATTTAGCAAATGCATCGTCCGGCTCAACCGGTCGCCCCCTAGCGCTCCAGCAAGTTGTGCAGCCGTCAAAAGTGGCTTGCCAGTCGGCCATTTCTCAAGAGGTAAACCGGTCGACTGCGCGATTTTCCAGGCTTCCAGCATTTTCCCTTCGCCCATTGCCAACTTCACTTGCGGAAAAGCGTCGATCACCGATAGGGAACTCATCTTGGCAAACTGACCACAGCACCCGATTTTTGCCAAGGGGATACACTGCTTCAAATTCCCATCTTCACTCTGGATTCTTCCTTCTTGGATTCCTAACCTCCCCCCATGTCCGCACCCACGCTCACTCCGATGATGGCCCAATACCAGGCCATGAGGAAGTCGCTGCCTGCAGACGTGATCCTGCTCTACCGGTTGGGTGATTTTTACGAAATGTTCTTCGAGGACGCGAAAAACGCCGCCCCGATACTTAACGTCGCCCTCACCAAACGCGGCGGAACGCCGATGTGCGGCGTCCCTTATCACGCGGCCCAAGGTTATCTTGCCCGACTTTTAAAAGCCGGAAAACGCGTCGCCATCGCGGAGCAAACTTCCGAAGCGGTTCCCGGAAAACTCGTCGAACGCCAGATCGCACGCATTCTCACGCCCGGTTCGATCGACGACCTGACCCTGCTGGACGACCAAAAACCGAACTATCTCGCCGCCGTTTTTCGCCATGGCAAAAATCTTGGCTTGGCCTGTGTCGATCACACCACCGGCGAGTTCACGATTTGTGAATTCACCGACGCCGGTCATCTCTCCGACGAACTGTCACGCATTTCCGCCTCCGAGCTGCTTATCCCCGATCACCAAACCGCCGAATTCGGCGCGCTGCCGAACTGCATGGTTTACGAAGGCTACTGCTTTCAACCGGAAACGGCCTGCCAGCTCTTGAAGGATCATTTTAACGTCCACTCGCTCGACGGATTCGGCTGTGCCGAACTTCACGGCGCAAGCGGTGCCGCCGGTGCGATCCTTCATTATCTCATCCATCAGCTTCGCCGAAACTGCGAGCACATCCGTCCACCCCGCCTCCGCGAAAGCGCCGACCATGTCTTGATCGATGCTGCCTCGCAGCGAAATCTCGATCTCGTCGACTCCCGTTCCGGCAAAGCCCACACGCTGCTCGGCGTGCTCGACCGCACCGCCACACCCATGGGTGCCCGCCTGTTGCGCGACTGGATTTTACACCCGCTTCGCGATCTGAAAATCCTCACCGGTCGCCAGGACACGATTGCTAGCTTTCTTGCCGAACCGTTTCTCCTCTCCAAATGCCGCGAATCGCTCAAAGGCATCCGCGATGTCGAACGCACCACCTCGCGCCTTTCCCAAGGCTCAGGAAACGCAAGAGATCTCCAGTCGCTCGCTATATCTCTCGGCCACATTCCCGCGCTCAAAGAAGACTTATCTTCTCTGATCACGGATCACTTTTCACGGATCACTCAGCTCCACGATTTCACCGATCTAACCGATCTGCTTTCCCGCGCCCTCGCCGATGAACCACCCGCAAATCTCCGGGACGGCGGCATCATCCGCGACGGTTGGTCCGCGGAACTCGATGAACTCCGCGCCGCCGCCCGTGGCGGAAAAGACTGGATCGCCCGACTTCAAGAAGACGAACGCAAGCGAACCGGTATCGAATCACTGAAGATCAAATTCAACAACGTCTTCGGCTATTTCATCGAAGTCACGACTTCCCATCTCGCCAAAGTTCCCGACGACTATACTCGGAAACAAACCATGAGCAACGCCGAGCGCTACATCACACCGGCGCTCAAAGAAATGGAAAACAAGGTGCTCGGGGCAGAAGAACGCTCGAAGCAACTTGAGACCGAACTTTTCACCAATCTCCGTGGGCGCGTCGTCGCCCGCCTTTCCGAACTCCAGGAAACCGCCGCCGCGATCGCGGAAATCGATGTCCTCTGCGCCCTCGCGGAAGTCGCCCAACGCAACCGGCATTGCCGACCGGTCTTGGACGAGTCCCGCCAGTTCTTCATCACCAACGGCCGACACCCCGTCTTGGAGCAGACTCTCACCGAAACAAAATTCGTTCCGAACGACACCGAACTCGATCCCGAAGTTTCGCGTCTGCAAATTTTGACCGGTCCCAACATGGCCGGAAAATCGACTTACATCCGCCAGATTGCGTTAATCGCCGTCATGGCGCAGATCGGTGCCTACGTCCCGGCCGAAAGCGCGACCGTCGGTCTGGTCGATCGCATCTTCTGTCGCGTCGGCGCGTCCGATGATCTTTCACGCGGCCAGTCCACCTTCATGGTGGAGATGAGCGAAACAGCCCTCATTCTCAACCACGCCACGGATCGATCGCTTGTCATCCTCGATGAAATCGGCCGCGGCACCGCCACCTTTGATGGACTGTCCATCGCCTGGGCCGTCGCAGAGCACCTGCATGATGTGATCGGATGCCGCACGCTCTTCGCCACCCACTACCACG
>DBTN01000004.1:0-34812 GCA_002307065.1 Akkermansiaceae bacterium UBA1315 | reverse complement strand
TTCGCCACCCACTACCACGAGCTCACGGATCTTGCAAATACTAGACCTGCCGTAGCGAACTACAATGTCGCGGTCCGCGAGTGGAATGACGAAATCATTTTCCTCCACAAAATTCTGCCCGGTGCCGCCGATAAATCTTATGGCATCCAGGTCGCCCGACTCGCCGGTTTGCCCAAACCCGTCGTCGAACGCGCGAAATCGATTCTGTCCCACCTCGAGCTGCACTCCGTTAAACCGGAAGCAAAAAAACAAGGCCCGAAAGCAAAAATCACGGTCCAGAACCTGCTGCCCGAACCCAATCCGCCACAAATGGATTTGTTCTCCGAGTTTTAAAAAATAACCGGGCAAACCCGGCAAAAGCTCACTCGACGTCACCTTGAGTCCGGCCGCCCTTCGCGGCCGCCAAAGCCGACCTATTTCCATCGTTCGAGATACTGATGATTTGGAAACCTCTTTCCATAACGCAATAGAGCTTCGCGTCCTTCGGCTTATGATGAGCATCATTCATAATGTTTTTAGAAATTTGGGATTATCTTCATCTTCCCCTCTTCCCAACGCTTCTCGCTCCGCCATTTCGCTACAAAATTTTAAAATATGGCATGATTCGAGCATTATTCCAGCAGATTGAGCGGCTTAACCACTCACGCTCTTATTAATAAAAGCTAACTATGAAACACAACTACCGTCGCAACCTGATGACCACCCAGCTCCTCGCGCTCGCCCTTGCGGCAGGAAGTGCAGTTGCTGGTGAACCTGTCACCACCGCTCCTGTCACTCCAGCTCCGGCAGAAGATGTGATCTCCGGAGTCCTCAAACTCGATTTTAACTCCCACTTCATCTCTTACGGCAACGATGTCTGGCTTGATGGAAGCAGCATGTCGGATCCGACTTTCAATCCGATGCTTGAAATTGCTATCGAACTTCCAGCCGGGTTCACTGCATCCCTCGGCACTTGGTGGGACGTGAACAGCAAAAACGGCGGTGACAGTTCCCCTCTTGGTGGGCGTATCCAAGAAGTGGACGTCTGGGCAGGCCTTGCTTACACCGTTGGTGATTTCACCACCAAGGTAACCTACCAGAACTGGATGTACTCTGGCGGCACCGAAGATATCCTCGATATCGCCTTCTCCTATGACACTTTCCTTTCGCCTTCCATCACGGTCCATAACCGTTTGGATACCGGTGGTGTCGCAGGCAGCGGTGGACAAGCAGGCGACGAAGGCACAGTAGTTGTCGGCGGACTTTCCTATGGTTTCGATGCGGGCCCATTCTCGATCTCGATTCCATTCAACATTGCCTACTTCGCCACCGACGAATTCCATGCCCCAGGCGCGGATGACGGCCTTGGCTACGGCTCGCTTGGAGTCGCCGCTTCCATCCCAATTTCCTTCATCGGTTCCGAATACGGCGAGTGGACCCTCAACGGCAACCTCACTTATTACATCACCGATAGCGACGTTATCCCAAATAACCCGCAAAGTGATTTCCTCACCGCAGGTGTGGGCATCGGCATCGCATTCTAAGTTATCGCTTTTTTGCGCTAGCGGTTGCGGCGGGAAGGTTTCACAACTCTTAGGAGCTGTTAGACCTTCCCGTTTGCTTCATCCGGAACTCCCACGGGCTCCGGGCTAGCCAATCATTCAGCCCTTATCTCTTCCGGGATAAGGGTTTTGTTTTCTCTCCTTGGCACAAGCCTTGCTCAAAACCTAGTCTTGTCCGGTCACGACGATTTTATGAACAAATCCAGCTGCTCCTTTTCCACCCGACTTTCCCGATTGATCCTTTCCGGGATCTGCCTCGCCCCCGGTTTGGCACTCGCTCATCCCGGCCATTACCACCCGCCCGGTGAAGACGATGAATTCGATGCGATCACGACCGGTTTCCTTCACCCTCTCAGCGGCTTGGATCACCTGATTCTCGCCCTTGCGGTCGGCTGGCTCGCCTTTTCGTGGAAGGGTGGAAAAGCCCGGCTGCCATTTTCTGCCTTCCTCATCTCCCTTGTCTCCGGCGCATTCATCGGTCGCGGATTGAACCTTGGAGCCGGTTTGGAAATGGCACTCGCTCTGACCTTGATCGCAGCCGGAGCTGCCTTTGTGACCGGTAAAATGGGAGATGCAAAAATCTTCGCCTCCGCGATTTCCATCGCCGGCCTGATCCACGGATTTGCCCATGGATCGGAAGCCGCTGCAAACGTTCCTTTCATCAGCTACACCACCGGTTTCACCGCAGGAACCGCCGTTCTGTTAGGGATCGGCGCGCTGTTGTCCTTCGCCGTTTCGAAACTCGAAAAACCGGTCATTTCAAAAATCGCTGGAACCGGTTTGCTGGCCCTCGGCTCGATCTCCCTCATCCAAGCGCTCTGATGCACCTTTCCCCGCGCGAACAGGAAAAGCTGTTGGTCGTCGTTGCCGGTGACCTCGCCCGCCGCCGCCGCGATCGCGGACTGAAGCTGAATTACCCCGAAGTCATCGCATTCATCACTGCGGAAATTTTCGAAGGCGCACGCGATGGAAAATCCGTCGCCGAGCTCATGAGTTATGGCACCACTCTGATTTCCCGTGATGAAGTGATGGAAGGCGTTGCCGAAATGATTCACGACATCCAAGTCGAAGCCACTTTCCCGGATGGCACAAAACTCGTCACCGTTCATAATCCTGTTAGATAAACTTCGATGATCCCTGGAGAAATCCTCACACCTGCCGGCGCGCCGGATCTCGATCTGAATACCGGTTTAGCGACGATCAACGTCGTGGTTTCCAACACTGGCGATCGACCGGTCCAAGTGGGCAGCCATTTTCATTTCATGGAAGTCAATGACGAGCTCGCCTTCGATCGGGCCTCCGCCCGCGGTTTCCGGTTGAACATTCCGGCTGGAACGGCCATCCGCTTCGAACCGGGCGACATGCGCGAAGTCCCGCTCGTCGCCTTCGCCGGAACCCGCGAAGTTTACGGCCTCAACAATCTCATCAACGGAAAATTGGACCACGGACTTTAGTCCGTTTATCAACCCCCGTTTCCTTCTCTTTTCCATCCGCATTCATCTGTGGTCAAAAAAATTCATCTCCTTCCATGAAACAAACCCGCAAAGATTACGCCGGGATGTTCGGCCCCACCGTTGGCGATCGCGTCCGCCTCGCCGACACGGAAATTTTCATCGAAGTCGAACGCGACCTGATCACCGAGACTGGCGGTTATGGCAATGAGGTGAAATTCGGCGGCGGCAAAGTCATCCGCGACGGCATGGCCCAATCGCCCCTCGCCACCGATGCCGAATCACTCGACCTCGTCATCACTAACGCCCTCATCATCGATGCCGCGCAAGGCATCATCAAAGCCGACATCGGGGTGAAACACGGGCGCATCGTCGGCATCGGTCACGCCGGAAATCCGATGCTCCAGGACGGCATTACCATGATCATCGGCGCCGGCACCGAAGTGATCGCGGGCGAGGGCTGCATCGTCACCGCAGGCGGCATCGACACACACATTCACTTTATTTGCCCTCAACAAATTGAGCATGCGATCGCCAGCGGCGTCACCACCCTCATCGGTGGCGGCACCGGTCCGGCCCACGGGACTTACGCCACGACCTGCACCCCCGGCATTTGGAACATCCACCGAATGCTCGAAGCCGCCGAAGCCTTTCCCATCAATCTCGGTTTTCTCGGAAAAGGAAACTGCTCATCGCCCGAGCCACTCCGCGAACAAGTCCGCGCCGGCGCCATCGGCCTGAAACTCCACGAAGACTGGGGTTCCACCGCCGCCGCCATCGACACGTGTCTTTCCGTTGCCGATGAATTCGACGTCCAAGTCGCCATCCACACCGATACCCTGAACGAAGGCGGATTCCTCGAAACCACCCTCGCCGCTTTTAAAGGTCGCACCATTCACACCTACCACTCGGAAGGCGCGGGCGGCGGTCACGCACCCGACATCATCCGGGTCTGCGGCGAATCCAACGTCCTTCCTTCTTCCACCAATCCGACGCGTCCGTTCACGGTCAACACGATCGACGAGCATCTCGACATGCTCATGGTTTGCCACCATTTGGATTCGAAAATCCCGGAAGATGTCGCATTCGCCGAAAGCCGGATCCGTCCGGAAACGATCGCCGCCGAAGACCGCCTTCACGATCTCGGAGCGATTTCCATGATGTCCTCCGACTCACAAGCGATGGGCCGCATCGGCGAAGTCATCACCCGGACATGGCAAACCGCTCATAAAATGAAAGTCCAGTTCGGCAAACTCGAAGGCGATTCCCACCCCGCCGCCGACAATTTCAGGGCACTGCGATACGTTTCGAAATACACACTTTGTCCGGCGATCACCCACGGCATCGCCCACGAAGTCGGCAGCATCGAAGCCGGAAAACTGGCCGATCTTTCGATCTGGAAACCTGCGTTTTTCGGAGTGAAACCGGAAGTGGTTTTAAAAAGCGGTATGATCGCTTGGGCAAACATGGGCGACCCAAACGCCTCCATCCCAACGCCGCAGCCGATGATGTATCGCCCGCAATTCGCCGCCTTTGGCAAAGCGATCGCGTCCACCTCCGTCACTTTTGTCAGCGCCGTCTCTCTTGAAACCGGTTCGCTCGATCACCTCGGTTTGAAAAAACGACTCGTCCCCGTCAAAGGCTGCCGCGATGTCACGAAAGCCGATCTTCCTTTCAACAGCTCACAGCCAAAAATCACGGTCGATCCGGAAACTTATACCGTTACCGCCGATGGGCAGGAGCTGCGCTGCGAACCGCTTTCCGTCCTGCCGATGGCACAGCGCTATTTCCTTTTCTAACCGGTTGGAGCATCCGCTTTTTCCCTGCCAAACCGGTTGCCGATCTGCATCACAAGGATCAGCAGTGAGGGCAAAAATGTCAGCGTCACCACGGCGGTGAAAGCGAGGCCAAACAAAACGATCGCCCCGACACCGCGATAAAGTTCCGTCCCCTCTCCCGCGAGAAAGACCAGCGGGGCCAGCCCCATCAAGGTCGTCGCCGTGGTCATCAGGATCGGGCGCAATCGTGACGCGACCGCATCTTTAACCGAATCCTCCGGACTCATCTTGAGCACCCGGCGGTTATGCATCGCACGATCTACGATCAAGATCGGATTATTCACCGACGTACCTAACAGAATCAGGAAACCCAACATCGTGATCATATCAAACGGCTGCCGGATTTCGGGAAGACCGATGCTAGGCAACCAACCACCGATGAAATTAAGGAGCCACAAACCGGCGATGCCCCCGCTGATCCCGAGCGGAACCGTCGCCAAAATCAAAAAGGGATCTCCCCAGTGGCGATAGATGATCACCAGTTGGAGGTAACACAGCACCACCGCCACCCAAAGATTCGAGCCGAGTGATTTCCGTGTCGCATCCAATTGATCGCTCGCGCCGGAAATATCCATCGCCACTCCGGGCGGCAGCGCCTGGCTGTCTCGCAACTTTCCTACAACCTCTTCACGAACTTTTTCCACGGCCGTTTCCAGCGGCACCGATCGAGGCGGAATGATATAAAGAGTGACCGTTCGTTTTCCATCCACCCGCCGGATATCCGCAGTGTCCACGGTTTCGGCAATATCCGCCACGGCGCTCAGAGGAACCACACTGCCTTGCGGGGAATGCAAGGTGAAACTGGAAATCCGATCGAGTTCCTGCCGGTTGATCGCCTTGTCGTAGAGAAAAATATCCACCTTGTCGTCGTTCAGGAAAAACTCATCGACGAACGCTCCGTCGGTCAGCGCAGCGACGGCGTAGCCGAATTCATCCGCACTTAAACCCAGCTCCGCCAACCGTTCCCAACGCGGCCGAATTTCTAACAGCGGTTGCCCAAGCACCAGCGATGACGGGACCGAGTTGATCTGCGCACCCTCGATCACTTCGCCCGCACGTTGATAGGTAGTGGCTGCCGCTTGGTAGATCGCGCCGAGATCCGTTCCGCTGATATCCACCGCCACCGCACGAGTCCCGCCGCTGTTGCTGGAAATGATCGATCCGCGAGCGGAAAACGCCCGCATCCCCGGATAGGCCCGGAAGCGCTCGTTGATGATTTCCATAAACGCATCGATGTGTTTCGGGTCCTTCGTTTCCGCGATCACTCTCAGCGATTGCGGTTGAACGTTTACCGAAAATCGTTCCAGCGGTGGGATTTCCACTTCTCCGCGATCAAAACTCGCAGGATCTCCTTCGAGCGAAGGCAGCATTTCGTCCTGTAACTTCATCGCGATTTTTTCCATCTCCGGAAGGTTGTAACCGGGTGGTGCAATCATCGTGGAAAAGGATTTTGCTTCCTCACCTTCGGGCAAATATTCCGCCGCAGGAGTTAAGAAAATCAATCCACAGATCGATAATGCCAGCACCGTCACGACGCACGCGATCCGACTCCAAACATTCGACGTCAGCCACATGATCGGCCCGAGCAATCGCCGCCGTGGCTCGGCGACCAAGGCTCCTTCGTTTTTACCAGCAGCCTCAGGCAAGTTCGCGCATGCCACGGGAACCAACGTCACCGCAACCAACATCGAAACCAAAATCGAAGCGGAAATCGCAATGCCGATGTCCGAAAAAAGCTGCCCCGCTTCTTCTTTCACAAACAGCAGCGGCAGGAAAACCAACACCGTCGTCATCGTCCCCGAAAGCACCGCCGCCCACACCTCGCGCGTCCCATCCAGGGCCGACTGAAACCGGCTTTTCCCCTTTTGCCTTTCCTGCTGGATGCTTTCCAAAACAACGATCGTGTTGTCGATCGTCATCCCGATCGCAAACGCGACTCCTGCCAGCGAAATGACATTGATCGTTCGCCCGAGCAGCAACAGCCCGATGAAACTCGCCACCGCGCAGACCGGCATGCCGCACATCCCAATCAACGTCGCCGAGCCGGAGCGCAGAAAGATATATAAGACACCGGCCGCCAAACCGGCGCCAATCAAGATATTCGTCCAAACATTCCTCACCGAATTTTCGACATACCGAACATCTTCGTTGCTCAGCAGCATGCGCATGCCCGCCGGATTCAGAACATCTCGATTGATTTGCTCAACGACTGGTAAAACCTCCTGTTTGATCGAGATCACATTCGAACCGGTATCGCGAATCAGCGAAAGCCGGATGTTCGATTCGCCATTCGTGTAAGAACGATTGCGGATTTCGAAATGATCCAATTGCACCGTCGCCACGTCGCGCAACCGCGTGACCGAATCACCACGACGGGCCAGAATCAAATTTTCCAGTTCCTCCAAAGATTCAAAGCGCCCCACCGTTCGCAGCAAATACCGCCGTTTTCCGCTGTCGATGTCTCCCGCCGAGAGATCCACATTTCGCGCCCTCACCGCGTCTCGTAAATCGGTCAGAGAAAGCTGCCGCTCCGCCAAACGCGCGGGATCGACGAGGATCTGGATCTGCCTTTCCGCACCGCCGCCGATCTGCACCTGTGACACGCCGGCCACCCGCTCCAGCGGAGCGCGCGCGTTGTCGTCGATGAAATCCCGCATCATATCCATGTCGAGATTGCGCGGATTGCCTTCAAGCGGGACGACGCGGAAACTCATGAACGCGTTATAAGAAAACGAATTCGTCCGCAAAACCGGTTCATCGACATTCTCCGGATACGATGGCACCTGACTCAAAGCGTTGTTCGTCCGCAACAGCGCCTCGTTCACATCCGTGCCAAACGGAAATTCCAACTCGATCGTCGCCGAACCAGTCGACGCCTGCGAGGTCATCCGCTGCAAATTCGGCAGACCTCGTAAATATTCCTCCTGCTCAATGATGATTTCCTTTTCGACGTCCTGCGGTGTTGCACCCGGCCAACGCGTTTCGATCGAAATGATCCGCATGTCCAGATCCGGAATCATCTGCACCGGCACCCGCGTCGCCGCGATGATTCCGAGCAACAAAACCATCGCCGTGATCACTGTCACGAGCGTCCCCCGTTTCAAAATCGCTTCCATCGTGAATTAGGAATCATCCCCCGTCGTGAGCGTTGAAATTTCGACCCGCTGTCCCTCTCGCAGGCCCTCGTTTCCACGAACAATGACTTTCGCCCCAGCCTCAATGCCGTCCATCACCTCCGTTCGATCGCCCAATCCGCGCCCCAGCTCGACCAAACGCGAAGACGCGACCAACGCTCCATTTTCCTCACTCACGATCCACAACTTCGTCGATCCATCCGGAAAACGAATCACCGAATCCCTCGGCACCTGCAGCACTTCGTTTTCACCTTCGAAGGAAAACGTCACCCGCCCCGACATTCCGGGAGACGCCAGACTTTTCGGATCTTCCATGTCAATGCGAAGCAAAAACGTCCGTGCCACGAGATCTTTCACCGGCACTTTAACCGCGATCTTTCCCGGAAATTCCACATTCGGATAGGCATCGAGCCGCACTTCGACTTTCGGTTCCTTTTCCAGCAGGCCATACAATTCCTGCGGCCCTTGGACATCCATCCACAAGCGGTCCGTTTCCACCAACTCCAGCACCGGTGTTCCGGTTTGCACCCACTCTCCCTCCTCCGCCAGCTTCTGGCTGACGACTCCGTCGAAAGGCGCGATCAAGCGATGCCGCTCGATGAGTTCCTCCTGTTCCTTCAACTGAACGTCACTGCGCTCCAGTCCGACCGCCCGCACTTTCAAGGCCGTCTCGCGGCTTTCCGCTTCCGATCGCGAATACGCTCCAGACTTCGCCAAATCCCGAACCTCCTCCACCAATCGGGTGGCATCTTTGAGTTCGAGCGCTGCCTGTTCTTTTTCCACCTTCACCCGTTCCAAAGCGAGCCGTGCGAGATCGTCATCCAGCTCCATCAACACCTCCCCCGCTTTCACCCGATCTCCCGCATCCACTTTTACTTTCCGCACCAATCCACTGGCCCGGGACGACAAACTCGCCTGACGTTTCGCCGTGATGGAGCCGGTCAATTCAACCATCGAAACCACCGGCGCTCGTTCAGCGACCGCCACCACCACCGGTTTCGCAGCATCCTCCGCCAGCGCCGCCCCGGCGACCGCTAGCCAGACGACCCATGCATGTTGAACTGAAATCATCCGTCAACTATTCGCGGATCAAACGATAACTCAAGGTTCCATCCTCAAAAAGCAACCCGCTCTTGCCGGACATCCCCTTTTTCGTTAGAAAAATGCGCCCATGCATTTGATCCAGCGCAAGCTCGCCGACCGGTCCGATTTACCGACCGAACGGCAAATCACCCTTGCCGCCGAGCGACGCCTTTTCCTGAAACGCCGCTGGCGCGGAAACGCCGAAGACGGAACCGAATTCGGCTTCGACCTGGAAGCACGCCTCACCGATGGCTGCGTCATTTTCCACGAAAACGGGAACGACTACATCGTCCGCCAGCTTGAAGAACCGGTTTACGAAATCCCTTTCACCAGCTCCGACCACGCCGCGCTCGTCGCTTGGAAAACCGGCAACCTCCACCTCCCCGCCCAAATTCTTCCCCATGCCATCCGGGTCCTCCATGACGAAGCGATGGCACAACTCCTTGAGCGCGAAAACTGGGAGTTCTCCGAACCCGTCGTCCTTTTCACCCCGATGAAAGCCATGACCCATGCACCATGACCCGATGCTTTGGCTGCTCCAGGCCAACGACACCGCCTATCCTTCCGGCTCATACGCCCATTCGTTCGGTCTCGAAGAATTGGTCGAATCCGGCGTCGTCCTGAAACCCGACGACTTGGAAAATTTCATCCAAAAACAAGTCATCCCCGCGCTTCTCACTTTCGAAATCCCGTTTTTCGTTCGCGCCCACCAAGCCGCGCAAACCGGTGACACCCAAACCCTCCTCGCCATTGACGCTGAGCTCGACGCCTGGCGAATCCCCGCAGAACTCCGCGATGCCAGCCGCCGCATCGGTTCGCAGCGCCTCGATCTTCTGTCACAACTCGACCCGTCCGATCTGATTACGAAAATCCGCGAAACCCAGCCGCGTTGTCACCACCTCGTCGTCACCGCCCTTGAGCTCTCCTCGCTATCGGTGTCACACGCCGCCCGCGCTTTCGCCTTCCAAGCGATCGCCAGCCTGACCGCCGCATCGATGAAATTGATGCGCATCGGCCAAACATCCGTTCAACAAATCGCACGCCGCACGCTCTCCACGCTCGGCGAAAAGATCGACGATTCCCTTTCCCAACCTCCCGACGGCTGGTTCAATCCGCTGATCGAAATCGCCTCACTCCGTCACGCCCGCGCCCATGCCCGACTCTTCATTTCCTGAAACCTCCGGTTCCGAAAATCCACGTCGCCCGTTCCGCCTCGGAGTCGGCGGCCCCGTCGGTTCCGGCAAAACGATGTGCGTCCTCCGCCTTTCCCAATGGCTCAAGGATGAGCTGTCGCTCGCCGTCATCACCAACGACATCTACACCCGCGAAGACGCGGAATTCCTACTTCGCGAAAATGTCCTGCCCGCCGACCGCGTGATCGGCGTGGAAACCGGTGGATGCCCTCACACCGCCATCCGCGATGACACCAGCATGAACATGGCCGCCGTCATCGACCTCGAAAAACGTCATCCGGATCTCAAACTCATCCTCATCGAAAGCGGCGGCGACAACCTTTCCGCCACTTTTTCCCCCGAACTCGTCGACGCCTACATCTATGTCATCGACGTCGCCGAAGGAGATAAAATCCCCCGCAAAGGCGGCCCCGCCATCCGCACCTCCGATCTGCTCCTCATCAACAAAACCGAGCTCGCCCCCTACGTCGGGGCCGACCTCGAAGTCATGGCCCGCGACGCGAAGATCCAACGCGGCTCCCGCCCCTTCCTCTTCGCCGACCTCAAATCCGAAAAAGGCAAAGACGACCTCATCGCCTGGCTCAAACATGAGTATTTGTTTGTTTAATCAAAAATGGGATCTCGGACTTTAGTCCGACCCCTATCTGACGAGATCCCTCCAGAATTAAGATCCCCCCATGGCTCATAAAGGCATTCATACGCGAGGTTTTCTCCCTCATTGGGACTTCGAGAATTCCGTCCAGGCGATCACTTTCCGCCTCGCAGATTCGCTACCCATGAAGGTAGTCGAATCTTGGCGCAAAGAACTTCAAGTCAACGCACAAGCTTTAACTACGGAAATCTCTCGGCACATTCAAGCGGAGCTTCACAAGCGCATTTCACAATATGAAGATGCGGGCCACGGTGAATGTATTCTTTCTCTGCCTGCTGCCGCAGCAATTGTTCAAAACCTTTTTATCGTTGGTCATTATAAATCTTATAAGCTGATCGATTGGTGTATCATGCCGAATCACGTCCATCTTCTGGTTCGCCTAATTGACCAAACTTCACTCGGCTCACTGATACAGAAATGGAAAGGCTCGAGCTCTCACCAGATCAACATTCTCCTAAAACGTACAGGTCCGCTCTGGATGAGAGACTATCACGACCGGTATATCCGAGACATAGAACATCTCCACAACGCCATTGCTTACATCCGCAACAATCCGGCAAAAGCCGGACTTTGTAAAAAGCCTGCCGAATGGACCTACTCCGCCGCTGGCCAAAACTGGATCTCGGACTTTAGTCCGGATTCTCACATTTCGGATTCGGACTAAAGTCCGAGATCCAATCTCCCTCATGTCCGCCGTCACGAACACCACTCTCACTGGTCATCTCCGCCTCCGCTGCGAGTCGCGCGCAGACGGCGTCCCCTATATCTCCGATCAAAGCTTTCGTGCCCCGATTCATATCAGCAAATCTCACCTCGATGAAAACGCGGTTGTCCTCAGCATCGTCAATCCAACCGCCGGTTTCTTCGATGGCGATCTGTTAGAAACCGATATCACCGTTTCCAAAAACGCCCGATTGGTATTGAGCACGCCCTCAGCATCGCGCGTCTACCGGTCTCGTTCCGGAAAGGTCGCCACAAATTCCCAGCATTTCCGCGTCGAGGAAAACGCCGCGCTCGAATGGATCCCAGAACCCTTCATTCCGCACCAAGGAGCGAGATATGTTCAGCGCACCAAGATCGAGCTTCACCCAACCTCCAGCCTGCTTTTTTTCGACTGGATCTCACCCGGGCGCGTCGCACGCGGAGAAATCTTCGCTTACGAACAACTCCGCTGGGAACTCGATCTCGAAACCGGTGGCAAACTCCTCGCCCGCGAACGTTACGATCTCAAACCCGCAGACGACAGCCTCGAAGCCCTCCGCGCAAAGTTCCCCGCGGCCCACTACCTTTCCGTTTATGCTGCCGGAGACTTCGGAAAAAACTGGCCTGCCGCCGAACTCGACGCGCTCAGCAACGACACCGTTTACCTCGGGCACGGCCCCCTGCCAGACGGGGTCCATGTCATCCGCGCCCTCTGCCGCGACAGCCTCGCTGCTCGCAAGCTCCTGGAAAATCTCCGCATGCTCCTCCACTCCGCCGCCGGCCTCAAGCCACCGAAACTCGGCCGGATTTTTTTCTAAAACGTCTACCGTTTCTTCCGCAAACGCTTACCCGTCAGCCGCGTCGCGATCAAATTCGGGCACCGCCCTTTTAAACGAAGCTGCTCGCAGTTCGCCTCAATTTTGATCGATTGCCGGATCGGTTTGAAACCCAGCCGGCGGGTGACGCAGTCGTTCAGAACATCCAAATGCGAATCTTCAAATTCCACGACTTTTCCGCAATCGATGCAGACCAAATGGTTGTGCGACGGCTTATCTAAAAAGTTCGGATCGTACGTCGTCTGATTGTCACCCAAATCAATCTCTCGCAAAAGATCCGCTTCCACCAACAATCCCAGCGTCCGATAAACCGTCGCCCGCGAAGTGTCGGAATCGGTTTTCCGCACGCGATCAAACAATTCCTCCGCCGTAAAGTGTTCATCCTTAGAGAAAATCGCTTTTGCGATCACGTCGCGCTGCGAGGTCCGACGCAATCCCTTGCGGCGAATAAAATCATCAAGTCTGGCTTGGATTGCACTATCCATACACCGACAGTAACCGGTCCTTATTGAGACTGAAAGCGCAAAGATGAGACGTAAAACCGCGAAAACGCGGGAATCGACACCCGCCCGACACTGGCTAGACTCCTCGCGATGACGTTGAAGAGTTTAGGATGGACCCCGGAATTAGAAAAAGCCTTCGCCCCTTACAAGGCAAAGGGTTGGGCGCCTGCCCGGCTGATCCGTGAATCCCCCATCAACTTCGGCGCGTTTCTTGAAGACGGCGAAGAAATCGACGTCATCCTTTGTGGCCGTGTCTGGCACGCCGCTTCCTGCGACGCCGACCTCCCAGCGGTGGGCGATTGGGTCGCGGTCGAATTGGGAAATGAAAATCAGGACCATGTGATTCGCGCGACCCTTCCGCGCCGCACCTGTTTTTCCCGAAAAATGCCCGGCAATAGCTCCGAGGCACAAGTGATCGGCGCGAACATCGATTTCGTCACCGTCGTCACCGACGCTGGCCCGGACTTTAACATCCGCCGGATGGAGCGCTATTTCATGCTCATCAGCCGCAGCGGCGCGAAGGCCGTGGTGCTCGTCAACAAATCCGATCTTTTCCCCAAAGAACAAAACGAAGCCGCCGCCGCCGAAATCGCAGCGTTGTGGGAGGGTGCCACGGTTCATATCACCAGCGCGATGAAAGGTGAAGGTCTGCACGCCTTGAAAAAATATCTGAAAAAAGGAACGACGATGTGCATCGTAGGTTCCAGCGGCGTCGGCAAGTCCACCCTGGTCAATCAACTCTACGGTGAAGAATGGCAGTGGACCAGCGAAGTGAACGACGTCACCGGCAAAGGTCGGCACACCACCACTTCGCGTGAGCTCGTCCCGCTCAAGGGCGGCGGCATGCTGATCGATAACCCAGGCATGCGTGAAATCCAGATGTGGACGGACGAAAGCATTCTGCGCGCAAGCTTCGCCGATGTCGACGCCCTCGCGGACGGTTGTAAATTTTCCGACTGCAGCCACCGCAATGACACCGGCTGCGCCATCCGCCATGCGGTGGAAACCGGTCAGCTCGATCCCGCGCGATACGAAAGTTATCTCAATCTTGAGACAGAAATCGCAGCGCTCACCAAACGCTCTCAGAAACGCCAAATGGCCATCGAACGCTGGGCCAAACGAAACAGCCGCGTAAAAGCGCGCAATCTCAATGACCGTATCCAACTTGAAAAAGACGAACGCGGGGATATCTGATGGCTCGCCCTTGTTCTCAGTTATGATTTTTCGAAAATTTCCACTTCTCCTTGGCCTTGTCCTGCTGACCGGTTTCACGGCACAAAACGCCCCCGCGCAAATCCCCGGACTTCCTTCCCTTTCCAAGTCTGAGACACCAGCGGCCACTCCGGAACCCTCCGAAACGGAACGCCTCAAGCAGTGGCTCGAAGAAGCGCGCGTCAGCCTGGCCCGGGTGGATGCGCCCAATGCCGAGGCGAATCTGCCGGAAGGTGTGCCCGCGTCCGACCTCGTCGATCTCCGGCGCGACCTGGACCAGACGATCCGCACCATCAATCGCACGCTCTCCTTGATCAGTGACATCGCCGACGCGAAAAAGAACATCGAGACGGTAAAAGCTGCAAACGAATCGTGGACCCGCTTCCCGGAGGAACCGCCGTATTCGATCCTCATGGTCGACGAGTTGGCAAATCAACGTGAAGCTGCAAGATCGAAAAGCGCCACCTATCAATCGTCCATTTCCATTTTCGAACGGACTCTGGAAAACGTCCAAAAAGAAGCCAAAGCAGCAACCGACCGGAGCAATCAACTGGCCGATCAGATTGTAAAAACCAAGGACGACCCGATTCCGCAAGCGGCCGCCAAATGGCAGCTCGAAGCCGCAAAAGCCAAATCCCGCCTGATTTCCGTCAGGTCGCTTTCTTTCTCCACCAACATTGAGCTACTCAAACTTCAGGAAACCGCTGCGGACATCGAGCTGGCTCTGTTAGATCGCAAACTTCAAGTCGCTCAGAAAAACGCGCAATTTAGCGAAGAAGATTTGGCAAAAGTCGAAAAAGCGGCAGCAGATCGCCAGGCGAGCCTCCGCAAGGAATTGGCCACCGTTCGCCAACGTCTGAGAACCGCAACCAATACCAAGGCCTCCGCTCAGACGACCGTTGATCAACTGGCAGCAAAACCGACGGAAGGAACGGATAACCCCGAACTGACTCTGGCGACCTTGCGCCTGTCCGCCGCCGAAACGAAATTCGATACCCTTCAATTCATTGCCGAGAATCTGGAGGGCATGGAAAGCCTGGAGTCCTTCATACCGGAGGCCTACCGCCAGCGCAAAGCTCTCCTCGAAGCGAAATCCATCGCCGAAAAAACCGCGGCCTTGGAAGCGCTGCAGCTCCTTCACGATCGACTGAACAACTGGGAAACCGTCACCAGCAATGAGCTGACCGCCGTCCTTTCCGACATCAACAGCCAGGACTCGCTCACGTCTTCGATTTCCGCTGACGATCCCAGTTTCGCACTGCTTGCCGAGCAACGCGCGGCTCTTTGGGAAAAGCAGGCATTTATCCAACGGGTGTCCCAAATGGTCACCAGTTATCGCAAACTGATCTCGCGCTGGCAGGAAGAGTTTAAAGAGTCAGAAGCTGATCAACCTTGGTTTTATCAGATATCAAAATCCGCTACCGAAGTCTGGAATGTCATCCGCCGGATCTGGTCCTTTCAAGTATTTGAATATACCGAAACGATCGATGGCCGACCGGTTTCACGCGGTGTGCCCCTCGGGAAATTTTTCACCGCGCTCACGTTATTCTTCATCGCTTATCTCATTTCGACGAGCATCAGCAAACGACTGCAACGCGTTGTCGTCGGACGTGGCCACATCGCTGAGGCTCAAGCGAACACGCTGCGAAACTGGTTGATGATCGTCGTCGGTTTGTTGCTGGCCGTCACCACGCTGCATTTCCTCAGCATCCCCCTCACCGTGTTCGCCTTCTTCGGCGGTGCACTCGCCATCGGCTTGGGTTTCGGCACTCAGACGCTGATCAAAAATTTCATCAGCGGAATCATCGTCCTCTTCGAACGAAAAATCCGTGTGGGAGATATCGTCGACATCGGCGGACTGGCCGGGTCGGTTGCGGAAATCAACACCCGGTCCTCCGTGCTCCGGGGACCCGACGGACGTGAAACGCTGGTGCCGAATTCGGTATTCCTCGAAAATTCCGTCACCAATCTCACCCTTTCCAACCGGACCAGCCGCCGCGCCATCCTCATCGGCGTCGCATACGGCACCCAGCCGCAACAAGTCATCACGGTCCTCACCGAGTGCGCCGAACGTCACGGTCTGGTGTTGAAAGATCCCGCCCCGATGGTGATTTTCCAAGACTTCGCGGACAATTCGCTGATCTTTAAACTCTACCTTTGGACGGCTTTCGACGGAAAAACCAATCCGGAACTGGTGGAGAGCGACGTCCGGATCATGATCGAAAAACGCTTTTCGGAAACCGGTATCAGCATGCCATTCCCTCAACGCGACCTTCATCTGGCAGGCGACAGACCCTTGGAAATCCAAATCCGGCGTCAGGAAAAAAACCAAGAACCGACGGCTCCCGCCGAAAAATCTCCGGATAAACCCCGCGCTCAACCCCTTCCCTGATTTCCGTGCCGGACGATGCCCACTGGATGAACCTCGCGCTGGAGGAAGCGCGGAAAGGCGTCGGCCGCACCGCACCGAATCCGCCGGTCGGATCGGTGATCGTGAAAAATGGAAAACTGTTAGGAAAAGGATTCCATCGCGCCGCCGGCCAACCTCACGCCGAACGGGAAGCCCTCGCCGACGCACGCAAAAACTTCGGCGACGAAGCAATCCGCGGCTCGACGGTCTACATCACGCTCGAACCGTGCTCGACCTATGGCCGGACCCCACCGTGCACTGCGGGCCTGATCGATGCCGCGGTGGCGCGAGTGGTCTACGCCTGCGTCGATCAAAATCCAGAGCACGCCGGACGTGCCGATGCGCTGCTCAAAGCTGCAGGAATCGAGGTCCTTTCGGGACTTTGCCAAGAATCGGCGGAGAAAATTCTGCGTCCATTTTTCAAAGTCCGCCACACCGGTCTGCCGTGGATCATTTGGAAAACCGGCATGAGCCTCGATGGCCGCATCACCCGCCCACCCGGCGAAGGCCAGTGGCTCACGAACGAAAAATCCCGCGCGGATGTGCAAATCCTGCGCTCCCAAGTCGATGCCATCATCACCAGCGGAAACACGGTCCGCCGCGATCTTCCCGCCCTCACCATTCGAAATCCCGATCTGTTAGAAGGCCGCTTGCAACCTTGGCGAGTCGTCGTTTCGAATGATCCGGAATCACTGCCAACCGCCGCACCCTTGTTTCAAGATGAATGGAAAAACCGCACATTGATCCGTTCGGGGGAAAATCTCACCGCGGTATTCCACAACCTGGTCCGCGAGCAAGGTGTGCTCAGCGTGATGATCGAAGCAGGAGGAAAATTTTCCGCCGCACTTTTTGAAAACGGTTTGATCGATGAAGTCGCGATCTACCTCGCTCCGATGCTCTGCGGTGGCCCATCCCCGGCACTCGGCGGAACCGGTTTGACCGAATCGCTGAAGTTAAAGGAAATCGATTTCACCCCCTTCGGAGACGATGTCCGTCTGCGCGGCGTGATCGACCGCCAGGGATGAAAACGAAAAATCCGTCGCGCTCAATGGCACGACGGATTTACTGGTGGCTTGAAATTTTAGCGGCCGAAGCTGCCTTGGATCACCACCCGGTTCCCGCCACGATAGGGATAGTGGTGGTGACGAGGGACAACGCGATAACCCCAAACCGGATAACCGAATCGGTCGAATCGAATGAAGAAACGCTCGGTATAAATCGGCACTCCGCGATGATAGCTGCTGATGTAAACATGGTTCGCCGGACGATGGTAAGGGCGATAGCCGGGGTGGTGACGATGACGATCTCCGCGGTAAGAAGGACGATCATCATGGCGGTCCCGGTCGTGAGGGCGGGCGTCCGCATTCATGGCACCAAATAAGCTGAGAGCGACAGCGGTAAGGGTAATGGCGATGGTTTTCATAAATTTTACAGAATTTAGGTTCTGCAAATTTCGACCGCCCCGCTGCTGATTTTATTCAAGCGCCCTTCATCATTTCTTCGGCTATTTTCCAGATAGCCGAAGAATCAGCGACTTACGACGTCATTTTTAAGGAAACATTCCTCGCGCCGCTTTCGCATCCGCCACGGTTTTGATCGCAATCGCTTGTGCGGAAACCCGTTGAGAAACTCCATTTCTCGCCGCGAAACCGGTCACTTTTTCAAAGCTCGTGTGCAACAAAGTTTCGAGCTTCGTGATCACTTCGCGCTCGGTCCACTGGAAACGTTGGAGGTTCTGCACCCATTCGAAATAGGAAACCGTTACGCCGCCCGCATTGCACAAAATATCTGGAATGACAAAAACATCACCCCGCGCATCCAGGATCCGATCCGCCTCCGGCGTGGTGGGACCGTTCGCTCCCTCGGCCAAAATTTTGCATCGCAAGTGCGGAGCGTTTTCACCGGTGATCACCCGGTCGAGCGCACACGGAGCCAACACATCGCAAGGTTGAGTCAGCAAAAGTTTCGGATCGATCGCCTCAGCGTCGGCAAATCCAACGACTGTCCCATTCGCCGAAACATGCTCCCGGAGCTTCCGGGTATCCAGTCCGTTATCGTTCCAAATCGCTCCATTCACGTCGGAAATCCCGAGGACTTTCACGCCGTAAGAAGACAAGGTGTAGGCCGCGTGCGAGCCGACGTTTCCGAACCCCTGCACCACCGCCGTCGCCCCCTCGACGGACATGCCGAGTTTGTTCAAGGCGCTTGAAGCCAAAAACGCCACGCCGTGACCTGTGGCTTGCGTCCGCCCTGCCGAGCCTTGCAGCGTGAGCGGTTTTCCCGTGACGATCGCCGGGACCAAATGGCCGGCATGTGTGGAATACGTGTCCGTCATCCACGCCATCGTCTGCTCATTGGTCCCCATGTCCGGCGCCATCACGTCCGTGTCTGGACCGATGAAGGGGATCATTTCCATCGTGAAACGCCGCGTCATCCGCTCCAGCTCACCGATCGACATCGTGCGTGGATCACACGCGATACCGCCTTTTCCTCCGCCGTACGGCAGATCCATGAGTGCGCATTTCCAGTTCATCCACATCGCCAGCGCCGCGACTTCGCCGAGATCGACCGCCGGATGATAACGCAAGCCGCCCTTGACCGGACCACGCGTCAGGTGGTGCTGCACCCGGTGACCGAAAAAAATCTCCGTCGTGCCGTCGTCCCGCCGGATCGGCACCGTGACCGTGATCAGGCGCTTCGGCCACTTGCAGCGTTCACGAAGTTCGTCGGACAAATCGAGGAAATTGGCGACCCGGTCAAATTGCTCCGCCGCCATGGCGAAAACCGGATTCTGAAGGAGTTCTTGGCGCATGGCCGTATTGAAGCGCGAAAACCGGTCGCCCGCACGCGCTGAATTGCGAAATCTCGGTGACGATTTCAGTTTGGGCTTTTCCTAACCGTTCCCTAGAATCACGCCGTGGCGAACGCCAACCGAACCCAACGATGGCAGACCGACGGAAAGTTTTTCCGCTCGGGCGCGACCCGCGTCTGGATGAAATGTGTCACTTACGGGCCGTTTCCCGGCGGTTGGGCAGATTCGTTTGACGCCGATTTTTCAAAAATCGCTGCGGCTGGATTCAATTCATTGCGGCTTTATGAAATGCCGCCCCGGCCACTGCTCGATGCTGCGGAAAAACACGGACTCCAAGTCTTCGGCGGCCTGAAATGGAAACAAAGCGCGGACTTTTTCCGCAGGCCGGAATTTTACTCAACCGCAGGGATCGAGCTCGCCAAAGCGCTCAACGAAACCGGCGACCATCCGGCGCTGGCCGGAGTGTTTGTCGGAAATGAAATCCCTGCGGATCTCGTTCGCTGGATGGGCCCGGTGAAAGTCCGCGAGGCCATCGAGCGATTGATCGATCTCGGTCGTGAAATTTCGCCCAAACTTTTGTATGCCTACGCCAATTACCCGAGCACCGAATATCTGGAGCCGGAAAACGCGGACTTCACGGCATTTAACATTTATCTCGAAAATCCAAATCTCTTCCGAAGATATATCAAAAGACTTCAACATATCTCGGGCGATCGACCACTCGTCATCTCCGAGTTTGGATTGGATTCGCGAAGAAATGGCAAAGACGAGCAAGCGGAGGTGATTCGCTGGGGGATCGAAATCGCTCATCAGGAGGAAACCGCGGGCATGACGGTTTATTCATGGAGCGACCGCTGGTGGAACGCTGGCAGGGAAGTGCTGGACTGGGATTTCGGACTGACCGATCGATCCGGCGCGGAAAAACCGGCCCTGCGGAAACTTTCCTGGCCCACACCACCCGATCTCCCTGCGCTGACTTTTTCCGTGATCGTCTGCACCCGCAATGGCCGCAACCGAATCGGCGCGTGCCTGAGCGCGATCGACAAAATGACCGGCGGCGGATTCGAGGTGATCGTCGTGGATGATGGTTCGACCGACGGAACGAGCGACTTCGTCGAAAAACAGTTCCCGCAAGTGAAGTTGTTAAAATTAAAGCCGTCCGGCCTGAGCGCGGCGCGAAATGCAGGCGCGGCGGCGGCAACCGGTTCGATCCTGGCGTTCACCGATGACGATTGCGAACCGGACCGCGAATGGATCGCACGCCTGCGACCCGTTTTTCTCACCGACCGGTATGCGGCGGTCGGTGGTCCGAATCTGCCACCACCCGCGCGGAATTGGAAAGAAGCCATCGTCCGCGCGGCGCCGGGCGCTCCCAGCCATGTGATGCTCGACGACGAGGAAGCGGAACATTTGCCCGGTTGCAATCTGGCGGTGACAAAAATCGCGTTCGATTGCGTGGACGGATTCGATCCGCAGTTCCGGACCGCTGGCGACGACGTCGATTTTTGCTGGCGCCTCCGCGAGTCCGGTTTTCTGTTAGGTTTCGCTCCCGGCGCTTTTGTCTGGCACTGGCGAAGGCCATCGTTGCGCACCTTTTTGCGTCAGCAAGCGGGTTATGGAAATGCCGAGCGTCTGTTGTTAGAGAAACATCCATGGCGCTTTTCACGCCGCGGCGGCGCGATCTGGAAGGGTTTCGTCTACGGCGGCGGACCGGTCCGCGTGATGAGCGACTCGATCATTTATCATGGTCCGATGGGCGGCGCCGGATATCAGTCGGTCCAAAACCGGATGCTTCCCCTGCGCAAACTCGAGACGCGTTTTGACTCGTTCAAGGCTCGGCTGGCCTTAAAAGGCATCGAGTTTTTACAACCTCGCCTGAGAGCATGGAAAAGAAATCGAACCGTGTTTCTGATCCGCCCGGAATCTCAAAAACCGGTCGACGCACCCTCTGGAGAATTTGAAATCGGCAGCGTGGAAGGAAAAAACCGGGACGACTTTTTAGCCCGATTGATCGCGTCCGGTTGGCAGCCTGGCGGCGATACCGATGGCTGGGATGTGGAAAAAAACGGCACGCGGATCCTGATGGCGACCGAGCGCGGCGAAGGCATTGGCACGCGGACGTTGGTACGAGTCTGGAAGGGCGACGCGGCGGCCGTCGCGCAGGCCTTGCAGGAAAATGGATCGCACGTTATCCCATCCTGACGATGTCGCTGTTGACCAAAGATTTTGATTATTTTTTGCCGGAGGAACTGATCGCCGCACGCCCGCTCGCGGAACGCTCCGCCTCGCGGATGATGGTCGTGCATCGTGATACCGGCCGGATCGAACATCGTATGTTCCGGGATTTTCCGGAGTATTTAAAATCCGGCGATCGCCTGGTTTTGAACGACACCAAGGTCATTCCAGCCCGGGTTTTTTCAGATGATGGAAAGATCGAGCTGTTATGTCTGGACCGCTTGTCGCCGCTCGAATGGCGCTGCTTGGCGCGGCCTGGGAAAAAAATGAAAACCGGTCGCTCGGTCATCGTCGGCGGAATTACGGGAAACGTCGTGGAAGTATTCGAAAACGGCGATCGTTTGGTACGCTGGGAAAAACCGGTCGATCTGAATGAGCACGGTCACCTTGCGTTGCCACATTACATGAATCGGGAGGACGAGGAATCGGACCGCGATCGGTATCAAACCGTTTTCGCCCGCGAAGAAGGTGCGATCGCCGCACCGACCGCCGGTCTGCATTTCACCCCGGAGTTATTACAAACTTTGCCGCATTCGTTTCTCACCCTTCACGTCGGAGTCGGCACGTTTCGACCGGTCAGCGTGGATGTCATTACGGACCATGTGATGCATTCGGAAAGATATGCCATCACCTCGGAAACCGTCAGACATATCAATTCCGCTGAACGCGTGATCGCGGTCGGAACAACGGTGACCCGCGTGTTGGAATCCTTACGAAGTGACGATCCAAATTTCCGCATCGAAGAAAAAGACCACCAAGGATCGACCGATATTTTCATTTATCCCCCGCACCGGTTTGGCGTGATCGGCGGATTGCTCACCAATTTCCACCTCCCTCAAAGCACGCTGATCATGCTGGTGAGCGCCTTCGCCGGTCAGGAATTGGTACTGGAAGCTTACCGAAAAGCCGTTGAGCAAAAATACCGGTTTTATAGTTATGGCGATTGCATGCTGCTGATTTGAGCAGAAACTCAGCGTCATGAAATTGCTCTCATGGAATGTAAACGGCATCCGCGCCGTGATCGGAAAAGGCTTTGGGGATTTTGTCGCGACAGAAAAACCCGATATCCTCTGCCTCCAGGAAACCAAGGCGCGTCCCGAACAGGTGATACTTCCCGGAGAACTCGACGGGTATCATGCGTTCTGGGATTCCGCTCAAAAACCGGGTTATTCCGGAGTCGCCGTTTTCACCCGGGAACAACCGCTCGACGTCACCATGGGCCTCGGCGCAGATGAACATGACCAAGAAGGCCGCGTCCTCACGCTGGAATATCCGGATTTTTTCCTGGTGAACGTTTACACACCAAACTCCCAAGATGGTTTGCGACGCCTGCCGTACCGGCTGACGTGGGATGACGCTTTCCGCCGCCACCTGAGCGGCTTAGCCCTGAAAAAACCGGTCATTTTCTGCGGAGACCTGAACGTCGCCCACCAAGAGATCGACATCGCACGGCCGAAAGAAAACCGGTTCAGCGCCGGATTTTCCGACCAAGAACGGGAAAGTTTTGGAAAACTTCTGGATGAGGGTTTTATCGATTCCTTCCGCCACCTTCACCCCGATCTCGAGGACGCCTATTCCTGGTGGTCCTATCGCGGCGGCGCCCGCGGCCGCAATGTCGGCTGGAGAATCGATTATTTCGGGCTGTCAACGCCGCTCGCCAACCAGTTGGCAACCGCCGAAATTTACCCACACGTTCTCGGCTCAGACCACTGCCCGGTGGGGATGACATTGAAATAGCATCAACATTCGGCCGCTGCCTTGCGTACCAAGAAGATCCCGCTGGCGAAATCGAGCCTGGTGAGCTAGAATTCCGATTCTAGAACTGCGTGAGGCTGCAATCAGGCTTTCTCCCCCAGAAAGAGCAGAATTGGCCACATTTTTGTTGGGATCTTTAGACGAAGTTCACCACTGGGTTGACGACGAAGAATTCGTGCGCCGCTCCGAAGAACTCGATTCAGGCGCTGTGCGTGGGATGTCTCGCGAGGAGTTTAATCGCGCGTGCGGACATTGAGACAGTCGTGTGGAACAAACTTTTCACCCCATCGCTGCCAAAGAAGCGAGTGAGATTGAGAACGCTTATGCGCGCATTTCGGAAGACCTTGCGAACCGCTTTTGGACGGAGTTGAACGAAGCGATTGATGAAGTCTTTTTTCATCCCGAACAGCAGCACTGTGAGTTTTAAGAATCTGCCGCGTGGAGCAGTAGGACGATTTCGCCTTTGGCGGGGTGGGCTTTGAAATACTCGAACAGCTCGGCGGCGGTGCCGCGGTGGTAGGTTTCGAATTTTTTCGTGAGTTCGCGGGCGACGCAGGTGCGGGCGCCTGGGTCGATCTCGGCGAGGATTTCCAAGGTGGAGAGAATGCGATGTGGGGACTCGAAGAAAATCCCGGTTTCGCCAGAGGCCAGGGCGGCGGTCATGGCGCTGCGGCGTTTGCCGGACTTCACGGAAAGGAATCCGCCGAAGCGAAAGGCGTGACATGGAAAACCGGAACCGATGAGCGCGGTGATCACGGCGGACGGACCGGGCAACACTTCGAGCGGCACGTCGGCCTCGATGCAGGCTTGGACCAACCGGTAGCCGGGATCGGAAATGCCAGGCATGCCGGCGTCGCTGATGACGGCGATCGTTTCACCGGCTTTCACGGCGGCGATGATTTCTGGTGCTTTGCGGGCTTCGTTGTGCTCGTGAAGGGAGACAAGCGGTTTGCCGGAGATTCCGTGATGCGCGAGCAAAAGGCCGGAGTGGCGGGTGTCTTCGCACGCGATCCGATCGGCGGATTTTAAAATCTCGATGGCGCGGAGTGTGATGTCCGCGAGGTTTCCGATGGGTGTCGGGACGAGGATGATGCGACCGGCTGGGGAATCCATGATGATGAAAACGGACTAAACTCCAGGGGCCAATTTGGCCCGCTCTTCGGCGGAAATTTCTTGAGGAACGCCCAAGGAATTCACGCGGACGGTGACGATGCTGCCAAACGCGGCGATTTCTCCGGCGATGTTGAGAATTTCAAAATCCCAATTCATCGAAGCCGCGCCGATGCGGGAAATGTTGAGATGGACTTCGATGAGATCGCCACAGAGCAAGGGACGTTTGTAGTCGCAATTCACCTTCACTCGGGGCCAACCGCCTTCCGATCGATCGAAAACGAGGATGCCGCGCGAGCGCAGGAACGTGTGTTCCGCGCGTTCGACATATCTGAAAACGTTCGGGAAATGCATCCATCCGCTGGCATCGGTGTCCCCGAAGGCGACTTCAAAGGATTGGCGATGCAGCGGATTTTCCATCGGACCGGTTTTACTCGAAGCTACGAACGAGCACAGCAGCATTGTGGCCACCGAAGCCGAATCCGTTACTAAGCGCGATTTTTACCGATTTTTCGCGGGCGACATTTGGCACCACGTCCAGATCACAAAGCGGATCCTGGTTTTCCACGTTGATGGTCGGCGGGATGATGCTGTCGCGGATGGCGAGAACGCTGGCGATCAACTCGATACCGCCGGCGGCGCCGAGCATGTGACCCGTCATCGATTTCGTCGAGCTGACGACGAGGCCGTGGGTCGCATATTCGCCGAACGCGAGCTTGATCGCTTTCGTTTCCGCGATGTCGCCCAAACCGGTCGAGGTCGCGTGAGCGTTGAGGTAGTCGACTTCGTTGGCATTGATCTTGCCGTGCTTGAGCGCCATTTCGATCGCAAAAGCAGGACCGCTTCCGTCTGGAGTCGGCGCGCTGAGGTGATGCGCATCGGCGCTGACGCCGTAGCCGACGAGCTCGGCGTAAATTTTCGCGCCGCGTTTTTTCGCATGCTCGAGCTCTTCGATGACGATGACGGCGGCACCTTCGCCCATGACAAATCCGTCGCGGTCCATGTCAAATGGACGCGACGCGTGTTCTGGATCGTCGTTGCGCGTGCTGAGCGCTTTCATGTTGGCGAAACCGGCCAAGCCCATCGGCAAGATCGCGGCTTCGGCACCACCGGCGAGGAAGATGTCCGCGTCGCCGAATTTGATGATGCGCCAGGCTTCACCGATGTTGTTGTTCGAAGTTGCACACGCGGTGACGATTCCCATGTTCGGGCCGTACAGTCCGTGCTCCATGGAAACGATGCCGCTGGCGATGTTGGAAATCATCATCGGGATCGTGAACGGCGAAACCCGTTTCGGGCCTTTGTTCAGATACGATTCGTGTTCGCGCTCGAGCGTCGAAAGTCCGCCGATGCCGCTGCCGACCATCACCCCGAAACGGCGGCGATCGGTCTGCTCGACGTCCACGCCGGAATCCTCCAGCGCCATTTTCGAAGCGGCGACGGCGAATTGCACATACCGGTCAGCCCGGCGGGCGTCCTTCGGCACATTAAAATATCCATCGGCATTAAAATCTTTAACCTCTCCGGCGATCTTGCAATCGAACGGTTCCGGATCGAGCTGGGTGATGCGCGCGATACCGCTGCGGCCAGCCTTGAGTCCTTCCCAAGTGGTTTCCAGATCGTTGCCCAAGGGTGAAATACAGCCCATTCCGGTGATGACGACGCGTCGTTCGCTCATAATTTGTTGGAGAAGTTTGGTAGGTGAATCCGACAGGCGCAAGCCCCATCGGTCTCAGCCGAGTTTCCGGCTACGTCCGCGCTCGTTCGCAGCGCCACATTGTGGGCAATCCACGATCTGACCGCTACCGCTATTTTCAAAAGCGTGCAGGCAAAGTCGGCAGACGACCCTACGGGCGAGAGATCGCGTTTCGGCCTGGGCGCGCAGCCGCCGGGAAATCCACGAGCAGGCGAGAATGAATCCGCACGTGCCGAAAAGAATCAGAAACACAAATTCAGCGATCGTCAGGTCCATTTTCAGATTGATTGATGAAACCGACGGCGATGGAAATCCACCGGTTTTTCGCCGCGAGTGCGGGGTCGAAACGGATTTTCCGGAGCCAATCCTCCAAGAGGAGCGACGCTGGATTTGCCGCTCCGGCGAGAGAAACGCAATCTGCGATCCCGCCATCGGGGCGAAGACGCAGCAGGAATCGCCAGGTTTTCGCCGTGATTTCACGATCAATCGCCGCATCAAAAACCGGCAAATCGCTTGGCAACGCCTCGATCGGGATTTTCGAAAGCGGATATAAAACCGGTACGGGTCTGGATGGGCGCGGCGGCTGGACGTCGATTTCCGGCGACGACCGGTGAGGAAAAACAGCAACCCCGCCCGGTGCGAGCGCGAGTGGGCCGACCGGTTTTTCCGAAGGCAACTCACGAAGCGGAGGAACGTAGGCCGGCGGCGAAATCCGGGTCGCCTCGATCACCTGATGTTTCAGCGCCGCGTAGCCTGCCCAGTCGGACGGATCAAAATGCGAAGGAAAGGGCCCACCTTCCTCCGCCCGGACGGCCCACGCGCGGCCATCCGCATCGTTTCGCAAATGAATGATCGACGCTTTTTGACCGATCCAAGGTTGCGGAGCGCCGGTTCGGACGCGGACAAATGTCAGCAGGAAAACAAAACCCGCGGCGACGATCAGGAAGGAAAACAATCGCGGCAACGTGCCCCCATCATTTCCCCGCCAGCGGAAAATCCACTGGGGATCGGTGGCATTGCGGCCTCGTTTTATCCCGGATTGCGCCATTTATTCAGCGAGCGGTTCAGCAGGTTTTGGCTCGGGAGCCGCTTCGGTCCGACCGACAAGCGCCAGGCGGAAGCCCTTTGCCAGAACGAGCTCGGTGATTTCCCGCTCCAGCCCGACCGGTGTCGCGGCATCCGTTTGCAAAAGCACGATGGATTTCGCGGCAGCACCCTCGGCCTGCAAGCGGTCAAGCTCCTCGGAAAGTTGAGCGGACGTCATCGGTTCGCGACCGAAATACAAACTCGGCCCGTCTTGACCGTTTCCAAGAGTGACGACCAATGAATTCCGGAAACGCTCCATTTGAAACTGCGACGGCGGCAAATCGACCGCGATCCCCGACTGCTGGACCAATGCCGGACCGAGCATGAAAAACATCAGCATCAGCGCGAACAAATCCATCAAGGGCAGGGCGTGGAGAAATCCCGGCCGCTCAGGCAACGTCGTTTCGAGCTTCATGGAACGGACTTGACCGATTTTTTCGCCGCTGCCACCTCGCCACGGAATGGCGCGTATTCCTCTTCCTCTCGCGAATCGGCGATGAGATGGACGATTTCGATGCCCGCCCGTTCGATGCGATGGATCAGACGTTTCGCCCGGCCGAGAAAATACAGGTAAAACAGATACATCGGCACCGCGACCGTCAGGCCGATCACCGAAGTGATGAGGGCCGTGAACACTCCGCTGGAAAGCTCCGCCGGACCGGTAAAGCCTCCTTTTTCACTCAAGCGCTGGAACGTTTCCACCATCCCCACCAAGGTTCCGAGCATGCCGATCAGCGGAGCGAGCAGCGCGACACCGAGAATCGAGCGGATATTTTTTTCGATGCGAGGAACTTCCAATTGCCCGGCTTCTTGAGCGATATCCCGCAATTCGCTCCGCCCTAAATAATACCGCAGCAGCGCCGCGTGCGCCACCCGCGCAACCGGTCCCGGGGCTCGCGCCGCCTCGTGAAGCGCCTCCGCAAAGGCCCGCCGCCGGATGTGATGCGCCAGCCCAACAAGCAAATCGCCCACATTGATGCGCGCCCGGTGGAAGAAAAACATCCGCTCCACCACGCACACACCGCCAAAAAACGCCAGTCCGAGCAACACCCAGACCAGCGGCCCGCCCTGCTCAATCAAGCCCGAAGGTTCCAGCATTCCCAAGATCATCTGGCGAAAAACTATCCCGCCGCCCCGCCCGCTGGCTAGTACCAAAAGGCACCGGTTTGACGATGCGCGCTTGCTCTCTTCCGCCGCCATTTCCACGATGCGCCATGCACCAAGCCGCCGCCGACCTGAAAGCCCTCCTTTTGAAAAAATCCGTCCGCACCGGAAATTTCACTCTCGCTTCCGGAAAACAGAGCGATCTCTACATCGATTGCCGCGTCACCGCGCTCGACCCCTTCGGCGCCAACCTCATCGGCACGCTCGGCTGGCACGCGGTTCGGTCGAAAATCCATTCCGAACACCTGAAAATCGATGCGATCGGCGGCATGACGCTCGGCGCCGATCCGGTTTCCCTGGCAATCGGCATGGCCTCCGCCAGTGAGCACCCGGACGAAGCACTCCAAGTTTTCACCGTCCGCAAAGAGCCAAAAGGCCACGGCGCGGGCAAACAGATCGAAGGAAATTTCAAATCCGGTGACACGATCATCGTCGTGGATGACGTCATCACTACCGGCGGTTCGACCTTAAAAGCCATCGACGTCATCGAGCGCGAAGGTGGAAAAGTCGCCTTCTGCGTCGTCCTCGTCGACCGCGAAGAAGGCGGCCGCGAAGCCATCGAAGCCCGCGGCATCCACGTCATCCCGCTTTTCACGCGGACGACTTTGCTGGGTTGAGAAAAACGAAACGCGGAAGCTCGAAGTTCGCGGAGAGATTGGCAGCGATTGGAAAAACCCAATTTCTCTCCGCAATTTCTCAGCGAACTCTGGATCTCTGCGTTTGGCGCCCTCAAAATCCACTCCCCTCATCTCTCCGCGAACTCATCGCCTCCGCGTTTCGTTTTCCCAAAAATTCATTGCGGAAAACCGGTCCGTGCGTTTCTCTCTCCCCGCTGTCAGGGGCCGTGGAGGTTCGGCAGGCGAATCCCGCCAGGTCTTGATCGAAGCAACGGTAGTTTGTCCGTTCTTGCCGCGGATTCCCTGACAGCACTTTTTCTCAGTAAATCACTTCTTTGAGAAACAATCCATCTGCCGGGGCGCAGAGCGGAGATTTCCCATTTGGCAAACCGGGTGGTTGATCGAGCAACGCGGCAAGGTCTTCGATTCGATAACGGCCTTGCGCGGTGTGAAGCGCGGCACCGGTGAGTAAACGGACCATTTTATATAAAAATCCATCGCCGAAAAATTGGATGCGATACCCATCATCGAGTGTGTCGAGATTGGCGGAATGCAAAGTGCGGACGTAATCCGTATCCGGTTTTTCGTTTCCGCGATACGCGGCGAAAGCATGAAAATCGTGTCGACCTGTTAGAACATCGAGCGCTTCTTTTAGTTTCTCGGCATCTAACAGACGCGGGATATGCCAAGCGATCCCTGCTTTTAACGGTGGCAAAACCGGTTCGGTGCAAAGATCGTAATGATAGATTTTTCCAGTCGCCGAAAACCGGGCATGAAAATCTGCGGCCACTTCCTCGCAAGCCATGATGCGGATGCTCGCGGGGAGTTTGGTATTTAACGCCGGAACCCAATTGAATGGATTCATCGACAAACCGGTTGGCGGATCGAAATGCGCCGTCTGGCCGAGCGCGTGAACTCCCGCATCCGTACGGCCCGAGCCATCGATGCGAACCGGTTGTTTCGCGACTTCTTCCAACGCCCGCCGAATGAAATCCTGCACGGTGTTTCCACAAGCCTGCGACTGCCAACCGTTAAAAGGCCGGCCGTCATAAGCGATGGTGAGTTTAAGGCGCATATCAAAGTGGTTCGTTTTCAGTGTTCAGGAAGATGATCGGTCAGAAATTTTTTCTGAAAACTGAACACTGAAAACTAGAAACTCTCTTCGCCCATCCACAGATTTAATATCTCCACCGCTGCGGCTTGATCGATGATTGATTTCTGCTGATGGGATTTTTTGCCGGCTGCCCGGAGTTTTTCGGAAGCGGTGGAAGTCGTCAGCGTTTCGTCGACGAAAACGATGGAAATATCATCGGCCAAATGTCGGCGGAGTTCTTTGGCGAACTTGCGGACTTTGATGGCGGAGGTTCCTTCGGTGCCGTCCATGCGAACCGGTAGACCGATGACGAGAGTCCGGATTTTTCGGAGTCCGATGAGTTGGACGATGCGCTCAACCGGTTCGGTTTTCAACCGGTCGATCGTTTCGACCGGATGAGCCAAAATCCCGAAATCATCCGTCGCCGCGATTCCGATCCGGGCATCGCCGTGATCGATTCCCAAGGCGGGATGCGGCGAGCTGGACGGATCGGAATTCAAACGCGGAAAAATTAGAGAAGCTCCGGCGGCAAAAGATCGGACAGCTTTTTGATCGCGTCTGCCTGGTGGCGATTGGCGATGAGCAAGGCGTCGTCGGTTTGCACGATGATCAGATCGTCCACGCCGAGCAGCGCGATGCGCGAGCCTTTGCGGGCGTTGAAGACGATGTTGTTTTCGGATTCGATCTCGGAAATCGGTTGATTCACCCGGTTTCCCGTTCCGGCTTCGTCGAGGTATTTCGCAACGGAAATCCACGAACCGACGTCGTCCCAATCAAAGGTCGCCTCGATATTCAGCACGCGGTCGGCGGTTTCCATCAACGCATAGTCGATCGAGATCGGCGTGAGTTTCGGAAATTGAGCGGCGACGGTGGCAGGAATATCGGTCGCGCGGCGGATTTCGGAAACGAACCCGGCAAGCTCCGGCGAATGATTGACCAGTTGCTTGATGACCGTCGGCAGCGACCAGACGAACATGCCCGCGTTCCAGGAGAAACCTCCTGCAGCGAGAAATTGTTCGGCAAGCTCGACGTTCGGTTTTTCGCGGAAACGTTTCACCTCAACCGGCGGATGTTCACAAACCAGGCCGGGGATCACGGCGCGGTCGCCGCGCTCGATGTAGCCGTAAGACGGGCAGGCCCATGTCGGACGAAGGCCGATGGTAACAAGGCCGTCCGATTGCTCCGCGGTCGCAAGCGCATCACGCATGACCGAGTGGTAAGCTTCGACGTCTTTGATCAACTGATCGGCAGGCAGCACCATCATCACTGCGTCCGGATTGCGTGCGGCAACGAGCCCGATGCCGAGCGCGACGGCGGGTGCGGTGTCGCGTTTCGCCGGTTCGGCGAAAATATTTTCCGCAGGGAGCATCGACGCGACCTCGCGGACGGCGGCTTCCTGCAGAGCGTTGGTGAGGATCAGAATATTTTCGACGGGGACCAATCCTTCGAGACGGCGGATCGTTTGATCGAGCAAAGTGCCATCGTTGAAGAGGTTGAGAAGCTGCTTGGGACGGGCGTTGCGGCTGAGGGGCCAAAATCGAGTGCCAGAGCCGCCGGCGAGGATAAGGGCGTAGGTGTTTTCCGGAAGGGGCATGTCGCGCGGACGTTAGCCAAATGCTCACAAGTGAAAAGCCAGAATCCGGATCATTTCGTTTTTCCGGAGTTGTCGGATGAAAATAGGTGGCTTACGATTTCGCCATGGCCGACGAGCATTCAGATACCACTCCCGTATGGATCGAAAACAGCGCACTGACCGCCCCCGCGTTGCTGGGTGCTGCGGCCGGTTTGTTGCTGGGTGATCTCATGCATCGCGGCGCCCGCCGTGGCGTGGGAATCGGTCTGGGAGCCCTGGGAGTTGCCGCGCTTTTGCCATTTGTCGTCGGCGGCGTCGCCGGTTTGGTGACCGGTCCTCGCAGCCGTCACGGCGTTCGGAAAAAGATCCAACGCATCCGCGACGTCGGCATCGGATCCCCGGCGTATGACGAGGTGGATGAAGAACTGCGCGAGCAGGGATTGATTTGATAAGGAGTGTCGATCTTCGGTCGACACTTTGAGGTGATGATTTGAAGAGTGTGGACCGAAGATCCACGCTCCTTATTTATCACGGGAAAATCACCCGCGCGCTGACAGGAAAATGATCGGATGCAAACGGCTCACGATCGGCAACGATCGTCGCCGCGACGACTTTTGCGCCTTTGGAAACGAGGATGTGATCGACTTTTAGACCGCCCTCGCGGCTCCCGCGCCAAAGATGAAGCGTGCGACGGTTTTTTTCGGAAGCGTGGATTTTTTGGTAAGTATCGATCAAACCGGTTTTCCACAACCGGTTTGCCCCAGCAAGCTCAACGGACTTACCCCCCAGATAGGCGACGGCGGGATTTTTTTCGACCGCGTTAAAATCGCCCAACAGCACCACCGGTTCGCCTGGCTGTTTTCGCTGATCGATTCGTTCCGCCATGAGCATCGCCGCTTTTTCCCTCGATCCTTGATGGCGGTGGTCCCAGTGCGTGTTAAAAACGTAAAATCCGCGCCCGGTCGAACGATCCGTCAGGCGCAGCCAAGTCGCCGCCCGCGGCAGATCATTTCCCCAGGTTTTCGAGCCCGGAATTTCCGGCGTCGCCGAAAGCCAGAAGGTCCCCGAGTCGGAGAAATCGATTTGAAACCGGTCGGCTCGATAAAAGATCCCGGCGTATTCGCCTTCTTTTTTCCCGTCTTCCCGGCCGATTCCGAAAAATTCGTAGTCCGGCAGGGAAGCGCGAAGATCGGCGGCTTGCCCGTGTTTCATTTCCTGAACGCCCAGAACATCCGGTGACATCCGGCGCACCATTTTCACCGTTTCAACGATCCGTTCGTGCCAGGCGCGTTGATCCGTATCTCCCTCGTTTTCATTTCGAATGTTGAAACTCACCGCTACCAATTCCAGCGCGCCACCGACTGGAACCGGTATGGCTTTGGGCGCATCGGTCGCGCGGGTTTTCTCGCACGAACTCAAACCGGCGAAAATCGCCATCATTCCATAAATCCATCGTCTGCCCATCTTTCGGACGACACTTTCGCGCGCATTTCCCATCTGCAAAGGGCGATTCCGCAACATCCACGATTTCCTTCTCACCGTTTGCAAAAGGTCCGAATCCGGTTCAAGATTGTTCGATGAACCAAGATCTCCAAGATGTGTATGCGGAAGTGGATCGCGAGCTTTCGCCTCAGTGGCTGAAAACCAGCAAACTCGTCCGCGAGCTTTCCACCAACCTCGAAACGGAGGCGACCGGAACACCGCTCGCCGCATCCGCTCAGGAGCTGGCCGCAAACGTCGGAAAACTTTGTGATCACCTCGAGCGCTTGCACTCGGACGTGGAGCAGTTGCTCGGGCGTTTCGATGATCCGGAGATTCCTGTGGAATACCGCTACGATGGCGATTCCGCTGAAATCCCGGAAGAAGAAGTGCAAAAGGAAAATATCCAAATTCAGCGGGAAATGCACCAGCAGAGCGACTTACAACACATCATTAAAGCTCTGTTCATGTGGAAAGATGATCCCACCGATCGCGTCCGCGAGAAGAAATAGTCGGCTCCCGAGTTCAGAAATTTACCGCTTGGAATGAGCGGGCGGACGCCGATGCTGGCGGTATGAGCGAATTATCCAGCGCCGTCAGTCTTCATCCGTATTTCAAAGTCCAAACCGGGAAACTTGAGGCGTTTATCGCTGAGATGTCCGCGTTCGTCGAAAAAACCAGAAACGAAGCGGGTGTTCTTTATTACGATTTCACGTTGAATGGCGATGTCGTCCATTGCCGCGAAGCCTATAAAACCGGTGAGGCCGCTCTGGCCCACTTGGAAAACGTCGGCGAAAACCTTGGCAGAGCGCTCGGAATGGCAGAGCTCATCCGTCTTGAAATCCACGGCCCCGCCGCTGAACTCGACAAAATGAGAACTCCCCTCGCCGCCCTTGATGCCGACTGGTTCATCCACCAAACCGGTTTAAACGCCTAAACGGATCGCTGCGATTCTTTCGTTAGAGCCTTTTCCAAAAAGCCGCAGCCGCTTTCCAGGCCAACGATCCGCGCCAGCCGCTTCCCGCGGGCCAACGGTCCGCGCAGCCACTTCCCGCGGGCCAACGGTCCGTGATTCCTTAGCCCAGCCCATCGGGCTGGGTGAGATCCATTCGTTTATTTGCGCGCCAAAGGCGCGCGAGATGAGACGACTCCATTTCAAAAAAGTGCCGAATCTCAATAATTCTATCCGGCCGGTTAGCCAAACCGGTATCGCCCACCTTTGGCGGGCTAGAATTTAAGACCGGATTTCCCAGGGCGATGCCCTGGGCTAAGGAATCACGGACCGTTGGCCCGAAAAAAACGGCGGTTCTGGCAAAAGCCGCGTCCCGAAAAAAGCCGCTGTCTCAGAAAGCGCTGCCGCCCCGAAAAAAGCGGCTGTTCCGGAAAACGCCGCGTTCCGAAGGAGAGCCGCATCGCGCAGCCGCCTTCCGGGCCAACGGTCCGTGATTCCTTAGCCCAGCCCATCGGGCTGGGTGAGATCCATTCTTTTATTTGCGCGCCAAAGGTGCGCGCAGCCGCTTTCCACGAGCCAACGGTCCGCGCAGCCACTTCCCGCGGGCCAACGGTCCGCGATTCCTTAGCCCAGCCCATCGGGCTGGGTGAGATCCATTCTTTTATTTGCGCGCCAAAGGTGCGCG
>DBTN01000001.1 GCA_002307065.1 Akkermansiaceae bacterium UBA1315 | reverse complement strand
TGGGTCATGGGTCATGGGTCATGGGAAACATTGGGCCACTGGGGGGGAGAAAATTTAAGAGAAAGGGGGGCTACCAGAAAAGGCACAGGGGGAATCGATGATGAACACGCCCCACGGAGGAATGAGCTTCGAGGGGAAATGGGCGGGATTCATCAACCCGGCACCATCTGTCCGGAGATTATCAAAGTTCCCAAAGCCGTATATGAGACCAAAGTCACATATCTTCAGTCCGCAAAATCGATTCCATCGCGCAGTGCCGTCCAGTGCACGGTTTTGCCCCTCGACCGCCCTGCGACTTCGCGACAAGAATCACAAAATATCATTTAACTCGGCAGGCGAAACCCCCGCGATCTGACTGACTCGCACCAGATCCGGAACGGACTGCACCCCCATCTTTTCCATGACTCGACCTCGATGGGTCTTCACGGTACCTTCCACGATGTCGAGGGCGTCGGCGATCTGCTTGTTGAGAAAGCCAGCAAGGATGTATTCCAACACTTCTTTTTCCTTATGGGTCAAGGACGCGACTCTTCTGATGGCCTCGGCTCGCATTTCGTTTTGCCGACGCAGCAAACGACTTTCCTCCAGGGCCTTGCGGATGATGGATATCAACTCCTCCTCACCGAATGGCTTTTCAAGAAAATCCATCGCGCCCGCCTTGATCGCGCGCACAGTGGTATGGACATCTCCATGGGAAGAGATGAAAATCACCGGGTGGATGTCACCCAGCGTCTTTAAAAAATGTTGCACTCCGAGACCCTCGACTTCGGGTCTGGACATATCCAAAAGAATACAAGTCGCGCTGTCCGGCAGTTCGGCGTTTTTCATGTACGCCATAAACTTTACCGGTGAATTGAAATCTTCAACGTCGAGGCCTTCGGCTCGAATCAGTTGTGACATCCCGCAAACAATGTCCGAATCGTCATCGACCACATAGACCTTGCCTCGCTCACGATTCATACTTGATATTTATAATTCAGGTGATTCAGACGCAATACAGATGTAGTTCTATCGCTCAGTGAATGGGGCAACCTGATGGGGGGGGAGTTTGGGGGGACGCAGTTCAATCAACGCGGATGTGTCAATCGACCATGAAATCGGACATCTGTCTATATGACTATAGTCTCATGAAATCAATCAATGTTTAAACGGCCGACACCCAGACCCTACAAAATCGCCGTGTCCGAGCCAAGGAAATGCTTCCATTTTTCGTTAGATGCGAGTGGGCCGTAAGCTCGGGCACGATTTTCGGGCACCCTTGATCGGATTGCCGGAGCGGAGCCGAAACCGGAAATCGTTCGTGGAACATTTCGAAATCCGCTTGGATTTCCGAGTGGGTCCTGCTAATGCTCCCCGCCCCATGGCGAAACAGGCACTCGGAAAAGGACTCGGCGCTCTCATCAAGAAGCATCCCAGCGGCGGCGCGACCGACGCTCCGGTTGCCTCAGATGATTTGAACCGCGTCCGCGATGTGCCGCTGGACCACATCGTTCCCAGCCCGCTGCAGCCGCGGATGACTTTCATCGAATCCCCGCTGGACGATCTGGTGGAATCGATCCGCCAACATGGCATCATCCAGCCGCTGATCGTCCGCTCGGTAAACGGAAAGCTGGAGCTGATCGCCGGTGAACGCCGGTGGCGCGCGTCGAAAAAACTCGGTCTCGCTACGGTGCCGATCATCGAACGCGAAGCATCGGACCGCGATGTTTTGGAAATGGCGTTGATCGAGAACCTTCAGCGCGAAGACCTGAACCCGATGGAGGAAGCCGCCGGTTACGTTCGCCTCGCGAAAGAATTTTCTCTGAAACAGGAAGAAATCGCCGGCCGCGTCGGCAAATCCCGGGCCAGCGTCGCAAACGCCATGCGCCTGCTCGATCTGCACGCGGACGTCCAGGCGCTCGTCGCCCAGGCCCTGCTTTCCGTCGGCCACGCCAAAGCGATCCTTTCGATCAAAGATCATCCGACCCAGCTCCTCGCCGCCGATCAGATTTTGCGCCGCAAGCTCACCGTCCGCGCGGCGGAAAAGCTCGCCCAGTCCTTTCTTGCTGAGCCACCGGTTGCTCCGGGCGAACCGAAAAAATCCGGCCCCAGCCGTGAGGTCGACGTCCATATCCGCGCCGTTACCAACCGGTTACGAGAGGCTTTTGCAACTCACGTGTCGATCCAGCACTCGGCGAAAAAGGGTAAAATCGAGATCGAGTATTACGGCGACGATGACCTCCAGCGCGTGCTCGATTTGCTCGGCCTGCCGCCGGGTGATTGACCGATTGGATCGTCGCAACCGGTTTTCAAACCGGTATCTCTTGCCGCCGCGTCGCTCAGCGTTTAGCTAGGCTGCATCAAACGTCGATCTTTCAGCTTCCTTCTTGCCCGGCGCTACCTCAATCCGCGCCGCGCCGTCCTTTCGTCGTTCACTCTGATCTCGCTCATCGGAGTGATGCTCGGCGTGCTTGTGCTCGTCGTGGTCATGGCGGTCTACGCCGGTCTTGAACGCGACGTGAAAAAGCGACTCCTCGGATTCACCCCGCACATCCTGATCAACCGGTCGGCTGAATCCGGCGGCGGCCCGCTCATCGATTGGCAAAACGCGGCGCTCGAAGCGAAAAAACTTCCGCACGTCCAAGCCGCGACCGCCTTTGTTTCGGACAATGTGATCATCGACGTCGGCTCTTGGCAGCGACCGGTTTTTTTCCGCGCCATCGACACATCCGACCCCGGCCAAGTCGAGGGCATCCAGGAAATGCTCGACCCGGATCACCCGGAATCTTCCGCCGATCTCGGCATCGATGACCGGGTGGTGATTTCATCGATCCTTGCCGACAGTTTTAATCCCCCGCTCCGGGTCGGCGACAGTGTCCGGCTTTATTCCACAAGAAATTTCGAGTCGGTGATGAATGCCTACAAATCCACCGAGAATCCACCGATCCGCGAGGCGTATGCGGATGTTTGGAAAAAAACGACCGAGACGCTTTCCAGTTCGTGGAGCGAAAAGGACGACCAGTTTTTATTGCCCGCTGCCGTTTATACCGAAACTTATACCGGTTTCGACAGCATCCGTCTTCAGGACATCCGCCAGCCCGAGGAAGAGTTGTTAGAAGCGATCCTCATCGCCATGGATGAGTCGGAGAAAGATGAAACTGCCGGGGTTTTTCGTTTCACCAAAGAAACGAAGGCTACCATCGACGAAGCGATCACCGAGTTGCAAACGAGCGATCCGGAAAAGATGGACGGTGAAACGCTAAAAGGGCTGAAAAGCATCGTCCTCCCAAAAGAGGCGACGATTACCGGGATTTACAAGGCGTCGCAAATGGCGGTGACGCCGGATATTTTTGTGCCATTGCCGCTTGGGCAAGATCTGGCCGGTTTGGGTGATGCGGTTCAGGGAATCGCGCTCAGATTGGATGATGCCTATCTCGCCGATGAAGTCGCGCTGGAGGCGAGACCGATTTTGGGAGCGAGTTGGAGTTTGAAAACGTGGGGCGAGGAGCATCAGGCGTTTTTCGGACTGATCAATCAACAGCGCGGCATGATGTATTTCGCGCTTTCGTTCATCGTTCTCATTTCCGCTTTCTCGATGATGGCGGTGATGTTCACGGTGACGATCCAGAAGCGGCGGGAAATCGGTGTGATGAAAGCGCTCGGTGCCGCGCCCGGTCAGATCGTCCGCGTTTTCCTTTACCAAGGCATGATTCTCGGCGTGATCGGGGCGATCCTCGGCGTCGGAATTGGGCGACTGGTCATTCATTTCCGCGGAGCGCTGCAATCGGCGCTGCGGACCGTGGGCTTTGATCCCTTTTCATCGTCATTCACCGGATTTGGAGTTCTACCCGCTCACAACAATCCGGCCGAACAAGCGGTTTTCGCTTTGATGGCTTTTGTCCTGTGCTCGCTCGCGGCTCTCGTGCCTGCGTTTTTCGCAGCCCGCAGCGATGCTGCAAAATCCCTGCGCAATTTATAAATCATGGAAATCTGGATCATTCGCAACGGCGAAAAAGTCGGCCCGATCGAAGACTACGAAGTCCGTCGCCGTATCAACGCCGGTGAAATTTCGCCCGATTCCCCCGCCTGGCACGATGGCTTGGATTCGTGGCGGCCGTTTTCGGAAATCGATCTTTTTAAGCACGAATTTTCGCAGCTTCAGAAAGCGGTGAAAACTCCAGAACCGGTCAAAGAGGTCGAAATCCCCAGCGCGCCCACTGTCCCGGTTCCGCCACCGGTTGCTCCACCACCGCGTCTTGCCCGGCGGTTTTTAGCCCGTTGGTTGGACCTGATTCTTTACGCCGCCGTGTGGTGGCTGCTGATGTGGTTCGCCCGGCGCAATATTGAAGCGATCCTGCTCAATCCGTGGCAAATGTTTTTACAATTCGTGCCGTGGTTTGTATTGGAAATTATTCTCATCCACAAATTCGCCACGACTCCGGGGAAGGCGCTGCTCGGCCTCCGCGTCGTCAACAGCGACGGCTCGTTGCTCACGCTTGCCGCTTCGACTCACCGTGCGGTCCGTGTGCTCATCGCCGGAATCGGTTTTGGCTGGCCGCTGCTTTCGATTTTCTGCCAAACCGTCAGCTTTTTCACCGCCAAAAAACTCGGCAAACCGATCTGGGATTATCTCGGAAATCACCAAGTCGAATCCAAGCCGTTGAGACTTTGGATCATTCCGATCGTCATCGCCCTCTTCTACATCGCCGCGCAAGTGCAGATGGCCGTGATCGCGCCGTATATCTTCAAGCATTCCTCCGATCTGTATCCCGCACTCAAGGAACAGTTCGAAAAAAATCCGCCTTGGCATCTACCAAAGCGCCACTAGGTCGTTTTCGTAAAAGCATAAGTATCGTTTAGGATGAGGTATCGTTTAGGATGAGGTATCGATTGGGATGCAGTGTCGTCTAGGCTGAGGTATCGATTGGGATGCAGTGTCGTCTAGGCTGAGGTAATTTCCGAGGATACAACGGAACACTCGCCTTCCGGGCCAAAGGTCCGTGATCCCTTAGCCCAGGGCGTCGCCCTGGGGAATTCACATTCGTTTATGTGCGCCCCAAATGGGGAGTGAGACGTGACGATTTCCTCTTAGCCGCCAAACCGGTATCGCCCACCGTTGGTGTGCTGAAAATTTGGAGATTCATTTCCCAGGCCGATGGCCTGGGCTAACGAATCACGGACCGTTGGTCCGAAGAAATGGCTACGGTTTTGATTTCGTATCACTCAGAATCGATCAGTTGCGAAAGATCCCTGTATATTATAGATTTAACAGATTCGGCGGACTCCATCTTCTTTCTCAATGGGTGAAATCCGTGGAATCCCATCATCTGCGCCAGAGAAAAGCGGACTCGTTCTTCCGGACCAACGGTCCGTGATCCTTTAGCCCAGGGCGTCGCCCTGGGGAATTCACATTCGTTTATGTGCGCCCCAACGGGGAGCGAGACGTGACGATTTCCTCTTAGTCGCCAAACCGGTATCGCCCACCGTTGGTGTGCTGAAAATTTGGAGATTCATTTCCCAGGCCGATGGCCTGGGCTAACGAATCACGGACCGTTGGTCCGATGAAATGGCAACGGTTTTGATCTCGTATCACTCAG
>DBTN01000030.1:14469-41616 GCA_002307065.1 Akkermansiaceae bacterium UBA1315 | reverse complement strand
TTTATTTGCGCGCCAAAGGTGCGCGAGATGAGACGACTCCATTTCCAAAAAGGGGCGAGAATCTCAATAATTCTATCCGGCCGGGTGGCCAAACCGGTATCGCCCACCTTTGGCGGGCTAGAATTTAAGACCGGATTTCCCAGGGCGATGCCCTGGGCTAAGGAATCACGGACCGTTGGCCCGAAAAAAGCGGCGGTTCTGGCAAAAAGCCGCGTCCCGAAAAAAGCCGCTATCTCAGAAAAAAAGCCCCTTTTACGGAAAACACCGCGTCCCGAAGGAGAGCCGCTACGCAAAAAAAAGCCGCTGTCCCGAAGGAGAGCGGCTTTTGAAATTTTGACGAGCGAAGATTAGTTCGCTGCGGCGGCTTCGGGAACGATGACGTTCACGCGGCGACCTTCTTTGTCGAAGAACACGCGGCCATCGCGAAGGGCGAAAAGCGTGTGATCTTTACCGATGCCAACACCAAGACCTGGATGAACCTTGGTGCCGCGTTGGCGGATGATGATGTTTCCAGCGATCACGGCTTGGCTGCCGAATTTTTTCACGCCGAGGCGCTTGCTGCGTGAGTCGCGACCGTTTTTAACGGAACCTTGTCCTTTTTTGTGGGCCATGGTAGTGGGAAATTAAATGGTTGGATTAACCTGCGATCGAGGTGACCTCGAGCTTGGTAAGTTGGCGGCGATAGCCTTTGGTTTTGTGGAAGCCCTTGCGGCGCTTGAACTTGAACGCAACTTCTTTCGGAGCGCGGAATTGGCTGACCACCTTGACGGTGACCGAAGCGCCATCCACGAGAGGAGCACCTACGGACACGGAGTCGCCTTCGCCAACGAGCAAGATCTCGTTGAACGTGATTTCTGAATCGACAGCGGCGTCGAGCTTCTCGACGTCGAATTTGTCGCCTTGTTGGACGCGGTATTGTTTACCGCCGGTTTTGATCACTGCGTAGGCCATGGCCGAAATGGGAAAAATAGATTAATCCGCCTTTGCGGGCGGGCAGGGACATCAACACGCCCCCAACCCCCGCGCAAGGCATTTTTTTACAATCACACGCCGAATTTCGAAAAATCTCCGCTTTTCCGTGAGTTGGGGATCGTTCTACACTCCGCAAATGCCAAAAATCGCGATTCTTTCTGACATCCATTCGAACCTGCCTGCGCTGAAAGCGGTGCTGAAGGAGATCGCGGAAATGGAGGTCGACCAGATTTGTTTCGGTGGAGACACCGTGGGTTACGCGGGGGAACCGGATGAATGCGTGAGCCTCGTCCGCGAACATGGCGGCGTCTGCGTTTTGGGAAATCACGATTTTTACACGCTGTCGGTCCGCAGCGACCGGGAAAATCTTCCCTCGTCACGGATTTGGAAAAAGAACCCGGTCTGGGCCGGAGTGGAACTGGCCGCGCGCACGCTCGGTGAAGATAATGCGGCATGGCTGGGGTCCTTGCCCGGAGTTTTAAAAATTCCTGGAGCCGTCCTTTCACACTCGGCGCTGCACGATTTTGGCGATTGGCCCTATCTTCACTCACTGACCGATGCCCGACCGACGCTGGCGATCCTGAGAGAATCGGGGGACGAGATCGGATTTTTCGGGCACACACACCGGCAGGAAATTTTTTACGAACCGAAGGACGCGATCCTCCCGGAACGACTCGACGCCACCCGCATGCATTTGCCGAAAGGCGTCGTCTGCACGATCATCGTCGGCTCGGTCGGCCAGCCGCGCGACCATGACCTGCGTGCCGCGTGGGTGCTGTGGGATTCCGAAACCCGGATCGTCGAATTTCGCCACACCGAATACCCTGCTCTCGAAACCGCACGGGAGATTCTTATCACCGGTTTGCCCAAAGAATCTGCCCTCCGCCTTCTCAGCACCGAAGAAGCGAAGGTATTGGATCTTTGAAGTCGTGACCGGTTTCGGCGTTTTTTGAACGCAGATGATTGGGATTTCGCAGATTAAGAAATAGAAAACTCAGATCTTTAAAAATCCGCGAAATCTGCGTAATCCTTCTCAATCTGTGCTCAGAAAGCGCCGCCCGCAGAATCGAAGAGCAAACTAAAGTTTGAACTCCGCCCGCTCATCTTCACTTCGACGTTCCAAGTTGAACGTTCGATGTTCGACGTTCCTCAGCTTTCTTTCCGTTTCAGGAGTGGGAAAAGAACCACGTCCCGAATCGTCGGGGCTCCGGTGAGCATCATGACCAACCGGTCGATGCCGATGCCGATGCCGCCGGCTGGTGGCATGCCGTGTTCGAGCGTTTCGATGAAATCATAGTCGACCTTTTGCGTTTCTTCACCGGATTGCGCTTCGAGGCGTTCGCGTTGGACGTCGGGATCGTTCAGCTCGGAATACCCCGGCGAAATTTCCTGGCCGTTGATGATGAGTTCGTAAACTTCCACGGTTTTTCCGCCCGGCGTGATTTTCGCCAATGGCACGAGTTCGCTGGACACGCGGGTCACAAAGCACGGATCGAAGGTTTTTTCCTCCACCAGTTTTTCGAAAACCTGCTGCACGACTTCGTGGTCTTCCATTTCCGTGGAAATCTGGACGCCGAGTGTTTCACAACGCTCGCGCCGCTGCTCCGGGGTGATGGTGAAAAAGTCATCGCCTGCGGCACCGGCGATCAAATCGTGATAGGCCGCGCGTTTCCATGGACGGGCCAGATTGATCGTGCGGGTGACGTTTCCTTCCTCGTCCTTGTGCTCGATCTGCAGCGTGCCGATGAATTTCTCCGCGAGGTGGCAGGTCATTTCCTCGACCAGATTCGCCATTTCTTCGAAATCGGAAAACGCCCAGTAGGCTTCCAACATCGTGAATTCCGGGTTGTGACGGCGGGAAATCCCTTCGTTGCGGAAGTTCCGGTTGAGCTCGAAAATTTTCGTAAATCCACCGACGAGCAAGCGCTTCAAGAAAAGCTCTGGCGCGATCCGCAAGGTCAGCGGCATGCCGAGCGCATTGTGGAACGTTTCGAATGGACGCGCCGCCGCGCCGCCGGAAATGTCCTGCAACATCGGCGTTTCGACCTCGAGGAAACCCCGATCCTGGAGATAACGCCGGATCTCCGCGAGCATCAGCGACCGGGTGACGAATAGCTTTGCGCTGTCCGGATTTCCCATCAGATCCAGGTGACGCTTGCGGTATTTGATCTCGCGATCGGCGACGCCGTGCCACTTGTCCGGCATCGGACGCAGCGATTTTGAAAGCACGGTGAAAGTTTCCACCTTAATTGTCGGCTCGCCGGTTCGGGTGAGGAACGTTTCTCCCTCGATGCCGATCCAGTCGCCGCGATCGAGGCATTTCCAAGCGGCCGCATCCGTTTCCGAAAGGTTTTTGATACCGACGTAGCCTTGGATCGAGCCGTGGACATCGCCGAGTTGGAAAAAGCAGGACTTACCCATGTCACGGAGCGCGATGATGCGACCGGCGATTTTGACCGGTTTGGCTTCCTCGAAATTTTCCTGAAGTTGCGCAGGCGTCGAAGTCGTTTCGAAGCGCGCGCCGAATGGATCGATGCCGAGTTCGCGGAGTTTCGCGAGTTTTTCGCGGCGCACGGCGATCAGTTCGGCTTCGGTGGATTGGGGCTGCTGCGGGACGGCTTCGCTCATGACGCCGCTTGGCTTAGGCGGTCGACCGGTTTGCGGCAAGGCCGGAAAGACGAATCGCGAAGAGAAATTTCCGGAGCATTTCCCTTCCCTACGCCCATCTCGCGTCGTTCGATCTCATTCTCCATGGAGACGGAACGGCCCGAGGTTGACCCAGCGAGGACCCCGCCGTTTCGTTCCGGGTGAAAATTTCGCATCGCCCATCTTTTCAGCGGTGTTATAGATTCCTCAGATGTTTGAGGTCAGACAAAAACCGGATATGGTCGAGCGCGCTCTTTTGGTGCGCCTTTATTTCGATCCACGCGATGCCCAGGAATCGGAGTCTTTATTGGAAGAACTCGGTGAACTGGTCCGGACTCTGAATATTGAAGTCGTCGAGTCCGTGCTCGCCCGCAGCCGGGAAATGCACAAAAAACTCCTCTGCGGAACCGGTAAAGCGGATGAAATCGTCGCCCTCGCGAAAGCCCACGAATGCGACGTGATCGTGATCGACAATGGCCTCGCACCTTCCCAACAACGCGAGTGGGAAAAGCTGGCGGACCTTTGTGTGATCGACCGGGAAGAAGTGATTCTCGATATTTTCGCGAAGCGGGCCCAGACGAAAGAAGCCCGACTCCAAGTCGAGCTCGCCCGGATGCAATACGCCCTTCCGCGGCTCGCCCGGATGTGGGGACACCTTGACCGCGAAAGCGCCGGTTCCGGCGGTGGCGCGGGCGGCGGAGCCTCGCGGGGGATGGGTGAAAAACAAATCGAAGTCGACCGCCGACTCGCTCACCTGACGATCGACCGAGCGAAACGCGAATTGGAAATCGTCCGCAAACAGCGGAAAACCCAGCGCAAAGAGCGCGAAAAGCTCGAAACACCCCACGCCGCCATCGTCGGCTACACCAACGCCGGAAAATCCACGCTTTTGAATGTCTTGAGCGGCGCGGACGTCATGGCCAAGGACATGCTTTTCGCCACGCTCGACACGACCACCCGCCGCATCGAGCTGCCCGATGGCCAGCCGCTTTTGATCACGGACACCGTCGGATTTGTCCGAAACCTGCCGCACCGCTTGGTCGAAGCGTTCAAAGCAACGCTCGAAGAAGCCCTGCTCGCGGATTTCCTCATCCATGTTCTCGATGCCAGCGCGCCGGAAATCCAACGTTTCCACGACACCACCCTCGAAGTGCTGAAAGAACTCGGAGCCGAGGAAAAACAGGTGATCACCGTGCTGAACAAAATCGACCGCGTCACCGATCCAGAAGTGCTCGCGACGCTGGAACGCCAATTTCCCGACGCTCTCCACGCCTCGGCCTTTCACGGGACCGGTTTGGACGCGCTCCTCAAAGCCTGCTGCGACATTTTGGCCGACCGGATCAGCCGGAAAAACTACCGCATCCCTCAAAATCGGGCCGACCTCGTAAGTCTTTTACACCGGGATGCGAAGGTGCTCTCGACGAACTACGAAGGAGATGATATTCTCGTCAGCGCAGTCGTTCCCCCGGCGATCGCTGGCAGACTGGAACTGTTCGCTGCCGTTCCCGCCTAAACTCCACGGTCTTTTTTCACATGTTTCGTTTCGTCCTCACTTTATCCGCCGTTCTCACCACCTTCGCTTCTGCCCAGATCGGCGCAGTGCCGCAAGACACTGCCCAACCGGTCGCGCCCGCAGCCGCCGCCCAGATCCGACCGGTTTTGCGCGCGCAACCGCTGGACGACGCGACGCCCGACACGCCGATCCAGATGGCCGCGCCTCAAGTTTCGGCCAATACCAAACCGTCCGGCGACAACGCGGTCCGACTCCAGATTTTCCTGGATGAGGCGATGTTCGGCCCTGGCATCATCGATGGCAAACCGGGCCGCTTCACCGAACTCGCCGTCCAATCTTGGAACGAGTCCAACGGCTACGCAGCCGACAGTTGGTCCGAAGTGACCCAGGCCGCCCTCACCGCCGTGCCCGATCCTTTCGCGAATGCGGTCGTTCCCGAAAATTGCCAGAACTGGGTGGATCCCACGCTGCCGACCAAGCGCTCTCTGCAAGCCCAGCGGAAACGCATGTCCTACCGCAGCATCGCCGAATTCATGGCGGAGCGATTCCATTGCGACGTCCCCTATCTTATCGAGCTCAACGGCGCGAAAAAGATCAACAACCTGATCGTCGGTGACACGATCATCGTCCCAAACGTCCAGCCTTTCGCCATCGAGCTCCTGACGGAAAAAAGTTTCCTCGGCGAAGAAAAGCTCAGCCAACGACACGTCGTGGTGGACACGAAAATGAATCAGGTCCGCATCTTTGAAGCCGCGCCAGCCGCCCTCGTCGTCGCCGAACCCGGCGTGACGACCGTCACTCCCATTTCCCGGCCAAATCGCGGATTGGTCAGTTCTTTCCCCATCACCCCGGGCAAACCGCAGTTCATCAAATTCGGCACATGGGAACTGAAAAACATGGTCCAATTGCCTTGGTGGCGTTACGATCAACAGCTTCTCGACACCGGCGTCCGGAGCAAAGAAGCGCTGAACATTCCCGCCGGTCCCAATAGCCCGGTCGGTGTGATCTGGAACGGCACCAGCAAATCCGGCATCGGCCTTCACGGCACTTCCGACCCGGAAACCATCGGCCGCGCTCGCAGCGCTGGTTGCATCCGTTTGGCAAACTGGGACGCGATTCGCCTGCCGCTTCTCGTCCGCCCCGGCGCGACGGTTGAAATCCGCTGAACCATCCGGTTCATCCGGCCAGGCTCTGAAACATCCCTGGCCTTCCCGGCGTTCTGTCCCTTCCACTCGGAATGACTTCTCAAACCCGCCTCATCCTCTGCATCGCCAGTCTCGGCTACCTCGCCGCCGATCTTTTCGTGATCGACGGACCCATCAACCGGTGGATTGAAAGCACCCGCCCGGACAGCCCTCGATCGATCGCCCGCGCGAAGGAACAAGGCGTTGTCGCTCGCGTCAATTTTCACCCCATCACCCAGTCTCAATTGGATCGGGCCATCCACGAACGGCTTTGGCTCGAAGGGAAAAAATTCTCCACGCTCCCACCGGACCAGCAAACCGCCGTTCGCCGCGCCGCCTTGGAGGATCTGATCGATCACGAGCTGCTCCGCATTCGCACTTCCCAAACCGGTCAGCCACCGGTCGTCTCCGAAGAAGAAGTCAACGAACGCATTCGACGCCTGGTCGGACGCTTCGAAACCAAAGGCGCACTGGAGACGGCGATGAAAACCCAAGGCATCCAAAACGAGAACGAACTGCGCCGGTTCCTCACCGCACGCATCCAGCAGGAGAAATTCCTCGAATCCGAAACGGCCCAGGAAACTTCAGTTTCGGAAGAGGAAGCGAAAAAATGGTTCGATGAAAACCAAGCAAATCTCGGAATTCCCGAGCGCATCGAAGCCCGCCACATTTTCCTTCCGACGCTCGACCAAGTCTCCGATGAAGTGAAAGCAAAGCTCGACGCCGCATTCACCGCGCTGAATCAAAAACAGAAAGATTTCGCAACTCTTGCCAAGGAACTCAGCGACGACCCGGCAACCAAAGACATCGGCGGAAATCTCGGCTGGATGACTCGTGATCGGCTGCCCCGGGATTTCGCCGAACCGGTTTTCGCCCTACCGTTGAATCAACCGAAATTGATCCGCACCAAAATCGGCTGGCATCTGATCGAAGTCACCGACCGCAAACCCGCGGAAACCCGTTCTTTCGAAGACGCAAAACCGGAGATCATCGCCGCGCTCGAAGCGATGAAAAGACGGCATGCGATCGGCGAATTCCGCCGCAGACTCCGGGAAAACCACCCCACCCAAGTCGAAATCCTCGACCCGTTCTGACCGGCCCTCAGTTGAAACGTTTCATCAATTTACCAAATCCGGTATGAACTTTTTCTTTTTTCTTCACACCCTGGCAGACAAGATGCTATTCTCTTGGCCAGATGAAACCGAGCCAGTCCGAACCCCCTGACGGCATTCGCCGCATCACGATTTCCATGCCGGAAGAAACCTTCCAGCTTCTCGACCGACTCGTAAACCAGCGTGGATTCGATAGCCGATCCCAAGCGATGGCGGAAATGGTTCACCAGCAAGCCGCCGAACATCTGTCGAAAATCGGCACCGAAATCATGGCTGGCGCGCTCACCCTGATTTATGACGAAAGCAAAAGCGCGCTCCTCCGAGATCTCGCCCGCATCTGCCGCGAACACGTCGCCGAAGTGATTTCCGCCCAACACGTCCTTCTGGAAGACGAACACGTGCTCGAAGTCATCCTGATGCAAGGCCCGGCTCGCACGCTTCGCGACATTTCCAACCAACTCGTCACCTGCAAAGGCGTGAAACGCGCCCATCTCACGCTCACGCCACATCTGATTCCGCAACTTCACTCCAAGGAAAAATGACACCCCTCTTCACTAAAGTCCTGACCGGTTCCGGCATGTGGTCCGGTATCATTTCCCGAGGCAAACGCCTGCGACTCACCGATCTGACCGGCGGCGCGAATGTCGGCATGCTCCTCTATCATACCCACGAACGGCACGAACGATATAACATGCCAGACACCCTGAAAGGTCAGCATATCTTCTACCTCCGCCAGCCGTACTGCCTGCACTCGGATATGGGTCGCCTGTTGGCATCGATCACCTCGGACAGCGTCGGCTGGCATGACACGGTCTGCGGCCATTCCAATGCAAAAACCGTTCTGAAAAAATACGGTGAAAACAATTTCCAGAAATCCCACAACGAGTGGTATCGCAACGCTCATGATGGATTCCTGATCGAATTGGCAAAGTGGGGCCTCGGCAAAAAGGACCTCGTTCCCAACCTCAACTTCTTCAGCAAAGTTGTTTCCGATGACGATGGAAACCTCAGCTTCGTCCCGGGAAATTCCAAACCGGGCGATCACGTCGAACTCCGCTTCGAACTCGACACACTCGTGATCCTCAACACCTGCCAACACCCCCTCGACCCGAATCCGGTTTATCGCTCCACAGAAGTGAAACTCGAAGTCTTCGCCGGTTCACCGCCAAAACCGGACGACGCCTCCCTTACCATCCGCCCGGAAAACTTTCGCGCCCACGAAAACAATCTCACCTACCTCGCCCTCTCCCAATCATGAAACCGGTTTACCAACACGTCATTCCCGCCGGCGATTGGTGGGTTCACGAAATCAAAAAAGGACAAAGCCTGCGCATCCTCGATCTCGAAGGAAATCAAGCGGCCGACACGCTTTTTTTCAGCGCCGCCGACCCGACGGAACGCTACAGCGCCGATCAGACGATCCAGCAACAAGCCTCTCTCTATCTCACAACCGGTAGCAAGTTGATGAGCACCGAAGGCAACGTTCTGTTAGAAATCACCGAAGATACCTGCGGTCGCCACGACACTCTGGGCGGGGCCTGTTCGCGAGAGTCAAACACGATGCGTTACTCCCACGACAAGGAATGCATGCACGCCTGCCGTGACAGCTTCATCCGCGGCGCCCAGGAATGGAACGTCGAGCTCACCAAACGCGACCTCACCTGCAATATCAACTTCTTCATGAACGTGCCGGTCACTCCCGACGGCCAGCTCCGCTTCGCCGACGGCATCTCGGCGCCCGGCAGATACGTTCAAATGCGCGCCGAAATGGACGTGGTGTGCCTGATCTCAAATTGCCCTCAACTCAACAATCCCTGCAACGGCTGGAATCCTACACCGGTCGAAGTTTCGATTTTCTAAAAGTTGGAACCAGGATCCGAGTCCGAACTTTTCATTTCATGTCCCATAAAATTCTCATCGCCAATCGCGGAGAAATCGCCGCCCGAGCCATCCGCACCTTTCAAAAACTCGGCTACCAAAGCATCGCCGTTTATTCCGATCCAGACGCTGGCGCACCCCATGTCGATCTCGCGGACGAAGCCTATCGGTTAGGACCCGGCCCGGTTTCGGAAAGCTATCTTCTCCAAGATCGGCTACTCGAAATCGCCCTTTCCGCCGGAGCCTCCGCCGTCTTCCCCGGATATGGTTTGTTAAGTGAAAATACCGATTTTGCCAAACTCTGCGAAGACAACGGCATCCGCTGGCTCGGGCCCACTCCCGAACAAATCATCGCGTTTGGACTGAAACACGAAGCTCGGAAACTCGCAGGAAACGCCGGTGTCCCACTGGTTCCCGGAACGGGCCTGCTCGATGATCTCGACTCCGCGCTCGAGGCAGCCGGGAAATTAGGATTTCCCGTGATGCTGAAAAGCACGGCAGGCGGCGGCGGCATCGGCATGAAGATATGCCATTCCGAAGAAGAACTTCGCCGCGAATTTGAATCCGTCGTCCGCCTCAGTCAGCGCAGCTTCGGCTCCGGCGCGGTATTCCTGGAAAGATATGTCCAACGTGGCCGTCACGTCGAAGTCCAAATCTTCGGCGATGGAAACGGACACGTGCTTGCGCTCGGCGAACGGGATTGCTCGGTTCAACGGCGAAACCAGAAGGTCTTCGAAGAAACCCCCGCGCCTTTTCTCACTGATGAAACCCGTTCCGCGCTTCACAACGCCGCGGTCGAACTGGGGAAAAGCATCAACTATCGATCCGCCGGAACCGTCGAATTCATCTACGACGCGGATCGTAATGAATTCTATTTCCTCGAAGTCAACACACGCCTCCAAGTGGAACACGGCGTCACCGAACTCGTCACCGGCATCGATCTCGTGGAGTGGATGGTCAGGCTTGCCCTTGATCCGACGTTCACACTTCCGGCCAACTCACCGATTTCAAAAGGCCACGCGATTCAGGCGCGACTGTATGCCGAAGATCCAAATCAGAATTTCCGCCCCAGCGCCGGATTACTCACCGAGGTTTCATTCCCGGAAAACGCCCGCTGTGACCATTGGATCGCCGCTGGAACTGAAGTCAGCCCGTTCTACGATCCTCTGCTCGGCAAGATCATGGTCCATGACGAAAGTCGCGATTCAGCGATCTATCAGCTCCAAACCGCGCTTGGGAAAACCCGTGTTTCCGGCATCGAGACAAACCTCCGCTACCTTCGCCAAGTCGCCTGTTGGCAACCTTTTGTAAAAGGTGGCGTCGCCATGCGAGATATGTCGTCATTCGACTACAAACCCTCGACTTTTGATGTTCTAACCGCTGGCACCATGACCACGATCCAGGATTGGCCGGGCCGGACCGGATTGTGGGAGGTCGGCGTGCCGCCATCCGGACCGATGGATTCCTTGTCCTTCCGTTTGGCAAACCGGTTGGTGGGAAACCCCGAGGGCACGGCCGCATTGGAAATCACCATGGCCGGACCCAGCCTGCGTTTTAATACCGAAGCGACTTTGGCGATCGTCGGACCACCGGTCATCATCCTCAAAAATGGCGAAGCGATTTCGCCAAATACGGCGTTCACCGTAGCATCCGGTGACATCGTCAAAATAGGAAAACTTGAAGCGGCCGGTCTTCGCGCTTATCTCGCCGTCGCTGGCGGGATCGAGGCCCCGGATTATCTTGGAAGTAAATCAACCTTTACTCTCGGAAAATTCGGTGGGCACGGAGGACGTTCGCTTCTGCCGGGGGATGTGGTCGGACTCGAGCGAAACGCGATTTCCCGACCGCATCTTCCGGTTTCACCGATCCCCTACACTCGGGAATGGAAAATCGGCGTTCTCTACGGCCCGCATGGCGCGCCGGACTTTTTCCTTCCTGAAGATATCGAAACGTTTTTTGCGACCTCTTGGGAAGTTCACTATAACTCCGCCCGTACCGGCGTCCGGTTGATCGGTCCGAAACCCAAATGGGCACGCACCGATGGCGGCGAAGCGGGCCTTCATCCATCCAACCTTCACGACAACGCCTATGCGATCGGCGCCGTCGATTTCACCGGAGATATGCCGGTCATTTTAGGACCGGATGGGCCCAGCTTGGGTGGGTTTGTTTGCCCGGTTGTCGTCGTCAATGCGGAGTTATGGAAACTCGGACAGCTTCGCCCAGGCGATCAAATCACCTTCGTCCCGGTCGATGAAACATGGGCGGAACAACAATCCGCTTCTCTCGCTCAGTTCCTCGCCGGGGAAATCTCCGAATTGCCCGCTCCGGAAAAACAAGCGATCGGAAATCCGATGCTCGATTCATTCGGCGAAGGTGACGACGCCGTTGTCATCCGCCGCGCTGGCGATCGTTATCTGCTCATCGAGTTTGGCCCGCACCTCCTCGATCTGAAATTGCGCTTCAAGGCTCACGTCGTTTACCAATGGCTGATGGAGAAAAATCTCTCCGGCATCGTCGACCTGACACCGGGCATTCGATCCTTACAGATCCACTTCGATACCCAAAAAATCAGCCGCGATGAGTTACGTCAAATCGTCCGCGAAGGAATCGCCGCCTTACCGCCGCTCGAAGAAATCGAAGTTCCGGCGCGGATCGTCCATCTCCCGATCAGTTGGGACGACCCGAGCACGCAGGAAGCGATCCGCAGATACATGGTCGGCGTCAATCCCAAGGCTCCTTGGTGCCCCAGCAATCTCGAATTCATCCGCCGCATCAATGGCTTGGAGTCGGTGGACGAGGTGAAAAAAATCTTTTTCGAAGCGAGTTATCTCGTGATGGGCTTGGGCGATGTCTATCTTGGCGCGCCGGTTGCTACTCCACTCGATCCCCGCCATCGACTTGTCACCACCAAATACAATCCTGCCAGAACCTGGACGCCTGAAAACGCGGTCGGCATCGGCGGCGCCTACCTTTGCGTCTACGGCATGGAAGGACCGGGCGGATATCAATTCACCGGACGGACGATCCAGATGTGGAACCGGTGGCATCAAACGAAAGATTTCGAAAAACCCTGGCTGCTGCGATTTTTCGATCAGCTCCGATTTCATGAGGTTTCCGCCGATGAGCTTTCGCGCCTGCGCGAAGAGTTTCCCCGAGGACGCCATCAACTTGAAATCGAATCGACGGTCTTCAAATACGCCGATTACGAAAAATTCCTCGAAGCGCACGCTCAAGAAATCGCGACATTCCGAAAAGTCCAACGCACCGCCTTTTCCGAAGAGCGGCAACGCTGGGAAGACGCTGGACTTCATCTGGACTCGCCCACAGAAGCGGCAGAATCCGAGCCGCCGACGATCGACCTGCCCGAAGGAGCGATCACCCTCGACAGTCCGGTCACCGGAAATGTCTGGAAAATCGAAGTCAAACCGGGCGATCAACTCGCTGCCGGAAGCCCCGCCATCGTCCTCGAAGCCATGAAAATGGAAATCCCTGTCGAGTCGGATGAGTCGCTTGAAATTCTGGAAATCCTCATCACCGAAGGCGCACCGGTCAAAGCCGGACAAGCGCTGCTGATTGTCAAACCGGTTTGAAATTTATGCTTACCATCGCCGCACTCAAACAAAGTTATGCCGACCAGACACTCACGCCGACCGGTATGATTTCGCTGTTGTGGAAAAAGATCGAAGCGTTGAATGACCCGGCGATTTTCATCCACCTCCCTGCGGAATCGGAATTGCTTGAGCTGGCGGCGAGAGTCGAGTCGATGCCGAAAAATTTGCCGCTGTGGGGAATTCCATTCGTCGTCAAAGACAACATCGACGTCGGCGGCTGGCCGACAACGGCCGCCTGTCCGGAGTTTTCCTACTTGCCGGATGAGGACGCGGAAGTCGTCCGATTGCTGTGCGCGGCTGGAGCGATTCCCATCGGAAAAACCAATCTCGATCAATTCGCCACGGGTCTTGTGGGCGTTCGTTCGCCATACGGAACTCCGCGAAATGTTTATGATGCCGATTATCTCCCTGGCGGTTCGAGTTCTGGCAGCGCCTCCGCTCTCGCCGCAGGTCTCTGCGCCTTCGCACTCGGCACGGACACGGCGGGATCCGGCCGCGTCCCTGCGGCATTTCAAAATCTCATCGGCTGGAAACCGACCCGCGGTCTGCTGAGCAACCGCGGCATGGTTCCCGCCTGCCGATCACTCGATTGTGTTTCGGTTTTCACCCAAACCGTGGAAGACGCGGCAGCCGTCGCCGAAGTCATCGGTGTTTTTGATCCGGCGGATCCTTTTTCACGAGATGTGGAAATGACCGCCCTGCCGGTCGATGACTTCCTTTTCGGCGTGCCGGAATCTCTCGATTTCTCAGGCGATCCCGACACTCCCGCGCTTTATGCCGCGGCGGTCGAACGGCTTGAGGCTTTGGGAGGAACAGCGGTGAAAATCGATCTCACTTCTTTTGTCGAAGCGGCGAAGCTGCTCTACGAAGGACCATGGGTCGCTGAACGATGGGCGGCCGTCGGTGATTTCGCCACGGCCCATCCAGCAGCCCTGCATCCGGTGACGTTAAAAATTCTCGAAAGCTCAAAAGGCTGGGACGCCGTCGCCACTTTCAACGCTCAATACAAACTTCGTGAGTTCGCCCGCGAGGCAGAAGCGGTCTGGCAATCGATCGACGTGCTGCTTTTACCGACCACTCCACGGCTTTATCAAATTAAAGAAGTGCTTGCCGATCCGATCCGCACGAATTCGGTCTTGGGAAGATATACCAATTTTATGAATCTTCTCGATCTTGCGGCGGTCGCGGTTCCGGCCGGTTTCGCCCGTGGCGGGAAACTTCCATGGGGAGTGACGCTGGCCGCCCCTGCTGGCACCGATGAAGATTTGCTCGCCTTGGCCGGCCGCTTTGTCGGCGAACCGGAATCGGGAATCACCGAAGAAAATACCGGCATCCCGGTGGTCGTCTGCGGCGCGCACTTGGAAGGGCTGGCATTGCACCATCAACTCGCAGACCGGGGCGCGGTGCTCGTTTCAAAAACGAAAACCGCACCGATTTACCGACTCTACGCAATGCCCTCGGGAGAAAAAATTCCGGCGAGACCCGCAATGATCCGCTCGGAAACTGGTGGCGCACCCATCGACGTCGAAGTCTGGTCATTGGAACCTGCCGCGTTCGGCGACTTTGTTTCCAAAATCCCAGGACCTCTCGGCATCGGAAAAATCCTGCTCGAATCCGGAGAAGAACTCCCCGGATTTATCGCCGAGCCACGAGCCATCGAGGAAGCGGAGGAAATCACCCACCTGGGCGGCTGGCGGGCGTATCTCACGAAATAAGTTAGAGAAATCGCACCGGTTTTTCGTAGATCGCAAGAACGATGCACCCTGCGTAACCGGTTCCACGATGAACCGTTCCAGGCGGATGAATCCTCAACGTTCCCGCCTCGATCACGCCATCGTTATCTTCCTGGGTTCCACACAACACGAGGATGTGTTCATAACCCTCGTGAATGTGTGGCGGAATCGGCGAGGTTTCTCGGTAACGGAGCAGTGCTGCGGTCGGACCTGCCTCGCCGTCGCCATAAAGCCGATGGATATCCACGCCTTCGCGGAAATAATCCCAAGAGTAGTCGTTCTGGTTTGAGATGATTCGAAACAGATGGTTCAGCTCAATGGTTTCCGCCGTCATGCGGAAAGAGTCTTGATGAGTTCCGCCGACTCCGCAACCGCGCCAAATACCCCACCCTGCATTTTTACCATTTTCAAGGCCGCCAGATGATTTCCATGGTCGGTCGCAGCCGTACAGTCCGACAGCAGTAAACATTCATAACCCCGGTCATTCGCCTCGCGCATCGTCGTGTGAACACAAACGTCGGTGGTGATTCCAGCAAGAATGATATTTTGAATCCCTTTTCTCCGAAGCAACATATCCAGATCCGTCCCATAAAAAGAACCTTTTCCCGGTTTATCAATGATCGCCTCACCGGGTAGCGGCGCGAGTTCATCAATGATGTTCCAGCCTGCCTCACCGCGTGTCAGGATGCGACCGCACGGGCCGTCATCGCCGATTCCCGCGCCGATTCTTCGACTCCGCCAGCGCTTGTTTTCCGGAAGATCCGAAAGATCCGGGCGATGCCCCTCGCGGGTGTGCATCACATGAAAACCCAGAGCACGAGTGATCTCAAAAACCTTTTGAATCGGCTCAATTGGTGCCCGGGTCAACGAAAGATCGTATCCCATTTGATCGACATATCCACCGGGTCCGCAGAAATCGATTTGCATATCGATCACCAGGAAAGCGGTATTTTCAGGCCGGAGATCTCCATTCCATGGCCAAGGATAAGGTTCAGCATTAACGTACGGCATATTCTGTTAGATATAGATTTTGTCTTTTTCGAAAAACCCGGCGGCTGATGAGGCCGCCGGGTCTACGAAACAACCGATCAACCCAAGAAAATCATGATTTTGCGAGAACGGGTGGAGTTTCAACCACCGCTTCGGCTTTGGTTTCCCCATGTGGCAAACCTTCACCTGGCTCCAATGGAACCGGTTCAACCACCGCGAACTTCGATGCGCCCAAGAGCACCCCAGCGATGATGAGATAACCGGCCGCGACCACCGGACTTTGGCCGATCCCCAATCGATCCCCATGCATGAAACCGAAGAACGTGAGCAGCGCACCAGTCGCAGAAAAGGCGCTGGCTTTGATGAAATTTCGATCAATGATAAACACCCCGATCGATCCGAGAATCAGACCGCCTAGAATCGAACCGCCGCCGAGAACTTCCAAGCCATGGAACATCACCCCTTCGGTCGCCATCGCTTTGAACAGCTCGGCTTTTTTCTCCGGGCTCAGCGCTGCCAAAATCGTTCCGGAGGCCGCCAGCGCGCCGCCGATCAGCGTCACCACCCAGTGCGCGAGGTGAGGAGTGAGTGAAAGAATAATCGCCGGGGCATGGCGTTTCGGGGTTTCTTGAAACGCCTGAGATCCAATCAGCATCCCGATGTAAAGCAGGATGGGCAAAATCGCGACGGTCGGGATGAACGCGAGCATCACCGACACCACCCCAAACCAGGTGAGCGCGATCATGGCCACTCCGGTCGCCGCAGAATATCCAATTCTTCCCCCCATGGATTTCCAGCCAGGATGCCCGATATAAACGGCATTGATGAAAGGATTTCCCATCACGCAGCCAATCAGGCTGATCACCCCATCGGCTGTTAGAACCCGGGTGGTCGGGAAAGAATCGCCTGCGACCTCGGCGCTTTCGACGTTATCCAGAGCTTCCACCAAATCATAAATCCCGAAAGGAATCGCCGTCACCAGCAGGATGCCAAGATATTCAAATCCGCCAAAGACATGTCCGATCGCCGGAAGCGGAACATTAAATCCAAAACCTTTCAGCGAATCTCCGAGAGCGGCGACAGTCATCCCGCCATAGTTGAGACCGAAAAGATTCGATCCCCACGCAATCACGGTTCCCACCGCGATCGCCACCAAACCGGCCGGAACCCCTTTGTATTTCACGCCGCCGAACCAACTCAGCAAAATGATCGCGAAACAGGTGATTCCGATCACAGGAGTGAGGAACATTTCCACCGCCGGTTTCATGGAAATAAACGTCACGGAAACACCGGCCAGCGTTCCGAGCAGCGCGGCACGAGGCGTGATTCTGCGAATCCACGGCCCGATGAATCCGCCGATCATCAAAACAAAACTCTGGATAAACACCCACGTGAGGCCAGCTTCCCAACCTTTGATCGGGTCTCCGGTTTGCAACGTGATCGGCAACATGATCACAAACACCACGACAAACATGTGCGGCACACTCGTTCCGGATGGCAAAGCGCAGACGTCGTTACGACCGGTTTTCCGGGCTAATTTGTAAGCAAGCCAAGCGTAATAAATCGTACTCAGACATAACATCAAACCGGTGGCGGGAAGGATGCGACCAAAGACAATATCCGGTGGCATTTTCAGAACGAAAAGCAACAGACCGGTGAGGGTGAGCAGGTTGACGAGAATATTCGTCCCAAACCCGAAGAAGGCATTCCAGTCACCTGGAACCCATATTTTTGGTTTAAAGGTAGAGTTCATAATTTTATCGATGCAGTGAAAAGTTGAAACATCTATGATTTCAGAACGGCCAGAATCTCAGATGAGTCGGTGACCCAGCCGAAGATGCCGCCCTGAGCTTTGATCATCTTGAGACCCCATTCCTGAAAATCCGGAAAATAGGATCCCACACAATCGGAGAGAACGAGGCAGTTATATCCTCGATCATTCGCCTCACGGACGGTCGTATTCACACAAACTTCCGTGGTCACGCCGGTGACAACCAGCTGCGTGATGCCCAGATTTTGTAATATGGCATGAAGATCAGTCGCAAAAAACGCACCCTTCCCCGGCTTATCGATGACCGGTTCATCCGGGGCGGGATAAAGCTCAGCGATAATATCATGACCGAGTTCTCCGCGAATCAGGATGCGTCCCATCGGCCCTGGATCGCCGATTCCTTTTTCAGATTTCCCACGAATTTTCTTTTGTGGAGGAAGATCCGCAAGGTCCGGCCGATGACCTTCACGAGTGTGAATCACTTGCAAACCGAACTCCCGCCAAACCGCGAGCAAATCTTGATTGGGTTTGATCGTGCGCCGCAACTGTGAGACATCGTTTCCCAACATTTCACCAAATCCACCCGGTTCGAGAAAATCGCGCTGCATATCGATGATCAGCAGCGCGCACTGCGATGGGATAAAGTCGAACGAATAGGGCTCGGCCTTGATGCTGAATGTAGGGATCGATTCCATGCGATTTGAAAGTGTGATTTTCAGAAGAAGATCGAAATGCCGCCGTGGAACTGGACCAAATCCTTGTCGCGGTCTCCATCGGCCCCGAGCACCTGATTTCCATCAAGCAGTCCACTGTTGCTCAGATGATAGTATTTCACTCCTGCGTAGGCGGTCCAGAATCCGTAATCCTTGGGAACAAAGGTCAGCGGAACACTCGCTTTCACTTCCGTCCCGAAAACGCCAACGCCTGAGCCGCCGTCGGAACCGTCCATCCGTTGGTAAAACTCGGAATCGACGATGTTGATATATGTCGGAAACTCCAGTTTTACCGGGCCGAGTTTCACACCGGGGTTGATACCGATGGTGAAATAATAACTTTCGTCGGAGGTATCGGAATCAAACACCACGGTCGCCTTGTTATCGAGTTCCTTCCAGAACGCCACGTAGGGATTGAGCGCGTAGGCTCCGAGCCATTTCGAATCGTCGAGCTTCAGCTTTAGCTCCAAGTGATGCGACGTGTCGTAGGAATCGACCTGCGATTTAAAAGCGGTGTAATTCGTTTCGAATTTCACGAATTCGCCTAATCCGAAAGTCAGTCCTAAAATCGGATCCCATTCGTTCCAATGACCTTCATCCGCTCCGGACTTATTGCTATGAATGGAACTCCACATTCCCGCGGTGAGCGACACCTCATTGATGAACGTCTCCTTGTTCGAATAAAGGCTCCAGAATGAAAGCAGCAGAGGCTGGAAAACCAAACCCTGGTTTTCGACATTCAGACCCCGAGGGGTGATGTAGTGATCGGAAAAATCGAGTTGCAGCAAAAAATGAGCAATCGGTTCGGACGTCATCTCCACTGGAGCGACCGGTCCGGTCTCTTCCGTACCGGCAAGAACCGGAGAAACTGTGCTGCAAATCAGACTGGCGACCGCGAGGAATCCTGCGGGCCGCAGATAGGTAAATGATATCGTCTTCATAAGATAGTAGGTGCTGGCGAAACAATAGGCGAATCCTCTTTAGCACCGCTGATGCCAAGCCATTTTAAGACAACTCAATCCACTCGCTTTCAAAGGATTATAGATCGCCCAACACTTGAATCACTACGAATCCAAATGTTGCAACTGTTCCGCCGCGCAACACCTGCAACAGCCCATCAAGTTTTCACCAGATGAGGAAAACGCCGGTAGATGCGGCTGCGGTTCACACCTAACAGACGTGCCGCCTCCGCAACATTCCCCCCCGTTTCATCCAAAGCACGCCGAATGAGTTCCTGTTCGGCGGCATCCATATTCAATGGCAATGGAGTTGATATCTCCGAGTCGGCCACCGATTTCGCAGATGTCTGAAACAACTGCAAATGTTCGGGCTCGACGGTTTTTCCAGAACTGAGAATCAACGCACGTTCCATCACGTTCTTCAATTCACGAATATTGCCGGGAAATCGATGGCTCCGCAAAAGCTCAAGCGCTCGCACACTGAGCAGGGGCGCGTTCATGCCCATCTCGGCCGCGAACACTTCGAGAAAATGCTTCGCTAACAAAGCCACATCTTCCTTTCTCTCGCGCAGCGGCGGGGTCTCGACGGTAAATCGAGCCAATCGGAAAAACAAATCCTGACGGAAATCACCGGCTTCCATCTTTTCTGTTAGATTCGCGTTTGTTGCGGAAACCACACGGACATCGACCCGCCGCGCACGACTCGCCCCGACCGGTGTGACCTCGCCATCCTCGAGAACCCGCAATAGTTTCCCCTGAAGCGTCGCCGGCATATCTCCGATTTCATCCAGAAAAAGCGTGCCACCATCGGCGAGTTCGAGATACCCCTTCCGATCGGAAACCGCACCGGTAAACGCACCTTTGGTGTGACCAAAAAACAGGGATTCCGCAAGTTCGCCAGGAATCGCCACACAATTCACGGGAACAAATGGCCCGGCTGCGCGAGGGCTTTGGTGATGAATGGCACGGGCGACCAGCTCTTTCCCGGTTCCGCTTTCACCGGTGATCAGGACGCTGGTTTTTCCGAAGTGGTGGAGTTTTTCGATATCTCCCAGGATGCGCTTGAGGTGCGGACTGCTGCCGATGAAACCGGTGATCCCCCAGCGCTTCGCTTCGTTTGATGCCAGATTCGATAGCCGCTCCGCCGCTTTGTCACGCGCTTGCTCCGCCTGCCTGCGACGTGAAATTTCCTCCTCCAGTTCGGAATTCCGCTCAAGCAACTCACGGGTGACACGACTTAGCTGAAGATGAGTCGCGACTCGCGAGATTACTTCTTCGGCTTGAAAAGGTTTCAAAATATAATCGACCGCACCAACTTTAAAACCCCTCACCACATCGCCGGTTTCCTGACGACTGGTGATAAAAATCACCGGAATTCCGGCGATTTCCGGATCGGCTTTCAAAGCCCGGCAAACTGAAAAACCGTCACCGTGAGGCATCATCACATCTAACAGAATCAAATCCGGTTTCGCGCGGTGAACGAGCTGGATCGCGGCCCGCCCGTCGGACACGGCGAGGATTTCGTAACCCAGCGGTTCTAACAGATCGCTCAGCAGCGAGAGACTTGCGGCGGTATCATCGGCAATGAGGATGCGAGGAGAGCTCATGCGACCGGGATTTGGGCGATCAGCCGTTGGATGGTTTTCATATCGTAGCTGGAAAGGAATCCTCGCAGATGACGGGAAAGGCGCTCTCCTGCCGGGCCAAGCTTTTCCACATCGATGAGGCAGTTTTTCAGAACAGTCGCGCTGTGAAGCTCCGCGGCGACGGTCAAGCGGGTCGCCAGTTCCTGTGGCAAAGTGATTTGTCCGAGGTCAAACGTGTTCGGCGCATGGATCTGACCTTCGGCTTCGAGATAAGTCATTTCCACACCGGGAAGACACAACAAACATTGATAAATTTTTTCTGCTCGGAATGGCTTCGCTACAAAATCATCGCATCCGGTCTTGAGACATTCTTCGCGATCTTGAGCCAGCGCTGAGGCTGAGGTCGCGACGATTTTCAAACCGGTTGCACCAAATTCTTCGACCAATGCACGAACCGGTTGGGCACCCCCGAGGCCAGGCGAGCGAATGTCCATGAACACGATCTGCGGACGAGAAACGCGGATGACTTCCAGGGCTTGGCGCACGTTTCCGGCCAATACAACCTCGCAGCCGATCTGGGTGAGCATGGCGGAAAGGACGCTCCGGTTTTCCGCGATATCATCGACGACCAACGCGCGGACCGTCGAACCCGGCGCGAGCTTGCTGACCCGCCGAATCGCCCCACGCGACGCCTCGGGAGAAGGCGCAAGTGAAGATGCGAGCGGAACCGTGGCGGTGAAAACGGATCCTTTCCCAAGCTCCGAAGAAACATCAAGATGACCGCCCATCAGCTCGACTTGACGACGGGCAATGGCAAGGCCCAGCCCCGTCCCGCCACGTTGATCGGTGGATGCGCCTTGGTGAAAGGGTTGGAAAATTTTTTCCACGATTTCCTCCGCGATGCCCGGACCGGTGTCTTCGATGGCGAACGTCCAATCGTCCTCGCTGAATTTTTGGACGTGAAATTGGATCAACCCGTGGTTGGTGAATTTCACCGCGTTCCCGAGAAGATTGATGAGCACTTGCCGGAGTTTTCCCTGATCTCCGCGAACGATGACCGGCTCATCGGGATCCGTAAATCCGATGCGCAGTCCGAGTTTTTTTTCCTCGCAGGGATGTTGGAACATCGCGGCCATTTCGTGGACGAGCGCGGAGAGATCGAAGTCGGAAATCGTCACTTCCATCTGACCCGCATCGATTTTCGATAGATCGAGAATTTCATCAATCAGATGCAACAGGTGATCGCCGCTACTGATGATCGTGGCGACGGCATCCCGATGAAAGGGCGAAAGCGAATCATCACGGGCGAGGATTTGAGAGTAGCCGAGAATCGCATTCATCGGCGTGCGGATCTCGTGGCTCATGTTGGCGAGAAATTCCGACTTCGCTTGGTTGGCAAAATCCGCTGCGGATTCGGCGGCTTTCCGGACGCTCACCTCGAAGCGCATTCCAGCCGTTCGCCGCGCGTTGCTCCACAGGTAGGCAGCCGTCAAACCGGTGATGACCAGGCCGGTGAGAAACGAAATCCATGGCAAAAAATCCGTGCCTAATCCGGGGAAACTCGGCGTCGGTTCAAAAAGAAGTTTCCAATGCCGCCCCGCGACTTCCAGCGGAGTTTCCCAGACGGGCACGCCGGATTTCCGCAGACCGGTTTGCCGATAAAGCCGCGCGTTGTCTTCCTGATCGGACACGGTGAGCGCGACCGGATTTCCACTGCGGTGATTGAGCGAAAGCTCTAACAAATCGCCGATCCGAAACACCGCCGTGGCGAAACCCGTCAACGACGCGCGGCGTTCTTCAACCGTGTCCGCAGGCCCAAGGTAAACCGGCTGAAAAACGATGAATCCCTGCTGAGAACCCGATTCCTGCGCCAAACGGATCGGCGCGGTCGCCGTCGGCTGACCGGTATCGCGAGCCCGCTCAAGCGCCTTGCGCCGACGTGGCTCAGAGCCTACATCGAAGCCGAGAGCGGCGGCGTTTTTCTCCAAGCTTTCGAGGAAATAGACCGGGTAATGGATTTCTCGAGGCGCCGCGGTAGTCGTGCCACCCCCCGGTTTTTCCTCGGTAAATTCAAATTGCGGAAACCCGTCCGCACGGGCTTGAAGTTCCCAAGTTGCCCGTTCGTTGGCGGGAACCTGAGGGTCCCACGCAAGCGCCTGAAGCTCCGGCTGCCGAGCGAGCGAACCGGTCACAAATTTCGCAAAAGCGGCTCGATCCGTATCCGGCCGGGCTTCGAAAAGCGCGGCCATGCCATGGAGCACCTCCATCGAACGCAAAATCTGACCGCGGATCACATCTGCGCGATCTTGAGCAATCCGCTGAACCTCGTCCTGCCGCGCGCGCTGCCGCGATTGCCACAGCACACCGGTCACCAACACGGAAAGCAGAACTCCGGCAACCAGCGCAACGCAAGCGGGTGCCTTTACCGGAGAAAATTCGGCAGGCGGTTTCGACATTTCGGCATGGGAGGCAACGGGTCACCCAAGCACTCCATGTGCCAAGACCTCAATCGCGACCGCCATCCTTGAAGCAGAGACACTTCTGTCTCTGCTTCGGAAAACCTCGTCGAACGCATTACCGAACGACGCGTGCACCGCCGCCGCCGATCTGCTTTTCGACTTCCTTCCGCGTCACCATCGAGGTGTCTCCAGGCGTGGTCGATGCCAACGCGCCGTGAGCAGCTCCATACTCGACCGCTTTTTGTGCGTCGTTGAACTCAAGGAACCCGAACTGCAAACCGGAAGCAAAGCTGTCGCCGCCGCCGACGCGATCGAGGATCTCAAGTTCCGGGTACTTCTTGCTCTCGTGGAATTTCCCATCGTGCCAGAGGATCGCGCTCCAATCGTTTTTCGTCGCGGTGATCACGCGACGGAGTGTTGTCGCCGCGACTTTAAAGTTCGGAAACTCCTTCACTGCGGTCTCGATCATCGCTTTGAATGCATCGGTCTCGATCGCGGAAATGTTATGATCCACCCCTTCGACTTCGAAGCCGAGCGATGCGGTGAAATCCTCTTCGTTGCCGATCATGACATCGACATATTTGGCGATCTCACGATTCACTTCCTGAGCCTTTTCCAATCCGCCGATCGTCTTCCAAAGCGACGGACGATAATTCAAATCGTAGGAAACGATCGTGCCGTATTTGTTTGCGGCTTTCACGGCCTCAACCGTCAATGCCGCCGTTGTTTCCGAAAGCGCGGCGAAAATGCCACCGGTATGGAACCAGCGGACCCCGAGTTTACCGAAGATGTGATCCCAGTCGACGTCACCCGGTTTCAGTTGAGACGCCGCCGTATTTCCGCGATCCGGATTTCCCACCGCGCCTCGAATGCCAAATCCACGTTCGGTGAAATTCAGACCGTTGCGCACATTGCGGCCGATGCCGTCATCTTCGCGCCATTGAATGAAATCCGTGGCGACGCCGCCTTGCATGATAAAGTCTTCGATCAGGTGACCGATCTCGTTATCGACAAATGCCGTCACCACACCGGTTTTGTAGCCGAAGCATTTCCGGAGTCCGCGCGACGTGTTGTATTCGCCACCACCTTCCCAAGCGGTGAAATTGCGGGCGGTGCGAATGCGGCCTTCACCTGGATCTAGCCGAAGCATCACTTCGCCGAGGGAAATTTGATCAAAGGTGACTTCAGACTTCGGTTTGATGGTCAGGGACATGGCATTGATTGATGGAAGCGGAGGAATTGAAACGTCCAGCCCCCATACTGTAAAGCCGGAGCGTCGAGATTCTGTCGACTATCCCATTCGACATTCTGTCGAAAACCTCAAAACGGACAGGATGTCCTTTCAAATGGCGTTCAGAATGAACGCGCTCCTAATTTCGCGGCGGCGGCGGTTTTGAGTTCTTCGATTTTCGAGCGGTCCGGGGCGGCGCCGCGGGCTTGATCCGGTTTTCCGCCACCTTTTCCGCCGGCGATCGCGGCGAGTTCTTGGAGCAGATTTCCTGCCTTCAAACCGGTTGCGAGCGCGGCTTCACCGCAATAAGTCGCGAGGTGAAGTTTTTCGCCATCATCGACGATGAGAAGCGCGGCACCGGCGAAATTCTTTTTCTTCAGGCCGTTTTGAAGTTCCTGCAGCAAAGATCCGTCGGCTTCGAAGCTGACGATGATCGGTCCGCCTTTTTCGATCAGCTCCGCGAGCGCTTCGTCGGCCATTTTAGCGGCGGACGACGACTGGAGTTTTTTGAAACGTTTTTCCGCTTCGATCACCGCGTCTTTGCTCTCGTCGAGTACGCGGCGCGCTTCACCGAGCACGGCGTTGATTTTGTGAATGTCACCGGTATGGAAAAGCGAATCGGCATCGAGCGCTTCGGGAACGGCGACGTTCACCACCGGTTCGCCGAGACCGGCGAGCTTGGCGTTGACTGGAGAAAGTTTTGACTGAATCGCCGAAGATTCTTCCGAAAGTTGAATGATCGAGTCGCGAAGATATTCCAACGCGCTGTGACCGGTCACGGCTTCGATCCGGCGGACACCAGACGCGATCGCGCCTTCGGATTTGATTTTGAAAAGCCCGATCTCGCGAGTGCTGCGAACGTGGGTGCCGCCGCAAAGCTCCATCGAATAACCGGTTAGCGATTTCGGGGCGCCGCCGATTTGGACGACGCGAACAAACTCGCCGTATTTGTCGCCGAAGAATTGCATCACGTCTGCGCGACCTTTGACATCGGCGTGCGGAACTTCCGTCCATGAAACCGGATCGTTTGCGGAAATGGATTCGTTGACCTTTTCCTCGACCTTGCGGACTTGCTCAGCGGTCAGCGCGGCGCTGTTGAAATCGAAACGCAACCGGTCTTCGTCCACGGAAGAACCTTGCTGCGCGATGTCCGCAGAAACGACTTCGTGCAAGGCCCAGTGAAGCAAATGCGTCGCGGTGTGATGCGCTTCGATCGGACGGCGGCGAGTTTGATCGAGTTTGAGAACCACCGTGTCACCGGTTTTCACCGCAGCATCGGCAGGGACCGAAACCGCACGCGCCTTGCCGATTTGCTGCGCCATCGAAATCGGATATTCCGTTCCGTTCACTACGAGAGTTCCCGTATCACCGGACTGGCCGCCCATTTCCGCGTAGAAAACCGTTTTGTCAGTGATGACAAAAAGTGCGTCTTCCTGCGGGTGAACTTCCAGAACCGTCGCACCGGTTTCATCCTCTTCAAAGCCGACGAATTCCGTCACCGCTTCCGTGGAAATATCCAACGCACGAACGACCGTGCTCTTCTGAGCCGAACGCGCGCGATCGCGTTGTTGTTCCATCAGTTCCTCGAATTTGGGCATGTCCACCGTCAACCCGCGTTCCGCGCAAATCAGTTCTGTTAGATCGATCGGGAAACCGAAGGTGTCGTAAAGTTCGAAAGCGATTTCTCCGGAAATGTTACCAAGGAGTGTTGGCGTCTCGCCAACATGTCCTGCACTTGTTGGCGAGACGCCAACACTCCTTGAAGCTTCTTCGAAGCGCTTTAACCCACGATCCAGCGTCTGGTTGAAACTCGCTTCTTCCTGCTCCAGCGTCTTCCTCACCGATTTTTCACGCGCTTTCAGTTCCGGGAAAACTCCGCCCATTTCGGCGACGAGCGTTTCAACAAGCGCGCCAAAGAATGGCTTATCTCCGGAAAATCCGAGCTGTCTGCCATATCGAACCGCTCTTCGCAAAATACGGCGCAAGACGTAGTTGCGGCCGTTGTTGCCGGGCATGATGCCGTCGGCGATGGAGAATGAAAGCGTGCGGAGGTGATCGGCGATGACGCGGAAAGCGACGGCGGTTTTCAGTTCTTCGGTAAAGGCCGACCGGTCTGCGCCAAGCTCCGGATAAACATCGACGTAAGTTTTCCCGGAAAGTTCTTCGAGCTTGCGGAAAAGCGGTTGGAAAACGTCGGTCGCGTAGTTGGTCGGTTTTTTCGAGAAATCGGTAAAACCTTTGGTGCCTTGGATGATCGAGCAGGCGCGCTCGAAACCCATACCGGTATCGATATGTTTCGCCGGAAGTTCGCGGAACGTGCCATCGGCTTCTGCATTGTATTGGATGAAAACGAGGTTCCAGATTTCGATACAAAGATCGGAATCGTTGTTCACCAAATTGCGACCGGTGATCGGATTTCCTTCCGGCGTGAGATCGACGTGAAGTTCGGAACACGGACCGCACGGACCGGTTTCGCCCATCATCCAAAAGTTGTCCTTCACATTTCCATGGACGATCTGCACCGCCGGATCGCAGCCCTTCGATTTGAAAAGTTCCGCCCAAATATCGTAGGCGTCCTGGTCGAATTCCCCAGGATCGCCCGGTTTCGGCGCGTAGACGGACGCGTACAACCGGTGCGCCGGAAGCCCCCAGCGTTCGACGACCAATTCCCACGCCCAAGCGATCGCTTCCTTTTTGAAATAGTTGCCGAACGACCAGTTCCCCAACATTTCGAAAAACGTGTGGTGATAGGTGTCGTAGCCGACATCCTCGAGGTCGTTGTGCTTGCC
>DBTN01000030.1:0-14249 GCA_002307065.1 Akkermansiaceae bacterium UBA1315 | reverse complement strand
GTGTGGTGATAGGTGTCGAGGCCGACGTCGTCGAGGTCGTTGTGCTTGCCGCCGGCGCGGATGCATTTCTGCGTGTCCGCGGCGCGTGGCGGATCGTAGGGAGCTTTTTCAACGCCAAGGAAATACGGCACAAACGGGTTCATGCCGGCGTTCGTGAACAGCAGCCCTGGGGACTGCGGCATCAGCGATGCGGAGGGCACGATGGTGTGCTGTTTTTCGCGGAAAAAATCGAGGAAGCTTTGGCGGATCGCGGCGGCAGTCATGGGGCGCGCCTGTGAAACCATGAAACGCGCCGTCGAGCACGGCTTTTTTTACCAACCGACCGGTCGAAAAGCCGGCAAACCGGTTTGCCTTTCCCAACCAGCCTCAGGAAACCGGCTTGGATTCGTCTTTTGCAGGCTCGCCTTTTGCGGGTTCCTCTTCGGCTGGATTCAGGAGTTCACGGAACTGTTTGGTCCACTCGGTCGCCGAAGGATGGGCGATGTATTTTTCCAAATGGGCGAGCATCCGAGACGCGGCACCCACTTGGTCGCCATTTTTAAAAAGATCGACCTCCATCTCCCACTGCAGCTTCGGCAGCGTGTCAGCGACGAATTTGTCGTACTCCGGCGGGCGCATGTCGTCAGCCATGCCGATGCGAGGCTTGGTTTCTTTCCCATCTGCCGCGCCCTTGTTTGCACGGGAGCTCGCGGACCAAAACTCATGGGTCATGCCTTCCTGCTGGATGCGTTTGATCCACGTCGCCCTCAGTTGGCTGAGCGTTCCGGGTGTCCGATACGGCGGCAGAAGCAGTTCATTATAAACTTGCTGCAACTCCAGAGGCGACATCGGCCATTTCTCGATTTTCAGCGAATCGATCTCATAAGCTCTGGCGAAAACGCTCGCAGTCACCGGTTTTTTCAGCTCCTGCTGGTGACCTGCGAGTTGCTCCGCATCGCGAAAAATCGCATCGACGAGTTGTTGGGCATCTCCCGCCAACTTCGTCCGGTCCGCTTTTTCCGACGCCGCCTGAAGCGTCAGCACCAACCAGCGGAGCTGATGACGAAGGGCCAGCTTAAAGCCGGGTTTGGAAAGTTTTTCGTCCTCTTTGCGACGCCACTCGCGGAAATCGAGGTTCTTCTTTTTCTGATCTTCGAAATCCACCTTTTCGACACATTTTATATAGAGGTCGTAGGCCGCCTCGTCGCTGTTCATCGCGCTTGCAAATGCGGACATCGCGGAGCGAAAGCGGGCGTCAACCCGCTGACTCGCCGTATCGCTGAGGTTCTCCAGACGCTCAAGCAGGGCTTCCCGGTCGACGTCGGAGAGCGCCTGGGACCATCCTTGGGGAGCCGAAGCTGCCAGAAAAAGAGCGAAAATGGGTAACCGCATTTCTAAGTTACTAGCGAATCGAAAGGACGGCAGGCAACAAGAATTCGCGAAACCTTGGGATCCCGAGGACCGCCCTCCGGTTTCCGCGCTTGGAAGTTGCCAGTTTTTGGCCCACGGTCCTGCCATCGCATCTGATTCCCGCATGAATTCTGGATTTCGCAGGCTGCTTGCCCTCGCCGCCGTTTTTATCATCGCATTTTCCGCCGTCTCCGCTCTGAGAGTCTGGCGAGCAGGCGGCGATTATCGCGATCTGGTGCCCGCTTTTTTCCAGAGAAAAGGCGAATTCCGACCGGAAACCTTCACTTTGCCGGAAAAAGCACCGCTCACCCTGGATGACGTCGAATTGCTTTCCCGGCTTAATGACGAATACGCGCGCCTGACGGACGCCGTCGTCCCCTCCGTCGTCAGCATCAACACCGCCGGCATCCGGACCGAGCGCCTCCAGGACATCTATGGCCGCACCCAACTCCGCAACTCGCCCACCCAAGGCGAAGGATCGGGCATCATCGTCACCAAAGAAGGCCATGTGATCACGAACCATCACGTCATCGCCGGACAACAAAAAATCCAAATCACCCTCCACGGCGGAAAAACCTTCCCCGCCACGCTCATCGGTGAAGACCAGTTGCTGGACATCGCGGTCCTCAAAATCAACGCAACGGAAGAATTCGTCCCGCTCAAACTTGGCGACTCGTCCCAAGTCCGTGTCGGCCAGATGGTTTTCGCCGTCGGAAATCCCTTCGGGCTCGGCGAAACGGTGACCCAAGGCATCATTTCCGCCAAAGAACGATCCCTCTCGGACAACCAGCGCGATCTTTTCCAAACCGATGCCGCGATCAACCCGGGAAATTCCGGCGGTCCGCTGGTCAATCTGCGCGGCGAAATCATCGGCATCAATGTCGCCATTCTCAGCAAAGACCGCGAAAATCCCGGCTTCCAAGGCGTCGGATTCTCCATCCCGTCCAATGACGTGAAAGATGCGCTGTTCCAGATCCTCGAACGCGGCAGACCGGTCCGCGGTTTTCTCGGCGTCCAAATGCGCGATCTCGATCCCGCAATGCGCTCGGCGATTCATTTCACCGGCGAAAATGGCGTCGGCATTCTCGGCATCCTGCCCAATTCGCCTGCGGAAAACGCCGGATTGCTGCCATGGGATGTGATCCTCACCTACAACGGCGAAAAAGTCAGCTCGTCCTCGCAGCTCATCACCCTCGTCCAACGCTCACCGGTTGGCAAAGACGCGACGATCGAAGTTTGGAGAAAAGGCGAAATGCTGGAGCTAAAAACCCGCATCCGCGAAAGTGGCACCGCCGAGACCACGGCGAAACGCACCCCGTCCAATCCCTCAAAATCGCTGAACTCGGACGAAGTTCTCAACGCCATCGGCCTCGAAGTCCGCGACCTCAGCGCTCCGGAAGCCCTTCACGGATTTCGCGGCGTCGTCGCCACTCGCGTCACCGAGTCCGCCATCGTCGCCGGCAAGGTTTTGCCCGGGGATCTGATCGTGGCCGTGAACAACACCCAAATTTCGAACACGAACGAATTTTACCTCCACCTCGCCGCATCCGCATCCGTCCAAGCGACCACGCTGCAAATCATCCGCCACGGCGAATCGCAGCGCATCGACATCCCGGATCTGCCACGCGGAGAATGAACCTTTCTGAAATCTTTGCCGTTCTGCGCCGTTCTTAAAACGAGACACTGACCTCCGATCCTCCGCGATCGATTTTTCCCCATGCACCGCTCCAAGATTCCTTACCTTTTTCTCATTCTGGCCGCGCTGATCACCCTCGTCGCGATCATCATCTTTTTCAAACGCTCGGGGATCCTCGCTCCCGCCACGCCCCCGCCGGTCACCGAAACCCCACCCGCCCAAGAACCGGCTCCCGTCCTCCCACCCGCCATCCCTTCGCTCTCCGGACCTGCCGAACTCGAAGATCCCGCAGCCGTCCTGAAAGACCTCGGCATCGGGGTCGGCGCGGTCGATCCCGCCGATCTCGTCACCCGCATCGCCAAAGCACTCGAGTCCGGAGATTTCGCCGCCGCTGCCCGATTGATCGGAAAAGACGCGTTTGACGAAAAAACACTCGAACAACTCAAAGCGCTCGCCGCCGCCAAAGCCCTCCGCCTCCGCGAACCCGGCGGCGTCCGCGAAGTCGGCGAACTCGAACTCAATGCCCTCGCCCGATGGGCACTCGAACTCGACGGCCCGGAAGCCGGACGCGACCGGATTTTTCTCGATCTCCGCCGCAAGGACGGCAAGTGGTCGGTCGAAAAATTCATGCTGCCCCCCGCCCCAGGCCAGCCGATTCCGAAAGCCACACTCGCCGATGCGCTGGGAATCGCCGATACGTTTCTGCAAGCGGTGCTGCGCCAAGATTTCGAATTCGCCCGCGAATTGGTCGACCCCGCCACCGTCTCCGACGCGAAAATCGCCGGCCTTTGCATCCTTTTTGAAGAAGGCGAATACCGGATGCGCTCGTCGAAACCTCTCCGTGCCATGTTTCAAAAACAGGACACCGTCGGATACCTCGCCAATGTCGAAACCAAAGACGGCACTCAGAGCGCCCAATTTTCGATCGCCCTGCGGCAACCACCCGCTCCAGGAAACTGGCGGGTTTCCGAAATCAATCTCGATCAACTGCTCGCCGATTACGCCCGCCGCGTCGCCGGAGGGGACCTGTATTACTCACCGCTGGTGAAAAACCCCCAAGGCGGTGACACCCTCGCGCTCTATTTCGAATTTGACGAATCCGAGATCAATCCCCGCACCCGCCGCCAGTTGGAAATCGTCACCCTCATTTTAAAAGCCGATCCCGGCAAAAAACTCACCCTCAGCGGCCACACTGACGCGCTCGGAACAGACGCATACAACAACGATCTGTCCTCGAAACGAGCCGCCGTCGTCCGCGATTTCCTCACCCAGTCCGGCGTCTCCGCCGCACAAATCGTCACCGTCGCCAAAGGCGCCAGCCAACCGCGCCGCCCGAATGCCACCGAAACCGGTGAAGATGATCCCGAAGGCCGACGCGCCAACAGACGCACGGAAATTTACTTGGATTTCTAGGAGAGTCGGCATTCTGCCAGCCTCTCTCTCGACACCCCAAACCGGTCTAGCGACCCAAAGCGGTCGCAATCACCCGGCTTTTCTCAACCGGAACCGGTTGCTGGGTTTGCGCTTCAGCGGAAACGGCCGGTCGCCCTAAAGTCGGGTAGCGGTGGGAGGGAACTTCTTGCAAAAAAGTGGCAGTGAGCCAAGCAGCGAGCAGAAGCGACGAACCAAAAACGAAATTGCGGATATTCTTCAAGATCAGTTAAGTAAATTTCTACCCCCGCGCTGGTTCTTCGATATTTCGGAACGAATTGCAAACCAAAAACCGGCCCCTTTTGCGGACCGGTCTTGACGAGCCTTCAAAAGGGGATTGTCCTTCGCACGCGTTCACACTAGCTTCGCCACCACGGAACCGCTGTCACCCGATCCCGCGCGACCGAACCTCTCCTTTATCTTCATGGGCATTTTCAGCAAACCCCGCCTCCGCACCCACGACCGCCGCGATGACATGCCGGAAGGTCTCTGGATCAAATGTCCGGATTGTGATGCGATGATCCACACGCTTGAACTCAAGCAAAACCACTACGTCTGCAATCATTGCGGCCATCATTTCCTGATGGATGCCCGCGATCGCATCACGCTCCTCGCAGACGCAGATAGCTTCGAAGAAACGGAAGTCGGCCTCATTTCCGGCAACCCGCTGAATTTCCAAGGCTACGCCGAAAAGACCTCCATCCTCCGCGAAAAAACCGGTTTGGACGACGCCGTCATCACCGGCCGCCTGTCGATCAACGACCAGCCGACCATGATCGCCGTGATGGATTTCAAATTTTTCGCCGGCTCCATGGGCTCCGTCGTCGGTGAAAAAATCACCCGCGCCGTCGAAACCGCCATCAAGGAAAAACGCGGCGTCATCATCGTCTCCGCATCCTCCGGCGCACGCATGCAAGAAGGCATGCTCTCGCTCATGCAAATGGCAAAAACCTGCGGCGCCCTCGCCCGGCTCTCCGAAGCGAAACTGCCTTACATTTCCCTCCTCACCCACCCCACCACCGGCGGCGTCACCGCCTCCTTCGCCACCATCGGCGACATCAACCTCGCCGAGCCGAAATGCATGATCGGTTTCGCCGGGCCGCGCGTCGTAAAAGAAACGACCCACCAGAATTTACCCCCCGGTTTCCAAACCGCCGAATTCATGCTCGAGCACGGCCTCATCGACGCCATCGTCCCCCGCCACCAGCTCCGCGAACGCCTCGGTAATCTCCTGGCCTACATGATGCCCAAGCCCTAACCGGCCTCGCTCATTCCATCTCCTCAACAAAAAAACAGCCACCCCGTCGGGTGGCTGTTTTTTTATAAGCGCTTTTGAGCACGGTGTGACGAACAGGAACGCGGCTTGCGCTTCAAACTTTGTCTTGATTCGGAAGCATCAAAACCGATCCACCCCACATTGTAAATAAAATTCCCAGATCGCATCGCCATATCTCGACAAGGCCCATCTATCATCTGTAATAACTTAAGTTACCTCCTTCAGAACACCCATGCCCCTCACTCTTTCCTTTGATATCGGTTACGCATCCATCGGCTGGTGCGTTCTTTCAGCGGATCAGCCAGCCCCAGCGGAACCTGAATTTCTAGGAACCGGTGTGGTGACCTTCCCAACCGACGACTGCCTCGCATCCACGCGGCGTGACCTCCGCCGTAGCCGCCGTCACATTCGCTCGACCCGGTATCGCATCGAACGACTGAAAAAATGGCTGCTCCATCGGGGTGTTCTGACTCGCCCTGATCTCGACAAACCCGGCCATCCCGCACCTTTCCTCCTCGCGGCTGCTGCGCTCCAAGGCCACAAAACCCTTAACGCCTGGGAACTTTGGACCGTCCTCCGCTGGTACGCCCACAACCGGGGCTACGATGGAAATTCGAAATGGTCCCGCGAAGAAGCCGCCGACGATGACACCAAAAAGGAAATCGCCGCCCGCGCGCTCATGGAAAAATACGACACGGGAACCATGTGCGAAACCGTCACCGCCTGCCTCGGCCTCGATCCCGCCCAGCATCACAAAACCATTTCCTCACATCTCCCTTACAAAACCCTCGATGCCGCTTATCCTCGCGGCGTGGTCGAAAAGGAAGTCGCCAAACTCATTTCCATCCACACTGGAAAAATCCCCGGCTTCGATCCCGAAACAGTCCGCCTCATTTTAAAAAGCAACGACCTGACCCCGGCCGAACGCGATCTTCTAACAACCGCCGATATCCGACTCCCCAAGCGCCACCACGGCGGTCTCCTCTTCGGCCAGCTCATCCCGCGTTTCGACAACCGCATCATCTCCCGCTGCCCCATCACTTGGGCCGAAGTCTACGATAACGAGATCACCGCCGGAAAAACGGAAGCTCAAGCCCGCAAACAGGCCGAAAAATTTGCCAAAGTTCCTACCGCCAAATCCAAAGAATTCCTCGAATACCGGTTTGCCCGCATCCTCGCCAACATCAAAGCCAACGGTGAACCTCTCGACAAAGAACTCCGCGCCACCCTGTTCCAACTCGCCGAAAAACAGGGCCGCCTCACCCACAAAGACCTCGAACGCGAAATCAAATCCCACTGCGGCCCCGTCCCCACCAACATCGACGCCTATTTCAAAATCCACCCCGATAGCGAAGAAGCACTCGTCCTCGACCCCGTCATGGACGAAGTCCGCAAAGCCGAGAATTCCCCAACCGCGCGACTCTACCCCTTCTGGAAACACCTCACGGAATCCATCAGGGGCGAAATCATCCAGCTCTGGCTCGCCGGAAAATCCGCCTCCCTTGCCTTTATTCTCCAGAAATCCGGCGATAACCCCGAGCTCCTCTCCGCCCTCGAAAAAAGCTTCGCCACCCTCAAACCCAAAAAAGGCCAGCTCCCTTTTCGCGACTTCGACACCTACCTCATCCAAACGAAAGTCGCTCCCAAAATCCCCAGCGGCCGCGCCCCCTACGCACGTCCCATTCTCCGCCAGGTCCGCGATGAAGTCCTCGCCGGCTACGATCCTACCAAACCCGCCAAATCCCCCGCCCATCCCGAAGGTGAGGAAAAGGCCGCCGACGGCATCCTCTATTCCCTCCTCGACCCAAATTCCCGCACCCGCGAACTCCAGAACGACCGCCCTCTCGACAAACTCACTAACAACCACCTCGTCCGCCACCGCCTGCTCATTCTTGACCGTCTCTTGGACGACATCCTCGCCGAATTCTGCACCCGGGAAACCACCATCCCCCGCGTCATCGTCGAAGTCGGCCGCGACCTCAAAGAATTCTCCGGCAAGACCGCCAAACAAATCACCGCCGAGCTCAACAGCCGCCTCCGAGACTTCAAATCAGCCGTCAAATATCTTGAGGAAAACGCCTCTCACCTCCCCCTTACCGGCAGCCTCATCCGCAAATGCCGCATCGCCATGGACCTCGATTGGCAATGCCCTTTCACCGGCGAAAAATACGATGCTGCCGATCTCCCTAGTCTCGAACGGGAACACATCATCCCCTACGCCACCCGTAACACCAACGCCCTTCACGCTCTCGTCCTCACCTGGCCCGAGGTCAACCGCTGGAAAAACAAACGCACCGCCCGCCAATTCATCATCGACGAAGAAGGAAAAACCGTTCCCGGCCTCACCCGCCTCTGCCTCTTTACGCTCCGCCAATACGACGCCTTCGTCACCGCCCTCGACACCAAAGGCCACTTCGACGACTACAAACGGAAAACCAATCGCAAAGCCCTTCTCGCCACCACCGCGCTCGATGACAAAGACCTCGGTTTCACCGATGGCATGATGACCCAGACCAGCCACCTCATGAAGCTCGCCATGCGAAGCATCAAAAACCGGCTCCCCGATACGACCTGCGACACCATCCCCGGTGCCGTCACCGCCGAAGTCCGCAAATCCTGGAACCTCCTCGGCACGCTCGCCTACGCCTGCCCCGAAATCATCGATCCCGCCAACCACCTCCCCCGCCCAAAGGACGAAATCCGCGGACTCACCCACCTCCACCACGCCCTGGACGCCGCCACCCTCGCCCTCATCTCCCATTATTTCCCTTTCACCCGACACGGCGAAAACCAATCGGGTAAGCTGTGGGCAGCGATGACAAAGCGGAACCGAAAACCCGAAGAACAAACCATCTTACTTCAAACGGGCCGCTACAAATCACGCCCCGCCAGACCATCTGCCGACGGCTCCAGATCAACGGGAAAAACCGAGCTTCAAATGGTCGATCTCGATCCTTCCCTTAAACAAAAACTTTCCCTCTCTCTCTCCGAGTGCCGCGTGATGCAGCACGTCCCCGCCGATCGTTCCGGCACCAAAGCCGAACTCACCACTTGGGGCATCACCAAAACCGAAGGCGAAGGCGAAAACACCCGAGTCACTCTCCACCAACAAACCACCACCGTCGATAACGGGAAGCGCCTCATCACCGTTAAAACCCGTGAAGAACGAGCAGGCAAACTGCTCGGTCCTCATCCCAAAAACGACACCGGAAAACTCGCCGATATCAAGGGCGCGATGATCATCGGCGAAAACTATGGCCTCGCCCTCGATCCGACCCCCACCGTCATTCCCTTCCACGACGTCTCCGCTCGCCTTAAAGAACTCCAACACCAAAACCGCAACAAACCCATCCGCGTCCTCCGCAACGGGATGCTCATCCGCCTCAAAACCAATCCCGCTCGCTCCCAGCAGGATTACACGGGAATCTGGCGAATTGCTTCCATCAAAAACAACAAAGGGAAATTCCTCATTGATATGATTCGCCCCAGCTATATCACCCCTCAAAACGGCGTCGCTTGGTCCGGCATGAACAAAACCCTCGGCCCCCTGCTCGAATGCGGCCTGGAAATCCTCCCGCAAGTCTACTCAGGCCATTCCGTCCGGTAAAATTCGTCCTCACACAAAATTGCCGCCCACCGGACAAAGCCAGTGAGCGACATCTTCCCATTGAATCACGGAATCAACTGTGATAGCAATGCAGCCGAGCGTTGTCTTCGCAGTAACTTTTCGTCGAGTAACCCTGTGATGACGCGCCTACCTGAACACCGTTGGGGGCAAACCGCTGCCAACGGTGTTTTCCGCTAATATCGGTTCCGAAGTACCAACGATCGGAAGATCCAACTGTACTGCAGCCCCCGTAACCATGCCGATGCGCATTTGATTCGCAATCCAGCCGGTTCCAATAAGCTTCACTGGAAGCACCTACAATTTCACCGTTGGTCGCAGCTCTGCGCCAACGCCATTGATTTTGGCCATCGTGATAAATCAGCCATTTGGTTGTATCATTCATTGTTTGATGCTGGCTCTCACTTTTTGATCCATATGGCGCTTGCCTTCCCGTGCCCCTCAACGGAGAGACACGGGATGGAATCAAGGCGAAAGCGGCTAATTATTTAGATGATTAGCCGGTCAGCGCTTACACAACTAACACTCCTGAAAATAAAATCAACATATTTATTAGCCCTGATATTTTGAGACCCGAGTCGTTTACAAGTTTACCTTCAACCCCACCGCCCGCGCCAACGTTTCTTGCCGATGATCGAACGTCCACAGCCGCTCCACCCCCGCCTCCAAGGCAAAAGCGACATGCCAAATATCCAACGACCGAACTTTTAGCGAGGCGGTGAATTGTTCCGTCAGCCCCACCGCGCGCCGCCACACTTCTTGCTCATCCACCACCCCCTCGATGAACCAGCCCAACTTTTCCTGCTCCTGAAACTGCAAGCAGGCTCTCCTCGCGTGGGAGGGCTCGAACTCCCCCCTTCCCACCCGCTGCCACATCGCCCCCCGATACTCCAGCCGCCCCAACGGCGAAATCATCAGGGGCTGCCCGAGCCCTGAAATCAGAAAACGCGCCGCGTCTGTGTTGCCATCATTGACGAAATGGCTCACCAAAAAACTGGTATCCGCATAAATGGAAGGGCCGCCCATGGCATTTGATTTCTAGTACCGCTCCTCCTCGCGCATCTCCAACACCGGATTGCGGCGGGTTTGCGGTAAATCATGCAACGCCTCGTTCCTCATACGCACCGAATCCGCCCAGCAAACCACCTTCGGCTTCTCATCCCCCTTCTCCATCCCAACCAGCCTCCCGACCGGTTTCCCCCGACGCGTCAAAACGATTTCCTCCCCTTGTTCCACTTGAACCATCAGTTTGGATAAATGATGCTGCGCCTCACGAATCGTCGCCGTTTTCATCGTTGACACAAATGACGCACGTCTGATTCACTCTGTCAATTCGAGAGCTACGGATGTCCTACCACATCGTCAGTATCGACGCGCCGGATTGCTCCTTATCTTGCAAGGATGGCCAACTGACTTGCAAAAGCGTTGAGGGTGAACGAAGCGTACCTTTGGAAGATGTGGCGGCGATTATCATCACGTCCTTCTCTGCGTCGATCCATTCGAAGCTCTTGCTCGAAGCCGCCCGACACGGAGTCGGTTTGGTGATCTGTGAAAATTTTAAACCCGCCTCGCTCGTTCTTCCCGCAAACCGGTCGAGCGATACCTTACTGACGAAATCCCAAGCCTACATTTCCGCTCAGCTTAAACAGCGGCTCTGGCACAAAACCATCGACGCGAAGTGCATGAATCAATTTAGCCTCGCCGCCGAATTGGCACCCGACGACGAGCGATTAGCGCGTCTGGAAAAACTTGCACGAGGCCGCTTTCCCGCAAAAGAAGCAGAATGCGCCAAGGCCTTCTGGCGGATCTACGCCGATCACGTCGCGGAAACCGATGATTTTCGCCGCGGTCGAAACGAAGGCGGAGTCAACTGCCTGCTCAATTACGGTTACGCCGTCCTGCTTTCCACCATCCTCCAAAACCTCTTTGCCATTGGCCTGGATCCCACCTTCGGCATTTGCCACGCGGTGCGGGAAAACTCGACACCTCTCGCCTATGATCTCATGGAACCCTTTCGACCCTGCGTCGATTGGCGGGTCGCACAATGGGTGAAAAACCATCGCGGAACAGAAGACTGGGAAGTAACCCGCGAGTTCCGGCAATGGGTAACCGGTTTTCCTTTAGAAAAAGTCGACTGGTTCGAACTCACCCTCGACATCCGCGGAGTGATCGAAGGCATGACTCGCTCCTTCCGCCAAGCCGTCACCTCCGCACAATCCGGACCGTACCGTCCATGGACCCGAACCACTACAAAATGGGATGGCTAATGGTCGCCTTTGACCTGCCGGTCAAAACGAAAGAAGAACGGAAACGGGCAACCGACTTCCGGCAATTTCTTCTCGATGACGGCTTCCAAATGATCCAGTTCAGCGTTTACGCTCGTCCTTGCGTCACTTTTGCCCGCCAGGAAACCCACCTCCGCCGCATCCGCCTCGCCGTCCCGAACGAAGGTTCAATCCGAGCCATCTACATCACCAAGGCCCAATGGGAGAAGGCATACATCATCCACGGCAAGCCCGCCGTCGAGGTAACCGCCGAGGAAATGCCGGAGCAAATCATGTTATGGTGAATTCCGCCGTTTTCGTCAAAACAACAGAACTTACTCATTATCAGAGGAGAGGAGCGCATCTAGGATGCGCTCCTCAGTTTTTGAATCAAGGCAAAGCAAAGCAATCGATGCCCAGCGTGAAAAAGTCAGGATGCGCTCCTCAGTTTTTGAATCAAGGCAAAGCCAAAATGACGACAAGGTCAAACTTATTCTGAGGATGCGCTCCTCAGTTTTTGAATCAAGGCAAAGCATGAGAAATTATATGACTCAGCAGGATATGAGGATGCGCTCCTCAGTTTTTGAATCAAGGCAAAGCGGTCAGTTCGCCAAATTCCTTGAGGAAGGCAGGATGCGCTCCTCAGTTTTTGAATCAAGGCAAAGCGAGACGATCCGCTTGAGTGCGGCAGCTTCGAGGATGCGCTCCTCAGTTTTTGAATCAAGGCAAAGCATAATTTTCCTCAAAATATCGGCGGACTCTAGGATGCGCTCCTCAGTTTTTGAATCAAGGCAAAGCAAGAGCCTACGCTTTGTTGCACGCTACATGAGGATGCGCTCCTCAGTTTTTGAATCAAGGCAAAGCAATCACGGATCGCTTAAGCAGGATCTAGGCAGGATGCGCTCCTCAGTTTTTGAATCAAGGCAAAGCTCACCGCCTAGTAAATTCGCTGCACCGCCGCAGGATGCGCTCCTCAGTTTTTGAATCAAGGCAAAGCTTTTACATTTACATTATCTTTTTCATTTGGAGGATGCGCTCCTCAGTTTTTGAATCAAGGCAAAGCATGGAAGGATGACGCGCTCGCCTCGATCGCAGGATGCGCTCCTCAGTTTTTGAATCAAGGCAAAGCCGGCCCGATCTTCCAAGGTCAGGATCTCAAGGATGCGCTCCTCAGTTTTTGAATCAAGGCAAAGCTCTCGTGCTCGCTGTGCTCAAGCGGTGAGAGGATGCGCTCCTCAGTTTTTGAATCAAGGCAAAGCAACCCACTGACCGGCGAGCTGGAAGTGGGCAGGATGCGCTCCTCAGTTTTTGAATCAAGGCAAAGCGTAATAGGTGCCTGGACACGCGTAAATCGAAGGATGCGCTCCTCAGTTTTTGAATCAAGGCAAAGCATTGTTATCATCAGTGGCGCACCAAAGCTCAGGATGCGCTCCTCAGTTTTTGAATCAAGGCAAAGCTACACCGAGTGGCGGTATCGATGGGACGTCAGGATGCGCTCCTCAGTTTTTGAATCAAGGCAAAGCAGCTAAACGAAAAACCTACTCCGAAAAGCTAGGATGCGCTCCTCAGTTTTTGAATCAAGGCAAAGCGAGGCTGTGCGCGTCTTTAACGATAACGCGAGGATGCGCTCCTCAGTTTTTGAATCAAGGCAAAGCGACAAAGCTGGAGAGGTCACTGATGCGAAGAGGATGCGCTCCTCAGTTTTTGAATCAAGGCAAAGCCGTATGGGAAGCCGCCCGCCGCAAATGGGCAGGATGCGCTCCTCAGTTTTTGAATCAAGGCAAAGCTTAGCCATCCGACCGACCCGTCAAAATTGAAGGATGCGCTCCTCAGTTTTTGAATCAAGGCAAAGCTGCGGAGTATCGGACAATGTGAGAATCTCAGGATGCGCTCCTCAGTTTTTGAATCAAGGCAAAGCAACGTCTGCGAAGGCCACGAAAGATGAGCTAGGATGCGCTCCTCAGTTTTTGAATCAAGGCAAAGCTTGGGCCAAGAAGATTGCGAAGGAGGCGCTAGGATGCGCTCCTCAGTTTTTGAATCAAGGCAAAGCTGCATTCGCGGATGGCGATCCGACTTATTGAGGATGCGCTCCTCAGTTTTTGAATCAAGGCAAAGCAAAGTCTGGTCAGGCTGCTGGTCAGGCACCAGGATGCGCTCCTCAGTTTTTGAATCAAGGCAAAGCGCCCTTTTTCTTCTTCTTTTTCTTGTCGGTAGGATGCGCTCCTCAGTTTTTGAATCAAGGCAAAGCATCCACCATGGAGTCCGGCGGATTTGGTTTAGGATGCGCTCCTCAGTTTTTGAATCAAGGCAAAGCGCTGGCGAGTGGCATGGACTCCATTGCCGCAGGATGCGCTCCTCAGTTTTTGAATCAAGGCAAAGCAAGATCACCTTTGACATCGCGGAATTCCCGAGGATGCGCTCCTCAGTTTTTGAATCAAGGCAAAGCGGAAAGCCTCTCAGAAGACAGCGCCGAAGAAGGATGCGCTCCTCAGTTTTTGAATCAAGGCAAAGCTTTCCAGCGGAGGTCGCTCGCTATCTAGAGGATGCGCTCCTCAGTTTTTGAATCAAGGCAAAGCCTGCTGGCCGTTGACCTCGACGATGGCATTAGGATGCGCTCCTCAGTTTTTG
>DBTN01000032.1 GCA_002307065.1 Akkermansiaceae bacterium UBA1315 | reverse complement strand
TTGATAGCGCTGACCGAGAGAGGTATTTTGATCGAGAAACCCGCCGATTTCCGCCAGACTGTCGAGGTCCTTAACCCTTTGCTGGCGCAATTTGGGACGCTGAATCTTGACGGTAACTTCTTTTCCATCAGGTAACGTGGCGCGATGAAGTTGGCTGATCCCGACAAATGCGTAAGGCTCTGGATCAAAGGTGCGAAAGATACGGGCCAGTTTTTTTCCGAGCTCGTCTTCGACGATGTTCTCGATGTTCTCAAAAGCCTCCGCCTCAGCATAATCGTCCGGCATCCGATGATCTCGGAGATGGGTGAGCGCATTCAGATAGTTTTCTGGCAGCAAATCCGGGCGTCCGAGAAAAAGCTGAGCGACGCGCGTGAAGGTCGGGCCGAGGTGCTCCAGATCGCTTGCGAGCTCCTCAGCCTGCGGGCAATTGGCCGAATTTCCGTGGTCTGCTGGAATCGCGGTGGGCTGGGCGTGCTTCAAGAACAGGAGCGTGATGTCCTTGTGGCGTTTGACGAGGTTGGAAGCCGTTTGCACGTTCGGAAAAGGTGATTGGTTGAATAAAAGGTCCAAATCCGTTTTGCAGGTGTTGTGCCATGGGCGATTGTTGCGGAAACTCGCTCTGATTGTGAATGACTTGTGGGGTTGTTTTGCGGGAGTTAAAGGGTTTTTCGAGGATTTTTGGCTGCAAAATGCGTTGCGTCTGGAGGGCGTTATGGCGTTCTGCAACTGGTTCTCAAGATGCCCGGTCTTGCGCTGGGAGGTCAGGGCCTTAGGGTGCTGGCCGATTCTTAATGGCAAACAATACATGGATGCGCGGACAGCGCTGGGTGAGTGATAGCGAGCCGGAACTCGGACTGGGCACGATCGTGCGCGGCGGAGACGGACGAGTTGAAATCGTTTTTCGGGCGGCCGGGGAAAAGCGGATCTACGCGTTGGAATCCGCGCCTCTGCGAAGGGTGAAATTTTCGCCCGGAGACAAAATTTCGACCCAGAGCGGGTTGGAAAGAACGATCGAATCCGCCGACGAGCGAGACGGTTTGATCGTTTACCTGACCGATGACGGCGAGGTTCGAGAGGAAGAGCTGTCGGATTCGATCAGCTTCAGCAAACCCGAGGACCGGTTGTTTGGAGGGAAGGTCGACGCATCGAAAGATTTCGAACTGCGAGGGGAAGCATTGCGGCGGCGGGCGGAAATGCGGAAATCTCCCATCCGTGGAATGGCCGGCGCGCGGGTGGATTTGATCCCGCATCAGCTTTTCATCGCAGACGAAGTCTCGGGACGGATGAGGCCGCGCGTCTTGCTGGCGGATGAAGTCGGATTGGGAAAAACGATCGAAGCCTGTTTGATCGTCCAGCGGTTGTTGTTAACCGGTCGGGCAGAGCGCGTGCTGATTTTGGTGCCGGAGCCGCTGATTCATCAATGGTTCGTCGAGCTGTTGAGGCGCTTTCAACTGTCCTTCGATCTTTATGACGAAGAGCGCTGCGAGGCGGTGGAGGAAGGTGATCCCGAGGCGAATCCCTTTTTGGAAAGTCAATGGATCATCGCGGCGGTCGATTTTTTAGCCAATGATGAACGACGTGCGAAACAAGCGGAGGATGCCGGTTGGGACGTGTTGGTCGTGGACGAGGCGCATCATTTGGAATGGTCACCTGGAAATCCGGGTGCGGCTTACGAAGTGGTGCGACGGTTGGCCGAAAAGACGGACGGGCTGTTGCTTTTGACGGCGACGCCACAACAACTCGGAGCTGCCGGGCATTTCGCGCGCCTTCAGTTGTTAGATCCGGAGCGGTATTCGGATGTTGAAAAATATCATGACGAAACCTTGCGATATGAAATCGTCGCGGATGTCGTGGAATCGTTGGCGGCGGGTGACGAACCGGATGAACGATTGGTGCAATTGGTCGCGGGTCGCAAGCGACTGTCCCACTCGCTGGACAATCTGAAAGCGGGCCAGGCCGGCGCACGGGAAAAACTGGTGGGAGATCTGTTAGATAGCTTCGGGATCGGGCGGGTGATGTTCCGGAATACCCGCAAAAAACTGGGCGGATTTCCCAAACGCGAAGCCCATCTGGTTCCGTTGGAGGGTGAAAACGAGCGGTCGGCGAAACTGGAATGGCTGACCGGTTTTTTCAGCGACCTCGACGTCGGGGAAAAGGTTTTGATCATCGCAAAAACTCGCGAGTGGGCGGAGGAGATTTTGGAATCGCTGCGGGACTCGACCGGTTTGGTCGGAGCACTGTTTCATGAAGATCTGACGCTATTGCAACGCGATCGGAACGCGGCGTTTTTCGCGGAGGAAGAGGGCGCACGATTTTTGGTGTGTTCGGAGATCGGCAGTGAGGGGCGGAATTTTCAGTTTGCGCGTCATCTGGTTTTGTTCGATCTGCCGGAGGATGTGGATCTGTTAGAACAACGGATCGGGCGGCTGGATCGGATCGGTCAGCGCGGGACGATTCAGATCCATGTGCCTTTTATGACAGGGACGGATGAGGCGGTCGTCGCAAAATGGCTGGAGGAGGGGATGGACGCGTTTCGCGAAAGTCCGTCGGGGGCTGCTGAAATCCAGAAGGAGGTTTCCGAAGATCTGGCGGATGCTCAGACGGGTGATGGCGAGGATTACCAAAAACTGATTGCGAGAACTTTGGAAATTCGCGCGCGGATCTCCGACCGTTTGGCGCGTGGGCAGGAGCGGCTGTTAGAAAGAAGTTCGCACCGCTCGGATCGCTCCGGATGGTTGGTGGCAAAAATCCGCGAATGGGATGAAGACGCGGAGTTTGAAGATTTTTTGTTACGGCTTTTCGAACAGGCTGGATTGCATATCGAGGAGCTGAGTAAGCGGCGTTATTTTCTGCTTCCGGGAAATCTGAAGTCGGATGCATTTCCGGCTCTGCCGGTCGATGGCATGACGGTGACGCTCGATCGCAACCGGGCGCTGGAGCGCGAGCAGGAGGCATTTTTGACCTGGGATCATCCGATGGTTCGTGGCGCTCTGGATCTTCTGTTAGGCTCGGAAGCGGGAAACGCATCGTTCGCGGTGTGGGAGTCAAAAACGGAAAAGCGGTTGTTGTTAGAAGCCTGGGTAGTGGTGGAGAGTATCGCGCCGGCTTATTTGCATGTGGAACGGTTTTTGCCGCAGACACCGGTTCGGATTTTGGTCGATCATTCGGGAGCAGATATTACGGACGACATCGCCTTTGCGACAGCGAGTCTCCGAACGGAAGATCCGCGCGGTTTGCTGAAAAACGAATCGGTGAGGCGTAAGATTCTTCCGGCCCTGTTGGATCGGGTGAAGCAGATTGCGGTTGAAAAAAGCAAAGACGTGATCGCTGAAGGGATGACGGCGATGCGCAAGCAACTGAAAGCGGAGATCGACCGATTGAAGGATCTGGCGGCGTTGAACGATCACGTGAAGCCAGAAGAAGTTTCAGCCTTGCAGCAACGGGAAGGTGAACTCGAAAAAGTGATCACGGAGGCCCGGGTGCGTTTGGATGCGGTGCGATTGATCTGGAAGTGTCCACCGCGTGACCAGTCATGAGCGCAGTCTGCAAGCGAATCATGCAATATGCCGGATAGAGTTTTGGATAGATGAGGAGTTTTTGGGATATACCAACGATTCCACGCGATCACTTGCGGTGGCATGATGCGTGCGATTCTCGATTTGTTATGAAAACAAACCTACGTCTTTCGGAACGTCTCCAGCCTTTGAAAACCGAACGTGGTGCGATCGGTTGGCTGTTTCTTTGGCTGATCGGGATCCCGGTTCCGCTTCTTATTATCTTTTTCCTGATTCGCGGTTGTACGTGATCGAGTTTTGCAAATTCGCAAAAAAGAACCGGCTGATCGGAATCAGCCGGTTCTTTGTTTTGAGATACGAGGAAATCCGTCGATCTATTTTACCTTGAGCGGGCGAAGGTCGAAACTTCGAATATCAGATGGAAGGCGATGCTTCAGATACGACCGGTTTGGGAATGGAACGAAAATCTTTTCATTCGGGTCAGGCTCGGTGGGCAGTGAGCGGGTTCTTTTTCCTGAATGGATTTTTGTTTGCGTCGTGGGTTTCACGGATTCCGCTGATTCAGGATAATCTCCATCTCAGCCACGGAACCTTGGGATTGGGATTGCTGGCGGGTGCGGGCGGTGCGGTGGTGACGATGCCGATCGCGGGTTTGTTGATCTCGCGAGTGGGAAGTGAAAATTTACTGAAATGGCTGCTGGTGCCCTACTGCGTCGCATTGCCAATGTTGGCGGTGGCTCCGAATTTTTGGGCGCTGGTGGTGGGTTTGTTTTTTTTCGGTGCGACTCATGGTGGGCTGGACGTGGCGATGAACGCTCAGGCGGTCGCGGTCGCAGAACGTTGTCGGAAACCGGTGATGGCTTCGTTTCACGCGATGTTTAGTATCGGCGGCTTGGCGGGAGCGGCGATGGGTGCACTACTGGCGTGGGGAAAGATCGCCCCGATCACGCATTTCGTGGCCATGGGGATGGCGATGGGTTTGGTCGGATGGTGGGCGGGCAGGCGTTTGCTTCAGGGCGTGGACCGAGTGAAAAGCGTTGCGAGTGCTGAAGGGCGGACTTTTCGACTTCCACCCAAGTCTTTGATTCCGCTGGGAATCGTCGCGGTGATTGTGCTCATGGGCGAGGGGGCGATGGCCGATTGGACCGGGGTCTATTTGCACAAAATTCTGGGCTCCAGCGAAGCGATCGCGGCGGCGGGATACGCTGCATTTTCGATTTCGATGGCGGTCGGGCGACTTCTGGGTGACCGGTTGTCGGAAACGTTCAGTGACGAGGGAATGGTTCGGGCGAGCGGATGGATCGCAGCGGCCGGGCTGGCGTTGGCATTGGTGAGCGTTTCGCCGTGGCTGTCGGTGTTGGGATTTATGATGGTGGGCGCGGGCTACTCGACGGTGGTGCCGCTGGTTTTTGGCGCAGCCGGAAGGACGCCGGGGGTGAAAACCGGGGTGGCGCTGGCGTCGGTGACGACGATGGGGTATTTCGGGTTTTTGATCGGACCGCCGGTGATTGGATTCGCGGCGGAGCTGATGGGGCTGCGCGGGGCGTTGGCGTTGTTGATCGTGACGAGTTTATGGGTCACGTGGCTGGCACCGACGTTGAACCGGCCACGGGTTTAATCGGAATTTTTTTCGAGCAGTCCCCAAGGAGCGAATTGTTTTTGGGCGTGTTTGCGGAGACCGGCTTGTTTTTCCGGAGGGAGGTTTGCGGCGATTCGATCGATGGTTTCTCGGGTGAGCTGTCGCATTTCCTCAGATCGACGAAGGCGGATGTCGATGATTTGATCGCGGGTTTTTTGAAGTTCGGCGCGGACTTGTAACTGTTCGGCGGGGGTGAGGTGCAGTTCTTGAGTGAGCTGGCTTTCGGTGCGATGGAGAAACCGGGAAGTCGGGCCGGTGATGAGTTCTGGATGACGGACGTTTTCCTGGAATCGCTTGAGGATGACCACGATCGAACCGCCGATGCCGGTCAGATTTCCGAGGAGAAAAACGCCGAAGAGAAGGAGGATGGCCTTGCCGAGGCCGCGGCGTGAAGAGGTGGGTGGGGGTGAAGGTTCGGGAATCATAGCGGGAAATTAGAAAGCACTGCTGAGACTGAGGGCGAGCGAGAGTTCCGAGGTGGCTTGCAGACCAAGATACGCGGAGGTGATCGCCAGCATGGCGAGAGCCGCGAGCGAGCCGACGAGCCAAGACCGGCTTCCTTGAAACGAAAGGTGGGTGAGTGCGGTGGGAACCGGGCGAGCGTGGCGCAGCGATGCGATCGTGTTTCGCACGGAGTGACGGACATCGATGTCCGGAGCTTGGGCGGATCGGGCGCGGGTGATCAGATCGTTCCAGTTTTTAGGCGGATTCGGCGGAGTATCCATGGCGGGTGAGGATTTTGCGGAGGCGGTGACGGGCGCGGAAGGCTTTGATTTTCGCATTGGCACGGCTCCAATGAAAGTGAGCGGCGATTTCGTCCATCGTCATTCCGTGGAGGTGCAGGAGCGTGAGGAGAGTTTGATCTTCGGCAGGTAGATAAGAGAGAAGAGAGCGGGCTTCCTGGAGGGCGAGTTGGGAATCCGTTTTTTCCTCATCGGCCATCAGCGGGCCGGCGGAGGTGAAATCGATGGCGAAGGCGAGCGGTGAACGTTTTTGACGACGGCAGTATTCCAGTCCCGTACGGACGGCGATGCGTTTGAGCCAGTGAAGGAACGGTCGATCCGGGCGCCAGTCGGGCAGTGCTTGCCAGGCTTTCACGAAGGTTTCCTGAACGAGATCTTCAAGGTCGGATGGGGTTTTGGTGAATCGATGGAGGATTGCGGCGATGAGCGACTGATGCCTCAGGACGATGGCGTCGAACGCATCGAGATCGCCTGATTGGGCGAGCTGGATGAATGGAAGATCCGGATCGGGGAATTCCGTGGCGTCTGGAGAGGTCATGGAAAAATCGCTCCGGCGGCGATCGGTTGAACGATGCCGCCGGAAGATTGGCAGATTACCGAGCGGAATCGAGTTTCGTTTCGATCAACGAATCGAATTCGAGCCGGGCTTTTTCGAATTTTTCCAATTGCTCGGGGTTGAGAACCGGTCGGACTTCGGTGGCGATTTTTGCCAAAAGCAGAGACCGGTTGCGGGCGATCGTTCCAATGGCATCGGCGGCGGCTCGGGTTTCGGCGGAATCGGGTCCGTGGTTGAGGTTGGCCTTTTTCATCGATTCGCGAGCGGCTTTTCCGGAGGACCATTGGGCTTTGAGGTTGGCTTGGTGGCTTTTGATGATGGACCGGATTTTGTCTTTTTGGTCGCTGCTGAGGTCGAGGTCAGAGCGGAGGGATTTGAGTTTTTCGATAAAGACTTCGCGGGTTCTTTCCTCAGGAGCGGCTGATGACGTCTGAGGGAGAATCGAGAGAGCGATCGCGAGGGATAGGGTGGCGATGGATGGAATGGTGAATTTCATGGCGGGGGCAGTTAGCGATGAACTCGGAAAAAGCGGCGGGTATTTCCTTGGGGGCCGGTGACGCTGCCACCGGTGATGTGCCCATTGCGGCCTTTGTAAACATTGGAGCTGGCGGACTGACCATTTGGTCCGGTGACGGTGCTTTGGACATTGCGACCGTGAGGTGCGCCGGTAACGGTACGGCTGGACTGGGCGGTTTCACCATGGGGACCGGTGGTCGTGGTGTTGCGGGTGTAGCCGCTGCCTTCGGTGTAACTGCCGGTGACATTTCGCATACCGGTGTTTCCATTTGGACCGGTGACGGTGCGGGTGCGGCTTACCTCGGCTTGGAGGCTGAGTGGGAGCAACAATGCGAGGGCGATGAGGGGGGTGGTTTTCATGATGATTGATATGATTTGATTTCAGCAAGGCTCGAGGATCGCGGGCCTTCATACTTCCGAATGAGGAAATCGTGCGGATGGTTACACAAATTTGCGGCGCTCTCTTTTTTGTGCTAATGGAGGAATGCTTTTAAGGAACATCGGCAGCTTGGCGGATCGGGCTTAAAGGTGCCCATACTGGCTTTGGGAACCGGAACTTTTGGGGAGCGGCAACGAGTTTTTCAAAGGCTTCGGAAGCAGCGACGTGAAGGAGGCGACTCGATTGGTCGACATTTGTGTGGAGGCGGGACTTTCAATGTTCGATTCCGCTGACGCTTATTCATCAGGCTTGGCGGAGGAGACTTTAGGGAAAGTCCTCAAGAGAAGGCGCGATCAGGTGCTCATTTCGACCAAAGGAACCTTCGCGATGGGCGATGGGCCGAATCGGGTGGGATCTTCGCGGTTTCATTTGATCCGAAGTGTTGAGGACAGCCTGAGGCGGTTGGGGACGGACTATGTCGATTTGTTCAATTCCACGGATTTGATGCGCTGACGCTGGTCGAAGAGGTTTGAGCACCTTGGACGGACTCGTACGCGGGGGAAAATCCGCTACGTGGGATGTTCGAATTTTTCCGGATGGCATCTGATGAAGTCGCTCGCGGGATCAGACCGGTATGGCTATCCATGATATGTCGCCCGTCAGGCCTGCTATTCTTTGGTGGGTCGGGTCTATGAATCGGAGTTGATGCCGTTGGCGCTCGATCAAAAAGTGGGGCGGTGGTGTGGAGTCCGCTAGGCTGGGGGAGATTGACCGGGAACTCCGGCGCGGGAAGCTGGCTCCTGAATCGACTCGGCTCAGCAATGCGACAACTGCAAGCGGCGGACCGCAGGTTCTAGCGGAATTACTCTATCAGGTGATGGACGCACTCGACGAGATTGTTGCCGAATCTGGGGAGTCGGTTGCGCAGGTCGCTCTGAACTGGGTGTTACAGCGCCCATCGGTTTCAACCGTCATCATCGGTGCCAGAAATGCGCAGCAACTCAGGCAGAATATCGAAGCCGTGGGTTGGAATCTCACCCCGGAACAAGTGCCAAAACTCGATGACGTGCGTATAAAGACCTTAGCTTAAGAGTGTTGGCATCTGCTGCAGTTTGGGGAGCGCAATCCACCGGCCATTTCCTAAAGCGTCAAATCAGGGTTCGAAATCCGCTGAAACGGCCTTTTGGGGGGGTAAAATTGTAAATAGGGGGTTGGGAAAAGGGGGGATTTGGGCAGCGTCTGTTAGAAATGCGAAAAAAATGTGACGAAAAGATCACTTGTAATCAGTGAGTTGTGTTGGAGGTTTGAAAAATCTGCAAAAAGTTAAT
>DBTN01000039.1:69110-69434 GCA_002307065.1 Akkermansiaceae bacterium UBA1315 | reverse complement strand
CGAGCATGCGGTCGGCTTCATCCAAGATCGCCATTTTTACGCGGGAAGCATCAAAAGAGCCACGGCGAAGGTGATCAAGCAAGCGACCGGGGGTGCCGACGACGAGCTGGGTGCCGGAGCGGAGTGCCCGGAGTTGGCGGTCCATCGGGGCGCCGCCGTAAACGGGTGTCGCGTGGAGGCCGATTTTTTTCTGACCGAGGCGATGGACTTCTTCGCACACTTGGACGGCGAGTTCACGGGTCGGGCAAAGAATCAGAACCTGCGGGTAAGCGAGGCTGACGTCGAGTTTTGCGAGCGCAGGAAGCGCAAACGCGGCGGTTTTTC
>DBTN01000039.1:68245-68865 GCA_002307065.1 Akkermansiaceae bacterium UBA1315 | reverse complement strand
GGAAGCGCAAACGCGGCGGTTTTTCCGGAACCCGTCGCAGAAAGTCCGAGAATGTCTTTGCCTTCGAGGGCAGGCGGAATGCTCATCGCTTGGATGGGCGATGGCTTTTCATAGCCGAGAATTTCGATGGCGGAAAGGAGATCGTCGGGCAGTCCGAGTTCAGAAAAAGAAGGCGTATCCATAAGAATTGAGAATCAAGCGGCGCGCCGAAAACGAGGCTGGCGGCGCGGGAGAAACAGGCTTGTGCGTTTTTTTTGCAAGAAAACAAGCACCGATCTTCTCGTGGAACAAAGAAAACCGGTTTTTTTAGTCAAAAAGTCTGTGTTGTCATGTTTGTGCAAATGGAGAGACTGCGCGGGTGGCGAGCTTCGACGATCAGAAAAGGGTTATGAATTTATCGCTCGGGGTGGCGATTTTTCTATTGGTTGCCAAGGTGACGGCAGCGGTGGTGACCGGTTCATCGGCGGTTTATTCGGATGCTGCGGAATCGGTGGTGCATGTTCTTGCGGTTGCGTTTGCGGCGTGGGCGTTGCGGCTGGCTCATAAACCGGCGGACGAGACGCATCATTTCGGGCACGATAAGGTGGCGTTTTTATCGGCGGGGGTTGAGGGAGCAATGC
>DBTN01000039.1:0-68004 GCA_002307065.1 Akkermansiaceae bacterium UBA1315 | reverse complement strand
TATCGGCGGGGTTTGAGGGAGCAATGATCTCGGCGGCGGCGCTCCTGATTTTATATGCGGCGGGGCGGCAATTGATCTTTGGGGTGGAAATTTCCAATCTGGGATTTGGTGCGCTCATGACGGGGGCCGCGGCGGTGATCAATTTGTTTTTGGGGCTCTCGCTGTTGCGGGTCGCCAAAAAAAGCGGATCGCCCTTATTAAAAGCGAACGGGCTGCATGTTTTGACCGACGTTTGGTCGAGTGTGGCGGTGCTGATCGCGCTTGGCTTGATCTACTGGACAGGTTGGGTTTGGTGGGATCCGATCGCGGCGACGCTGGCAGCGTTTAACATTTTATGGACCGGATACGGGCTGATCCGTCAGAGCCTCGGCGGTTTGCTGGATGAGAGTGATCCGATCGTGGAAAAGAAAATCTGCGAATTGCTGGATGTGGAAATGCACCAGCGCGGCCTTTCTTACCACAACCTCCGTTACCGCCATTCCGGACGGACGCACTGGGTTGAGTTTCACCTGGTTTTTGATGACGAACTCACCGTCGGACAAGCCCACGACGCCGCGACCGAAATCGAAGCCAGCGTCGCAGCGCTCCTTCACCCCGATGGTCGGGTGATTTCCCATCTCGAACCAAAATCCGCTGAACATGCGGAAGAACTTTGGGAAGAGAGGTAAACAAGGAGGGGCGCAACGCGTTCGCCCTCTCTTCTTTGCTCTTCACTGCTGGCGATCTTGCATTGATGCTCCTTGGGAGTTGATGGCGGCGGAAAACGGCGGTTAAATCGTCCGCCGATGCCGAAGATCCGAGTCCTTTCCGATATTCTTGCCAGCCAGGTGGCGGCCGGGGAGGTCGTGGAACGGCCTGCGTCGGTGGTGAAGGAACTTGTCGAAAACAGCATCGACGCTGGATCTCGGGAAATCCGGGTGGATGTCGACCGTGGTGGATCGGCGTTGATCCGGGTGACGGATGATGGCTGTGGGATGTCGCGAGAAGATGCGCTGCTCTCGCTGGAGCGGCATGCGACGAGTAAACTGCGGACGTCAGGAGATTTGGCCGCGATTTTGACCTTGGGTTTTCGTGGGGAGGCGGTGCCGAGCATTGCGAGCGTTTCGCGATTCCGGATGTTGACCCGTGAAAAGGAATCGGTCGCGGGGACGGAAATTTTGGTCGATGGCGGAAAGGTCCGCGATGTTCGTGACGCGGGTGGTGCCCCCGGGACGACGATCGAGGCGAAGTCGCTTTTTTATAACATGCCGGCGCGGAAAAAATTCATGCGCGCGGAATCGACTGAATCGGCGCACATTGAACACCAGGTTCGTTTGCACGCGTTGGCCGCGCCGACGGTGCGATTCCGGTTGCGGCGAGACGAACGCGAAGTTTTCGATTTGCCACCGGTCGCCAAGGCGGTGGACCGAGTGCGGCAAATCGTAGGAAACGATCTTGGGCGTGAGCTGATTTCGCTGCCGGTCGCGCGAGGGAACGGCGTCTCGGTCGAGGGGTTTGTTCTGCCGGCGAGCCACGCGCGGAAAGGACGTCGGCACCAGTTCGTGTTTCTCAATGGGCGACCGGTCGAGGACTCGATCATTTCCCGCGCCTTGTCCGAAGGATTTCGCGGGGCGATCGCGGACGGACAGCATCCGGCGGCTTGGTTGTGGATTGAGCTTGAGCCGCATTTGGTCGATGTGAACGTGCATCCGGCGAAACGCGAGGTCCGGTTTCATCGGCCGCTCGACGTCAAAGATGCGATTTTAGAAGCGGTGCTTTCTGGATTGCGGCCTGCGGTAGTTCAACCGGTTTTAAAAGACCCGGCGTCTGATCTGGAGCGGCCAGCGGTGGAAATCGATGCGCCCGCAATTCCGCCGGTTTCCAAACCCGCCTGGTCATCGCGGATCAAACAGGTGCAGCCCAGTTTTCCGGATTTTCGTGCTGCGGAGCCGCCGCTGGCGGTGGAAGTTTCCGTGCCGGAGGCCCCGCCGGTGCTGGCGAATGAGCATCGGCCGGCTTTCCGCGTGATGAGCTTGCTCCACGATCGATATGCGCTTTTGCAGTCCGATGATGGGTTGGTGATTTTCGATCCGAAGGCGGCGAAGGAGCGGATCTATTACGAACGGCTTTTGCGGCAGCAGGAAGGGGAGTTAAAAACGCAGGGATTCCTTGTGCCGGTTTTGTTAGAACTCGATCCACGGGATATGGATTTGATTTTGCGGGAGCGGATTTCGCTTTCGGAAATCGGTTTGGAAGTCGAGGCATTCGGGGGAAATACCCTGCAGATCTGGAGTTTGCCCGCGTGCTTGCCGGTTGAGAATCCGCAACGATTGATCGGCGATTTCCTCGACGAGCTGCTGCATGAATCTTCTCCGGGGAAACGTTTTGCCTATGATCGTTTGGCGCGGCTTTTCGCGAAGCGCTCGGCGATGTTTATCCAGCCGAAACTTTCGGAAATTGATCCGTTGCTCAGCGAATTGTTCGCGTGCGAGCTGCCCTACTGCACGGCCGACGGACGGCCGACGCTCAGCGAGCTGAGTTTAAAAGAGCTGGCACGGCGTTTCGGGAATTCCAGGTGACCGGTCTCAACCGTCGTAAAGAATCCGGCCGCAATCTTCGCATTGGACGATTTCCTTGTCCGTTTGGACTTTCATCACGGTTGAGGAAATCAATTTCATCTGGCAACCGGTGCAGCGCCCGGCCTGCATCGGTGCGACGGCGACGCCGTTTTTCACCCGCATCAACCGGTCATAAAGAGAAAGCAGTCCGCTATCGACGCCGACGGAAAGTTTTTCGCGTTCGGCGAGGAGTTCGTCGCGGTTCGTTCGAAGTTGCTCCTGGCGGGTCGCGATGCTGGCCAGGTCCTCGTCCACCAACGTTTGGGTATGGGCGAGCGCGGCTTCGGCGGCTTTAAGTTTGGTGCGGCATTTGTCGACTTCCTCCATCGCTTCGAGCTCGATCGTTTCCAGGGCGTCCACTTCTTTTTCGTAACGGACGACTTCGTGGGAAAGCGCTTGGAATTCCTCGTTTTTCCGCGTTTCGAACTGCTGGTTTTTCAGGCGTTTGATGGTCGTGCGGCGGGTTTCCGCATCGAGCTCGACCTTTTTGACTTTCAGTTCGGCTTCGCGCACCAGGTCGTGAGCCTTTGCGACGGCGGCCTGATCTCCGGCGAGTTTGGTTTTTGCACGGGCTTCGTCCTGCGGGAGTTTTTCGAGGTCTTTGGCGATCGCGATCAGTTTGCGGTCACGATCCTGGAGAATTAAAAGCGCACGAACTTCATCAAGCATGTCTTGGGATTAGCCGCCCGGTGAGCCCGCCGCAAGCCCGGCGTTGTTATTTGGCGGTTTCGACTACCGGGCGCTTGTGAAAGGCGTCGAAGGCGTAGATCGCGATGGCCAACCAAATGAGGGCAAAGGACAGCAGCCGCATTTGCGTCATCGGCTCGCCGTAGATTTTCCAGCCGATGAAAAACTGGATCGTCGGGCCGATGAATTGCAGAACCCCGAGCGTCGTGAGAGAGATCTTTCGCGCCGCGTAACCGAAGCAAAGCAGCGGAGCGGCGGTCGCCAAACCGGTGCTGATCACGGTGAAAATCTGGATCGGGGTGGTTCCGAAAGCGGCGCTTGGAGACGACGATGTGGCGATCAACCAGACGAGTGCGATGGGCGCGAGGAGGATGGTTTCAACGGTCAAGCCAGCCAAGGAATCGAGCGGCGCGCGTTTCCGGATCACTGCGTAAAGCGAAAAGCTGATCGCTAAAATCAGGGCGATCCATGGGACGCCACCGATTCCGGGAATCTGAAATCCCACGCCGATCAGCGCGAGGGCGATCGCCGAAAACTGCCACCGGTTGTGACGTTCGCCAAACCATAATGCGCCGAAGAGCATGTTGAAAAACGGATTGAGATAATAACCGAGCGCGGCTTCGACGATGTGGCCGTTGAGCGTGGACCAGACGTAGAGGAGCCAGTTTGAGGAAAGCAGGATGCCGGAGGCGAAATGCAAACCGAGGGTTTTTGGAGAACGCAAACCGGTGGTAAGCTTCCGCGACTCACCGCGAAAGAATAGGATCGCGAGCAATAACACCAACGACCAAACCGTGCGTTGGGCGACGATCGATACGGGCGGCAAAAAGCTCAGGTGTTTCCAGAAGATGGGTAAGACACCCCACAAGAAAAACGCGGCGATGGCCGCCAGCACTCCCGATCGCGATGGATTCACGGCGGGAAATTGCGGGGGCGGGATGGGCTTTCCAAGAGGGAATCTGGAAAATACCCGATCTGTACTGGCTTGGCGCTTGGCAGGGAAGGGTGCGCGTTTCAGGCTGTGGCCATGTCCCGCCTTTCCATTCCGCAATACGCGATGGCGCTGGCCCACGTCGCCAGCTTGCGCTCGGAAGACCCGTATCGAAAAGTCGGTGCCGCCGCGCTCGATTTTGACAATCGGGTCATCGGCACGGCTTACAACGGTTTAGCGCCCGGTTTCATCGCTCCGCCGGAGTTTTGGGACGACCGTGAAGCTCGGCAAAAGTTCATGCTGCACGCGGAGGTGAATCTTTGCAGTCTGTTTCGCCGCGGCGAAGCAAAGCTGGTGGCGACGACCACCATGCCTTGCACCGCCTGTATGCAAACGCTTTGCGCTTACGGGATTAAGGAAATTTACTACCGAGACGTCTATCACGTCTCGGACGCCCCGGAGATCGCCCGGCTTTATGGGGTAAAGCTGGAGCAGGTGACGGATTTTCCGATGATCGCGTTTGGCGATTTTGTCTGAAGGGTCCGGCTGCGAGAATCTGTTAGATTTCGTTCACCAATGTTTCGAAGCGTTTGCCGTATTCGACATACGAGTCGTAGCATTGCTGCCAATCCACGAGCGTGGGATCCGGCGCGTGGAAAACCGTGGCGACGTGAGGCTCGATCGCGATGTAACCGTCGTAGCCGCGGGCGATCGCGTCCGAGAGAATTTCCCGAAGTTTCGCCGCTCCCAAGCCGGGCATCGTGTATTCCGGTTCGACGTCGTCACCGGTTGGGTTGTGGCAGTCTTTGATATGGATGTGGACGACGTGGTCGCGGACGGTTTGCCAGAATTCGAAAGCGTCCTGCCAAGGAAAGGTGCCGTCGGTTTTGGGTTTGGAACGGTCGCGTTGGAATACGGGATTGCCGGTATCGAAGATCAATTTCAGACCGGGGACTTGTTCGACGAGGCGCAGTGAATGGTCGGCGGAAAATCCTCCCCAGTTCATGCAGTTTTCGTGAGCGGCGATCAGGCCGTGATCGGCGAAACGGGCGACGATTTCGCGCAAGCGGCGGATGCGTTCGTCTTCCTGTTGGCCCGCGCCCCACGCTTCTTGAGCGTAGGACATGATTCGGATGATCTTGGTTCCGAGGCGCTGCATGCGGGGAATCGCACGCTCGATTTCGGCGATGGTGATGGCGAAGTCGCTATCGATTTTTTTTCCCCAGTTGGCAATCAGTGAGCCGAATTCCGGGACGTGGATTCCCGCTTCATCCAAGCGATCGGCGACGTGGTTGAACTCGTCCTCCGGGATTTCGTGAATGTTCGCGCCGCCGATCATCCGTGCGGAAATGTTCGTCCAACCGATGTCTTTCGTCGCTTGGATTTGTTTTTCCAAATCACGCGACGCTTCGTCGGCGAAACCGGTAAGTTTTGAGGTCGGGAAAGGCATGGGGATCAGAACTCGATTTTTTTACCGCCGTTGCGTGCGCTTTCATAAATGGCGCAGATCAGCTCGACCGGTTTGCGAGCCTCAGCGGCGGAAGTGGTCGGCTCGCGGCCTTCATGGATGGCGTTGACGACTTCTTCGAAATTCCGCTGATGTTGGTAGAAATTGATCGCGGATGGATCGTTCGCGCCGAGACCGGCCTCTTGGCCTTTCATCAAGGTTTTGCGGATTTCTTCATCTTCGGGCTTTTCGTTTTTGAAATCCCATAGCTCAAACGATTCGTCAGCGAGGAAGACCGAACCTTCGGTCCCGGCGAGTTGCACCCGTGCGGGATGCCCGTCTTTGGACCAAGTGCAGGTCGAGCCTTCAATCACGCCGCGAGCGCCATTTTCAAATTCGACGATCGCGACGGCGATGTCTTCGACTTCGATGTCGGTGTGGGCGAGACAAGCGGTATTCGCTTGGACGGATTTCACCGGCCCAGCGAGGTAAATGAGAGCATCGATCGTGTGGATCGACTGATTCATCAAAGCGCCGCCGCCATCGAGGGCCCACGTTCCGCGCCAGGCGGCGGAGTCGTAGTAGGCCTGGTCGCGGAACCATTTTACGTAGCAGGACGCGGAGGTCAGTTTGCCGAATCGGCCTTCATCGGCGGCTTTTTTGAAGGCGGTCATGCCCGGGTGGAAGCGCCGGTTCAGGACGGCAGCGATGGTTTTTCCATTGGCCGCAGCGGCTGCGGTGAGCTGATCGATGCGGGCGGTGGTGATTTCCAACGGCTTTTCGCAGATGACATGTTTGCCCGCGTTGAGCGAGGCGAGGGCGGGCTCAAGGTGCGCTCCGGAAGGCGTGCCGATGGTGACGATTTCCAACTCGGGATCGGCGAGAAATTCGTCGATGTTGGAGTAGGCTTTGACGCCGTATTCGGAAGCAAGTTTTTGAGCACCTTCGATGCGGAGGTCGAAAACCGAATGGAGGGTGCCACCGGTCATGGCGGTGATGGCTTTAGCGTGAAAGTGGCCGATCATGCCGGCGCCGATGATTCCGAATTTCATAATAAAAGGATTTTAGAAGGCTGTTGAGTGGGGAAAAACAAACGAATTGGGCCGATTTTGTCGAGGGCGGGGTTGGGAAAGTCGGCAATTCGGCGCATTGAGGCTTGCCGAACCGCGCGGTGACGGGTGGAGTTTGACAAGCCAACCTGTTTTCACTGATGTCCTTACCTTATCCTCCTCATCCATCTGTCCCGACCGGCAAAAGCTGGTGGTCACAACTCGATCGATATCAGCGTCTGGTTTTTGTGGTCGCGACTCTGGCGTGGCTTTTTGACTGTCTCGATCAGCAGCTTTTCAATTTGGCTCGCAGTCCGGCACTGGATTCGTTGCTGACAGCGGCGCAACACGAGAAGAAAGGCTTTTTTGTCGGGCTTTCCACCTCGGTTTTTGTATTTGGTTGGGCGACGGGTGGAATGATTTTCGGTTCTTTGGGGGATCGGTATGGGCGAGCGAAGATGCTTTCCGTGACGGTTTTGTTGTATTCGTTGGCGACCGGTTTGTCGGCGCTATCGACGACATTTACCGATTTTGCGGTTTACCGGTTTGTCACCGGTTTGGGGGTGGGTGGTGTGTTTGGTTTGGCGGTGGCGTTGGTTGCCGACACGGTGCCGGGTGAGGTTCGTCCCCGCGCGCTGGGAGTCCTTCAATCGTTTTCGGCCGTAGGGAATGTCGCTGCGGGTTTGATCGGTTTGACGATCGCGCTCACGGCATTTGGAGAAAGCCCGACTTATTGGAAATGGCTGTTTTTGATTGGTGCCTTACCGGCGTTTTTGGTGGCGACGATTCAGATGCGGATGAAGGAGCCGGCATCGTGGACGGAATCCCGCGATCGCGCCAGGGCCTCTGGCCAGAGATCGGGTTCCTACCGGGATCTATTTGGTCATGCGAAGTGGCGGAAGCATGCGCTTTTTGGCATGGTGCTTTCTTGCGCAGGCGTGATCGGCCTGTGGGGGATCGGAGTTTTTTCGAGCGATTTGGTGGGCGATATCATCACCTACAATTTCAAAGAGCGGGGAGTGCCCCTTGAGGAAATCAACAAGGGCAAGCAGTTCTGGATGGCGATCAATTTGCTCTGTTTCAATCTGGGTGCGTTTGCCGGGATGTTGGTTTTCACGCGAGTGACGGAAAAAGTCGGCCGCAAAAAAGCATTCGGCATGTTTTTCATTGGGTCGCTGATCGTGACGGTTTTCGTTTTCCAGATGATTGGAAAAATCAACGGTCGTTTCGACATTTTGTGGATGGCGCCGGTGATGGGCTTTTTTCATCTTTCGGTCTTCGCCGGATTTTCGATTTATTTGCCTGAGCTTTTCCCGACGCGTCTGCGCGCGACCGGTATTTCATTCTGCTACAATGTCGGCCGGTATCTGGCGGCGTTTGGTCCATTGACGCTGGGTTTGCTGGCGGCAAATCTTGCAAAAAAGGCCGAGGCGACCGCGGTTCTTGCCGCTGGATCTTCGGCGAGCGAAAGTGCGTTGGCGGCGATCAAATCGGCGGCGAAGATCGACGCTTTCCGCGATGCCGCATCGTGGATGTGTCTGATTTTCCTGCTGGGGGTGGTGGTACTACCGTTTCTCCCTGAGACGAAAGGCCAGCCGCTGCCGAAAGATTGAGCGGATTTTGATGCGAGACCCGTTCGTATTTTGCGGACGATGATGGTGAAGGATGCCCGGCAAGACCGGGCATTTTTCGTTTCTGCCAGGTCGCAGCGCTTGTGACGGAAATGTCAGCGTCGAGGGGTCGTTTTCGTGCGGAAAAAAGAATCATTCTGGGGCTGAAGTGGCGCGTTTCTTGCAATGAATCAGTCGTGAGAAACTGAATTTAAAACATTGAAAACATGGCCGTACCTGTGAGAGACCAACCGCGCAAATCGCAAAACAACGAGCCTTTCCTTCCGATCAAACGCTTTTCCTCATCCTCATGACGGCCAGTTGCCGATTTTTTTCGGCATCTGACCGTACGGTTAATCCCTTATTGATCCCCCAATTTTCCTACAACGCCTATGAAACGTCTCCTTCGCTATTCCTGTATCACCTCTCTGGCTGCTTGTTGCCTCATCTCATGCGAGTCCAAGGAACTCGTTTCCAAGCGGGATCGGCAGGCGGCGGAAATCGAACGCTTGCGGGGCGAACTCGCCCTCTTGGATGAGCAACTCCAAAACGCGGGACCAAATCGATCTCAGGAGTTGAGCGTCGCGAAAGAAAAATCCGAAGCTCAGATTTCCGAGATTGCCCGGCTGGAAATGGAAATCGTGGAGTTAAACGCCAAGAAGCAGACGCTCCAAAGTGAATTCGCGGAGTATCAGAATAAATACACCCTGCGCTAACCCCTCACAGATTCGATTATGTCTTTCTCAGATTTGATGACAAGCAGCCGCGGACCTGGAGTGATCGGAATGATCATTGCTCTACTGGTTCTATTGGGTTTCGGCTTATTATTTACCTTCGCATTCGACGAAGACCTCCAAGGCCATGGCCGGTCGATTGAGTCGATTGTCCGTTCCCAACAGCGGGAGATCAATGGGTATGTCGAAGGGATCAAAGACCGCGAAGAGCGATTGGCTCTGCTTCAGGAGAATGTGGAAATTTCCCGTGAACTGGACGAGACGAATCGCGAGATGAGTCTGCTCGAAGAAACCTTGACCGGTTTGAACGAAGCGCATGCGAAAGCGACGCAGGAATTCGTCAACGTAGACGAAGCCTTCGAGGCATACAAAGAAGAATACCGAGCTCATGTGCGCGCGAAAGCCGTGGGTGAGGAGATGGATGAACTGACGACGGTGACCGGTGAGGTGTATAAAAGGGTGGTGATCCGCGAAGTGACGCCGATTGGTATCCAGATCCGCCATGAATACGGCCAGAAGCGACTCAGCTTTGATGAACTTTCCGATGAACTGAAAGAGCGTTTCCAATACGACCCGAAGAAAAAAGACGAGGCGCTCGCTCAAGAGCACGAGATGCATCAAAAACATGATGCGGCGGTCGCCGTCGCAAATCAATCTTTCGAAAAGCAGCAGGCCGAGCAAAAAGAAAGGCAGGCCGTCGAACGTAAAAAGGAAATCGTGCGGACGATTGCCGTATTGAAGGCCCGGAAAAAACAGCTCGCCGAGGAGATCAAGAGTTTGGAGAAGGGCTTGCGCAACCAGAGCGGTATCAAGCGTACCAGTGACACGGAGGCGGTGATTCAGGTCAAAAAGAACCAGCTTTCTTCGGTCGTTTTGGAGATCGCCCGTCTCCAAAGTGAGCTTTAATCCTCATGCTGTCTTTTGATGAACATACGGGATTGATTTCCTTTTTGGGAGGAATGGTAATTCTGGTTTTGGTAGGGGTGTTCTTTTCGTTGTTGTTGGATCAACGGTTTGAGCTTTCGAAAGGAAATCACGCGTTGAGGCAGGTAGTGCGCGACGACGAAATCACCCTTACCGCGTTGAAATCCGACGTGGAAAAGGCTGCGGAGCGCTTGCGAAATCGAGATATTGCTTACCGGTTGAATCAAGAAATCAGCTTGCGATCCGAGCGGATCAAATCGCTGAAAGGCGAACACCTGGCGCTGACTGCGTCGATCGAAAAGGTGGAGCAAGACATGGCGCGACACCGCAGGAACCTCTGGCGGGCGGCGGTCGGTGAAAAAATTCCCCATCTCAAGGTTTGGGGAGGACGTGAATACCACGATGTGACGATCCGGCAGGTGACGGAGGCCGGATTGGAAATCCAACACCAGAATGGTCTGGCGAGAATTGCGTTTCCCGATTTGGATGAGACTTGGCATCAGCGATTCCGTTGGCAGGAGAGTGAACGTCGGAGCTTGTTGGAGCGGGAGAACCTGAGTTTCAGTTCACCCAATGGGAGCGGTAAACCAGCGGCGGCGCAGCAAGGTCCGTTGCCGGGAAATGTGGGTTTCCTGCGCGCTCGAGTCGTCATGTGGAGAGGCCGGACGGTGGCTCTCGCGGACGAATATGCCAACGCAACCGCTCAGCAACAGCGGAACCGATCCGTTCCGAAAAGTTTGGAAACCTGGAGTCGAAAAGCGGCGAGCATTTCTGGCAAACTTGCCGTTGCCAACCGGGAACTATTGAAAGCAGAGGAGCGGCTGCGAGCGGTTTCTCCGGACGACGAGTTGTTCCAAAATGCTCCCAGCGACCGGTGAGGTCCTCGGCTCAAAAGCAGATTGCACCGGTCGCCGGAATTTTGTGAAGTGGACTCGTGCGTTACCAGTCGATCGATTCACAGCTCTTCGTCCGCAATCGCGGGAATTTGCGTGCCTTGTTAAAGCCCAATAGTGTGGTGATTCTCCACGCGAATGACATCTATCCGACGAATGCGGATGGAACGATGCCTTTCCGTCAGCACAGCGATTTGTATTATCTAACAGGCGTCAATCAGGAGGAAACGGTGCTTGTTCTGATGCCAGATGCCCATGATCCGACGGAGCGGGAAGTCTTGTTCGTGAAAAAAACCAGTGAGCAAATCGCCATCTGGGAAGGAGAAAAACTGACGAAGGAACAAGCGCAGGCGGGCAGTGGGATCCAAAGAATCGAATGGTCGGAATCGTTTTCGTCATTTGTTCATCGATGGCTGCCACAGGTGGAGAATATCTATCTGTCGACGAATGAACATTTGCGGGCGAGCGTCGTGGTTGAGACGAAGAACGACCGGTTTATCAAGGAGTGCCAATCGAGATATCCGCTGCATCGGTATGAGCGTCTCTCGCCATTGATGCACCGGTTGCGGATGCTGAAGCAGCCGGAGGAAATCGAGATGATTCAAAAAGCCTGCGACATCACGGAGGCAGGATTTCGTCGCGTGCTGGGTTTGATTCAGCCGGAGATCGGCGAATGGGAAATCGAGGCGGATTTATTGCATGAATTCGTGCGCCGGGGATCACGAGGTTTTGCTTATTCTCCGATCATCGGCAGCGGGAAAAGCGCTTGCGTGCTGCATTATGTCGAAAACGACAAGATATGCCAAGATGGAGATTTGGTTTTGATGGATGTCGCTGCGGAATACGGCGGTTGGAATTCGGATATGACTCGGACGGTGCCGGTGAATGGGACTTTTTCGCCCCGGCAACGGGCGGTTTATGAAGCGGTGCTGCGAGTGATGCGAGGAGCCGATCCATTGCTACGGCCGGGAAAACTTCCGGGAGTCTATCAGAAGCAGGTCTTGGAATTGATGGAAAAAGAATTGATCGGGCTGCAACTAATCGATGCCGAAGAAGCTCGCAAACAAGGCCCGGATAAACCTTTGGTGAAGAAATATTTCATGCATGGCACTTCCCATCACCTCGGATTGGACGTGCACGATGTGGCTCCGCCAAATCAGCCTTTCATGGAAGGAATGGTGGTGACCATCGAACCGGGAATTTACATTCGCGAAGAAGGAATTGGAATCCGGTTGGAAAACAATGTGGTGATCGGCCGCGATTCGAATTTCGATCTGATGGCCAATATTCCCATCGAAGCGGATGAAATTGAATGTCTGATGCGGCGTTAGCGTATGGCGCGGTCCATGGGACGCTAGACCAGTTCTGCAGCAATGGGGTCAACCAAGGCGCGACCGTGATGGATGAGGGTCAACCGGTCGGTGGTTAGATGGGCGAGGCCTTCGTCGGCGAGGTGATGCGCGCGTTGAAGGGCGTCTGGTCTGAGAAGTGAGAGCGAAATTCCATCGCGGGTTCGGAGTCCGAGGGCGATGCGCTCAAGGCGGCGGGCTTCTTCGTCGAGAGATTCCGATTCGAAAAGCGCGTGGCCCAGCGATTTGATTTGAGAAACGTAGCGTGCGGTGTCCGGCACGTTTTTTGAGCGAATGTTTGCGAGGGTGGAAACGGCGGAGGGGCCGAGACCGAGATAGTCTTCACCCAGCCAATAGCCTTTGTTGTGGGAGGAATGATGACCGGGTTTGGCATAGTTCGAAGTTTCGTAGTGATCGAAACCGGTCGCCGTCAGAAGTTCATCGGCGAGCTGGAAATATTCCGCATCGTGATCTTCGTTTTCACGCATCTCCCCGCGACGCAGGGACTCGAAAAAAACGGTATCTTCTTCGTAAGTGAGATTGTAGGCGGAAATGTGATCTGGATTGAGCGAAATCGCATGCCGCAGGGTGGATTCCCAATCGTCTTTGGATTGCCCTGGGATGGAAAACATCAGATCAATATTAATCGATGGTAAACCGGCTTCACGCAGGATGGAAACCGCTTCGCTCGCCTGTTCGGGTGAGTGTTCACGGCCTAGAATGTTGAGGACGTGAGGTGTGAACGACTGGATGCCTAAAGAGATGCGGGTGACGCCGAGTTGTTGAAACAGTGCGGCTTTTTTTAAGTCGAATGTCGCAGGATTTGCCTCAAACGTGACTTCGTCGAGCTCGCTAAAATCGATCATTTCATGGAGCGCGGAGAATAACCGGGTGAGGTGGCTGGGTGAAAGCATGCTCGGAGTTCCGCCGCCGAAATAGATCGTTCTGGGTGGGCCGGTTTGCGAAAGCCGCTGACGTGCTTCGAAAATCAGCGCGTCAACAAACTCGCCGATCGGGGTGGCCCCGGGAGTATGTTTATAAAATGAACAATACGGACAAACCCGGTGGCAGAACGGAATATGGAGATATAATAACAAAACAATTATCGTTTTTGGGAAATCCGATCGATATAACTCCGCACGGCGCTCTGAATGGATTTGGCAACGTCCGCTTCCGGGCGAGCGAAAGGCGGGACGAACCACGGAAACGATCCGATGAGATCGGTGATCACGGCGACTTCGCCATCGCAGTTTCCTGTTCCGCATCCGATGCCAATGATGGGGACATCCAAGCGGGTTGTGAGATCTTTTGCCGTTTCGGAAGCGACCGATTCAAAAACGATGGCGAAAACCCCGGCTTCGATGATCGCTTTTGAATCTTGATAAAGAAGTTCCGCTTGTTCGGCGGTTTTGCCTTTTTTGCGATAGCCACCTTCGATGAGGACGCTCTGGGGAAGCATGCCGAGGTGTCCGCAAACCGGTATGCCTGCATCGACAATCGCACGGATTTTTTCGGCTTCGCTGACTCCGCCTTCCAGTTTCACCGCTTCGGCGCCGGCGGCGACGAGTTGTTTCGCGGTGGTCACGGCTTGAGTGGGCGTGTCGTAGGTATGAATCGGCAGGTCACCGATGACCAAGGCGTTCGGTTTCGCGCGCGCGACGGCGGCGATGTGATGAAGCATGTGGTCGAGCGTGACATGGGTGGTGTCGGGAAATCCCAGGACGACCATGCCCAATGAATCGCCAACGAGCAAAAGATCGACACCGGCTTCGTCGATCAGTCTTGCGGTCGCATAATCGTAGGCGGTGAGTGCGGAGATGGGCGGGCCGTTTTTACGGCGGCGCAGGGCGTCGGATTTTTCTGAAGCGGTCACGGTGAAAAGAGAACCTCGAACGTCGAACGCTCAACCATGAACATCGAAACGAAGAATTCCGTGCGAAGTGAAACGGGCGATCCGGCGGATTTACAGATTAAAGAATCTGAAATTAAGAAATAGAAGAGCTGGAAACGTCTTCGGGCACCGCTGAGTTCCCCCCAGAGGGGAGAAATTAAAACGCGATGGCGACCCGTAAGGGAGTCGAACCCTTCTTGCCAGGATGAAAACCTGGAGTCCTAACCGATAGACGAACGGGTCGTTAGTCGCGGTGCGGGCGAAAAAGAACCCGAACCGGACACCTTGTGCAAGATTTTTTTCATCATAAATCTAAAATATTTTTCGGATCCCTTAAAGACCGAGAAAACATACGCACTCCGAGTGAATGGCGGCTTGTCAACTGGAAGAGAATTTCTAGTCTGTCGGCGCACCGTTCCTCAACTACCGGACCGGCGATCATTCTCATGAATACCACCCTGCTTGCTCAAGCTGCCAATGAAGCCCGTGGCCTGGCCATGGATGCCGTCCACGCCTGTTCCTCCGGCCACCTCGGTCTGCCTCTCGGCTGCGCGGAAATCGGTGCCGCCCTTTTCGGCGAATCGATGCGTTATTTTCCAGATGCGCCGAAATGGTTGAACCGTGACCGTTTCATCCTTTCCGCCGGCCACGGATCGATGTTCCTTTACAGCTGGTTGCACCTTTCTGGCTACGCCGTGCCGATCGGCGAAGTGAGAAATTTCCGCCAATTCCATTCCATCACCGCGGGCCATCCGGAGTTCCACGAAACTCCAGGTGTCGAAGCGACCACCGGTCCACTCGGACAGGGCATCGGCAACGCCGTGGGTTATGCGATCTCCGGAAAACGTGCCGCAGCTCGTTTTAACACCGCAGAGCACACCCTTTTCGATCACCACGTGATCGCGATTCACGGTGATGGCTGCCTTCAAGAAGGTGTCGCGAAGGAAGCGATCGCATTCGCTGGTCACAACGATCTCGATAACCTGATTCTCATTTATGATTCCAACGACGTGACGCTCGACGCCATGGCGGACGCGACTCAAGGTGAGGATGCTGAGCAATATTTCATTTCCCAACGCTGGGATGCAGTGACCATCGACGGTCACGATCTCACCGCCATCGCGGACGCGATCGCAAAAGCGAAGGCGAACGACAACGGCCGTCCGAAAGTCATCATCGCCAAGACGATCATCGGCAAAGGAATTCCTGAAGTCGCAGGTACGGCAAAAGGCCACGGTGAAGGCGGAGCGAAGTTTGTGGATTCGGCCCGCGCCGGTCTTGGCCTTCCTGCCGATGAACTGTTCTACGTTTCTCCAGAGACTCACGCGTTTTTCGCCGAGAAAAAAGCGGCATCCAAGGCTGAGTTCGAAGCTTGGCAGAAAACCTATGATGCGTGGAGCGCTGCGAATCCAGAGCTCGCTGCGGAATTGACCGCAGGAGTGGCCGCTTCGATCCCATCCGATCTCAGTGCGAAAATCCCGGCGTTCGCCGAAAATTACAATGACGCGACTCGTTCCGCAGGTTCGACCGTCATCAACGCGGTCGCCAAGGCCGTTCCACAATTCCTGACTGGTAGCGCGGACCTTTTCGGTTCGACGAAAAACTACATCAGCGGTGGTGGCGACTTCTCGCCGAAGGATTTCACCGGACGCAACATTTGGTTCGGTATCCGTGAGCACGCCATGGGCGCGATCTGCAACGGTATCGCTTACGACGGTTTGTTCCGTGCGAGCGGTGCGACTTTCCTGGTGTTCGCTGACTACATGCGCGGTTCGATCCGTCTTGCGGCATTGGCGAAAATTCCGGTCACCTACATTTTCACTCACGATTCCGTGGGTGTCGGTGAAGACGGTCCAACTCACCAACCGGTTGAAACCGTCAGCGGCTTGCGCGTGATCCCGGATCTCGACGTGATCCGCCCTGGCGACGCCGAGGAAACCGCCGGTGCTTTTGTCGCCGCGTTGACCAAAACCGACGGTCCAACAGCGTTGATCCTGACCCGTCAGGCGATTCCTTTGATGAACCACCTTTCCGTCGAAGAGCGTCGCGAAGGTGTGCTCCGCGGTGCTTACGTCGTGGTGAAGGAAAAAGGCACTCTCACCACCATCTTGATGGCGAGCGGTTCCGAGCTGCAACACGCGGTTGCCGCTGCGGCAGAGTTGGGCGACGGCGTGCGCGTCGTTTCTGTTCCTTGCTTCGAGCGTTTCGATCGTCAGAGCGCGGAATATCGTGAAAGCGTGCTGCCGAAAGCCGTTACCAAGCGCATTTCGATCGAGGCCGGTGTGACCGATCTCTGGTGGAAATATGTCGGCACCGAAGGCAAAGTCCTCGGAATCGACCGTTTTGGTTTCAGTGCCCCAGGCAATACGGTGATGAAAGAACTTGGCATGACCAAGGATCACGTCATCGCAGCTGCGAAATAAGATTCAGTAATTCAAAAAGGGGCGGGGCCGAAAGGTCTCGCCCCTTTTTTGATGACGGGCGGTTCCCTGAGAACCGGCAGACCGGTTTCGTCATGGCTGAATGCCCCGTGCCGAAATCAAGTGGGCGAGTCCATTTTTTCGATCAACCCTGCGAAGTTTTTCTTCAATTCGTCGACCAGTTCTTCCAGCCGTGAAACCGGTTGAAGGGATGCGGGAGCGGGATCAAATCGGAGACGTTGGTGGAGAAGAATCGCTTCGTCGAGATGGTCAGGGTTCTGCAAGCGGAACCGAAGTTGGAGGAGATAGTGGGAAAAGGGCAAACCAGTTGGGCGCGGGCCGAGGATTTTTCCCGCGAGATGTTCCAATTCGTGCAGCGGCGTTTTTACGGCTGTCGGGTCTAGGCGGATCTTCGCGTTTTCTCGATCGACGATTTTTTTGGAGAACCAGAGGCGGCGGGCGACGATTCCGATCGCGATCAGGCCGATGACCACCATCACGATGGAGGCCGCAAACCGGTTTTCCGGTCGATTTCTCCAGAGGAAAAAATCCTCTCGCATGCGAAGGAATGCGTCGGCCATGGCTTGAGCGCGGGTGGGGGCGATCGTTTCGACATTGATCCAGGAAGGAGGCGTTGGGTCGAAGTCGATCCACCGTTGCGATTTTTCATCCCAGACGCGGCACCACGAGTGGGCGTGAGTGCCACGCAGCACGAACTCGCCGCGCTTCGGATCTTTTTCGGTCACGGCGAAACCCACGGTGTAACGAGTCGGAACGCCGACCGAACGGAGCAAAAGCGCTGCGGCAGTGGCAAAATATTCGCAATGTCCGGCACGATTGGTCGTGAGAAAAACCGAGATCGGGGTGGGGTCATACTGGCCGTTTCGTCTGCGGGGCGTCCGGGGCGGGGGAATTGATAAATACCGGGTGTAGCGGAATTCTCGCTGCATCCAGTTTTTCAGGATCGACAGTTTTGTCGATAAATCCGGCGCGGTTGCCAGACCGGTTTCGGTGGCGATTTGTTGGAGTGTTGCCAGCTCGTTTTCGGCGATGCGTGTGTCTTGCAGATCCCACGGTGCCGATTCCGGCGAGACATCGTCACCCCAGATGACCGTTCCGTGAATGATCGCTGATTTGGGGAAAATGCGGACGGATCCGAGCGAATTGCGGTCCGCACCATCGAGCCCGAAGCCGTGAAGGCTCGCGGCATTTCCCGGCAGGGGCAGTTTCGACCCGGAAACGGCGGCACCGCGCAGGTCGAAGCGGGCAAGTGACGGACGAAACGCACGAGGATCTGGCTTCGGGCGAACGATATAATACGTTTGCAGTCGGTCGAGATCTTGGAAATCCATCTCGGGGTTGGAAACGTCCGGTTTGATCCGGCTGGTCCAACTGCTGCCGCGGTATTCGTTAAAGCTGGCCGTGCGTAAAAGCCGGGGGCTCCTTTTTTCGTCGAACGGTTTCAGCCGCCATAAAATCGCAGGCGATTGTTTGACCTCGCCGAGCGAACCGATGGCCGTACGGGTGGTCGTTCCTTGCGCGGCGCCACCTCGGCCGGTCAAATAATGCGTCAGATGCCGCAGCCCGATTTGGCCACCGACCGCGAGGCAACCGGCGAGCACTACTGCGAACGCGAGGGGAAACAAACGCGGGCGGTGACGAGAAAAAAACGCCCAACCGGTCAGGATAACCACGCCGGGGAAAAACCACGGTTGATTCGAGCGGGTGCCGAGGATGCAGGCGACGAGTGTGGTGATGAAATAGATGTTTCCGAAATTCAGTTTCGCAGCGGACGATTCGAGCCCGAGGCGAAGATTGCGCTCGCGCCGTTGGCGGGCGAAAAACGAAAAGGTATGGATCGGTATCGTGTTTCGAAAACCGTAGGTTTGGACGAACTGAACCGGTAAAAGCACCACCGGTAACCAGACCAAAAGTCGGCTCAAGGCCGTGTAACGATGTCCGTCCGACCAGATGAGAGCGACTGTCAGCGCAAGCATCGCGATGCTGATCTGCCAAGCGCGAATGAAGGCGTCATCGGTGAATTCCCAGCGCAACCGCACCCAAGACGCTCCTTCGATCAACAGGCAAAGGACGACCGCGATCAGCGCATGATCGGTCACCGCCCCCCAAAAAAGCAGGGAGGTGCCGATCAAAAAGCGGGGCGGTGGATGGACGGTGTAAATGGGCTTTCGAGAGTTAAGATTCGATTTGCAGGTGACGCGGCAGCTTGTTCAGGTCCGTGCCGACCTTTCCGGATTCGAGCCAATGAACCGGCAGACCTTCCGGTTTCGGGCCGGTTCCGATGACGATGGGGGCGCAGATGATTCCACCTCGTTGGAGGGATTTTAAGAAATTTGCCCGGCTTTCATCCCAGCCGCATAAGATCACGAGGCAAGAGGTGAGCACGTCCCGATGCTGCAATACCAAGCGCGAGAGCGGTGCGAAGTCCGCGGATTCCTCCGCTTCGACACCGGCGAGAACTTCGAGCAGTTTTTCCGTGCGTGCCAGCCCGCGCCCGGCGGTGACGATATGGGCTTCGTCCTTGATAAACATCAGATCGAGCAACGAGTCGCTCCGATCCAGCGACGAAACAAAGGACGCAGCGACTGAAAGGGTCTCTTCAAAAACCGCACCGTGCGGGTCTTCCGGAAAGGTATCGAGGACCAATCCGTATCGTGGGTAGAATGTATCTTCCAGTTCCTTGACGATCGCGCGCCTGGTTTTTGCCCAACTTTTCCAGTGGATTTGGCGAAGCGGATCGCCGGGTCGGTAGTCGCGCAGGCCAACGAATTCGCCGGCATTGCCGATCGCGTTGGTATTCGTGTCACCGCCGACTTGAAAGCGGGTGTTGCCCGGCATTTCGAAGGTGGGGAGGGGGAAACGCCGCGGTAAAACGGTGACGATCGCCACGGGCGCGGGCACTTTCCGGCAACGCTGCACGATGCCCAAGGGATCCGGAAGCAGGAGCCGCAAATCGTTTAACTGGATCACTCCCCGTCGGCGCGGCACCAGCTCGGCATTTAACCGACACGAAGCTCCGGGGGAGAGTGAAATCGAATCCGGGCAGGAATTTTCGCTGAAAATCCGCCGCCGGGAAATCAGCCATTGCCAACGATAGTAGGCGAGCGAGCGGTCGAAAAGATTCCGTTCTTCTTCGCCGGGCTCACGGAGATTTTTGAAATTCGTCAAACCCGGCCGCGGGTCGGGAAGGGTTTCAGAAAGCCAGGCGTGGCGCAGTTTTCGCCGACCGGTATGGGTCACTTCGATGATGTATTTCATCGGTTCGCCAGCGGTTGCATATCGGGGTAGCTCACGTTTTGCTTGGATTTTCGCGCTGCGCAAAAACGCCCAGGGCAAAGCGATCAGAATCAGAGCGCAGAGAAACGAAAAGATGTAATAAACCGAATCGCGCTGATGTCCGACGCCCAGGCCGGTTGCGAGGATCAGCAGAAAAATCAGCGCGATTCCCGCCGGGCGGATCCGCCGCGAAAAGAAGAAACCGACTCGCGCGCTCGCCGAATAAGAAAAGTATAAAAACCGGTCGAGCCCGTCGCGCAACACCCCGGTCGGGCGGATGGCTTGAACAGGGTTTGCCGGGTCCATAAACGGTGGAACCTACACGGGAACCGGTGTTTCGGCAATGAGATCCGCGACAACCCGGCGAGCAGTCAGGCCGGAAAATTTCGCCTCGGGCGCGAGGACCAACCGGTGGGCGATCACATCTGCCGCGACCGCTTGAATGGTTTCGGGAGTGACGAATTCCTGGCCTTCAAAAAGGGCAAGCGCTTGGGAAACTTTCATCAAAGCCAACGACGCTCGCGGGCTGGCGGCGAGCTGAATTTCCGGACGCCCGCGCGTCGCCCCGACCAATGCCACGACGTAATGTCGGAGCTCATCACTGAAGCGGATTTTCCTCGCGGCGCTCATCAGATTGAGGATTTCCTCGCGATTGGCGACGGGCTCCAGCGTATCGACCGGATGAGTTTCCACCTGATCGGAGAGGATCGCGACCTCCTCCTCGGCGCTCACATAACCGAGTGCGCACTGCATGGAAAATCGGTCCATTTGCGCTTCGGGGAGAGGATAAGTTCCGCGAAACTCGACCGGATTTTGAGTGGCGATGACAAAAAACAAGCGGTCGAGATCGTGCCGTTCCCCTTCGACCGTCGCTTGGCGTTCACCCATCGCTTCGAGCAGCGCGCTTTGAGTTCGCGGTGAGGCGCGGTTGATTTCATCCGCCAAAAGAATATCGGTGAAAATCGGCCCTGGATGGAACCGGAATTCCTGGGTGCGCGGATCAAGCACTGAAACCCCGAGGATGTCCGAGGGCAGGAGATCCGGAGTAAACTGCACACGTTTAAAAACCGTGCCGTAGATGGCTTTTGCGATGGCTTTCGCCAAAGTGGTCTTACCGGTTCCGGGATAGTCTTCCAGCAGCACGTGCCCCCCGGAAATCATGCAGGCCAGCACTCGGCGGATCACCTCTTTTTGGCCGCGGACGACCGAACAGACAGCGGATTCAAGGCGTGCGGCGGTAGGTGAATCGATCATTGGGTTTTCTGTTAGATCTGGGTTTTTAAAAAGGCCGCCATTTGTGTGAAGAGCAAACTAAAGTTTGCGCCCCACGGGATCAGCCAAGTCCTTCGACCAATTCACGCACGAGCTTCGGACCTCGGTAAATGAACGAAGTGTAAATTTGCACGAGCGCCGCACCGGCGGCGATTTTCGCCTGCGCATCGGCCAGCGAAAAGATCCCACCCACGCCGATGATGGGAATTTGCGACCCGAGATGACTCGCGAATAAGCCGAGCACCTCCGTGCTTTTTTCCAGGACCGGTTTGCCCGAAAGTCCGCCCGCTTCCTGAGCGCTCGGATGATCGATGACCCGTGCGCGATCGAGCGTCGTGTTCGTCGCGATCAGTCCGTCCAATCCTCCATCCCGGAAAACCTTCGCCAGATCACGGATGTGGGCTTCGTCGAGATCGGGGGCGACTTTAAAAAGCAAAGGCACGGCTTTTCCATGTTCGGTGGCGAGACGCTGCTGCTCCTTTTTTAGCGTTTCGAGCAACCGAGCGCTGGCTTCCGCTCCTTGCAAATCGCGGAGGCCTGGCGTGTTCGGCGAGGAAAGATTGACCGCGACATAATCCGCGACCGGGTAGGCAGCGCGAAGACAGGCGAGATAATCGTCCGCCGCGTTTTCATTCGGCGTGTCCTTATTTTTGCCGATGTTGAAACCGATGACTCCGTTGAAATGGCGAGTCGCCCGCACATTTTCAACGCCGACCTCGATGCCTGGATTGTTGAAACCCATGCGGTTGATGATTGCTTCATGAGGAATCAACCGGAAAAGGCGAGGTTTTGGATTTCCCGCTTGGGGCCGTGGGGTGATCGTCCCGATTTCCACAAATCCGAATCCGAGTCGCCCCAGGGCATCAATGGTATTTCCTTCCTTGTCCAAGCCAGCCGCAAGACCGACCCGGTTGGGAAAGGAGAGTCCCATCACCTCAACGGGTGAGTAAAATTCATCAATTGCGCAGATGGCTCCCAACAAACCGGTTCGCTCCGCAAAACGTAGCGCTTTCAGGCTGGTGTGGTGCGCCACTTCTGCATCGAGACGAAAAAGAGCGGATCGGAATAGCGGATAAGTTGCGTCAAGCACGGCAAAACGGTGAGGGAATCGACGCGAATTGTCGAACTTCCCCATCCATCAATTTACCGAAATGGCGCACTTTGCCATCTTGACACGTGTCAATATGACCATCGAGCCGTTCATTTTGCACGATTGAGGGCGTCAATTCATGTGTTGGAATTCAGCTCGGACACTGGCGGTTAGTGAGTTGAATAGATCGAATGACGAATATCGCCCCGGGCACGGAAATTGCAAAGATGAAGAAGAGAGCATCTTCAGAAAGGTTCAGATTTCCGGAAAATGTATTCACCATGCATTTTTTTCACAAAAACGGAATAAACGCCTTTTTGACGACGCTTAATTAGGAACCCCAGCCCAAATCATTATGGCTTACGAATCAGACAGCAGCCTCAAGCTCTACTTGCGCGAGATCTCCAAGACGCCTCTTCTCACTGCTGAAGAGGAAGTCGCTCTTGCCGAGCGCATCAAAAACGGCGACCCGGAGGCCCGCTCCCACATGATCCGCGCCAACCTCCGGCTGGTCGTGAAGATCGCTCAGGATTATTCGAACTACGGACTGCCAGTGACCGACTTGATTTCCGAAGGGAACATCGGTCTGATGAAAGCCGTGGAACGATTCGATCCGGAAAAGGGCGGTAAACTTTCCACATACGCCGCTTGGTGGATTAAACAGTCCATCAAACGCGCTCTTGCAAATCAGTCGAAGACGATTCGTCTTCCGGTCCACATGGTCGATAAGATTGCGAAAATGCGTCGCATTTCCACCATGCTGGCAGAAGCGCTCGGCCGTGAGCCGACCGACGAAGAACTTGCGGACGAAGTGGGTCTTCCTCGTCGCAAGCTCGCCATGCTCAAACAAGCGTCGCAACGTCCGACGTCGTTGGATGCTCCGATCAACGAAGGTGAAGCCACCGAATTTGGCGAAGTCATCGGCGATGACCGCGCCGTGAATCCGCTGGATATGCTTTCCGACAAAAACTTGCATGGTGAACTCGATGGTCTGCTTTCCGTGCTGGATGATCGTGAACGCCGGATCATCGACGAACGCTTCGGTCTCAACGGTCGCAAGCCTTTGACATTGGAAGAAGTCGGTCGCGAATTTGGAGTGACGCGTGAGCGAATCCGCCAGCTTCAAAATTCGGCCCTTACAAAGATGCGCAAAGCGCTTCGCAAGAAAGAGAAGCCCCTTCCAAAACCGGTTGGCGACTTCGCCGAAGCTTAATCGCTTTTTATTAACAGTAGTGTGTTTGAATTCAGCCGCGGCGGGTTTCCTGTCGCGGCTGAGTTTATTTTGAGGACGAAGGTTGCTTTTAAAAAAACGGCGGCAATCTTTAGCGGATGAACGCGCAGTTTCCTGAAGAGCAGTCTGAAACCGGAGAATTTGCGAGGCAGGAGGACGAGTTCAGAGATTGGATATCCGCCGATGGTTCGACGGGTTTTCCGGCGGTGGGCGGGCGTTATCATTTGTATGTCTCGCTCGCATGTCCATGGGCCAGCCGAACGGTCATCGTGCGGGAACTGATGGGACTGCAAGAAGCGATCAGCATGTCGGTGATTGATCCGATTCGTGACGAACGCGGGTGGGCATTCCGGCATGGACCGGGATATACCATTGATCCGGTGAATGGATTTGAGTTTCTGAGCGAGGCTTACGTCCAAAGCAATCCGTCGTTCAAAGGGCGGGTAACAGTACCGGTTTTGTGGGACAAGGACCTGAACCGGATCGTTAACAATTCCGAAGACGACATTTGCCGGATGTTTTGCGAAGGCTTCGGCGCGCTTACCAGCAGTGAGGTTGAGCTGTTTCCGCCGGATATCGAGGATGAGCAGGCGGCGCTGTCGGAAATGATTTACGAAAAGGTGAACAACGGCGTGTATAAGGCGGGCTTCGCGACCTGTCAGGATAGTTATAACAAGGCTTTTGAGGAATTGTTCTCCGCGCTGGATGTTTTGGACGATCGGCTTGGGGCGAACCGGTTTTTATTTGGTGATCGAATTGTCGAATCGGACTGGCGGCTGTTTTGCACCTTGGTGAGATTTGACGCGGTGTATCACGGGCATTTTAAATGCAATCTTCGACGGATTTTTGATTATCGAAATCTGCACCGGTATTTGACCGAGTTATATCATCGTCCGGGAATTGCGGAGACGGTGAATATCGATCATATCAAAAGGCATTATTATTTCACCCACGATGATATCAATCCATCGCAGATCGTTCCGCTCGGGCCAGAGCTGGAGTTTATGAAGTGAAAATTGGATCTCGGACTTTAGTCCGAAGCGGAGGAATTCGGATTAAAGTCCGAGATCCAGCAGGCGTGGTTTTCGCGGGTCATGTTGGCGAGGACTTCTGGCGTTATATCGAGCGATTTCGCTAGAGCGGTTGCGATGGAAGCAAGATTGGCAGGATGATTTCGATTTTCCGCCAGCGGATGCGTGATGAATTCCGCAGGCGGAAGCATGTCCGGCGCGTCGGTTTCCAAGAGAATGCGGTCGCGCGGGATTTTCCGGAAGGTTTCGAGCACGGCGGATTTCCGGCTGTGGAGAAAATAACCGGAAAATGAAAAAAACGCGCCGAGGGGGAGTAGGCGTTGAGCGATTTCCCAAGATCCGCCAAATGAGTGCATGAGAAACCGGCGAGGCGGCGGTTGTTTTTCGAATGCCTCGAACAGCGGTTCCCACGCCTTCAGCGCGTGAATGGTGATCGGGCGATCTAGCTCGCGAGCGATGCGAAGCTGGGTCTGGAAAACCGGTTGCTGAACATCGAAAGATGGCGAGGAAATCCAGCCGTCCAAGCCGCATTCACCGACCGACGACTGCGGGTATTTTTCTAACAGATCGACCAACCGGTTTTCCCAACCGGTTGTGGCCGTGTCGGCGCGCCAAGGATGAATGCCGAAAACCGGTGTGATGAAACCCGGATGATCGTTCGCCAATTGTTCGACGTCTGCCCAATCGCCTTCATGGGTTGCGTTGACGACACACTGTTCGATTCCGGCGTCTCGCATCGCTGCGACGACCGGTTGTGGATCGCCGAGGCGGGCGTCTTGAAGGTGATTGTGGCTGTCGATCCAAAGCGGCATCAATCTTCGATCTCGACGATGAGATTGATTTCGACCGCGACGTTCAGCGGTAAGGCAGCGGCTCCCAGGGCGGTGCGCGTGTGTTTGCCCTTTTCTCCGAAAATTTCGACGAGCAATTCGGAGGCCCCGTTGATGACTTGGGGGTGGTTGTAAAAGTCCGGCTCGGAGTTGACGAAGCCGTTGAGCGTGACGATTTGTTTCACCTTATCAAGCGATCCGATTTCTTCGAGGATGATGGCGAGGCGGTTGAGGATGATGATGCGGGCGCCTTCGCGGGCTTCTTCAATCGAAACAGCGGAGGGAACTTTGCCGATGATTTTTCGTTCGCCGTCGATTGGCAGACCGCCGGAAAGAAACAGCAAGTTGCCGGTGCGAACACAGTTGATATAAGCGCCAACCGGAGGTGGAGCGGCGGGAAGTTTGAGGCCGAGGGATTCGATTTTTTCGAGGATGGAGTCTTTCATCGGAAGGAGTATTAAGGTTGAGAAATCGGGAAATCACCCATCAGCAGGGCGACGAGTTTTTTTCCGTTGGGGGAAAGCGATGCGCGATTTTCTTCACCAGTGACGAGGCCGCGGGTGAGCAACCGGTGGGGAAAGGTCGAGGGGCGGATCTGCGATACTGTCGGTTCGGCAACCTTACGGAGACTTGGAACGAAAGAAATCGGATGGCCCGTTGCGCTGAAACTGATTTCCCATGACTCCGCTCCTTCGGCCAGACCCTGCGCGATCCATGGGTAGCGGGTGACGAAATCGGGTGTGCCTTTCGCGGGGGCGATCACTTTGAAATAAACCGGCACGGAGGCGACAAATTGGCTGAACTGCAGTTCGGGGTTCTTCTGGTGAGCGAGGAAAAAATCGGCGGGATTGATGCCGCTGAGATTCATGCCATTAAAATTTCCCTGATAGTTGATGCCTCCACCGCTGGCCTTTTGCCAATCGTCGAAATGGTTCGTCATCATAAATGCGATCTCGAGGTGAAGGTGGGAGCGCACCCGGTTGATGCCGGCACCGGTGTAGCCCATGCGGCCCAAAACGGATCCAACTTTTACCAAATCCCCTGGCTCACAAGTGATGTCGGCGAGGTGGGCGTAGAGCGAATAGACCCGGGAATTTTCCCAAAGGTGCTCCACCACGAGGTATTTGCCGTAATTGCTGCGGCCGGCGAGTGGGCTGATGTGGACGACGGTGCCATCGGCGATGCTGGTGACGAGATCCAGGGGATTTCCAGCGGCATCCCGTTTGATCGGTTGGATATCGATGCCTTCGTGAAATTTCGTCAGAAGCACTTCATTGGCGACGCGGACGGGCGTTCGGACCAATCCGAAAGAACCAGCTTCCCAAGGCTGGGATCGTTGGCCTTCGAAATTCCGATCGACATACATGTAAAATTTGTCGAATTCGCCGCTGAAAAGGTGGCGATTTTCCGTTGGTAAACGCAGGTCGAGTGGAGCCGCGTGGGCGAGGCCGGCGAAGGCGAAAAGGAAGGCGAGGGCTCGTTTCAGAGGAAAAGGCATCTTTCCGCAGGGGTTATTTGCGCTTCTCCTTTTCACCGGTGCGAATAAATGACTCATCGAGCAGGGCGATATCGGTGAGGTTTACGCCTTTCCAGACGACTAAGGTTCCGTCGTTGATCTGTTGATCAATGATGACGGCGTCGATGACCCGGCCATTGGCTCGGGCGGCGAGCCAGCGGTCGAGATTCACACTGGTGATCGCGGAAAGACGGCGGGCGGCGTGATCTTTCAGCTTAAAAACCACACCATACGATTGTCCATCGTCCGAGGGAAACGGACTGAAAGAAGCGATGTCTCGGGTCGAAACTTCGGAAATGCGGCGGAAATAGCGGGTTTTTCCGTTCACCAACTGCGGGAAAATCATTTTGGGGTTTTCGTTGGCGTCGGTCTCGATGTGAAAAGAGATCGACGCTTCTTCGCCGCCTTTCCCGCCCGCATGGACGAGCGGTGTGAGACAGAACGAGGCGAGCGCAGCGAAAACCGTTAACTTGCGGAACATGGACTCATTGAAGCAGACCGAGCAGTGGCCGGAAGTAAAATCGAGCCGACCGGTTTCAAAGGGATCTGCGAGACATTTAAGCATTGCCGTTGACCAAGAAGGCTGAGATGGGCGATGGTTCCGCATGTTCATCGATCACATTCGAATTTTCGCGAAAGCCGGCGACGGCGGAAACGGCGTCGCGACGTTTCGTCGGGAGAAATTCGTGCCACGCGGCGGTCCGGACGGGGGTGACGGTGGGGCCGGTGGAGACATCGTCCTGGTTGTCGATCATTCAACGGACAACCTGCGCGCTTATCACTATGATCCTAAGCTGATTGCCGAAAACGGAGCGAGCGGTCAAGGTTCCCGCAAAACCGGTAAAAGCGGCAAGCGCGTGATTGGGCGAGTCCCTCCGGGTACGGTGGTTTATCGCAGCCAAGCGACTCACGTTCAGGAAGCGGTGGAAATGGAACGGAGCGACGAAGGGATCGACCTTGAGCCGATCGCCGACTTGACCGAAGACGGGCAGGAATTTGTCCTCTGCAAAGGCGGCGAGCCTGGCCGGGGAAACTGGAATTTCCGTACGTCCACCAACCGCTCTCCGACGGAGCACACGCTCGGCACTCCCGGGGACCAGGCGGTTTTCTACCTGGAACTGCGCCGAATCGCGGATGCTGGATTGGTCGGATTTCCCAACGCAGGAAAATCCACGCTTTTGGGTAAACTTTCCCACGCGAAGCCGAAAGTCGCCTCTTATCCGTTCACGACGCTGCAACCGGTCGTCGGAGTCGTCGAGTTTCCTGGATTTCGTCGCTGCACGGTGGCGGACATTCCCGGTTTGATCGAGGGAGCGCATGAAAATCGCGGTCTTGGCCACGAATTCCTCCGTCACATCACACGTTGTCGCGTGTTGCTGTTTGTCATCGACATGGGCAGCAGCGAAGGTCGTGATCCGGTTTCCGATTTGGAAATTCTTCGGAAGGAAATCAAGGAATACGACGACGAACTCTCACGTTTCCCGTGGAAAGTCATCGCCAACAAGATGGACTTGGAAGGCGCGGCGGAAAATCTCGAAGCGTTTCGTCAACGTTTCCCGAAAGTCGATATCATCCCGATTTCTGCGGAGCAGGGCGAAGGAATGGACAACCTTCGGCAAGTGCTCGACAACGAAGTTGGCTACGGATTGAAGCGATAATTTTTAACCACTGAGAAAATGAACGAGCCGCTGGAACTGGTGTTTGTCTATGGCACACTTCGCAGTGGCGGCTCGAATCATTTTCGGATGGCGGGTTCCACACGAATCGCCGCCGGTTGGGTGATCGGGAAAATGTATCGGATCGATTGGTATCCGGCGCTGGTTTTGAAGGAGGGTGAAAAGATTTTTGGGGAAGTTTATTCGGTCAATCCTTCGAATTTACGGGCTCTCGATCAATTTGAAGGGCTTTCCGCAGGAGAAATCGAAGGCAGCGAATACCGCCGCACCAAGACCGTTTTTTCAGACGAAACGGGTCAGGAGCTCGATGTTTGGGTCTGGGAATGGATTGGCCCGATCGATGAAAGCCGCCGAATTGAAGGTGGCGATTGGCTGAAGTCCCAGCCAAAGGCGCCATGACGGATGCGGAGAAAAAATGTGCGTGGGCGAGGCGTGTCAATCGCCAGTGGATCGTCCACCACGGACTTGGGCAGCGGGCGGAGGAATGGCTGCGCTACCTCGCGAAGGTGGATGAACCCAGGATGAATCTCGCCTGCTGGATGGCGCGGGCGATGTGTGAACACCGGGGCGATCAAGAAGATCCGAAACCATGGTTTTACGCCGGACTTTTCAGCGTGGCGACTTGGGATGAGGCGCAAAATTTTCTGATCGGTTACCGACTGACCGGGGCGAGTGTGCCCGCCTTGGCGAATGATGAATCGATGAAGGCGTGGGTGCAAACGTTACGGCCGGAGACGCGGACGCTGCTGGAGCGGCTGCGCGCTGGAATCCACGATTGTCTGTCCCAGGCGTCCTGACGTTTGCGCTTTCAAAGCGTTCGATGGAACCTTTCAAAACCCCATGAGCAATGGGTCAAAACAAAATAAAAAAAGCGGCCCGACTGATCATCCCCTAGGAAAAACCCATTAACCCGGGAGGCATCTCAGTCGGACCGCCTTGTCTTGCGACGCAGAAGAATTACCACGATTCGGCCGATCTGTCTAGAAAGAAATGTGTAATTCTTGAAATTTTTTAATCTGAGCGGTTCTCCTTGCCATCGGGCCAGTCGGAGCGATGGATCGAGGAGACACCGGAATGATGATGAATCCTGAATTTTCAAGACTCGAAAACCCCAATCCCTGGCGGAAATGGGGGCCGTATCTCTCAGAGCGTCAGTGGGGAAGTGTTCGGGAGGACTACAGTGCGGAGGGCGATGCATGGAACTACGTTTCGCATGATCTGGCACGAAGCTACGCTTACCGCTGGGGTGAAGACGGGATTGGCGGGATTTCCGATGATCGTCAAAAAATCTGTCTGGCGCTGGGTTTGTGGAACGGGAACGACCCGATTCTCAAGGAGCGGCTGTTCGGTCTGACGAATTTTGAGGGAAATCACGGCGAGGATGTGAAGGAGCTTTATTACTATCTCGATAACACGCCGACTCACAGTTACATGAAGATGCTGTATAAGTATCCTCATGAGGCTTTTCCCTATGACCGGCTGGTGGCGGAGAATCGTCAAAAGTCGCGGAGTGAGCGGGAATTTGAATTGATCGAGACCGGGATCTTTGGTGGCGACCGATATTTCGACGTTGTGATCGAGTCGGCGAAAAACGATGTCGAAGATTTGTTGGTACGCTACACGGTGATCAACCGCGGCGGTCAAGCGGCGGAGATTCATGTTTTACCCACGGTCTGGTTTCGTCACACACCGGATTGGGAAGAGGAAGGAAAACGACCCGTTCTTTCAGCGACCGAGGACGGGGTGAAAATCGATGGCAAGGGAGCAGGGGAGTACTGGGTTTATTTCGAAAATCCCGGAGAGTTGTTGTTCACCGAAAACGAGACAAACCCCGCGAGATTTCCCGAAGCGAAGAACGAGGCGAAGTGTTTCAAAGATGGAATCGCGGAACGTGTGGTTCACGGCAAGACCGCGGCGGTGAATTCCGAACCCACCGGCACCAAAGTCGCGGCATGGCATCGTTTCACCGTCCCGGCGAAAGGCCAGATCGAGGTGCGGCTTCGATTGTGCAAAGATCGGCAGGAAAATCCGTTCGCAGGATTTGATGGAATTTTTGATATTCGCAAACAGGAAGCGGACCTTTTTTACTCGGCCAAACATAGTGAAAAATCGGACGAGGATCATCGCCGGATCCAGCGGCAAGCATGGGCCGGGATGCTTTGGAGCAAGCAGTATTATGCTTTCAACGTTCAGGAGTGGTTAAACGATGAGCGATCGGACGCCGCCGGGATGCGGGCGGAAGGGCGAAATTCGGAGTGGCGGCATTTCATTGCGGCGGATGTGATTTCGATGCCGGACAAATGGGAATACCCATGGTTCGCGTCCTGGGATCTGGCGTTCCATGCCATTGTTTTCGCGTCGATCGACACGGATTTTGCGAAGAATCAATTGCTGTTATTGCTGAAGGATTCCTACATGCATCCGAATGGGCAGCTCCCTGCGTATGAGTGGAATTTCAGCGATGTGAATCCGCCAGTTCACGCGATGGCAGTTTGGAAAGTGTATGAGTCGGAACTGAAAGAAACCGGTAAGGGCGATACGGAATTTCTAAAAAGAGCGTATCATCGGCTGCTGATCAATTTCACCTGGTGGGTGAATCGGAAGGATGATCTTGGAAATAATATCTTCGAGGGCGGATTTCTCGGGCTGGATAACATTGGGGTTTTTGATCGCAGCGCGCCGATTCCTGGAGGCGGACATCTGGAACAAGCGGACGCGACAAGCTGGATGGCGATGTATTCGCTGAATCTGATGCGGATTGCGATGGAGTTGGCTCTCGAAGATCCGGTTTACGAAGATATGGCCATCAAGTTCGGGCAGCACTTTTTCTACATCGCGGGTGCGATGGCGAATCTGGGAAATGTCGATGGCGAAGGGCTGTGGGATGAAGAAGATGGCTTTTTTTACGATGTCATGCGGCGACCGGATGGATCGTGGAACCGGTTGCGATTGCGGACGATTGTTGGGCTCATTCCTCTTTTTGCCGTGGAAGTGATCGACGAAGCTCGTTGGAGCAAGCTGACTCATTTCAAAGAACAAATGGCTTGGTTCATGACCAAACGTCCGGATCTGCAACGACTGGTGAGTCATTGGCAGGACGAGAGCGATGGCACTCATAAACATTTGCTCAGTCTGCTGCGTGGGCATCGCATGAAACGGCTGCTGCGTCGGATGCTGGACGAGAATGAGTTTTTGTCGCCGCATGGAATTCGCTCCCTTTCCAAAGTCTATCAGGAAAAGGCCTATCATTGTTCGACGGGATCGACGACATCGACCGTGCGCTATACACCTGCGGAGAGTGATAATGAAATGTTTGGCGGAAACAGTAACTGGCGCGGTCCGATCTGGATGCCTTTGAATTATCTCATTATCGAATCGTTATACCGGTTCCACGATTATTATGGAGATGATTTCAAAGTGGAATATCCGACGGGTTCGGGAAGTTATACCACTCTGGAAAAGATCGCGGATGAGATTGCTCACCGGCTTTCCTCAATTTTCCAGCGGGATCCTGAGGGGGGTCGGCCGGTTTCGGGCGAATTTGATAAGATCCAGCACGACCCGCATTTCAAAGATTTCGTGTTGTTTTACGAATATTTCAACGGCGATACGGGTGAAGGAATCGGGGCAAGTCATCAAACCGGGTGGACCGGTTTGATCGCCCGGTTGGAGCCGAAGTGTTGAGTTTTCTTCTAAACCCCGCTGCGGAGAATACTCAGTGGCGGGTGATTGCTAACGCCGCGGCTGAGCAATAATCCGCCGAGGATCGAAAGGCCGGTCGTGATGATGAAGGCCGCGGTGAGAAGCACGGGGTCCGGCCATGGCGATGCTTTGAAAACGAAGATCGCCAAACCGGCGTTCGCGGCGCTGGCAAGGATCAAACCGGTCAATGCCGACAGACATCCAAGCGTCGCATATTCGATCAGCAGAATCGTCCGCACTTGTTTGGAAGACGCGCCGAGGGTTCTCAGCAGCACGCTTTCCCGAGTCCGGAGATCGCGACCGTTGAGCAGCGTTCCGATGAGAATGGGGATGCCGGCGAGCACGGTGAATCCGGCGAGTACCGAGACCACTGCGGAAATCTGTTCGAGGATTTCACGGACCGTTTCCAAAATCAGCGTCAGGTCGATCGCCGAGACATTTGGAAATTGTTTGACCAATTCGCGCTGGAGGTCGCCTGAAGATGTGCCTTCGGGCAGGCGGCTGGTGACGACGTGAAATCCGGGTGCGTACTCGAGAACGCCGGGTGCGAAGACCATGAAAAAGTTCAGATTGAATCGGCTCCAATCGACTTTACGGATGCTGCTCACTTTTGCCGGAAGCGAGATTCCCTGGACGTCCAAAGTGATTTCGTCGCCGATCCGGATGTCGAGATCATTTGCGATTTCTTCCTCCAGCGATAGGGAAACCGGTTCGCCGGGGGTTGCTTTTGGCATCTTCCATTCGCCTGCGACGAGGGTTTCCGTCGGGTTTAAAAAGTCACGATAGGTCGAGCGGAATTCGCGGCGGGCGATCCAGCGAGGGACGCCGTTTTGTTTTTCATATTCGCGAACCGGTATGCCTCGGACCGATTCGATGCGCATGGTGATCATCGGCGCGCTTTCGAGCGCGGGGAGATTTTGTTCTTTGAGCAAACGGGTGACGCCGTCGAGTTGATCCGGTTGAACGTCGATCAGATAGATGTTCGGACTTTCCGAAAATTGCCCAAGCGACAATCGCTGATTCAGGAGATTCCCGCTGAGCAAAATCGTCACGAGGAGAAACGTGCCGAGGCCGAGTGAGAGCAGGAAAAGAAGCGTCTGATTCTGCGGGCGGTGCAGATTCGAGATGCCCTGACGAAGCAGATAAGGCCAGCTCGGCTTGACGATTTTTCGGGTGGTAAAAACCAGCGCTCGAGCAACGCCAAGCAGAAGTCCGAATGCAAAAATCAGTCCGCCGACGAGCACCAGCGAACGTTTCCAGTCCGAATCGTTTAACAAGGCAAGCAGCACCAGCAATCCGGTCAGCAGGCTGTAAACGATCCATGCGCGAAACGATTTGGAAATCCCGCCCAGCGTCGCACCGCCGCGCAAGGTCATGGCAGGGGAGATGTCGCGGATCTTCAGCAACGGCAACAACGCGAACCCGCAACACACCGCCAGACCGGCAGCGGTGGTTTGAGCGACGATCCACCACTCCGGAGCGATGGCGATTTCGAACGGGAATCGGTCACGGAAAAGCGCGAGCAGTCCGGTTTGCATGGCGATCCCGATCAGCGCGCCGAGCGCCGCACCGCAAATTCCGAGCGCAATGACCTGAACCAAATACACGGCAAATGCCAACGGCCCCGACGCGCCGAGACAGCGCAAAATCGCGACGGTGGAAAGTCGGCGGCTGACATGCGAGTGGACGGCTCCCGCCACTCCGATCGCGCCGAGCACCAGGGATGCGAGCGCGATGATGCCGAGGAACTGCTGCAAGTTGTCCAGGGCATCGCCCAGATTTTCCCGACGATCTTCGGGCGTTTCGAAGCGCCACGGTTTTTCGGAGAATCGTTCGCGAAAGGACTTTTTCAAAAGCTCCGCGTTGGTTTGCGGGGGGAGCTTGAGATGCAGGTAGTGGGAGCTGAGGCTGGCGGTTTCCAGCAAACCGGTTCGATCGAGATCGGCAAAACGAATGCAGGCTTCAGGAGAAAACGCGCCGAATCGACCGGTTCGCGGGGCAGGTTGATCGATGACGCCGAGGATGGGCAATTCGAGCGATCCGAGTTTGACGCGATCACCGACTTTCGCGCCAAATTGATCGAGCAAGGCTGCTTCTAACAGAATTCCGGATTCCGATTGCAAGCGGTTCCACGCTCCGGGCGGGGTGGTTTCGACTTTTCCGTAAAAGGGATAACCGGCTTCCACGCCGCGCACCTGCACCAATCGAGCAGCGTCCGCGGTGGGGAAATAGAGCATCGAGGAAAAGCTGATTTCACGGCTCGATTGGGTGGCGAGCGAAGAGACAGTCGTGGCGTCATTCTCGGAAATGGGCTGCCGCGATGAGAGCATGAGGTCGGACCCGAGAAGCGATTTCGCCTGGGTCTCGATACCGGTTTGCATGCTGCCGCGCAGCGAGTGAATGGCGACCAACGAGGCGATTCCGGCGACGATCGCTGACGCGAAAATGATCAACCTTGCGCGTTGTGAGCGGCTATCTCGCCACGCCATCCGCCAAGTCCATGGGTGGAAAAGCGCTGGCAAGATGCGTTTCGGCAGCGGTTTGGAAACGGAGTTCGCAGACATCAGTTTTCCGAAAGGATGGTTCCGGCTTTCATTTTGATCACCCGTCCGGCGCGTGCGGCGAGCCCGGGATCGTGAGTGACGAGCACCAGGGCAGTGCCAGCTTCGCGGTTGAGACGGAATAACATTTCCACGATCGGTTCGCTGGTTTCGGCGTCGAGATTTCCGGTCGGCTCGTCGGCAAAAAGAATTTTCGGGCGGTGAATGAAAGCACGAGCGAGGGCGACCCGCTGTTGCTCACCGCCGGAAAGCTGGAGCGGATAATGGTGGAGACGTTTCGACAAGCCCACCTGGGCGAGGATTTCCGCGGCGTCTTTCCCGCGACCGGTTTCTCCACGGAGCTCCAGCGGAATGAGGACGTTTTCGATCGCGGTCAGCGTGGGAATGAGCTGGAAATTTTGGAAAACAAATCCGACGAGGCGATTTCGCAGAGCGGCTCGTTCGTCCTGATCCAGCGATTCGAGCGGCTGTCCATCGAGCAGAACCGAGCCGGCTGACGCATCATCAAGCCCGGCGCAGAGCCCGAGCAAGGTGGTTTTTCCACTTCCGGATGGACCGATGATCGCACAGGTATCGCCGGAGGGGAGGGCGAAATCGATATCATGGAGGACGGTGAGCTCCTGATCCGCACTGATGTAGGTTTTCCGAAGTCCACGGACTTCGAGGATCGGCGGTTTGACAGAGGACCGGTCGGGTTCTAGGATGGAGGGAATTGAGTCGGAATCGGAAAATGACATCGAAGAATCAGAGTAGGCGGTTGTTTTTGGGAGGGGCGATTTGTGCGATGGTAGCGATAGCCGTGAACACGCCGATTGCAAATGGTGCCGAAGTTTCCAAAGGGCGAATCGTTTTTTTGGGCGACAGCATCACGGCCGGATACGGACTGGATCCGGACCAAGCCTACCCCGCGCTGATTCAGGAAAAAATCGACGCGACCGGTTTGTCCTATCAAGTGGTCAATGCGGGCGTCAGCGGAGATACGACTGCAGGAGGGCTTCGGCGCGTCGATTGGGCGCTGGGCTCCGGAGCGGATTTGCTGGTGATCGCTTTGGGAGGAAATGATGGGCTGCGCGGAATTCCGCCGACGCAGACTGCTGAAAATCTCACCGGCATCGTGACGAAGGCGCGACAAAAAATCCCGGGTCTCAAGGTGGTCATTGCAGGGATGCGGATGCCGCCGAATCTTGGTGCGGATTTTGTCGCGAAATTCAGCGCGGTTTTCCCGGAGGTCGCGGAAAAAAATGAGACGAGCCTGGTGCCTTTCTTGCTCGAAGGAGTCGGCGGCGTCGCCAATCTCAATCAGGCAGACCGGATTCATCCGACGGCGGAAGGTCAGAAAAAAATCGCCGAAGTCATGTGGCCGACGATTGAGAAGCTATTGGCAAAACCCTGAGCGGTTCATTTGTTCAAATAGCCCAGCAGGCGCGCGCGACGCATGGCTTGGGGACGGCTTTTTGCCTGAAGTTTCCCGTAAATATTGCTGATGTGGCTGTGGACCGTGTGCGGGCTGATGCCGAGCTCGTTGGCGATTTCTTTGTAAATCAGGCCGCTGGCGAGCAGATGCAGCAATTTCGTTTCACGGGTCGAAAGCATCGCGGTCGGTTCCTCGGCCTGATGCTGGAATTCCTGAATCAGACGGCTGGCGATTGTCGGGCTGATGGGCGAACCTCCGGCGAGCATTTCGCGAATCGAGCTGGCCATTTTTAAAGCCGTGCTGCCTTTTAAAATGTAACCGGATGCCCCGGCGCGGATCGCACTGAAAACCGTTTCGCGGTCTTCGTAGATGGTATGAACCATCGCAAGGAGACTCGGATTGGACTCTTTCGCGTAGGCGATGAGGTCGACGCCGGATGCTCCTGGTAGGTCGAGATCGACGAGCAAAACTTCAATTTGTTTCCAGTCGAAAGTCTTGATGGCCTCTTCTGCGCTGATGGCGGTGGAGACGACCTGAATGTCTTCCTCGCGTTCGAGAAGGCGTGCAAGGTGGTTCAGTAGATAGGAATCATCTTCGACCAAGGATAACCGGATCATGAAATAAGGTTTAAGGAATTTTCCGTAGGAAATTCAAAAGAGCGATAGTCATATTTCAGCGGGATGGGGATGGAGAAGTCAAGAGTAAGACCTCGGATCGGCCCTTTTCCCTCGTGGATCTCAAAAGTTCCACCCAGTTCGGTGCATCGTTTTTTCATGTTGTTGAGCCCACGGCCTTTTCCCCGTGCTCCCTCCGGTAAGCCGGTGCCATTATCGGAGATTAAAATGCGGAGTCTGGAGTCGCGGAACCGCACCGCGATCGATGCCCGCGTGGCATGGGAGTGCCGGGCGAGATTGTTGACGGCTTCCTTGAGCGCTCGTAGCAGGGACACGGCTGCCGGATTGTCCTGGATCGGCTCAGCCGGTGGGATTTCCGCCTCCCATTGCATATCGATCCGGCCGTTCAGAGCATTGGCGGCGTGTGAATGAAAGCTCGCCAACCAGATCGACCAGGGAAATTCCGGGCGGTCGAGGCGGTTCATGATCAGCCGGATTTCATCGCTGCCCTCACGCGCCATTTTTTCAATGCTGCTCAGCGAATGTTTCATCGCTTCTTGGTCTTCTTCCCCGTTCGCGACCATGGCCATCACAGCGATGGTCGCATTGATGCCGCCGATGCCATCATGAAGATCCCGGAGCAACATTTCGCGCTGGCGCAGAGCGGTCTGATCGGCGGCGAGAAGACGGGCCCGCTGGAGTTCTCGTTCGATTTGCCGCTGCTCCTCCAAGCTGGCGACGGCGTTGATGGTTTGTTTGCAATTGATCATCAGGAACGCACAGAAGCTCCAGAGAATCGAAGCCACCACCGAGCCGGCACCGCTCAACTGATGAAACAGGTCCGGATCTAACATGCTGTCACTGATGCCCGGACTATAAATTGAAATCGACCGGTAAAGATGAGCCACCGCGTAAACCGTCAGCGCAGTGGTGACAATGCGGGCATAGACGCGCATCGTCGGCCGGTTTTCCGCGAGCAGCGCACGGATGGTCAGGATCGAAAGTGAAGCCCCGGCAAGCGAAGCGAGGGTGATGCGGACTTTGATGTTGTCGTCGAAGTACAGGAAATAAAGAAACGGCAGCGAAAACAGCACGCCGACCGCTACAAACGTTTTTTTTCGAATCGGCTGCTCCAAAAACCGGCACACGCCGACATACAGGCAACCCATCGCCGTCATATTAAACAGGTTCGGCAAAAGAATGCCGACCGCCTTATCTTCAACCACCATCCGAATCATCAACAAAGGCAAGCCGAGGGCGCTCAGAAGGCTGCACATCGCCCAAAAACTGATTCCCTTGATCCCAGGATTGGTCCGCCACAAAACCCCAAGAGTGATCGTATGAATGAAATTGATCAGCCCAGCCACGCCAAACAAGGTCGGAAGATCAGGTGTCATCGGTGAAAGAGGCTTATCGTTCGAACCGGTCTCGTCAATCTCCGGCCAGCGGACGCCAATCCGAGATCCCGGAACGCTGGCAGAGAGCCCGAAAACTACCGCCTGCGCGTCATCGCCCAATGCGGCTAAATCCAATCACCAACCCAACCTCAAACCACCAAAAAATACCTCATCCCCAATCTTTGGTGTAGACCCCATATAACCCATCATCTTCAACAATGGTGAAGATGGTGGAGCGTAGCGGATTCGAACCGCTGACCCCTTGCATGCCATGCAAGTGCTCTACCAACTGAGCTAACGCCCCTCGTGGAGGTGCGGCGGAGGATTATCGGACGGGCGACCGGGCGCAAGAGGTTTTTTGAAAAAAGTCGATCTGGCGGGTGGATTGACGGAATTTAGGGAATTTTAGGGAAAGTGCTGATGTGGGCTTGGCGAGGGGAAGGGGTTGTTTATGGTCAAGCGCATGTCGAAGTATGCCGGTGAGCAGGTGTTGGTGGTTCCGCGTTCGGTTCTGGATGAAATCGGTGGGTTTGACGGGGTGAAAACCGAGGGCTTGGACGCGGCGTTGAAAGATCTGCTCGATCCAGCGAAGCATTTTTTCATGGACCGAGGAGCGGCGGAGGAGGATCCGACACACAAGCAACTGATTCCTTACTGCATTTTCCGCTGTGGAGATCGGATTCTTCATTACACCCGTGGAAAAGCGGGTGGCGAAAACCGGTTGCATGCGAAACTTTCCGTGGGAGTCGGCGGTCACATCAACCCGATCGACACCGGGGAGGGGCGAACCGGTCCGGCGGCGTATTTCGCGGCGGTTGCCCGGGAAATCGAGGAGGAGCTTGAGCTGCCCGGAACGTATGAGCACCGAATCATCGGGCTGCTTAACGATGAAACCAACCCGGTCGGGCAGGTTCATTTGGGGGTGGTTCATTTGGTCGAGCTGAGCTCCGACCAGGTGTCGTCGAGAGAGGACGCGCTGCTGGATTTGGCGTTTACGCCGTTGGCCGAGCTGAACGGGGCGCAATACGAGCGGTTGGAAACTTGGTCCCAATATTGCATCCGGTATTTGGCAGAACAGGATAAATGAGCTAAATATTTTTTCGGCGCATCAAGATTGGAGTGGCCGGAACTGCGCTGCGGCCTTTAACTCCAGTCATCATAAACCCATTTTTTATTTAGCAGATGTTGTCTCCCCCAATCCTCGAAAGGCCCCGGATCCTGATTGTTACTCCGGAGATTACGTATCTTCCGGCGGGAATGGGAAATATGGCGCAAAGGATGTCCGCGAAAGCTGGCGGGTTGGCGGACGTTTCCGCGTCGCTGGTTTCCGCGTTGTTCAATCTGGGCGCGGACGTGCACGTGGCGATGCCGAATTATCGGCGAATGTTTCAGGGGGATGTTTTCAGTCTGCACGAAAGGGAGCTGAGAAAATATCACGAGGTCTTGCCCGAGGCTCACATTCATCTGGCGGAGGACCGGATTTTTTATTATCGGGAACAAGTTTACAGTCATCAATCGGACGAGGCGATGAAGATTGCCTTGGTGTTCCAGCGGGAAGTGATCAATCACGTCGTGCCGCAGGTCCGTCCGGATTTGATCCATTGCAATGACTGGATGACGTCTCTGATTCCGGCGATGGCACGGCGTCGTGGGATCAAGAGTCTTTTCACGGTTCATAACATTCACACCCGCCAGGTTTCGCTTTCGCAAATCGAGGAGATGGGGATCGATGCCGCGGAGTTCTGGATGAATCTTTATTTCGATGGGGCTCCGGTGAATTACGATCATGCGCGGGCGCATGTGCCGGTGGATTTGTTGACGTCTGGGATTTTTGCCGCGCACTTCATCAATACGGTGAGCCCGCGGTTTTTGTGGGAAATCGTGGAAGGCTGGCACCCGGTGGTTCCACCTTCGGTTCGTGAGGAACTGCGGGCGAAGGCGGCGGCGAATTGTTCGACCGGTATTCTGAACGCACCTGATGTTTCTTATAATCCGGCGACGGACGATTCGCTGGTGCAGACGTTCACTCCGGTGGATTTTGTGGCGGGAAAAGCGGCGAATAAAAAGGCGCTGCAAATGGAACTGCAGCTCGAAGTGGATTCGGATGCTCCGATCTTTTTCTGGCCGTCACGACTCGATCCGATGCAGAAAGGTCCGCAGTTGCTCACGGATATTCTGCACCGGGTGGTTTCGGATTACTGGGATAGAAAGCTCCAGATCGTTGTCGTGGCGAACGGGCCGCATGAGCAATATTTCCATCAGATCGTTCGCGATTTCGGATTGCATGAGCGGATTTCGATCGTGGATTTCGACGAACGTCTTTCGCGCCTCGCGTATGCGGCGTCGGATTTCATGTTGATGCCGTCGTTGTTTGAGCCATGTGGATTGCCGCAGATGACCGCGCCGATTTATGGTTCGTTGCCGGTCGTCCATGCGACCGGTGGGCTTTACGATACGATCCAGCCGCTGGATATCGATGGCGGGACGGGGAATGGTTTCCGATTCGATTATTACGATGCCCAAGGCCTGCGTTGGGCGATGGATGAGGCGATGAAATTCCACGCGCTGCCCAAAGAGGTGAGGGAACCGGTCATTCGTCGGGTCATGCGGGAGAGCCTGCGAGACTTCAGCCACGAAGAGGTCGCGCGCCGCTACATCGAAATCTACGAACAGATGCTCGCCCGGCCGCTGGTCGAAAAAGAAGCGGGCGAGGAAATCAAAGTGATCGCCGAAAAGCTGGAAGCGGAAATGGCCGGCGCTCGGTAATCCATCGGCTCATTGCTGAGCGACGGTGGATTTCCAGGCGGACGATTGCGGCAGATCGTTGGGCCGGCAGATGATGATGCCGGCGTGTTTTTTGTTTTCGCTGACGTAGTCGGAGATCGGACGGTCGATGATGGTCATTCGTCCTTTGTCGCGGTCGGAAGTGGCGTGTGCGAAATAAGCGCGATTGTTCATCCTGAGAATCAGGCCAACATGCGAAGTGTAGCCGGATGAATCATGAGTCGTGATTGCGCAGATGTCGCCGTCGCGAAGATAAGCTTCGGCATTACGGACTTTCGCGGTGGGGACGTGGTAAACGGGCAGGCGGGAAACCTGTGCTTCGATTTTCCCCATCGGTGCGATGAGAGATGGGTTGGATTTCAGGTAGCGGTAGTTTTTCCATTGCACCGTCATTTCCTGAATCTGCCGTTGCAGGCGAACCGCGCCGGGGATGCGGGGAGTGATGTTGGTGGCGAAACCGCGGCGCTGGTTGTCATAAAAAACTTCTTCGAGATGATGCATCCGGCTGAGATAGTTTCCGGTGCAGACGCCGTCGCGATAACGCTCGACCTCGATCATGTGGAGCATGTCCTGCGGTTTGTAGGGAGCCGGTTTAAAATGCAGCATTCGGGCGAAGGCCAATGCGTTTTCGTAAAACGTCCAGCAATCCATACCGGTAAGATTCACGACCGGTGACTCGATGCGATTGTCGACTTCCAAGGAATAATTCACGTAGGGGGTGCCGACCATTTCGCGGGCGACGCGGATGGTTCTTTGGCCGATGGGAAGCTGCCGCCAGTTTTCGCGTTCGGCTTTGGCGACGAGCGCGTAGAATTTCGAATCGCCTTTGAAGACGACCGAGGCGGGAAGGCGGAGAGGTGAGGGGGGATGGACCGCCGAGGGCGGTCGGGACTGTCCAAAGCAAAGACTGGCGAGCGTCAGGCTGCTGAGAAGAATCGCCGAAATTTTCCGGTTCATGGCTGCGAGACTAGCCGAACCACGTCGAAATGAAAGGCAACAATCGGAAAATTCAGTCGCTCGTTTTTTCCGAATGAATGCGCGTCAGTGCCGGCTCGAAGACAAACCATTGTTTCCAATGCTGACGGACGATGGATAAGATCGCGGCCGCCCAGATTTTCTCCGACTCGTCTTCAACGCCGCGTCGGCGCGGGGGCAGCTCCAGAGGAGGAAACGTTTTCACCCGGTATCGCCGCCAGCCGTCACGAATGATAAAGAGCGGGAAACAAGGCGCACCGGTTGCGCGGGCGAGGAAGAGTGGCCCTTTCGGCAGCCGTATTTTCAAACCGGTTTCCACTTCCACGTCCATGGGTGAAACATCAAAAATCACTCGGTCTCCCTGGACGGCGATCATGTTTCCTTCGTGGATCAACCGCGCGAGTTCCACGCCGAGGAGGTTTCCTTCCTGATTGTAGAGCGTGCGGAAATGAGGGTGGAGGGCTTCTTTTTTCCGCAGTTCTTCTTCACGGATGCGCTGCATTTCCGGTTCGCGTTCGGGCGCTCGGACGGCGTAGAGCGTGCGTTTGACTTTGGCGGTAAACATCGGCGCGGCGATGTCGTAGTTTCCCATGTGGGCGGTGAGGATGATGCAGCCTTCGGTGCGCTGGCCCAGATCATCGAGAGCGGCTTTTCCGTCGATCGCCCAGTCGATGTTGCCGGTGCCGGTTTCGCAGCGCAGTCCATCGGCATAGGTTCTGGCGAAATTCCAAAAAACTTGAAACGCTCCCCCTTGCGCGCGAAGTCGGCCCCAGGTCGGATGAAGCGCGAGAAGATTTGAAACGACCGCGCGGCGTTGGGATTTTGCGATGAGAAAAAACGGAATCGACCAACCGAACGTGAGAACCGGTTCTAAAAACCACGGCAGCGAAATGAGCGCGCGACGGGACAGTCGTGACGGAAGATCGCCAAAAACGCCCAATCGGCGCGTGAGTTTTTTCTGAGGTGGAACCGGCACGGATTCGAAGGTTATCGATCGGATGAGGTGGTTTGCAGGAAACCGGTGTCTTCCAGACGATCGGGCTTCGCTACGGCAAGATTGGCGAGAACGTCGCAGCGTTCATTTTCGCGATGGCCGGCGTGGCCTTTGACCCAGCGCCAATCGATTTTGTGCGGGGCGGCGGCGGCGAGCAGACGAAGCCACAGATCTTGATTTTTGACCGGTTTTTTATCGGAGGTGACCCAGCCGCGTTTTTTCCAGCCGTCGATCCATTTTTTCGAGATCGCATCGATCAGGTATTTCGAGTCCGAGTGCAGTTCGACTTCGCAAGGCTCGCCGAGGATTTCCAGTGCGGAGATCGCGGCGAGTAGTTCCATTCGATTGTTGGTGGTCAATCGGTAGCCGGCGGAAAGTTCCTTGCGATGAGCTCCGCAGACCAGCACGGCTCCGAACCCGCCTGGGCCGGGATTGCCCTTGCAGCCGCCGTCGGTGTGAATGATTACGCGTTTCAAGAAACGGGATTTTTCGCGAATCCGTGCGTGTCTGACAAGGCGCATTTGAGGAACGAAGCGATGAGGGATTGCATCGTCCGACGGATTTTAGTAAAAAGTCACTTGATGGTCGTGACGAGAACTCTACGCGCCGCCAGCGGATGGCTGGAGCTGGGATTGGCGGATGAAGCATTGGCGGAACTCAGGGATCTGCCGACGCATCACCAGACACGGCAGGAAGCGCTGGAGCTCCGGCTTCATGCGGAAATGGAATGTGAATCGTGGAATCCAGCGGCGGATACCGCCCGGCTATTGTGTCTGAAAGAACCTAGCGAGCCCGAATTTTTTATTCATGCCGCATTCTGTCTGCACGAAACCGGTGACACCCTTGCCGCTTGCAACTGGCTGCTGCGGGGGCCGAAGACGCTTTTTGAAATGCCAACGTTTCACTACAATCTCGCTTGCTACTTGTGGGTTCTCGGCGAGGGCGAGCGTGCGCGGGATCACCTTTCGCAAGCCTTTGATCTGGATGATTCGCTCCGTGCGGATGCGTTGCTTGATCGTGATTTAGTCGGTATCGGTCCCGTGCCCTGAGACGGGTGTTTGGTAACGGACGGGAAAATTTGGTTCTTCGTGAGCGAGCCTGATCCACTCTGCATTACCGCGCACTCCCGCTTTGGAAGGATCGAACGGGACGAAGCCAATGGCAAACGCTGGCGAGTCATCCGGTAATCTCCAATCTCCTTTCAAAGGATCGCGGAACTTGGGATCGGCGATGATCGAATTCACGTCGCGACCTCGAGCCTGCCATTCCTGAAGCGTCTCACCGAAAAAGGTGAATGGCTGATTTTCCGTTTGGAAATAAAGGTTCCGATCCATCTGGATCGCGCCCTTTTTCCAGCCATTTTTTCCAAGCAGTTCGCCGTGATTCCAGATGACGATGTTATGGGTAAACGTGAACGAGAGGTGATTCTCCGGTCTGGAGAACTCGATCTGGTGCTCGGTGGAGAACCCGAAGATATTATTTCGGATGATATTTTCTTTTCCGTAATGCTGATGATAACCACCGCTCTTGGTGTCATGCACCAGATTGTTTTCCATCACAATGCCGGTGCTGCCTTCGTCATTGTAAAGTCCCCAGCCGCCATAGGTGTAGGATGTGACGTGATGAATGTGATTGTGGCTGATGGTGGTCCCTTCCGAGGGGCCGAGAGTGTAAACCGCACCCATATCACTTAGGAAATCGTCACCGATATGATGGATGTGATTGAAATCGATCTGATTCCGTTGAGATCCGCTATCGGTATAACCCCAGCGCCAACCTGCCGATATTCCGCTGTAGGAATGATGGCTGATTTCGTTATGGATGATTTGGTTGTCGGACGTGTGACCGACCCAAACACCGACGGCACAGGGAAACACCAGGCCGCCATTGCGGACGATGTTGTCTTCAAAGCGATTGTGATGCGTGGTTTCCAGAGGATTTTTGGGATTGTGGATGGTGCCTAGCCGCAAGCCTCCGGCACCGGTGTCGTGAACATAACAGGAACGTACGACGTTATTCGTACATCCGGCCCGGAAATGAAGGGCGTAGAGACCGGTGTGGGCGATTTCACAATTTTCAAAGATGAGATGTTCCGCGTGGTCCGCCTGAATCACACTTTCGAGGGCTGCTGCCGCTTGTCGGGGTTCGAATCCTTCGGCGGGGACGGCCCAGCCGGTGTATAAAAACGAAAGTCCATCGAACCGGTGATAGCCGATTTTCTGATCCGGCTCGCCTTTGAAAAGGAGAAGCTGGCTTAAGCGCGGGGCGATGACTTGGGCGGTTTCCAACGTTTCGCCCGGGCGGGGTTTGTAGGTAAGCTTACCGGTTTTTGTGAGGTGCCATTCTCCGGGTTGGTCGAGCGCGGCGCGGACGTTTTCGAAAATGAATCCGGTTTTTTTTCCCCACCGATTCCACGGTTTCATCCCCCCGCCCACCGTGGTGAACGTGTGGTTCGCGGGATCGAGCGTTTCGACAAAGCGCCGCGTGTTGTCCCATTTGTGATAGGCGAGCACCTGGATGTTCGCGAGTTCATCGGGAGAGGCGTCTTTGAAAATCTCAATGTCTGGCGGTTTTAATGTGACCGTTTGGCGGCATTGATTTCCCACAGGTGTTTCCACCGCCTGTTCCGGGAGGATGAATCCAGAGTTGGGAAAACGTGACCGGGGTGCGCGTTTTCCATTTACCCAAAGCTGGTCAAATCGGAGCGTGCCGTTTGCGATTTCCGGAATCGCCGTTTCCCAATTGCCGTCTTCGGTCAACGTGAATCCACGGATCAAAAAGCCGCCGCTGATGACGGGTTTCGCGCCTGGCGAGGCGATCCAGCGAACCGGTGCTTCGGCGGTGCCACTGTCCTGAGGTGTCAGCACCAGAGGCTGATCGAGCAGATAGGTGCCACTTTCGATGACCACGTCGATGGCTTGGGTCGGTTTGGCGGCACGGCTGGCGCGCACCGCTTCCAAGGCGGCAGGAAAGCTGGCGAGACCTCCTTCTCCTCCGACCCGAAGGATGATGGTCTGGCCAACGGCGATGCCGGTGAGCAAGAGACCGACCATGAGTCCGATACCCAATCTGGGTTTTTTCTGAGAGGAAATCATGATCTCCCTTCAACGCTGAGGAGCAGGCGCATCTTGCAAATGAGCACGTTTTCGCAAATGAGTCGTCCTTGCTCCAGAAATCTTCCTCGGGTCTTCACCTCCCTAACCGGGAAAGTTGTCGTAAGGCTGAAGCGCTCGTCTTATGGTGAAGTTGCGGCGGATCAGGTCGGCCTCGGAGGCGTCTCGGTGAGGAAACTCCGCAATCTCTGTGGGTCTACGGGTTTGACCAAATGATGATCAAATCCGTTTTCATGGGCTTTTAAGCGGTCCTTTTCGTCGCCCCAACCGGTGAGCGCAACAAGGGTGACCTGTTGGCCATGAGAAGATTCTCGAATCCGTCGCGCGGCTTCATAGCCATCGATATCCGGCATGCCGATGTCCATAAAAACAATATCCGGTAAAAATTCGGCGGTTTTCTCGATCGCTTGTGTTCCGTTGTATGCCACGACCGCATCAAGCCCTTCGAGTTTGAAAAACAGGGCCAGCATGTCGGCGACGGACGGTGCGTCATCGACGATCAGAATTTTTTGAAAAGGATGGGATTGCGACACGGTCTCGGAATGGCGAGGAGAGGGCCAGTGATTTATTAATCGAAAGGCTTGTTTGATACAAGATTTGTTTTTTGGGCCATAAATGGACGAATCAAGGTCGCGAGGAAGCGATGAGTTCGGTGATGGTCTGAATCAGCTCGTGGGTGTTTAGAGGTTTGGTGACGTGATGCTGAAATCCGGCGGCGAAGGCGCGGGACCGGTCTTCGGGGCGGGCGTAGGCGGTCAGAGCGATCGCCGGAGTGGTCCCACCGTCGGCCGGCGAAAGAGCCCGGATTTTTCGGATCAGCGAGTAGCCATCTTCTCCGGGCATGCCGATGTCGCTAACGAGGAGGTCGGGGCGGTACTGGCGTAGCATCTCGAAACCTTCTTTTGCCGAGCCTGCGGCGAAAACGGTGGCGTTGAGATTTTCGAGCAGTTGGCGGAGGAGCGCCCGAGCATCTGGCTCATCGTCGATCACCAGGATTTTCAGACCGTCCAAGGTGGTGGGCGTGGTAGCGTTGGAAAGGTGTGAGGAAGGAAGTTTGGAAGGCGAGCGGGCGATCTTTTCGCTCGCCGGTTCGATCTCCGGGGGCGCGCAGGGAATTTTGACGACAAAGGTCGATCCTTGATTCGCTCCCGTGCTTTCGGCGTGGACGTTTCCGCCGTGAAGTTCGACGAGTTGCTTGACGATCGCCAAGCCAATTCCGAGGCCACCATGACGGCGGGTGATCGAGGCGTCTTCTTGCTGAAACCGGTCGAAAACGTAAGGCAAAAATTCCGGGCTGATGCCTTCACCATTATCGGTGACGCGAACTTCCGAATGCGAATCGGATTTTTCCATGAAAATTTCGATGGTGCCTCCGGTTGGGGTGAATTTGACCGCATTGCTCAGGAGATTCCAAAAGATCTGTTGCAGTCGATTTGGATCGCCGCCGATGAGGTGAGGTGGAGAGCTGATCTTGGGAATGATCTGGATATTTTTCGCGTCGGCGGCAGGAGTCATCGTCTGAACGGCGGCAAGAACGATGGTCGCGAGATCGGCGTGTTCGACTTTGAGTTGAACCTTTCCGGAGATGATCCGACTCATATCGAGGAGGTCTTCGATGATTTTTAACTGCGCGTGAGCGTTGCGTTCGATCGTTTCGAGTCCGAGTTCGATGTGGGCTTGGTTTGCCTTTCCTGAGCGGAGAATTTGAGACCAACCGAGAATCGCGCTCAAAGGTGTGCGCAGTTCGTGAGACAAGGTGGCGAGAAATTCATCTTTCATGCGGCTGGCTTTTTCCGCCTCTGCTCGCGCCGCGCGTTCGGAATCTAACAGCTCCTGATTTCTTTCCTGAAGTTGTCGGTTTTCATGGATGTCGGTGTTCGTTCCGAACCAGCGGATGATCTTCCCCTCGCTGTCTTTGATGGGTAAGGCTCGGGCGAGGTGCCAACGGTATTCGCCATCGGAGGCGCGACGAAACCGGTATTCCGCTTCGTAGGGGGTGCCGGTGGCGACGGAGTGATTCCACAACTCCTGAATGCGACCGAGGTCATGCCGGTGGATGGCCGGGGCCCACGTCGCGTCGCCGATTTCGCCGGCTGGTACTCCGGTGTAGTCGGTCCAGCGTTGGTTGAAATAATCGACCACGCCCGTCGCGCTGGCTTGCCAGACGATCTGGGGCATCGCATCGGCAAGCTGGCGAAACCGAAGTTCGCTTTCAAAGATGGCGCTCTGCGTTTTTTTCAGTTGAGTGATGTCAGCGGCGTTTCCGGCAATCGAGATGGCGTGGCGTCCGGTTTCGTCGGTTTTAAAAGTCGCCTCACCGCGTGTGAGCACCCAGTGGACGGATCCGTCAGGGTGGATGATGCGGTATTCGATCATGAAAGGCTCGGCGGTTTCGGGATGGACCGCCGCAGCAAATGCATTTTCGACGATTTCGACATCGTCTGGGTGGATGAGCTTTTTGATGTCCGAGTCAGAAATCGCTGCCTTCCGCAAAGCGAAAATCGATTTGAGGCGATCATCCCAATGAATTTGATTGCTCGCGATGTCCAGCCGCCACCAACCCAGGGGAGAAGTGTCTTTTGCCAAGCGGCGCTGAGCGGTGATGGTTTCCAGTTCCCATTCCGCACGGAGTCGTTGAGTGAGATCCACGCCGTTGACGAAGACGCCGGAGATGGATCCATCGGGTTCGAGAACCGGTTGATAAACAAAATCCAGATAGCACTCTTCGGCTTCTTTTCCAGTTTCGCGGGCGAGGAGAACTCTCATTCCTCGACCAATAAACGGCTCTCCAGTGGTGAAAACTTGGTCCAGCAATTGGATAAATCCCTGATCGGCTAACTCAGGCATCGCTTCGCGAACCGGCCTGCCAATCAACTCGCGTCGGCCGGCCATTTGATAAAACCGGTCGTTCGCTTGTTCAAAGACATGGCACGGGCCGCGCAGCGTCGCCATGAAAGAGGGTGAAGATTCGAAGATGCTTTTCAGCCGTCGTTTTTCCGTTTCCTCCGCAGCCAGGATTTGTGAACGGGCTTCGGCCAGATCGTGCTCCGCTTGCCATTGGTCGGTGACGTCGCGGCAGATTTTGGCGAAGCCGATCAGTTCACCGGATGCATCGTGCAGGGCGCGTGTGGTTCCATTTGCGAAAAACCGGCTACCATCTTTTTTCAGGTGCCACCGGTCGTCCGGCGCGCGGCCATCGCGTGCCGCCATTTCCAATTCCTTCGCGGGAAGGCCCTTGCTGCGGTCTTCTGGTGTCCATAACCGATCTGCGGATTGGTGGAGAATTTCAGCAAACCGGTAGCCGAAGATTTTTTCCGCGCCGACGTTCCACGAGTTGACCAAACCGCCAAGATCGGTGGTGAAGATCGCGTAATCCTCAAGGCCTTCGAAGGTGCGCCGGCTGAGCTCAAGAGCGAGTGCTTCCTGCGGATCAGAATGGCTGGATGCATTCGGAAACATAAATGTTATACACTCAACGCGCTCACTGCTGGACGCAACAATTTCATGAGTGATGATGAATCAATCGGTTTGGTGAGGTGGTGGTGAAACCCGGCCTGTTTGGTCCGCGTGTAGTCTTCTTCGGTTCCCCAGCCGGTGATGGCGATGTAGAGGGCGTTTTGGTGAAGTGGGTTTTCCTTCAGTTTTTCAATCAGCTGGAAGCCATCCATTTCTGGCATTCCCAGATCGAGCAGCATGATTTGCGGCCTGAATTTGGTGGCTTCTTCTAATGCTTGTTTTCCTCCGTATGCGACGGCGGATTCGAACCCTTGGAGCTCCAATTGAATCGACAAACAATCTGCGGCATCCTGATTGTCATCGATGACAAGAATTCGAGTTTTGGGATTTGCGTTTGATTCGGTCAGGGCGGAATCGATGGAGACGTTGGGGAGTTGGATGATAAATTCAGTCCCTTGATCGATGCCTGAACTGCGGACGGCAACCGTTCCTCCGTGCATTTCCGTCAGGCGTTTCACCAAGGTGAGTCCGACGCCCACGCCACCTACGGCTTTCGTCGTACGGCGGTTTGCCTGGATGAAGGGATCAAAAATGAAAGGCAGAACGTCCGCATCGATTCCGATGCCGTTGTCGATGACGCGGAGTTCAAGCATGTCGCCTAACAGGTCACAGGTTACGGTGACTTGTCCGCCGGGTTCGGTGTATTTGAGGGCGTTGGTGAGAAGATTGACGAGGATTTGCTGAAATCTCACCGGATCGGCCATCAGCATCAATCCGGCGGGAGTGATGTTCGAGAGGATTTGATGACTCCTCTCATCCGCAAGCGGTTGAACGGTATCGATGGCCAGTGCAACTGCCTCCGCGACAGAGATTCGTTTTTGGGAAAGCTTGAGTTGGCCTTGTTGGATGGTTGAGACATCGAGCAGATCATCCAATAGGGTCGCCATGTGTTTCACTTGGCGTTCGGCGGTATCGAGCGCCTTGGCCGCGATTTCCGGAGTGATATTTGGATGTTTGAGAATATCCAATGTGGTGCGGATCGGTGCGAGCGGATTGCGCAGCTCATGAGAAAGAAGCGTGATGAATTCATTTCGTCGCCGGTCCTGCGTTTCGAGCGATGCGATGAGCCGTTGATCGCTGATATCGCGGGTGACTTTGGCAAATCCAAGATGCTGCCCGTTTTTATCGAAAAGCGGAGTGATGACCACGTAAGCCCAGAACTCCGATCCGTCTTTTTTGACGCGGCGACCTTCTTCTTCGTATTTCCCCTCGTGCAATGCCTGTTCAAGCATGAGATGAAGTTTGGGGAAAAGGCTCGTGCCCGGTGGATAGAAGATGGAGAAATGCTGACCGATGATCTCATCGGGCTGATAGCCTTTGATTCTCTCCGCGCCGGTATTCCAACTGCTGACGACTCCGCCAGGGTCGAGCATGAAAATCGCATAATCGCGAACTCCTTCGATCAACAGGCGGAAACGTTCTTCGCTCTGTCTGAGTTTTTCCTCGGCTTCTTTTCTTTCGGTGAGATCACGGGTGATTTTGAGAAACCCTTCGAGTTCTCCTTCGGGGGTGCGAATGGCGGAGATCGTGACATTTGCCCAGAACTGGCTGCCATCTTTTCTCACCCGCCATCCTTCATCGATGAAGCGCCCTGTTTCCGAGGCACGTTTCAATTCATATTGGGGCCAGCCTTGGTGGTTTGCGTCTTCGGTGTAAAACGCGGAAAAGTGTAGTCCGTCGGCCTCTTCACGAGTGTATCCCTTGATCTTTTCAGCTCCCGGATTCCAGCTCATGACATATCCTTTTGAATCGATCATGAAGATTGCGTAATCCTCTACGTGCTGAACCCATTGATGAAATTGCATGGAATCGATCGATGGTTCAGCGGGGCGGGGTGGGGAAGTGAAGAGAGGGAATGTGGGGTCGTTAGCCATTGGCAAAAACTCAGCCGTAGCATGATGTCCGATTGCCTCGCCGTCAATCTCCCATCAGGTCCCATCCGTGATTTGGATCGGTTTCAGGTCGCGAGAATGGTCATTGTCGGCCATGGAAGGAACGGGCAGAATGACTTCATGAACATTACCGTTTTCAGTACCAAATCCTACGATCGGAAATTTCTCGATGCTCAAAATCATGGGAAACATCGGCTGAACTATTTGGAGGTTCATTTGGATGAAAAAACCGCTCAGCTTGCGAATGGGAGCGAAGGCGTGTGTGCCTTTGTCAACGATCGGCTGAACGAACCGGTTTTAGAAATTTTAGCCAAAGGTGGAACCCGTTTGATTGCGATGCGTTGCGCTGGATTTAACAATGTCGATCTCGCCGCGGCGCGCCGGTTGGGTATTTTAGTGGCGAGGGTTCCCGCATATTCGCCGTATGCAGTGGGCGAGCACACGGTGGGCCTGATGCTCGCGTTGAACCGTCAACTTCACCGCGCTTACAACCGGGTGAGAGAAGGGAATTTTGCACTGGATGGGTTGCTCGGGTTTGATTTTCACGGGCAAACTGTGGGATTGATCGGAACTGGGAAAATCGGACAGGTGGTTGCAAAAATTCTTCGAGGGTTCGGATGTCGGATCTTGGCATTCGATCCTGTGATCAATCCCGAGATGGAAGAGCTTGGGGCCAGTTATGTGTCACTTGATCAGTTATATCATGAATCGGATATCATTTCTCTCCACTGCCCGCTGACGCCGGAGAATCATCATTTGATTGATGCCTCCTCGATATCAAAAATGCGTGATCAGGTGATGTTGATCAACACCAGTCGCGGAGCGTTGATCGACACCAAGGCGGCGGTGGACGGTTTGAAGTCCGGGAAGTTGGGATACCTCGGGCTGGATGTTTATGAAGAAGAAGCGGATTTGTTTTTCGAAGATCTGTCCGGTTCGATCATCCGGGATGATTTGTTTTCGAGATTGCTCACGTTTCCGAATGTGATCATCACTGGCCATCAAGCGTTCTTCACCCGTGATGCGCTGGCGAAAATCGCGGAAACGACGCTCGATAATATCGATTTGTTTTCGCAAGACCGAGATCCTTCAAAGTTCCCACCAGGGCGAATTGTCGATCCTTGATCAAGCCATGGAGGGAGCGAGTGCTTCGCAAGCGGAGCCGATTCGCATCTCTTCCACGCCTGCTCGCTGATGTCTGGCGGCTTCGGCGAGGGAATCAAAGTCATATTTGCCAAGCGCTGGATGGGCGTCTTTCACCTCCTTCAGAGCTGCCCACAGGAGAAGCTTGCCGGTAATTCCCAGAACCAACATTTCCAAAGCTTCGAAAAGTCCCAGCTCTCCCGCGTCCAAGCCCTCCCACATCAGCTTCAGCCTTCCGACTTTCGCGGTGACGACGGCGGCAGCCTTGGTGGAGTGGTCCTGTTTCAACCCGAGCTCGTCTAACACATCGATGAGCAGGGTCTGATCTTTTTTGATTTTGCCATGGAGCTCTTCAAAGAACGAGCGAGTCGATGCAACCTCTTCGCGCTCTGTTAGATTTTGAAGAAGATCCAGCGCCCCGCAGGAGCCGGCGAGGTGATCATTGAGATAGCGATCGAGATTCTTGAGATTCATTTACGTGAAATGGGCAATTAAGCGTGCTGTCTGGCGTGTTTGCCTTCGTAGAGTTCTTCGCACATTTTGGCGCAGAAATCGGGAAGGTCGTCTGGTTGGCGGGACGTCGTGAGTCCCTGATCCACCATCACGCTTTTGTCTTTCCAGCGAGCGCCTGCGTTTTCGAGGTCTTTCCGGATCGATTTGTAAGAAGTCAGTGTTCGGCCTTCGACGACGCCAGCTTCGATCAAAAGCTGAGGTGCATGGCAGATCGCGGCGACCGGTTTTTGCTGTTTAAAGAAATCGCGGGTGAAGTCCACCGCTTTGGGAAAGGTGCGGATGGCATCGGAGTTGAGAACACCGCCGGGAAGGACGAGTCCGTCGTAATCGCTTGCCGAAACTTCATCGAGGGTTTTGGTAACGTCGCGGTCCTTTCCCCAGTTTTTATCATCCCAACCGCAGATCGTTCCGGATTTTGGGGCGATCACATCGACCTGTGCCCCACACGCTTTCAGAGCCTCGACCGGGACATCGAATTCGGATTGTTCAAATCCATCGGTCGCGAGAACGGCGACGCGTTTGGTGGAGAGATCGTATTTTTTTGAGAGTGCAGAAAAATCGTTTTTCATGCCCGGCGTTTTCGCAGAAACCGTGCCGGACGGTGAAGAAGGTGAGTTTCTTGATCAAATTAAGCTTTCTCACAATGCTCGCAAGCGAGCCCGACTGCGGTTTGCACGAGGGCGAAGCACTTCGCATGATGGGAGAATTGCGAAAAGTGACTGCACTCTTGTGAAAGACTCGCGCGCCATTTACGTTTGTTTTTTATGAAGTTCTTGTTTCTGGCCTTTGCGTTGGTGCCACTCATTCTGCATGCGCAGGAACCGGCGAAAGCGGTTCCTCCGAGGGCATACGCTGATCCTTCTTCCACCGACTTGGATTTTCCGTTCCAAGGAGAATATATCGGCGGAAACGATGGGAAAAAGTTGGGCGTTCAAGTCATCGCCTTGGGCCAAGGGGAATTTGAAGCGGTCGGATACGTCGGCGGCTTGCCGGGGGCAGGATGGGACGGCGATCGCAAATCTGTCACGCGGACGAAGGGCAAGCGCGGGGAAGGCGCGACCTCGGTTCATTTCGAACGCGAAGGAATGGTCGGCGAGGCGGACGGCGTTAAAATCTATGTGAGGCAGGACAACGGAAAGGACGTGATGGAACTCACCCGGGTCAATCGGTCATCGCCGACTCTGGGTGCGAAGCCACCGGAGGGCGCGATCGTTTTATTCGGGGGAAAGGATGCCAACCGGTTCACCGGATCCTCTGTCACTGAAGACGGATTGTTGACCGAAGGGGCGATGAGTCAGGAGAAATTTCGTGATTTTTCCATGCATATCGAATTTCGGCTACCCTATATGCCATCCGCGCGCGGCCAATCCCGTGCGAACAGCGGCCTTTATTTGCAGGGACGTTATGAACTCCAGATGCTCGATAGCTTCGGGCTGGAGGGAAAAGACAATCAATGCGGTGGAATCTATACCATCGCGGCGCCGAAGCAAAATTTGTGCTTCGAGCCTCTCGTTTGGCAGACGTACGATATCGATTTCACGGCCGCCCAGTTTGATTCCACCGGAAAAAAAACGGCGAATGCCAAAGTGAGCGTCAAACACAACGGCGTGATGATTCACGAAAATCAGGAAATTCCCGGAGTGACCGCCGCGTCTCCACAGGAGATCGAATCTGCCGAACCGGGACCGATATTTCTTCAGAACCACGGCAATCCCGTCCGCTACCGGAACATTTGGGTGGTGAGAAAATGATTCGTTATCTCGCCGTGCTGGCCGATTTGCGAAACGATTCTTGCCGGTAGGTCAGGCCGTCGATAATTCCAAGGGCATGGACCATCATGTGTATTTTTGGCTGAAGGAGGAACATCAGAACGCGGAAGATCGTGCGGCTTTTGAAAAAGGTCTTTCGAGTTTGTTCCAGATCCCGCTCATCAAAGGCGGGCGCTGGGCGGTTCCGGCCCCGGTCATGCTTCGTCCCGTGATTGATCAGTCGTGGGATTACGCGACCATTTCCCAGTTTGACACTGTCGAAGACCACGATGCCTACCAGGTCCACCCTGACCACGAGGCGTTCATTCATTCGTTCAAGCCTTTCTGGGAACGCGTCCAAGTCCGCGACCTCGCGTAAGCGTAATCACCACACCAGTTGGCGGAGAGTGGCCTTGAGATCTTCGGGCCATTCGAGCGATTCGATGGTCGCCGGTTTCAACCACGCGGTATCGAGCTCGGCGAGCGCTTGGAAATACGCTTGGGCTTCATCGATCAAACCAGTTTGCGCGGAGGCGATGGCGAGCAACGCGATGGCGTTTTCACGTTTTTCCTCGGGAAAGCCAATCGCCTCACCGGTTCGCAAAAACTGGTAAGCCCGCTGCGGGTTTTCCGTGAGCAAGGCAACCCAGCCGGCGCGGAGGGCAAACCCGGCGTCATTTGGAAAACGGTGGATGCCGGTGGCGAGGATTTCCATCGCTTGCGGCGGGTTTGCATTTTCGAAAGCGGTGTAGGCGGCTTCCGCGTAATCGCCGGATTCGTGGGATTCGACCGGATGCTCGGTGATCAGCTCAATCCACCGTGGCAGCGCCTTTTCGTGGTCGCCGAGGCGAGTGAGCGCGAGCGCCTCGGCCCGCAGGCACGGGACGGCGGGAGCGCCAAGATTTCGCGCGACATTCGCAAGGAGAAAGGTCGCCTGCGTTTCATCGGCGAATTGGGCGAAGGCAAGCGCGGCTTTCAGACAAACTTCGGCATGACGTTTTTGTCCGAGAATCATGCGCGTCTCCGATTGAAGGAGCCGTTTTTCGAGTGCTTCTCGTTGTTCCTCCGTCGAGTTTGGCGGAAGTTCGTAAGAGGCGATTTCGGCGTCGAAGGCTTGCGACAGAGCTTCGAAACGGGGTGAAAAATCGACCCCTTCCCAGCCCTCCCAGTCTTCCGTTTGCTGGATTTCCCGCAGATCGGGAAAAGATTCTGGCCAACTTGCGAAGGCGTCAGCTTTACGATTTTCGAGCCAGGCGATGCGTGAATCCGCCAACCGGTTTAGCAAGGGTGGGAGGTTTTGCGCGGACCGGACACTGGCGGCGATCCATTCGGGATGATCGGAATCCAGTGAAAGCGCGAGAGCTGTGACGGCTTCATTGCCTTCCGCCGCTTTGATGGCGGAGAGGATGATTTCGGAGTTTCCGGTCTGAAAGGCGGCCTCGACGGCGGATGCGGGAGCCAGCGGTTCGGTGAAGACGTTGGATTTTCGCAGCGATCGGGGTTGGAAATAACCAGTTGGGTCGAATCGGGACAGGCGATTCCATAACCGAAAATAGGATCGGGGTTCGGGATCGGGAGTCGAATTCCAGGAGACGAAATCACGGGTTCGGGTGAAGTCCAAACCGGGGATGATGGTTTCAAGTTGGGTGAAATCGGTCGTGCCCAGCATTTGCGAACGCTTGGTGACGGTCAGCGCCTCAAAGGTGTTTTTGTCCTCGTTGAAACTTAGCCCGGTCAGCGATTCTGTTAGATTTTTGAGGGCGGTTAGAGCGCTCGGTGAGCATCGGATTTTTTCCGTTCCCCGACCGGTTTTGGCAGGCAGCGGCAAATATTGATCGATCTCGACCTCGCCGTTTTCGGTCGCGACGAAAAATTTGTCCTTTCCAAAAACCGCGGCGGTGATGGGTGAACCGGTCTGAACCGGCGAGTGGGACGTTGAAAAGGTGAGGTGGTTTTGAGAAATCTGGATCGGCGGGTTTTCTGCGGAGCGCAGCAGACCGGTCCATAGGCTGGGTTTCCGGCTCCAAGGCGTTTCGGCGAGATCCAGCGCAGGTCCGTCGAATGTGGCAGGCCGGTGCGGACCTTGGTCGGTCATCGTGATCCGACCGGTTTTGGCGAAATGAGCGTGAAGAAAGTGGTTCGGCGTCTCCGGATTCAGACGATGGATTTCCTCGATCGGAGAGAAAGGAATTTCTAACAGACTGCCGTCGGTGTGGAGAACCTGGAGAGCTTGCGACTCGAAACGGGCGGCGAGAGGTGCGGGATGTCCGGCGGGAATCGGTTCGGTGGTGCGAATCGTCTGGCCGGTTGCCGCATCACGGATTTGCCAGAGAAGGTTCGAATCGGCGGAGATTTTTGGATGGCCGATCAGTAGGCCGTCTGGAGAAAAAACGATGACGGATTGCGGAGTGAGGTCCTCTGGAAGCGGGCCGAGATCGGTGATGGGTTTGAGTGTTTTCGCGTCGCAGAGCAAGGTGACCGGTCCGCGTTGGACCACGAGCGATTGCGCGTTGTCGCTGAGGATGAAACTGCGTGTCTCCGAATGCCGGACGGGGAAAAGCACGTCTTCGATTTCCAGGGAATCGAGGTTCCAGCGGACTGCGGTATCGATCGATCCGTCGGAGAGGCTGACCCAGAGGGTGGACGGCGCGGCGAACGCGAGGTGGGTGACGGGAAGTTCGTGACGCAACGTGGTCAGCGGAAGGTGAAAACGCGTTTCCGCCAGGATTTCTCGGATCTGGCTCAGAATCTCGGGCGTTTCCGGGTCCGACTGCAGTGCGGAGACGAGGAGAAGCAGCGCTTTGTCCGGGGATTTTGCGGCGAGTTGAGCCTTGGCGGCGTCGAGTCGGGCGACGGAGAGCCGGGCCGAGACGATGGCGGTTTGATCCACCGGTGGAACCGGTTTTTCCGGTTCGGAACAGGAGGCCAGGAGGAGCACGAGAAAGCCGCAGCCGAGTGCGCGAGGCGGGGAAAAATTTCGGCAGGTGGTCATTCCCGTAGAAGAACGCCGCTGGGGGGAGTTTTTGTCGGCAGCCTCAGCTTTCCGCGACTTTTTTGGTCGCCGCTTTTTTCGCCGGGCGCGGTGGGAAATCGAAGCCGATTTTTCCGTCCTTCAGATCAAAGGTGAGATGAGCGTCGAATTTGCGTTTGGTGCGGTTCGACACAAATCCGCGGAGCAGATCGGTTTTGCCTTCGCTGATCAGCTTGAGCGCTTGGTCCGCTGGGATTTCGTGTTGCAGAATCGACTTGCCGATGCGGATGCCGTTTGGGTCTTTTTTGGTGACGATTTCCGGAACGTGGTAGGCCTTTTCCGTCTGATAGACTTTCACTTTTTTGCCGTCCGCGAGTTCGGCTTCACCGATCACTTGTTCTTCGGTGAGTTCGACGACGCCATCTTTTTCGTCATTTTCGAAAACGAAGTTGACCTTAAATTTCGCATCGAGTTCCAGACCGGCGTCGAACGGTTTGTTGAACTTCGATTTGAAACCGGTCAACGGGCCGACGAATTTTTTGGTGAAAAGCTCGATGGCTTCCGGTTCGGTGAGGAGACGGCCAGCGATGTGTTTTTTCGCTTTGAATTTGCAGTCTTCGGAGCGGCATTCGTAGGTCGCGTCGGTCTGTTTCAGGCCAAAGGTTCCGCACATCGGGCAGGCGACTTTGAGGTCGGGGAACGACTGATTGCGCGTTTCTTCGGCCAGTTTGCGGGCCTTGCCGACGATGTCGTTCGTGTAGGAAATGATTTCCTTCATGAACTGGCCGCGCTGGAGATTTCCCTGCTCCATTTGGCGGAGTTTGTATTCCCAGTCGCCGGTCATTTTCGGCGAATAGAGACCTTCGATGTCCATTTCGTGAACCAGTGAGATCAGGCGCATGCCGCTGCCGGTGACGTGGAGTTCACGGCCATCTCGGGCAAGGTATTTCTGAGCGATCAGGCCTTCGATCGTAGCGGCGCGCGTTGCCGGAGTGCCGAGGCCGCGTTCGGACATCGCCTCGCGGAGCGCTTCGTCATCGATCAATTTTCCGGCGCCTTCCATGGCGGAAAGCAAGGTGGATTCGGTCATCCGCGCCGGTGGTTTGGTTTCCTCGTGATGAACCTCGACGCTTTCGACGCTGGCGGTTTCATCGGGTTTGACCGGTACGAGTTCGTCTTTGCCCGCGGCGACGCCAGGCCGACGGCCGTAGACTTCGAGCCAACCGGGTTTGGTCAAAATGCGACCGTCGGTTTTGAACGTATCGGTGACAGAAGGGTGAGCGATCCGGGTGAGACGGGTCGTTTGCTCGAATTCGGCGCTCGGGAAAAACACGGCGATGAAACGTTTCACGATCATGTCGTAAACCTTCTGCTCGGTGTCGCTGAGTTTCACGAACTTGCCGGTCGGGATGATCGCAAAGTGGTCCGAGACTTTTTTGCTGTCGAAAACGCGCTTCGCTTTGGTGAGCTGCGCGCCTTTTTTTCCTTCGAGGACGGCTTTGGCGTAGGTCGCAACTTCGAGATCGCTATTGCCGACCTCCTGCAACGTTTCGCGGACATTCGGCAGATAATCTTCCGGCAGGTACCGTGAATCGGTCCGCGGATAGGTGATCATCTTGTGCTTTTCGTAAAGCGCTTGAGCGATCTGAAGCGTGCCTTTGGCGGAAAATGGGGCTTCTCGCTGGAGGGTGGTGAGGTCGTAAAGTTGTGGAGCGATTTGTGTCTGCGCTTTCTTTTCCTCGGTGACCTGACCGGTTTTTCCTTTGCAGCGCTCGGCGATTTCGTCGGCGACCGCTTGTTCCCAGATGCGTTCCGGTTTGCTGAGGGGTTTCGTTTCGTCCTTTTTCCAGGATTCATCGATCCATTTGCCGAGATATTCTCCGGCGGAAACGCCGAATTGGCCGTGGACTTCGAAATACGGAGTCGGCTTGAACGCTTGGATTTCCGCCTCGCGGGCGGCGAGGATTGCCAAAGTCGGAGTTTGGACTCGACCGGCGGCGGTGATGTTGAATCCGCCGTGGCGGGAATTGAAGCAGGTCAGCGCGCGGGTTGCGTTCAGGCCGACGAGCCAATCCGACTCGGATCGGCATTTCGCGGCGTCACGGAGCGGCCTCATTTGCTCATCCGAGCGGAGATTTTCCCAAGCCTTGAGAATCGAGTCGTTTGTCATCGACTGCATCCAAAGGCGTTGGACCGGTTTGGTGATGTTACCGATGTCGAGAATGTAGCGGAAAATCAGTTCCCCTTCGCGGCCGGCGTCGCAGGCATTGACGATGCGGTCGATGTCTTTGCGTTTTGCCAGTTTGAGAATTTGCTTCAGGCGGGCTTCGGAATCCGGGATGGGATCGAGCTCGAACCGGTCCGGAATCGCTGGGAGCACGTCGAATTTCCACGGCAGTTTTTTCCCGTTCGGGCCCATGGGCATGCGGAGCTCGACGAGGTGACCGACGGCGGAAGTGATGACAGCTTCGTCACTTTCGAAGAAAACATCGCGACCGGTTCCCTGCTTTTCGAACTTTCCGAGCGCTTTAGAAAGCACGCGGCTGAGGTCGGTCATGACGCTGGGTTTTTCGGCGATGATGAGTATTTTTCCCATGGATAAAGGACGGTTGAGGCCGCGTTCGGTTGAGGGACTAGGCTGGGAGAGCGTGGATTGGCAAGCGGATAAGGAAAAACCAGATCAACGGAGAGTGTAGCGGAAGCCCGGCAATGGGCGGATCAGGCGGCGGATTTCGAGTTTCATCAGGGTGGTGCTGACCCGTTGGGCGGGGAAACCGGTGCGTTCCACGACGTCGTCGATCGAGCTGTCGCGGTCGCGGACGATCGCGAAGACTGCGGCTTCGTCCTCGGGGAGCTCCGGGAGGGGAGCAATGGGTTCGGAAACGGTCGCCTTTTTGTCAAAGGGTAGCTGGTCGAGTTCGTCGAGGATGTGGCTGACGTCGCTGACCAGGGTGGCGCCGTCGCGGATGAGCTGATTGCAACCGGCGGAAGTGGGTTTATCGATCGGCCCGGGGACGGCGAAGATCGCTTTTCCGTAATCCGATCCGAGATTTGCGGTGATGAGGGAGCCGGACCGAGACGGGCATTCGACGACTAAAATCGCCTCGGACCAAGCGGCGACGATCCGGTTTCGCATGGGGAAGGTCTGTTTGTCCGGGGGCTTGTGAAGGGAAAATTCGGAAACGACCGCGCCATTACCTGCGGCGATTTTTTCGGCGAGGGCGAGATTTTCGGGAGGGTAAAGCTGGGCCAGGCCTGAACCGAGGACGGCGATTGTCCGGCCGTTGGCGGCGAGAGCAGCTTCGTGGGCGGCGGTGTCGATTCCGCGTGCAAGGCCGGAAATGATGGTGAAACCGGCGCCGGCGAGTTGAAAGGAGAGCTTTTTGGTCGCCTGTGTCCCGTAGTGGGTGGAGCGCCGTGAGCCGACGACGCTGATCGCATGACGGTCGCGTGGTTCGATTTTCCCCCAAACGTATAATAAGAGCGGCGGGTCGTAGATTTCCTGCAGGGGTGCGGGGTAATCGGGATCGCTCTGCGTAACGATGGAAATGCCGCGCTCTTTGGTTTCCGCGATTTCTTGGATGGGATCGGCATGATCCTGCCAGGAGTGGATAATTTTCGCGGTTTCTTCGCCGATGGAATCGACCCGCATCAAACGGTCTTTCGGGGCACCGAGAATTGAAGTGGCGTCGCCAAACGCCTCCAACAACCGACGGATACGGATGGGGCCGATCCGAGGGAGAATATTGAGCGCGACGAGAGCTTCGAGGGGGGTCATGAACGAAAAGGCAGTCTGTGCGGTTTGGCGAGGTTCGTCAAAGGTGGTTTTTTGAACAATGAAAATATGAAAGTCGCCGAGGAAATCCGGGATGGTTTGATAACGGCAGTCCACGCCGTAATCGTCGTTTTAAATATGAATTGAGATTTTAAAAGACGGCGTGGGGTGCTTAGGATACGAACTTCGCGTGGTCACGATCAACGACATCGCCAGAGAGCTTGGAATTTCAGCTTCAACGGTTTCTCGGGCGCTGAATGGCTCTCGATTGGTCGGACAGGAGGTGAGGGGGAAAGTTGAGATCAAGGCGTTGGAATTGGGTTTTCACAAGCGCGCGATTCGCCGTCACCGTGGCCGAGCAATTTTGAATATCAAATTGGTACTGCCGAAATATCGCAATCCGGAGTTGGCGTTGTTTTATGATTTCGCGAGTTTATTGGAAGGTTTGGCGAAGGGGTTCGATGCGTGTGGGATTAACGTCATCTGTGATTTGAGCGGGGACGACTACAATCCCTTTCCGCACAAAAAGGGCGGGGATATCGATGCGTTCGTTTTTGCATTTCAACAGCCACCGGAAGAGGCATTGCAAAAACTTCGGGATCAAGGGACGCCATTCGTCGTATTAAATCGATCCCTTACCGGAATGCCTTGCGTGGCTTCAGACCACAAAAAAGGAATGGAAGATCTGTTAGTGCATCTTGTTCAAGTGCGGCCAAACCTAAGGCCTCGATTCATTTCCCGACAAGGCTTGGCGCAGATTCATCATGAGCGGTTGGACGGATTTTCGCGGGCGTGCCGGAGACATGGAGTGGCGTTTGACGCTACGGAAGATATCACGATTTTTTCAGATATTTCTTCGATCAGGAAAGAAGCCGTGGCGAAAGCGGCGGTGGGTTACAACGCGTTTGTTTGTGTGAATGATATCTTGGGAACGGTGGTTTTGCAGGAGCTTGAACGCGGCGGGATCAAGGTTCCCAACGAAATGATGGTGACCGGTTTTGATAACTCGCCACTGCGGCGTCTATCTCGGCCGTTGCTAACGACAATCAGTATTCCGTTTGAAGAACTCGCGCGAAAAGCGGCAGTCGGATTGCAGGCGCAAATTTTGGAAAACGCCGAGCCTGAGCTGCTGATCCGTGTGGTCGGAGAATTGCTGACCGGTGAATCGACGTAAGGTTGATGGATGATCGGCGGTTAGGATGTCGCGAGCAGGGATTCATCCCAATCTTTCCAGACCGGGTCCATGTTTTGGGCGCGAAGCATCGCGGCGATCTGGGCGGGGCTGCGAGTGTCGCTGATCTGGAATTGTTCCGTCGCTTTTTCGCAGCCGGATTTTTTCTCAAGCTCCACGCGTCGGCCTTTCACCGTGAGGTGGAGATCGTCGTGTCCGGCACCGGTGTAGCCGCCCGGTTCGGTACGAGCACCGGCGGACATGTGAGTGATTCCCAATCCGGCCACGGCGTCCCGCAAGGCGGCGGGTTCGCGGGTCGAAAGAACAATCCCCACTTGAGGGAATAGAATCCGAAAGGCGGTGATCAATCTCACAAACGACCGGTCAGGAAGGTAAAGGTCGGGATCGGGCTGATATTGGTAGTTTCCCGCATAGGGTTGCATCCGCGGAAAGGCGACGGTGAATTGGGCTTTCCAGCAGTGTTTGTATAAATATTCGAGATGGGCGGCCAGTGCCATCGCTTCGAATTTCCAATTTGCGAGACCGAATAGAGCGCCGATTCCAATACGCCGGAACCCGCCCGCATAAGCGCGCTCGGGGCAGTCGAGACGCCAGTCAAATTTGCGTTTGGGGCCGCCGGTGTGCAAGGTTTGGTAAATTTCTCGATGATAGGTTTCTTGGTAAACGATCAATCCTTCGGCACCGTGACCGACGATTTCTGAGTATTGTTCGTCCTCCATCGGCCCAACCTCCAACGCGAGCGTCGGGACAAACGGCTTCAGCGCATCGAGGCATTCCTGAAGATATCCGTCTGAAACAAATTTCGGGTGTTCGCCTGCGACGAGCAGGATGTTGCGAAATCCCAGGCCGTGAAGGTGTTTCGCTTCTCGGACGACTTGATCGACGGTGAGAGTGGTGCGGAGAATCGCCGCGTCACGGGAAAATCCGCAGTAGGTGCAGTTATTGACGCATTCGTTTGAGACGTAAAGCGGGGCAAAAAGCCGCATGGTCCTGCCGAAATGGCGGCGGGTGATCGTTTGGCTCTGGCGGGCCAGCGTTTCGAGAGGTGGGCCGGTTTCTTCTGAAATGAGTTGAGCAAACCGCCGCATCAGCGGGGTTGGCCGCTCGATCAGGGCCGGGAAAACGTCGGAAAATGCCATTGCGGGCGAAAGATGGGGGCGCTTGAACTGAGATTCAAGAGACAAGAATCCAGAATCACGAAAGACCTGTATGGAAAAGACCGGTTTTAGGTTTCGAGGTAGCGATTGAGCGATTCGCGGAGCGTGTTGCGGGCGCGGAAGAGCAGGCTTTTGATGGCGGAAACGGAGAGATCGAGGACGACGGCGATTTCTTCGTAAGGCATTTGCTCGTAACGACGGAGGACGACGGCCATGCGTTGGGCTTCGGGAAGCGCGGCGATCGCGGCATCGACCGCGAGGCGGAGTTCTTCTTGGAGCAGCTCGGCGTCCGGTTGGCGGGTCGGATCGGCTTCGATGAGGAAATGCGAGTTTTCCTCACGCTCGTCGGCGGAGACTTCCTTGCGGCGTTTTTTTCGGCGGGACTCGTTGAAAACCAGATTCCGGGTGATCGTGAAAAGGTAGGTCGTGAATTTCGCGTCCGGACGGTAGCGTTTCGCGTGTCGCCAGACGCGGAGGAAGACCTGCTGGGCGATGTCTTCGGCCTCTGACGGGTTGTTGAGCATCCGGGTGACGGTGCTCACGACCGAGTTTTGGTGGCGCTCGACGAGCTCGCGGAAAGCCGCGTGATCCCCGGCGGCGATCCGCCGCATGAGGGCGAGATCACGGAGATTTTCGGCGTTTATGGGTTGCGCGGGTTCTGCCTCCATGGTGAGGAAAACGGATCTAGCGGCGGTTCCGGCGCTGAGCATGAAGTTCAAACCCTGCGGAGGGGGGAAAGTTGCGGTTCATTTTGACAAACCGGTCAGAGAATTTCGGAGCGAGCCCAGTCTTCGACTTCGGGATCGAGGAAAACCTCGTCGATCACCTCGCGCGCCCAATCTTCGGTTTTTCCCAAATGATGGAGCAGACGCCATGCGACGACCTGGGCCGCTGGAAAATCGACCCAGATCGTTTCCGCTAAAATTTGCCACTGTCGTCCGCGGAGGGTGCTCGGTTTTTCGAGGACGGCATGGCAGGCCTCGCACAAGAGCAACGTCCGATCGAGATCCGGTTCCGCGGCGACCGGTGGGACTTCATAGGCGCGAAGAGGAACGCCGGAGGCACCGGTCAGTTCACATTTCGATTTCGCGCGGCGAGCGAGGTCTTTGCCGAGTCGTTGCAGAGCCGCCGCGCGGGCTTGATGGACTTCGTAACCTTTTGCCATAGCGGTTTATAGATCAAAAAAGAGGGGCAGGGAAACACCGATTCGTGAGAATCTTTGGCGTCCCTGCCCCTGAAGGATTGAATTGATCTTACTTGAGCAACCCGGCGACGAGTTTTTCGAGTTTGATGATGTCCGCAGCGAATTTGCGGATGCCATCAGCGGTTTTTTCAACGGCCATCTGGTCTTCGTTGAAGAGGAAGCGGAAGGCTTTTTCGTCGAGGGTGATTTTTTCAACCGGTGCAGCGGCGGCTTCTTCTGGGGAAAGGCGGCGTGCGACGGGATCGGTCGAAGCTTGCAATTCGGCAAGCAGACCGGTTCCGATGGTGAGCAGATCGCAACCGGCGAGAGCGAGGATTTCGCCTTTGTTGCGGAACGAGGCACCCATCACTTCGGTGGTGTAACCGAATTTTTTGTAGTAGGTGTAGATTTCCTTCACCGAGATCACGCCTGGATCTTCGTCGCCTTCGTAGGTTTTTCCGGTGGATGCTTTGTGCCAATCGAGGATGCGGCCGACGAATGGGGAGATGAGCTGGACTCCGGCTTCGGCGCAAGCGACGGCTTGAGCGAAGGAGAAAAGGAGCGTGAGGTTGCAATGGATGCCTTCTTTTTCAAGAACTTCGGCAGCCTTGATGCCTTCCCAAGTGGAAGCCATCTTGATGAGGACGCGATCGCGGGAATACCCTTCGGCCTCGTAGGCGGCGATGAGTTGGCGAGCTTTGGCGATCGTGCCTTCCTCGTCGAAGGAAAGGCGGGCGTCGACTTCAGTCGAAACGCGGCCTGGGACGATTTTGAGAATTTCCAATCCGAAAAGGATGAGGATGCGGTCGAGGATCGCTTCCATGAGAGCGTCACCGGTTTTTCCGGAATCCTTGAGTTCTGCCACGGCCTTTTCGACGAGGTGGCGATATTCCGGTTTTTCGGCAGCCTGAAGGATCAGCGATGGGTTGGTGGTTGCATCGCGAGGTTGATAGGCCTTCATCGATTCGAAGTCTCCGGTGTCGGCGACGACGACGGTGAATTGCTTCAGTTGCTCAAGTTGGTTGGCGCTCATGTGGCCGGGAAAGTAGGGTGCGACGGGCGTGCTGGGAAGCAGAAAACTTCAATGAAAATCATCGATCCGTAGGATTAGCGGAGCAAATGATGGAGGCGTTTGAAAGTGAATGCGCCAGCGGTCGCGCCGAAGATGTCGGCGATCCAGTCGAAGGGGTCATTTCCACTCCGGCCAGGGGTGAACGTTTGGTGAAATTCGTCCAAAATCCCGATCAGCCCGAGGATGGCGACGGTGATTAAAATGATCAATTTCCAGTTGGGCGAAGTCGGATTTCGGCAAAAGAGGTAGGCGCTGAGAAGTCCGCCACCTCCGAAGAAAAAACCGAAATGGGCGATCTTATCGGAGAAGGGAATTTCCGGTCCGGGCGGCGCACTTCCGCGAGAAGAAAGTAACCAAAGAGTGATGAACCACGTGATGGAGGCGCATAGCCAAAAGAGCGGTTGGCGGGGGGCTCGGAGCATGGCGGTTACTGTTTGCGCATTTCGTCCTCAAGACGTTCTGCCAGCCACTGTTTCATCATCGATTGATAATTGAGAAAGCGGGAACGGGCGATGCGTTTGATCCGTGAGAGCATGCGCGGGTCGAAGCGCAGGGTGATCGTGGTGGATTCCCGGGAATCCGCTTCGTGAACCGAACTGGCCATCAATTGACCATCGAGCTCGTGGTTTTCCCAAAAGCGGGCTTCTTGAGCTTCGTCGGCGAATTCCGGAATGTCGGACCAGCGGGTGATTGGAGTCATGGAAAGAGGGAGTCAGCGGAATTCCGCATATTTGCGATCGTAGAATTTTTGTTCGCCTTCGGTCATTTCCCGAGCGGCGACGACGCGGGTCGTCTTTCCATCGGTCGAAAAACTGAAAAAGAGGTACCGGTCCGAAACGGTGCGTCCCAACGAGTAGAATCGGGAGATTCCATCGGAACGGTCATGATCGGGTAAAAAGCGGACGGAAAATGGATCCTCGAGCGCTTCTTCAAGCTCGCGTGGCTTGATGGAGCGGAGGTCGAATTGAACGTCGATGAGGTCGAGTTCCATGGCTGGGAGACTTGGGATTCAGACTTGAAAAGCAAGATAAGAATGCCTTTCTGCCTTAAAGCGAATGGCCCATGCGGGTGCGCTTGGTTTCCAGGTACTTTTCGTTGTGAGGATTTGAGGGCAGGCTGATGGGGAGCTGCTCGATGATTTCGAGCCCGTAGCCGCCGAGGCCGATGACTTTTTTCGGGTTGTTGGTGAGCAGACGGATTTTTCGAACGCCGAGGTCGTGGAGGATTTGTGCGCCCATTCCGTAGTCGCGGAGATCGGCGCCGAAGCCGAGTTTTTCGTTGGCTTCGATGGTGTCGAGGCCTTCTTCCTGGAGTTTGTAAGCGTGGATTTTCGCGGGTAATCCGATGCCGCGTCCTTCTTGGCGGAGGTAAAGGAGCACGCCGCCTTCTTCGGAAATCCGCTCGAGCGCCGCGGCGAGCTGGCCGCCGCAATCGCAGCGCCGGGACTGGAAGACGTCACCGGTCAGACATTCGGAGTGAACGCGGACCAGCGTGGGTTTTTCTGGATCGATTTCGCCACGAGTCAGGGCCAGATGGTGGGTGGCGTCCGTGCAGATGCGATAGAGGTGGCAGTCGAAATTTCCGAAATCGGTGGGCAGTTGGATCGTCTGTTCGCGGAAAACGAGTTTTTCCGAGTGACGGCGGTATTCAATCAACTGCGTGATGGTGCAGGCTTTGAGGCCGTGCTGTTTCTGGTAGGTTCCGAGATGGCCGACGCGGGCCATGGTGCCGTCGTCATTCATGATTTCGCAGATCACACCGGCGGGTGGCAGACCGGCGAGCGTCGCGAGGTCGACGGCAGCTTCGGTGTGGC
>DBTN01000014.1 GCA_002307065.1 Akkermansiaceae bacterium UBA1315 | reverse complement strand
GAGGACGTCAGAAAGTAGCCGGCACACTCCGTGTGCCGAGGGTGACGGTACACGGAGTGTGCCGGCTACGAATCTCACGGCGGTCGGCCAAGTGATGGGCACTCCCAATTACATGGCACCCGAGCAAATCGAACATCCCAAGGACGTCGATCACCGCGCCGACATCTATTCCCTCGGTGTGGTCTTCTACCAAATGCTCACCGGCGAACTCCCCATGGGCCATTTCCCGCCGCCCTCGCGCAAGGTGCAGGTCGATGTGCGCCTCGACGAAGTCGTCCTCCGCGCCTTGGAGAAGGAACCAGAACTTCGCTATCAACAGGCCGGCGAAGTCAAAACCCAGGTCGAATCCATCGCCCGCTCGCCGCAATCGATCCTGCCCGAAGAGCATCTCTCCCTCTTCGGCATTTTCCGCCAGCGGCTCAAAAAACGATTCACCGTCCCGCTCGTTGTCCGTCGCGGTGCCACGCGATGCATTCATTGGCCCAATATCGCCATCACATTGATCCGCGTATTGATGGTCGCTCTTTTTATCTCGCCGCTCATTGGCCTTTGCTTCGGGCTGAATGGCGGAATTAAAACCGGAATCGGAGTCGCTGCCGGCTACGCCGCGTTCCTCTTCCTCCTTGCCGGACTCAAAATAACGTTGCGCATTTTACAGGGCTTCTCCGCGCCGCTGGAGCAATTACCGGAAGATGAAAATCCGGTTGCTACGCCATCGGTCGTTCCCGGCTACAACATCCATGGCGAAACCATCCCCGCACACCTCGCCGTGCACTTCGGTTTTGAATACCGTTCCCAACGTACACTCTGGGGACTTCCATTACTTCACGTCGCCATGGGGATCGATCCCGCAACGGGGAGTGCCCGTGTTGCGCGAGGAATCATTGCCATTGGCGGAGTGGCGCGCGGAATATTTGCCTTCGGGGGATTTGCAATGGGTCTCTTCGCCTTTGCCGGTTGCTCATTCGGACTGATCTCGTTCGGAGGCTGCTCATTCGGTCTGCTCTCGGTGGGTGGGCTTGCGGTTGGATTGCTTTTTGCCTACGGCGGCGGCGCGATTTCCCTCGTGGCGGCCTGCGGTGGAATGGCCATCGGTTACGTCGCGCGGGGCGGTCATGCTATTGGTGTGTATATCTCTGATGCAGCTCATCGCAACACCCTCGCCAATTCGCTCCTCGGCTGGACCGAAAGCGACTGGATGATGATTTCTATTCCAACGATCATGGCCATATCGGTTCTCATCACCATGGTCGTTCCCTGGTGGGTGCGCTCCAAAGGCGAAGGCCCCGCCGCTATTCACCTCCCCAAGGAATATTGGGGTGGCAGCAAATGGCGCACCGCCATCGGCATTCTCACCCTTCTCATCGCCTTCGGTTCGGCATTCGGCGGCCTTGCGATTGATCGCTACGTCTCGAAGAAAGCTCCAGAAAACAAAAAAACAATGCGCATCGTTTCAGAAGAAGTGCGCATCATCCAAAGCGGAAACAATGACATTCAGCCGGACGGACTCATCCGATTCGTTAGCGTATTCGAACGTCCCAATTATTCTGGAACTCCCGGTCGCACCACCCGCTTCGTCAATTCGGATTTCGTTCACATTGACCGCATGAGCGATCGGCAGGGTCGTCCACTCCGTTTCTCCGCAAAACCCGGAAAAGGCGATCTCATCAACTATGAAATCACCTTGAACGATCCCGTTCCTCCCGGTGAAATGATTTACGAAAAATCGGAAGGCACCATGACCGGACTGGTCAAGGCCACGGAGGAAGCCAACACCTTCGAATATCATCTGAATCATTATCCTTCATGCAATGCTCCGGTGCGGTATTCGCAGAAATACCTTCTCCCCGCCGGAGCCGTCGTCATTTCCAAAATTCCTTCGAGCCTCGCAGAGCGTCAGATCGATGGCCGCATCGAATTATCCGTCGATCAAATTGTACCGGGCTCAGGCAACATCGACATCCGATTCCGCTATCGCCTCGGAACGGCTGCCAAACCCGAACCCACCTTATCCAGAGAACAACTCATCCAATCCGCGCAGACCGTCATTCACTACCTCGAATCGGAGCAATTCGAAAAAGTCTATGCCCTGTTCGATAACGACATGAAAAAAGCGGTTCCCGTCTCCCGTCTTTCGACAGGCTGGAAGGAACTCAGCAACGCCGGCGGTTCATACAAAGGCCAGGGCAAACCCACTTACCTCAGAAACTCCGGCTATGACGTGGTCTCCATCTCGTGCTCTTGGGAAAAACTTTCCGCGAATGCCACCGTCTCTTTCTCATCCGACGGCAAGGTCGCCGGGCTCCTGCTCACTCCCTCCAATTACTCACAAAACAGCAGTCTGCCGCGTGAACAATTGGCCCAGCTCGCCCGCACATTCGTCGGGCACCTCGAAGCCGGACGATTCGATGCAGCCGTTGCCATGTCAGACGACCGGATGAAAGCCGCCATCTCCAGTGCGCAGCTCGGCCAACTCTGGCAGCAACTCAATCAAGGAGGCGGCAAGTACAACGGTCAGGGAACTCCCACTTTCGAGAAAGCAGGTTTGTACGATGTCGTCTATGTTCCCTGCCTTTGGGAAAAGAATCCGGTTGATCTGAAAATCGTTTTCAACACGACTGGAAAAATCTCCGGACTCTGGATCTGGCCACCGAAGGATAAAAAACAATGAAACCTAACCGACTCCCGATTCTGGTCTGGGCAGTATTCTACGCGATCTTTTGCGTCTACGTACTCACCTCGACGCCGGAATTGCCACAACGGATCGCTTCGCATTTCGGAGTGAACGGCAAAGCCGACGGCTGGATGACGCGCGAGACGTGGCAGAAAACCGTTTTCCTTTTTGGAACGTTTTTTCCACTGGCGATGCCTTTAATAATGGGCCTGATCCGTTTCATCCCGGATCGTTTCGTCAATATCCCGAACCGCGCCTATTGGCTCGCGCCGGAACGGAAGGAACAGACACTCTCGCGATTGAGCTTATTCCTGTGGTGGGACGCCTGCCTGATGCAGTTTTTTGTATTCGAGATTCACCGCTGCACCGTTCTGGCCAATCGGCAAATTCCCGCCGTCCTGCCCAATCCTGAGTTCGGTCTGTCGCTCTTCGGATTCCTCGCCGCAACCGGTGCACTCATGCTGTGGATGCTCTGGCCGTTCCTCAAAGAAGAAATCCGGGTGGAAATTTAAAACAAGACGGGGATTTTAAAAGCGTTATACACACGAAGAATGAGGGCGCTGCCCCCATATCCCCCGCTAAAAGGTATCATTTCCTTAAGCAGAAGGTTTGGAGGACGGAGTCCTCCATCTTCTGTGCGTAATACTTTAAATCGCTTTGGGAGATTCGGTCACGCCATCGACGCGGAAACCCATTTCGCGCAGCACGCGGGTGACGTCGGCGGGGCGGTCGCCCTGGAGCATGATCTCGGAGCGGTCGAACGATCCACCACAACCGAGTTTGTTGCGCAATTTCTTGGCGAGGTCGCCGATCATGACCGCATTGTACTGCGGCATTTCCCGGAAACCGGAAATAATGACTACCGTCTTGCCGCCGCGATCCTTGGTTTCGCGCCGCAAAACGACGCGGCCCATGCTGCCGGGTGGAACGACGGGTTCGACCTTTTTCGGCGGATGATTCGGCTTGTCGGTCTCAGGCTTTTTCTCCGGCTTGGGCGGCTCGGGCGAGGGCGCGAGTTGGGCGGGATCGATCAGCGAATCAAGGGCCGAGAAGGCATTCTGAAGCAGAGGCTTGGAAGGCCTCGGCGCGACATCCACCCGTTGTTTTTCTTTGCGTCCCATGGCGCTGTCTTTCTTAGGTCGGTTGAAGGTGTGCTGGCAACGTCATGCCAGCGAAAGGATTTCGAGGAGTTTCTTCCCGCGCGCAGCGATTTCCTCGCACGTGAGGGTTTCGAGTCGGCGCAGGCTGAACTGCTCGACGTTGAACGACGCGACGAGCGTTCCCTGAATGACGGCTTTTCGGAGTCCGGCAAAACTGAGATCGCCCGATTGAGCGAGCGCACCGGTGAACGCTCCAGCGAAGCAGTCGCCCGCCCCGGTGGGATCGTAAATTTCTTCGAGCGGGAAGGCGCTCGTCGAGAAGAATTCGCCCTTGGCTCCAAAAAGGATGGCGCCGTGTTCACCCTTCTTCACGATGACATTGGGAACGCCAAGTTTTTGGATGGCATGACCGGCACGAATCAGATTCCCCTCGCCCGTGAGCAATTTCGCTTCGCTGTCATTGAGGATGAGCATGTCAACCTTCTTGAGGAGTTCGAGGAGGTCGGGTTTGGCGAGATTAATCCAGAGGTCCATCGTGTCGGCAACGATGAATTTCGGTTTCTCCACCTGCTTGAGCACCTGAAGCTGGAGCGACGGGGCAATGTTGCCGAGGAGAATATATTCGCTCTGTTTCCACGCGGCGGGAAGCTTCGGCTGGAATTTCTCGAACACATTGAGCGCAATCGAGAGTGTGCGCCGGTTGTTCATGTTTTCCTCGTACTCGCCCGACCAGCGGAAGGTCTTGCCGCCGGAAACGATTTCCAGTCCTTCGGTGTCGATCTGGCGTTTGAGAAAAAGTTCGCGGTGTTCTTTGGGGAAATCCTCGCCCACGACGCCGACGAGGCGAACCGGCCCGTAAAAGCTCGCCGCCACCGCGCCGTAGGATGCGGAACCGCCGAGCAGGTTCTTCTGCTCCGCCGTCTGGGTTTTGATGTCATCCAACGCAATCGATCCAACGACAAGTACGGACATGTTTTTTTGTTCTCGGTTTGAAGTTTTCGGTTTTCAGTGGCGGCCCGAGGAAACCACTCCCCCGTTCATTCGAGAGGCATGGCGTCCAGCAAAGTACGCACCCGGCGACAATAGTTGAGAATGTCCCCGCTTTGCAAGATCGCAGAAACCATGACGACCCGTTGCGCTCCGGCGGCCAGCACCTGCGGCAAGGTATCGTAGTTCACTCCACCGATACAAAACTGGGGCAATTTCACCGCCGCGCGAACCTGTCCGATGAGAGGCAGTCCGACCGGGACATAATCAGGTTTGGTCGGCGTGGCAAAGATCGGCCCGACGCCGATGTAATCCGGTTCTTCCTTCGCAGTATCGACAGCCTGTTGCACGGTGTGCGTGGACACGCCGAGCAATTGAT
>DBTN01000042.1:45651-130699 GCA_002307065.1 Akkermansiaceae bacterium UBA1315 | reverse complement strand
TGAGATGCAACGGATTTTTGGACCGTTTTTGGTTTAGTTAAGAGAGTGAATTTGGGCTTCAAATTGGGCCGGGGTGAGGTAGCCTAATGATGAGTGTTTGCGGTGCGTGTTATAGTAGCCGTCGATGTATTCAAAGATCTCGATGCGAGCGTCACTTTCGTTGATGAAGCAACCGCCTTGCAGCATCTCGGTTTTGAGTGTGCCCATGAACGATTCGGTCCACGCGTTGTGATAGGGATTGGCGCGGGCTGACATGCTTTGACGCATCCCGGCTTTGGCGAGGAGTTGCCGATAGGTTTTACTTCCATATTGGCTGCCACGGTCGCTGTGGAAGATGGTTTCTCCGGTGCCGGGCCGCGAACCGAGGGCTTGCTGGAGCGCATCACTAACCAGTTCGCTGCGCAGGTGGTTGGCAAGGGACCAGCCGACGATTTTGCGCGAGCATAGGTCGATGACAACGGCCAAATATAGCCAACCGGTGGCGGTGGGGATGAAGGTGATATCTCCGGCCCAGGTTTGGTTCGGTTTCTCGGGAAGCGGTTGGTTGAGTAGTAGATTGGCGGATGGTTTGTCGGCGCGACCGTCGCTGGTTCGGGGGACGTAGGTCTTGGGTTGGAGAGCTTTGAGGCCGCGCTCGGCCATCAGTCGGCGGACCCGGTCAGGGGCACAGATGATGCATTGATCGTGGAGTTCTTGGCAGACTCTGCGGTAGCCGTAGCGGCGTCGGTGATGCTTAAAGATGGCCTCGATGAGGGCACCGGTTTCTTGATCGGAGAGCTGAGTTGGAGTGGGTGCGGCGGCATGGTAGTAGCTGCTGCGCGGGACGCCCAAGGTGGCGCAGATCGGGCGGATGCCGTGGCCGGTGGTTTGGTGGATTTCACCGATCATTTGCCGAAGTTGGACTGGGGTCTGGTGCCGAGAATAATCGCGGCTTTTTTTAAAATGTCGTTCTCCTGCTTGAGTAGGGCGTTTTCGCGGCGCAGGGAGCGCAGGTCGTCCGCTTCGGACCTGTCGCCTCCGGCTCGTGGTCCTTCGCTGCCGCTCTGCGCTCCCTGCGCATGCTTCTTCCATTTGTGGAGGAGGTTGCTGCCGATGCAGAGTTCTTCGGCAATCTGGGAAATGGGTTTTCCGGTCTGGGTGAGTTCTACGGCTTGGGCTTTGAACTCGGCGGTGACTATGGAGGTGAATGGTCCAAAAATCTAGCTCACCTCATCCACGCTCTTAGGTTGTGGGGGCGAGCAGGAAAGGGCGCTGGAGATAGCTACAGCCAATACGATGACAAAAAAGGTAGAATGGGTTTTCATGCGATTAAGGAAATTTGCAGGATCGATTATTAAGAGCAATGGCGAACGTTACCAGATACTAGGCGGTGGTCGCGGTGCCCGTAATTTTTCGTTTTGTGGTTGAACCTGCGAACCGAAGCCCGATGAAACCATAGCTTCGAGTAGCAGCTCTTCGAACGCTCTCATCCCCAACATCCCCTCCGAAGCTCGCGCCATGGCTGCGGCCCGTGCTTCCTGCCAGGCTGGAAGAATCTGAAGAGGGATTTTCTGCTCTAAAGATTCTGCAACAATTTCATAATCAGCGCGACCCATAGGAGAAAGCACCGCAATCTCGTCCCGGAATCGTTGTCTTAGTTCTGAGTCAATTGATTGCAGCATTTGCTGTCTTGTTGGTGCCTGCGGAATAAATTCAAAATTTCCCCCGTTGAATCCCACCGTTTTAGAACTTTGATGCCAGGCCGATTGCCACGCGCCGCAACCGATGACCATCACCCGGTCGCGAAGCCGAAGCGACAAACCCGAAAGTCGAGATTCTGCACCGCTCTGTAAATCCGCCGGCAACTCTTCGGGGAAAGCCGTTGCTGCCGGGAATCTTCCGTCCAAAAGATCATGGATCTCCAATCGAACATATCGCGCCCATTCGGAATCGAGCTGAAGTTTGTCAATTTCATCGAGAACCAAAAGCCCGCCTCCTGGCAGCCGATCAACCCAATCCGCGATTATGGATACCGTCCAGGTTTCAGCGCGTGAGGCGATGATCAGCCAGGTTGCCACATTTATCACAAGAACCGGGACCCCTAAAACAGAGCCGATTTCCTTCGCGATGAAGGTTTTACCGGAGCCAGATGGTCCTACGATGAGGCTGTGGCATCGCGCCATGAGGGGTAATCCGGAACGAGTTCCATTTGTGGCGATGCGCGCAATAGGAAGCAGCCGATCAACAAGGGTCTGCTGCTGTGGTGATAGGGTCATATAGATTTTCTGGTAGCTTGAATTTGTTAAATCGCGCCTGACTCCCGAAATGAAAAATAGGGTTTTCGACCAGGCGCGGGTAAGCCCACGATGACATGATCGGCCATGTCCATTTTCAACAGGTCAGCCGCCTCCTTTATCCGACGCGTGACAAGTTCATCAGCTCTACTCGGGCTTGGATCGCCCGAGGGATGATTATGCACGAGCACAAAACTGTGGGCACACCGCACAATCATTGGTCGAAATATTTCGCGAGGATGGCACGTCGCCTCGGAAACGCTGCCCACCGAAACCAAATGCCAGCCGGTGACATTCATTCTGGTATTGAGCGCAATGGCGACAACATGCTCCTTTTCCGGTTCATATCCGGAATCGGCCTCTACGACTTGTAGATAAAACTCGTAGATCCGCTGTGGCGTATCGGCTCTCAAAAAATTAAGTTTCGGTGCCGACTCCACTGCAACTGCTTTAAAATCTTGAACGATAAATTTCATGATATTTTTCGAAATTTTCCTCTCCCACGACCTCCAGCCGGAGAGAGGAATTTGTTCGACGCAGGCTCGCCATGATGAGGCCGCTCTTACGCGCCACTCCACTTAGGTGGGGATTTGTATCTCCGGTAACTGCCCTGTTGCGGGAGTGTAGGGTCTCAGCTTCCGGGATATCCGGTCTCTCGACTCTAGGATAAATGTTCCGACTTCGTGAAAAGAGTGATATTCAGTTTTTGAGAAGAATAAGAAATTCGTGATTTTCTGGGTGGATGGCGATCCCACGCGAAATCAATTCGTTTTGTATTCGGTTTCTCAGTGATTTCGTATGCCCAAAAATCGCAACCCTATCACGGTTTCCTGCGGTATATTCGATCCAAGCAACTTCGTTTTCGATTCCGAAACTTGCAGGGCGGTTGTTTTCATCAGCGGTGTGTGTGATTCTCATACCTGAAAAAAACCATTTCAAAACCGGGGCGGCGAAAGGCGAACACGGTTGAAGGGATCACAAATAAGGCAACCCTCATCACAGAATAAGCCGTCAGTGCCTGAGCACCGCATATGGCAAATTTTCGATACGTCCGATAAGCGCTTGTTTACGTCAGGCAGACCTGACCCGTTGATAACTCAACGAAGGAAGGAATGTGCCAAATCCAATACGCTCCCGGCTTGCTGGTCAGAAGTCTGGAAGTGCATATCTGCCTCAGCTGAAGATACTAAGTTTATGATACTGGAAAATGATTCATTCGTGTAATGACTACTTTATCCTTATGCGGTTAATCATTTGTGGTCGGTAGGGCAGGAACTCCGAACGCTTTAAGGCCGTCCGGGCTCGATCGATTTCTTTCTAGTCGGGTCCCGGACCAAGGCATAAGCAGATTCTTTTTCACGTTACCTGGGACCTCATTCGAGGTCGGCCTCGGTGCATCTATATCTCTGTGCATCTATATATTAGCCATCAGCCCCTGATTTTTTTATCAGCAATGGAATAGAAGTAGAAATGCATCCTTTCAGACACTTCGAAAAAAGGCTTATTTGTTCAGGTGAGAATTCACCTGACATGAGCTCTCTATATCGAGCCAAAACCTTCTCTTCTTCCGTCGGCGCTCGTTCTAGTTTCGGTTGTGTATTCGCCAAATTGATTTGCGGAAGGCGACCGCCGCTCCAGCCAGAATCGACCCAACTAATCGGACCGGAACTATAGGCAAGCTCAATTCGCAAAAACGAAGTAGTGGGAATTTTACCCGCTACAGCTGCCCAGTCCTCCGGTTTTGAACCCATCTTGCGTCCCGTTTTGATCAACATATTATACATATTGGTTGATATATTAAGGTTTGACTTAAGGTCTTTCTTCGCAATAACGATTTCCCGACTAGGATCGATCTGAATTCGAGCGAGATACCCCTCGGCTTCGATCATTTCAGCTACTGTTGCGGTCCGGCTAATGCCATTTTTGACGATACCCTTGTTTGCCGTCCGCTCCCAACCGGGAGTAGATGATAGCCATACGGCGGGTGTTTCCGACTTGGGTACTCCTGCAGTCGCAGGTTTAATCATTCCGGTTTTCAGGATTGCCTCCAAACGAGAGGCGGTTGTGTAATGGTATATTGGTTTCATAGTGTGTTGTGTCATTATGACCCAAAAAAAAGCATTAGTTTGCGGCGGGCGCGAAAGCGCACGGCGCAGCTCTGCTCTCCTCTTCGTCCCCGGCCCTAGGGGATCTAATTTCAAAAAATCGCGACAATGGCCGATAAAATCATGGGCACAACGACCATGGCACCAAGGGTGGCTTAAGATTTGCGAACCTTCGCCTGCATACAGATATTTCTTAAAGGCGGCAGTCCTCGGTCCGATTCCCATGCGGCAACTCAGGACCAAGGCGCTGATTTTTTCATGAAGCAGCTAGGCGAATGCCCATGTGACGAAGGCGAACCCTTCGACCAAATAAACATCGAGAAATTGGTCTGAACTGTAGCCGGGCTCCCACGTCAGGGGGGCTTCCGCTGTTAATTGAAAAAGCAATCCCAGTCGGAATGCTTCCGCACGGCCGTGGTTGTAAACGGCGAATCGCCATTGCTCAGAACGAAGGAGGGTTTATCGGGAGCCGAAAGGCACTCGATAATTTCTCCTTATTCCGGGCCGCTAGGCACGGATGTTTTTTGCGTTCAGCATGAGTCGGTCGGAGTACCGATTCTCTATAATCACGCCGTATGGCGGTGTTAATGGGGTGCCTGAACAGGCCTCCCCTAATCTGGACTTAGTATCGGTTCTAAGGACTTTTCTATAACATCCTAAAAATAAGCCTAAATTTCAATAGAGGAGAGCTTAAATTCCACCAAAAACGTCTTAAAATCTCTCATTTCGTCCGAAAATTACATTCCAATGAGTTAAACAACTGCTTGTTTTTTACTGTCTCCCGTGGTATGATACGAAAGGAAGTTTGGGCGTTTGAATTCCAGCCTGCTATATTTTCCTTTGCCGTGAAGGACTAATTTCCACCCTGAGCAGGTGGCTTCAAGCACCAACAGCAACCTGACAGCTGTACTCCGTTTGCCCGAAGAAAGTCGTTCCCGATAAAGACGATCGATGACACTGTCCCAATCGAATTGTCGGCCTTTCCCTGGCCAAACGAGCGATACAAGGTGTGAGTACAATCCTCTTGCGGAAGGGGTCAAAGCCCGCCGCTCTTCAAGAATATGAAGTCCGAATCTGACCTTGGGCTTGGGTTCCCAAATTGCCTCAGCAAGAAATGGCGAGATTACCAGCTCTACATATCCAGCTGAACTCCAAAGGCGATCCGAAGAGCCAGTTGATCGTTTCTTACCGTGAGGTCGCCAGATGGGTGGCCATACCTCCTCTTCAGAAACTGTCTCCCAAGGATTCTCAGGAAATCCGATTAAATTGCTTTTTATTTCACCATCGGGGAAACGTTGAGTAATCGATGTCGCTGCTAATCTGCCCAAAGAGTGGGAGAGAGCCTCGTAAGTAGCGCCACTTTTTCCCCATCCAAGTACCTTGATCATTTCGCTACGCTCAATTTCAATTAGGATTGCGGACTTCTTCGCACTTCCATCCTCCCCTAAAGCTTTTCGATATGATTCAGACGAAGAATAAAGCGCCGATCTTCTGGCAGGAACCCCCGCGATTGCTAACAGCGCAACGAGAACATCCTCGTCTGAACTGACAAGAGCAACCGGGCAACTGACCGTCAGTGTACTGGTCTTAATCACCAGAGGCAAAGAAAGAGCGGCATTTGTCGCTTCGAGCCTTTGATCCGCAACTCTCTTTGGTGGAAGGCGAAAAACTCCAGCCAGAGCTAAGTCGCTCCGTAGCCGGGCGGTCCGAATGATCGCATTTGGGTCGGCAGGCACCCGCTTGATTTTCGGCTTCTCACTTTCTCCACCCATTTCGAACAATTTGTCCAAGTCAGAATAGATCCGCCAATCTAAAATTTTTGTATGAAGAGCATAACGCAATGGTGCATAGCAGTTTCGATGCTTATGGCGCCCGGTACACGGCAAAATTAGCTCAGACAATAGAAATATTCAGGAGGTGTCGAGTTGACGGAACTATTTTCATAGTTTCGTTTTTGAATCCTTGGGAGAAGTTACCGGCGCATACGCATCAGTTGCCCCGCTTCCGGCTTAAACGGCTCCCAAGATCCGGGAAACCCGCTCCAACGATAAAGTTCCCCGGCGATGAATGTTACTGACACTTCCGCCTCATCAGACTTTCGATGATCGTATTCCACCCAGCCGATCGAATTGCCCATATGATCCCGCAGTCGGTCTGGATATTCATCGTTTTGGAATTGTTCGGCGGCCTGAAATAAAGCGGAGGCGATTTCCGGCAACGGAACCTCGGCATTTATTTTGATCCGAATCATTCTTCAGCCCCTCCGATCTTCTCCCGCATTTGAAGGATGACCGCGTGACTGGTATCTGCTTCCGGATAAACAAGAATTCCCTGCTGATTCGGCATTTCGGCCAGCGGTTTCGGATAAGCGATGATGCGATCAAATTGCGAGAAATTTGGGTTTATATTTTTCTCAATTAATTCGCGGATGGCTTCGGGCGAGGCTGCGAGATTCATTGTTGCCGACATAGCAAAACTGTTGTGGGCCTCGTGATCCGCGAGAACACCCGTGTTCCAGCCCGGTATGATCAGCGTCCCGGAAGCTTTTAGGTCCAAATAAAATTCCGACCGCTTTCGTGAGACTTTGAAAGTCCCTAGACGGTAACAGCCCCTGGTAGAATTCACGTAGGCCGATCGGAATTCGGGAGTCGGCAACACCCGTGTAACGGTTACTTCCTGCCGGGTGGTCATGGCTGAATCCGAACAACCGTAAATGGTATAACGAGCGCCGGCGGTGAGTGGGATTGATTCGATTTGCATCTCAATCCTCAACCGCCGCTGTGCCCGCTCGCGAAAGCGGGCAAGGCATGTGGTTCAGCCGTGTGAGTTTCCCCAGGACGCTGCCGATCAAGGGATTTTGCCGCCCCATCTTGGGACGGGGAAAACTACCGCTTGAGTTCCTCACCTCCTAGACCCCATAATCAGACGATTTCAGCACCGCCCTCGAATCGACCATTATGAGCAGAAAGGTCCTTATTTTTTCACCGTCAGTTATTTGGAGCGACAAAGATTCCGATTTCTATCCTGGGATTTCTGAGGCGATCGAGAAGCTGAAGGTTCAAGATGCTTATACGGTCATCGCTTCCAACCACAGTGAACCAGACTGGTTCCCGAGCATCAAGGGAGACCGCTGCCAGTGGATACAAGTGACGGGTCGCCAGAGTGGGAAGTGGATTCCCGGCCTCCTGGCAGACAACACTGATAAAGGACTGCTCCATAGTGAGCTGGTGATCATGGGTGCATGCCAAGAGGACATGCAAATGGCCACAAACTCTAAAAGCCTACTCATCCGCTGTGAGTGGGCCGATGGTGTATCTGACATGGGTCAATACGGGGTAGGTTGGGAATCCACCGGATCTTTACCTGAGCTGGTAAAATATTTGGACGATCAAGTGCCTTGGTATTTTGAAAGTTCAGCCAACGATTATGTAGTTTTCGCTCTTACAAATGCCGGGACATACGGAGTGGATTCGGAAACCGAATCTGCGGCAAAGAGGATTCGCAGTATCCTCAAAGACGGTCGCTCCGATTCACGGAACAGATTGGTTCTGCACATGATGTCAAGCATCTACAAAACGGATGTTTTTAGCGATGCAGATGTGTTCGGTTATTATCCTTCCTCAAAGTCCGAAAATCAGGGAACGGAGGTGATGGCGGGTTTCTGCCGCTTCATTAGAGAAAATTTCAAGAAAAGACTCAAAGAGCCATTGTTTATTCGTCATAAAAATGCGCCGTCTAGGCACAGCCAACATGGAGGGAACAAAGAAGACCCAGCTGTCCAGGTACAAACAGTGCATTTGAACCCGACCTACCGTGGGAAAATAAGAGGTAGAACGATTTTAGTTATTGATGATTATTTAACATATGGCGTCTCCTTTGGATGGGCCAGAGCGTTGCTTTTAGCTGCGGGTGCGAAAGATGTTATTTGCGTGGCTCTTGGTAGATTTGGATCTCAAGCGCGGGAATACACATTCGCCTTTGGAAACAATGATCCTTACCAGCCTGTTCAACACGCGCCATACACATGCAAGATGATGTCAGGACGATTAGACGATCGCGCAAAACTTACTTTGAAAGAAAAATTCGGTCCGGGTTCATGAAAATGGAATATTCTGAAATCGGGGAGGATTCGCTTCCTCAGCGTGCTCGCGCTTGGTCGAAATGTCCCTCGGTCTTGTGGATTAGCGGAAATATTTCAGTATTTGATGGCCCTTTGGTCGCGGTGGTTGGCAGCCGTAAAGTCTCATTACAGGGGAAACGTCGTTCGTTTGTTTTAGCTAAGGCATTAGCGGATTTGGGAATCACTGTGGTAAGCGGATTAGCGGAAGGAGTGGATTCGGCTGCTCATGAAGCAGCACTGAGAAGAAACGGGAAAACGATTGCCGTGATGGGAACCCCAATCGACCAGTGTTTCCCAAGTAAAAACAAGGAACTAAAAGAAAGAATCGCGACCGATGGTCTTGTAGTCTCCCAGTTTCCGAGCGGGACTGAAACGTTTCCTTCTAACTTTCCGCGCCGCAATGAATTGATGGCAGCAATTAGCCATATGACCATTGTAGTGGAAGCCTCCGTGAAAAGCGGTACGCGTCATCAGGTGGCAGCCTGCTTAAAGTTAGGCCGCCCGGTCGGATTTTTATCTTCACTCATCGCCTTAAAGATTTCCTGGGTGGAGGAGGCTCTTGCGAGCGGCCTTGGTTTTGAGGTCCGGACGGTGCAGGACGTCCTATCAAAGATTAATGGGATGGAGCATTTCCTAGAAGACTCAAAATATTTTCCTGTCAAAAAGAAATCTAGCACAGTGGTTCAGACTGATTTCCTATTTTTGGATGATGTTGTTATCAAGATCTCTCGGAAAGACCGTGGCAAGAAGGCTCCGATAGTGCCAGATTTGCCGAAGGTGAAAAAGGAACGTACGAAGAAGTCTACTTCCGATGTGGTGAAACCTGACGACAGAACTGACTAGCGGCACCGTGAGCCCGAGGGAGTTATCTCATGGATTTGAGCCGTGCTTTTTCCACGCCCTAACATCAGCTTCATGGAATTTGTTTATCAGATGCATGGCGACATCGTCAGGCAGTTTCGCATCGTCTCGGGCCATTTCATATTCGTCCAATGTGATGATCATCTCATTTCCAAATTTCGTGAACTTGTTTTCTCTCAGTTTCTGAATTGAGGAATCAAATTTCTCGATCGCGGCAAGGTATGGGTTATCCGAAATCAGGAGCTTTGGGGGCGCGGTGTAACCTCGTTTGAGTGCAACGCGTGCATCGGGGAGAAAAAGTATTCTTTTTGGTTGGAAATCGTGAGGCGTGATATCAAGTCGCTTTTTCGCGAAAGGGTCCATCCACACCGCGTGCGCTTCACCTTCGATACTTCGACCTTCGAACTCCTTAAACATCCATCCGGTTAGAATTGTTCCGCCCTGCCGTCTGATTCTTTCTTCTACGTTGACGAAGCAACGCTTCCGGTCAGCACGCGGGTCTGGTTTACACGGGAGAGAAAGCAATTTCTCTTCGTTTATGGATGTGACAAAGTCTTCGAGTATTTTGGTCCGCTTCTCTATTATCCGGAACCGCACAGGGGTCGAAAAGAGGATCTCAAATTCAGCAGTCATGGTCATAGGAGCAAAATACTATCGTTTCGCGTCAGGCCAGTTGTTGGGTACCAATGCTGGAGGGTTTGTCCATGGAGGCTCTACGAGCGACTTTTGGAACCAGTCATCGCCGAGGTTCGCGTGTTCGGTGATGATCAGTTGAAATCCAGGGCAGTCTTTTCGGGTAAAGCGGTGCAGCATTGCAAAGAGCTTGCGGACACTTTCGATGTCTGAGTCAGCCTCTGTTCTTTCTATCGAGCCATCCGCTTTCTCGTAAGTTTCAGACGGAAAGTAAACCTGTGTGGGCTGATCAATGAAAAGAAATCTGGGAATCGGGCGATTGTTGGCCGCAGAAAATTGATGGAACGCCAATAATGCCGCCATGTGATAAGCCATGTGATTGGCTCCGCCTCCGGTATTTTCCATGGAAACCGTCCTACCGCCGCGGTCGGCTACGAGCGTCAGTCGTTTCAGGTCGAAGCGGAACGGATATTGGGAAAACTCGGCCTTCAGCTCTCTGACATACTCGCTGATATTTGTTGAAATCGAATTCAGAGCAGACGCCAAACGTTCTTCACTGTCGTCAGCGCCAATTTCTTTTTCCAGAGCGGCAATCCGATTTACCAGACGCTTCCTCTTTCGAAGGTTGTCCTCCGGGTCTGAATCAGGCCTATAAGATTCGAGGAACAAGCTGACCCTACCGACGATTCTGGATGCAGCGTTGTTTCTATCTCCAAGGTCGGAGATCATTTGATTCGCGGAAATCGCGGATGACAGCTCTTCACCTTTTGCCGCAATTTTTTCACTGAGGCCCTGAATGGTTCCGGTGACTTCTGCTAGATAGGAGTTTAGCTGAGGTCGCTCACCTAAAACTTTCTTCATTTCTGCATCCAGCCCTTGTATCTCATTCAGTAGTGCGGCCGCAATCGGTGTATCCATGCCGAGATTGTCTTCGGAGAACGGCCATTGCCACGCTCCGGTCGAACTATTGCGGGGAAGTGCGTTGATGGATTCCAACCGGTCTTTTTGTTCGCCTGCTTCCAATGTGAACCCTTCTCCCTTTTCCGAAAATAGTTTCGCCGCTTCCAAGCGGTCACTGTGCATTCTCCGCTCGCTGCGAAGTTCAGCTTGTTCGTCTTCCAGTTTGGTGATGATTGTGGGATCACCGTCTGGGATCGAATTCGGCTTCCAAGCGGATGCTTTTGTCAGCAGCCCAAGAATATCCTCTGGACTAGCGGGGCTTAGGTCAAAAGAAACGATACCTACTTGCCTTGCTTCGGAGATCAGACCGATTCCCCGGGTATCAAGCTGCTCAGCAAACTGAGTCGCTTCCGAAATGACCTTATCCAGCAGCTTGAGATCCCTTTTTGCCGTCCGCAATTTGGACTCTAAATCAAAGCGGTCGTCCGGAGCGACCCCTAACAGAATGGGAAGAGTATCCCGGATGGCCATCGGAATGTGTTGCTCATTCTGCCTGTAAAACAACTGATGTTTGTTGGCTACGATCTCTTGTTTTTGGAAGAGGTAGTAGGCTGTATGTTTAACTGTGGCGCTATAGCTGGCTCTGCTGTTTTCCAACGGAACTTCGGTTTTGTTTTCCGGAATCCCAAGTAGGGAGGAAAGCAACGTGACCACACTGTCATCGTCACTGTTAATTGATAGATCTGCGAAATCGGGGATCTGCAGCTGGGTTCCTCTTCGCACCATCGCAACACTACACCGCGAATTGCCTCCGCTTGGAGCTGGTTTGGCGATCAACACTTCGTCATTTCCAAAATGGAAAATTACCCCATACCAAGCGACTTTGTCCCTGATGGTGCCCTCTGGGACAAAGAAGCTGCTTCGGCCCATACAATATTCTACGATGTCGGACAGGGCTGATTTGCCAGTCGAAGAGCGTCCCGTAATGATATTGAGTCCTTCGAGATTGAAGTGCAAATGTCGGACTTGTCCGTCATGGCTGTATAATAAAATGGATCTGATCTTCATGGACGGATTCCAAAGGTGGTATAAATCGTAACTTTATCGATCGCTGAAAACTTTTTCCCAAGGCTTCTGGCGGCCATCTGGCAATCTCTGGACTCCTCGGTCCCTTTTACTGTAGCAGCTAAACATTTCGCAACCGGACGGATACCGCCGTCATCGTCCACAATAATCGAGCTCAAGTGCATCAAGAAACCCAAAGCTTCAAAAGTGTATGGAAGGAGGCTTCGAGTTCGATCCGGTAGACCCACTAGGATTTGAGGATTATCTTCCACCGTCTTCATGAGGTGGCTCCATGCTCCTCGGCGGACAATACCCCGGCTTTCCTTGTGGAGACAAAGAGGCAGCAGCAACAAAACAAGTGAGAACGGCATCCCTTTTTGTTTCTCCGTTTCATACGCAACCAATCCGCGAAGCAATACCAGTCCACAGAATGCAGGGTTAAACAGGTTTCGAAGCTCTCGGGGTCTATCTTTCCAAGGCCTCATATTTTGTTTTCTGATAAAACGGCGTCCAGTCGTTCAACAAACTGCGGATGCCAGTGGATTTTTGGCAGTGGCTGCTCATTCGCGAGAATGTGGAAGCTGCCCATTGAGACGTATGCTTCGGTTACAGCTGGGCGAATACGCACGCGGTCGGTGTTGTTTGTTTCTGCCCAAGTGAAAAGTTTTTTTCCCGCAGAGACTAGATTCGCTTCATTGCTGGCCGCATCCAAATCTTCGAAACAAATATTTCTAAACCTATCCCATTCATCTGTCAGGCGGTCTTCGTATTCTTCAAGCTCGCCATTAAGTAGAACCTGCTCCCTAATCCACGAACCGCGTTGGGTGAATGCCCTGTAGTAGTCGAGTATAGATCTTCTGACTCGATCTGGCTTTAAGCCGAGAGCATGCAACTGTCGCACAAACATCCGAGTGTCATTTTCTGGATCAACGCCATCGGGAGGTTCTTCGTTGCGGAAATCAATCGGCAGATTGTCTTTTTTATATTGGTCTGAAAATTCAGAAAGCATTTCTGAAACCTCACGCCCATACACCGGGTTGATCCTAACCCCGGCCATCAGCTCGATGGTGACATTTGTCCACCACCCCTCCAAACGCTCGAAAACACTGTCCCGGAACACGTGCCTCACACTCCGCATTCGGTCCTTGATCTTGGCGGGGACGTCTTCGATTCGAACTTGGTGATCAAAAATTGTTATTTTTGAGAGGAAATCTCCTTTTTCCTCTAGGTTAAGCTGATCGAAATCAATTTTCGTTTTCAGGATGACTTTCGATGTCGTGCGCAACAGCACTGCGTCAGCAAGCGATGGCAAATTTTCAGCTTTGAGACCATCAACCACGAAGTTTTCCAAAAATGACCCCGCCGTTACCACCCCGGTGGTGAAAAGGAAGAAAGTCAGCTGCGAAGTTAGTTTTCCCGCAGAAACATACCGGGTGAGCCAAATTCTCACCGATTTCCAAAAATCAGGGCTGAGATCGGTGAGGGTATCACCTGGAGCCTTGTGCTTCAGTGAAGCCAAAATCTGGCCTTCTTCATCGTCCTGGAAGTCAAGATCATCGTCTTTTTCGATTAAAAGGGACGTGTCCTCGTTGAGTTCCATCATCCTCAGCAAACCAAACCGAACCTGGTACCCGTAACCCAGTGCTTGCTGGGCTGCGGCGAATGAATCGTTTTGTTCGGTCATGGAAGATCCATTTCCTAGCGCGAGGAAAAATCCTGACAAGGCGATAGTGCAAATCGCTCCTCTTAAGACGGGCCAAGGCAAGGCGATCCGCTTTTCACCTGTTCTGGGCCTTGCTGATCATTGATGTAACGCTACGGGTGATCTGGATGATACTGGTGTTTGCGGAATACAACCCCGCCTCTCGCTAAGCATCTTCCCAAGTGCCGTCGGATCTGCCCAAAGCTCGGGGACCCCCTCCACGAAAGTTAATCGTGATGCCCGTATCAGGAAACCCCCGGGTGAGCTCAGCGAATCCCGGAGCTTTCCTAGAGAATCCCCGTCCGCGTCCCTAAATGCGTGGAAACTAAAAAAACGCCCCAGAGTGGTGCGGTTTTTTTCTCCAAGATTGAAGATTTGATCCCTAGATCGGACGCTCTCCGGATGACGGTGGTGCCTGCTCCATCTTTGCAATATTCGGCCAGGCCCCTCCTTTACTCGCGGAATGGCGCTGAAGCTTTGAGATGGTTTCCGGGGTTGGAGTCACAATTTTCCAGGTCTGACTGAGATAAAGGCATCAGTAATCTTCGCGAGGTAGCCAATCGATCAGAGTCTGTGCGGCCTCGCAGGCGGTCATCCGGCGTTCTTTCATCCGCTCCGGATTGAAAGGGGAAATCCGCCTTACCTCATAACTCATTGGAAATCGGCGTCATGCCTCTGTGGGCACGGACACTGTTTTGCTGTTTGTGTCCCACTTTGCGAGTCGATTCGGATTCGAGTCGAACCTGAAGATTGTGCTTGATAGCACCAAATTAGCTGCGAGGAATGTTCCCATGGCTAGAAAAACCTTCTTCAGTTTCCACTACACCAAAGATCTGTGGCGCGTTAACCAAATCCGTAATAGCCACGTTGTTGAAGGTGTCGCGGCAGCAGGGTTTATTGATTCATCCTTATGGGAAGAGGCGAAGAAAAAAGGCGATGCCGAAATCAAGAAGCTGATCGATGCTGGACTTATCGGAACGACCGTTACAGCGGTGCTTATCGGCTCCGAGACGGCGAGCAGAAAATACGTGGCCTACGAAATTCAGAAGAGTATCGAAAGAGGGAACGGTATCTTGGGGGTTCGGATTCACGCGATGAAGGACAAGGACGGGAACACATCCACAGCGGGAGCCGTCCCTCAGGGCCTTATTGATGCTAAAGCTCCAATTTACACCTACGAATACGGCAAACTTGGGGAATGGGCTGAAGCAGCTTATCAAGCGTCTCGAAAATAATCTTGGCGGCTAAACCCATCGATCCCGTATGATCGTCATTATTCATTCAGACGATGTCGCAGAAGATGTCGCGAAAACAGTTCGGGATAATTTGCAGGCCGAATATCACGACCGGCTAGATATCGCTATTTTTTCAGAATGCGATGTTCTCACTTGGCCGAAGGACCCTGCTTGGGACGACTTAATCATACTCCTTTTCGGTTCTGCGGAGCTGTTGGAAGGCACTAAGCAATTCCTCTCCAAGGAAATTCGATTCGAGAATCGCGAGCGCCCCGTTCTCCCAATTTCTTGTGGAGTTCGTCAGATTCCGCCAGCCCCACTCGATTGCTTTAAAGCATTGCCACTCGACTTCCCCCGAATTAAGCGGCGGACCGGAGCAATTTTGGGGATGTGCCTGAGAAATCGGGATCAAACTATCTTTATTTCTTACAGAGCGTCGGATGGCACTCGTCTGGCTGTGCAGCTGGAATCCTTTTTAAAGTCGAAGGGCTATCAAATATGGCGCGATGAAGCCCGAGATGATTATGATGGCGAAGGCTTTATACCTGGAGGAAGGGATGTTCAGGAAGTCATCGAAGAACGTCTTGGGAAAGCGGATTTGATACTGCTAATCGATACGCCCCAATCCGCTGATTCAAAGTGGATAAAGTTAGAAATCGATTTGGCCAACGGACTTCTGATCCCAGTAGTTCCGATATTATTGCGGCCTGTTGGCGAAAGACTGATTATTTCTCGATTCCGTTCGCTAGCGACATTGCAACGGGGATGCTCTTTCGAAGACAACGGAATGGGACTTTCCGATTCTCAATTAGAATCGATACTGGAGGAGATCGAGGGGTTCCTCGCTGAGATTTTCAGGCGCAAATTGCGAGTGCCTTACCTTGTCGCAACGGAGTTCACCGGTAGCGGCTACGATTGGAACGAGCGAGACAATCTAATTTATGAGTCGCTTAAGTCTCATAAAGGAAACCTCCGGACGCGAGTCTATAGCCATTGTTCCCATTTTGAGGGAATCTTCGATCCCGCGCTCGCCTCTTTCGTCAAACATCTGAAGGCCACTATGCCAGCAGCGAACTATGCTCTGTATATTTATGATGGGGCACTCATTTCAGACGCACAGATTGAAGACATCCGTTTTCAATCCCGCCTTGAGGATGATACGAGTGTGATCATCCTTCACAATCAAGAAATCGCGGCGTTGTTACACACAAATTTCAGCAGCTTAAAGCTATGATTTATTCCTCTATTGACGTTTCGTTGCGCGGTCTTGATCTGGCGATCTCTGGTGCGATACCAGATCGCGACGATTGGATCGAACCTATTCAGGACCGAGCAATTTTAGAGTTCGTCTCGATTCTCAGCGGCCTTGTGATAAAATACGGTGGCCGCATCATTCATGGAGCACATCCAACTTTCACTCCTGTTATCCTACAACAAACTCACCTTCAACCCGCAGGTGCAGATGAGAAGGCGGTGGTTATCTTTATGTCGGAGCTTTGGTCTCACGACCTCTCCCCCTCAGAGCGCGCAAGATTGGAAGCAAGTGCAGACCTCAAGATTGTCCCTCAACCTCTCCTCGGTGATCGTGGCAATCCCGACGTTCGGAACGTGGCGCTTACAAGCATGCGAAAGGAAATGCTAAAGCATACGAATGCTCTCGTCGCCGTCGGAGGAAAGCTCCATCGTAAGGATGGGTTTGTGCCTGGAGTCGTCGAAGAACTTCATTTAGCGCAGAAACGAGGGATGGCTTGCTTCCTTGTAGGTGGCTTCGGAGGAATGGCATCCGAGCTAGCAAGTGAGGTTAACGCCAGGAATTTTAAGAACCTACTCGCTGAGGAATATAATGAACTGTTGCTCTCTAGTGACGATGTCGCAGCTACCATAAACACTATTTTCAGCCATCTTGCGCACACTCCCGAAATATTCGGAAGGAAGCTCCATGACTTTCCGGCTGATCAATAGCCGATGTGGCGTGGTTGAACTACGATTCCAGCAGCTTCTTCAAGATAATGCGGGGTGAACAGGTGCATAATTTCGACGTCTGTTTGAATCTTGCCTCATCTTGGTCCCCAAAACAGCCACGAGCGGGGAAACCGGCCCGGGTGCAATCGGGGGGCGAAAAGCCTACGCGTTTTGGAATGTGAGTTTGGTTGGAGGAAGCCATTGAACTTTCGGTGCCGCCGGGTCGAGTGGATTGGTTACTCCGGTTTCAAGCCGGAATCGATTGGGGTGAGGAAGTATCCGTCTTCTACATTCGTGCTGAAAATACCACGGACGATGAACCCATCCCACGCATGCCACCACTCGGGTTTGGAAGTCGCTTGGAATAGCTGCACGAGGGTTGGACGGCTGGTTTGGAGATCCGTCACGTCACCGCACAGAACCGGGACGGATTTATAGAGGATGCTCCGGTTGGGCCGTTTGACGGAGCAACCTGTTTACTGACACTCCACTTTCTGAATAAAGCAGAGCGGCTCGGCACGTTACAGGCTTTGCGTGACCGGTTGAAGCCGGGAACTCCACTCGTGATCGCTCATCATACAAACTTGGGGAAAAGGACGCCAAGCGATGGATGACTAGGTCAATTGCCTTTGCCGCCGGTCCCCACGCTGATTTCACACAAGCAGCAGCGTCGGCTGCGATCATGGTTTAACATCTTCCTCTTCTGTCCCCGAGCGATGGGGAAGCGCTTTTGTTAGACGCAGGATTCTCGGACGTTGCGCTGTTCTACGCAGGACTCACCTTTCGAGGTTGGGTCGCGACAGCCTAGAAGCTGTACAAGACGTTGGCGCAATCATGGACAGTGATCCAGTCGGCATTCCGGCGAAGTCCGGCAATGGTTCAATAGTGGCCCCGGAACCCCGGCTCCCGCGCTGGCACGCGCAAAAGGAGGAGAGTGGTGAAGGGGAACGCCTGCAGTCCCGTCAGCTTTGCTGTAAGGGGCAGCCAACGCCTGGCAGTGGAAAGGGTAGCCGCAAGTTGAGGAACGAAACGTAGGGGTATCCCATGACAACGAGTCCAGGCGTCTCCCCAAGCAAGGCAGGCCGGCGACCAAGCCCGACCCGCGGTCGGAAAAGCGCAGGGAAGCCGGATCGTGAATCGGCATCGCCGGTGAACGATCAACCAGGCAGAATCCTCGGCAGCTCGCTGCCCCGGAGGATTCGTCGCCAGGTTGCCTGCTGAAGCGCGGAGCTTAAGAACCCTGAAGCCAACGGCGAGGGTTCGTAGCGTGAGCCCTGAGGGAGAGTCGTAGATCCTGGCGGAGCCGGATCGAAGCGTCCCCGAGAGACAACGAAACCCCGTAAAGCGAAGCGTGGGGTGAAAGTGGTCGGAATGGCCTTCGGCCAGCAACATCCCCGGAAAGAACGCAGTGAGTGGAGGAGGTGTTGTGAGAGAACAGGTGAATGACGAGGAAGGGGTGTAGGAGCGTAGCGGAAACCCCAACGAGGAATGGGACGGGCGCAAGCCCGTCCATCCTGCTCGAAGTTTGTGGACCTGATCCACAAGTTTTCAGCGATAGCGTATCATATATTGTGCCCCTCTTTGGGGGGTCCCGGATAGGGGTGAAAAAACGGGTTCCCAACGGGGTCCGGAAGGCAGCGAAGCAACGAAACGGCACCGGAAAAGGGTGAAAATGGGAGAATACCTTCGGCTTTTTGGATTACCTTCGGGCTTTTGTGCAAATACCTTCGGCTTTTGGCCTGTGGTTTATGGCTTATATGCTGGTCACAAGTGATTTATGGAATTTTTAAAATACGGAAGGTAATGTCCGGAATACTGATTTTTTGAGGTAACGAGGCATTAGCTTCGGCTTTTTGTATGATTACCTTCGGGATTTAGATCTAATACCTTCGGGGTTTAACCCATAAATGTATGATAATAGGTTGTTTCACTTTTTACAAAATAGAGGGTAATACCTTCGGCTTTTTTCAATTACCTTCTGGAATTCTTCTGTAAACTGCTTAAAGTCAGCGGATTCTATTTTAGTTATTTGGATCGATTGTTCTTGCGTCATTTGATCGGTTCCTTTATACTCGCGGGCGACAAATGGAGTCAGAAGCAAAAATAATTGGCGATTCTTTCGCAGGCTCCGGCGTCGCCGGGCAGCCTGTTTCGTCGCTTCGTTTCTGTCCAAAGCCCCCGTCCATGCCGCACCCGACCCGGGTTCGGGAGCCTGGAAAACCGGGTCGTCCAGTGGTTTACCACGAGTTTTTGGAGGTCGTCCGGAAGCGCCTTCGGCGGCACCGGAATATCAAAAAGCCGTTATTACGGCGCTGGAATCGCCTCGTTGGGTTTGAGCAAGAGGTGCTGTTTTTGGTAATGGCCGGGTATCCGGTTAATTCGATTCGGAGGTTATTTTTGGATGAACTGCCGAATTTGTTCACCAGTTTGTCCCATGAGGGCGCGGCCTATTCGATGGCTAAAGTGGTCCAAAAGGCGAAGCTGGGTAACATCTATTTAGATGATTCCCTTCAAGAAGTTCTCTCTTTTTACAAGGCTGGGCCGTGGAATCCATCCGGAGAATCATGGATGAAATCCCAGTATTTGGACCCTGTTTATGATTCCCCTGACTCCGGAACGGAGGACGTTCCGTCGAATAATACTGCTGTTGAAGTGGTTTCACCTGCTGTTGGAAACCGGGATATTTCTCCTAATCAGGCACCGTCTGGTAGTTTTGAAGAGGAAGTTGTGGCGATGAAAAGATTGATTCCGGCGTTTGAATTAACCCCGGAAGAGGCCTTTATGGGCCTGACAGGTGGAGGGATGAAGTCAGTTCTGGCTTATAGATCTCTCCATAAATCGTCTCCTTCAGGTTTGCCTGATGCAGTTTCTTTTAATGGAATCGCTCCGGTTAATGAGTCTGCTTGTTCCGTAGAATTCAGATCTCACTATGCTCTGATGCAGGAATACCTTCCTGATTTTTCACTTTCTCCGGAGGAAATCCGGATTGGTTTAAAGGATGGTTTCGAAGCAGCCATGGATTTATGGGAAGCTCGTAAACCGGGTAAAGCGGTTGTTTCTGAGGAATTTGTTCCTGAACAAAATCAAATAAGTGCAGTTTCTCCGACTGAAGTATTTCGTAATGATTACCGGTCCATGCAGGAACTGATGCCGGAATTGGTTCTTTCTCCGGATGAACTTTTTGTGGGGGTAACGGATGGGTTTCAGGCTGCTTTTGCATTATGGAAAGCACGGCAATCGGCCGGCGTCATTCCTTCTCCTGCCGAAGTTCCGGTTTCTATAAAGGAACCGGTTTTGAAATTGGTTCCGGAGGAATTGCCGGTTGAGGAGGTTTCTCCTGTGGGGATTCCGGAAGAAATTGTTCCGGAAGTAGCTCCCGTTGCTGTTGAGGAAATGGTTTCCGAGAAAGTAATTCCGGAGGAAATTCCTGTTGAAGTAGTTCCTGATGTTCCGGTTCGGATTATCCGGGACGGAGTTCCCAAGATGGTGGGCGATACCAAAATGGGCCTGGGTTATTTCATGGATGTTTCCAAGTGGAAGGATCGTTTCAAGCTTTCTTATACCCGCGGTTTTGAGTTTATTCCTCTTTACGATTCTGAGTTGGAGCGCCAGTTGACGGCGCACTTTATGAATGATGGAGTTTTTCCTAAAGCGGAGACTCTTGAGGAGTTAGCGATTGAATTCCCGAATGGAGTTGTTCCGAATCCCGGAGGAATTATTTCTGTTCCGGAGGCTGAAGTCTCGTTTAAGAATTCTGCGGCTCTTACTGTGAATTTTTATATTCAGCAGGGAGTTGTTCCTAATTTCGGACACAAGCATGCTCGTCCCGAATTTTTAATGACTCGTAAAAAAGACGATACTTTTAACGAGTGGTTTGGAGCAACTCCGCACATTAAGGATATTTCCGGAATTTTTAAAAATGAGCCGGAGTATTTTTCGATGGATGGTTTAGGGACTTGTGTTCCTGTAGGAGAAGTTGGACCGGGTGTCGGTCGTTTTCTTTTGCCGGAGGATTCGAGGTATCCGGCGTTTCCGACTTATTCGGTGATGTCGATGGTTCGCCAAAATGCTCCTAAACAGAATTTTGGTTTAGTTCCTCGGAATAATGAGGATCTTGGTAATTTTGATAAAGACCACGATACGTTGGTATCGGCTTGGACGGCTTTTTCTTGTCGTATTGGAGACATGGAATTTCAAGGGCGTCCTGCGGTAGCAAGCCAGTTGGTGCTCGAACGAATGGTTGAAGCTTATTATGGCCTGGATACCCGGATAGGGTGGAACGGGATGTTGTATTATGGCGATCAGCTAACTCCGCCGATTCAGCCGTTGCGGATTGAAACTCGTCGTCCGCCAGCATGGGCGATTCCCGAAGGTTGGGTTTGGGTCGCTTTCTGTGGTTTGTATCCAAAAGACTGGATTGATATGGATAATATGACTCGGGCCAATTCCGGATCTTTCCGGCATGCACTGGCGAAACTTTTGCATTATAATAATGTTTATGGTTCTTCTTCGAGAACTCTTCCTGCATTCCTTTTGGGTTGGGACAGATCGGACAATGAGTATTCTAGATTATTTGCAAGTGGCGAGGTTTCTGAACTTTGGACGCTTTCCAAAGCGGAAGCGATTTTCAAGGCTTTTGAGTCTGAGGTGAATTTGAATCGGTATTCGGATGACTATCAGAATTACAAATATTCCAACTGGAAGACCGTTCCGGTGGATGAAGTTGTTCGTCTGGGTGGCGATCTGAAATATAAGTTCCAAACGGGTATTCGTCCGAAGGAAGGATTCCTTTCGGATATCAAAACGTCCTTTGATTTCAAATCTCTTGGGATTACCGGCCCGCTAATGGATAATTTGTATCCGTTTGATTCCCGGGAACTGGGTAAATTCCCTTCGCGGTGACAGCGCTCGTTGTCAAATGTGGCTGGGATCCCAACCCACCATTTGCGTCGTGGGATAGGCCCAACGGCGGCTCACCCCCAGTCCCCTTGTGTCTACTTCCAGTTTTCAGGAATAACTTTGGCGTAATTTCGCCGTCTTGTTTTCTTACGCGAAGCGTTGGGCGATGACTTTTCGCGCATGCGTTCGGGATGATTATTTGCCGGCTTGCCGGTTTGATTTTCGTAGTTTTCTTCTTTATTTCCTGCGCGATAGCGTGTGCTGCCATGGGCGATAGCCCTGTGGCGTATTGGGGCGGGGATGGGATGCCGCTGCCAGCGGCGGACTGTCGCCCGCCCAGAAGTATTGGTCTTATTGACCATACTGGAAGAAACTTTTCCTAGCCCCCCAAAGGAGAACTCATCCCTTACTGCCGTAAGGAAAATTGAATTAACCCTTCGACAACGTTTTGTCTCGATAAGCCGAATTTTTTGTCCTCTTCGACCGAACCATTTGTCCCGATCGACCGATGTATCTGCCCCGATTGACCGAACATGATCTCGGTCAGCAGACCGGTGTCACCTAGCAGGATTTAGGGCGGTAAACTTCCACCCTTGTGGAATCTCCCCGTCCTTCCAGCGTTACCGTCCATCCGGGGAGATTAAATGTCTGAAGCGCGAGAACGAGGTTCCGCCACTGTTTTGGCGTCGGCCTGCCGTCGCCGTCGATTGCAAATATGCTCATCGCCAGTGTCATCACGCGTAAGCATCGCTTATTTCCTTCGGAAATCAAAAACACTAACCGAGAATAAAGAAATTTGGAAATTTGAGTGTCCAACAGGCGGCGTTCGGCGAGGAAGTGAATTGCCATACCGGCATTTGCTTCGCCCAAAATGACAGAAGCTGACAGCCGATTGAGCAAAATTGTCAGCTTTCCCCCATCCCTTTCGCAACCAGTCGAAAGGGGTCTGTGAATTCCGATTAGTCGAGAATGCTGGCTCTGTTGGTCCGAGGTGAAATAGTTAAGATTCGAGTTTTCCAAACGCTTCAAAGATTCTTCGAGACGATCATAGCTACGCCCATTGGTTCCCCAACCAACCAACCCCAAAACTTCGCGCCGTGTTGCGACAGCGCCGATAGTCTCGCGGTCGCACCATTTCCCGACTCTCCCAGAACTGCTCGGAAACTGCTTCCGGCAGAAACAATCTTCCGGCGGTCGGCAGCGGCCATAACTGCAAGAAGCGCCATTAAAACTGACTCGTCATCAGCGTCCAATTCCCAGGGGCAGACGATATGTAGACGATATGGTTTTTTCGCGCATGGGCCGCTTTCATAAAGAATTTCCCTCCGCATCCGTTTGGCCGCTGGCATTTTTTGGAGGGGCCGAAAAAGCGGTGTCGTAGCGATGTGCCCGTGATGAACTGCAAACTGGTATAAATCGATTGTGTCAGAGGTCATCCGTGCATTCTATCAGTGCAAATTTCTCCAAGGTCCGTACCAATTCGAGGTCTTCTTGCCGGAGAGGGTGTAGCCGGAGGAACTGGTGGGTTGATTGGTACGGGTACGCCTTTGCCGTTTTTCCGGAACCATTGAAGAGGCTGTCGCCGCCCCAAATTCACTTTTGTATGTTCCAACAAAATGTATTCATCACGTCGCTGGTCCGTAATTCCATGTTCTTCGCCCTTCTTCTTTGATGGCTTGCGAACAGACCAAGCTCCCCGTGCGGCGAACGTGATCGCCACTGACCCGCGCTCAGTGCCAGCCGCGTCCAGATCATCGCGGGCCGCCTGCATTCCGCTCTTATTCGTATGATGAATAAACAGTCCGGCGGCTCCCCACTTCCTAATTCGGTCTTCGATTTCCTCAAAAAATTGAGTCATCTGGACGGAATTATTTTCATCAGTTCCCGGGGGCAAATAACGGGAGAGCGTATCGATCACCACGAGTTCAGGGTTTATAATTTCCCCTGATGCTGTGATTGGGAGAACAACGCCATAATCCATAGTTGGATCTAAAAATCGCGCATCACAAACTACGAGGTTCCGAACGAAATTTTCAAATTCCGGCCCCGATGTTAATTGGAGATACTCGCAGATTGAGTGGAGGCGATCCTCCAGATCCTCGATTTCATCTTCACGGGCGATGAAAACTACCCCTTTTCCACCGACGCATGCGGGTCCCCACAGTCCGCCAAGAATGGGCAGGCCTGCGGCCTTCTGCACGCATGCGAGCAGAGTTAAAAATGATTTGCTACCCCCTCCGATTGCGGAAATGACGCCGATTCGACCGGGCCTCAGGCCAGGTAATATACAGGGGCGCTCGATGCGATTTTCAGTAGCGGCGCGGCGATTATCCGCCACAGAGGTGATTTGTCCTTTTGGTTTCTCTAGCATAACGACCACAAAAGGTGCATCACGGCAAGGCCCGGAAACCCGGAGCGAGCCACAAGCACAAGTGGGACTTCGAAAAACGAAAAAACGAAAAATCCGCCGACCATCGGTCGGCGGAGGATACTTCAGGCTGCTAGAATGGCCCTTGGGCTGTTACCCACTCAGAACAATCTTCATATCCGAGAGGCGTCTCAATCAGTAAGCAGAATCCATATCAACGACTGTGGAAGATCAAGACTACTCAACATGGAACAACTGGTCGCATTTCCGTCTTATTCGAATTGCAATCAATCTTCTAGCAGCTGCCCGAGCTGCTCGACCTTCTCTTTAAAAATTGCTGCTTTAGCGTGATCTTTGATTTCTAAGCCGCTTTCAAGGCAATAGCTGGTCACCATAAAAAGTTCGTTCATCCCACGGCCTTTCTTGGTTTTTCCATCAGAAAGAACGAACACTCGGGTCGTGTGTTTTTCTAGAAATCCGAACCAAGGGTCGACTACGGCTTCGTTGTCGAACCCTCCGTTTTCGAGCGTCACTTGCAGAGCATCCGCCAAATTTTCGGCGGTGAATGAAGCTTCCGCCTTAGCAAGGGCTTTGCGGATTTTTGAAATGGCGACTTGTTCCTGATCGACCTTCTGGAGAGGGGTCGGTGATGGCTGCGAAAATGCTGTGCCGTTGGCGAAAATCGCGGTGCAGGCAATTACAATAAGAAGTTTCATTTTAGATTGAACGTAATAAATTATTCTCCAATTCGGTTGAAGTGAACGATCCCCTGAGGATCAGGAAATTTGAGGGTCATCATTTCATCCGTACGGGCGAGAATCGGGAGATCTGAGGTTCCAGTCGCGCTCTTAATTTTCAAAACGTCATCCTCGACCGTCCAAGTATTTTTCTTGCGGTCGTCCGTGCCGAGACGGCATCGCCCGTCTGCGTCCAGCCTGATGAGCATTTCCGTGCTGTCGAACAGCCCAGGAATTTCAGCGTACCATACGCCGACAAAACCCCTGGGATTTTTACTGGAACAGGAGGCAATTATCGGAATCAGGGCGAGGAATATAAAAAGCGTTCTCATTATAGAAGTAGATTGTGGGGCTGCATAGTTATTTGAAATCGAATCCGGGGGGCACAACCATGACCCGATCGGCGGTGAACGTTAGACCGGTAGCGGTCGCATGGGCAGCCGCGCCTTTGAGGGCAAACAAGGAACCGAGTTGAACATCGGACACGATGCACTCGCCGCTGTTTTGGTCGTACGACACGGTTAACGGGGCGGGCTTACCAAGCAATTTCGTTCCATCTGAGGAAGTTCGAACAGCTGATATTTTCCAAAATGGCACCGATTCGTCCGCCTCCAATACGGTTAGCTTGTAGGTACTACCATTGATCACTCCAACTGCCCGTGCGTCGCGTGTTAGCTTTGACGCAATGGCAGCCGTCCTTTCCTGGCGAAGTTTGCCGGCCGCTTCGATCTTTGCGGCATCCGCTTCTTCGCGCAATCTAGCATCCTCCCGAATCCGGGCATGATGCTCAGGCGAATCGACCAGCATCACGTCGGCGGGGAACCGGCCACGTGGAAGATGCGTGGTATCCATATTGACATTCTTTTCAACTTTTTCGCTCCACTCCCAGCCAGTTGCACCCTTTGTTCCGATAAGAAGTAAAACGACGGTATCCGATTCGCCTTCAGCCTTCACTTTGGCGATGAGCAGATGTTTTCCTCCCTCTCGCCGCTGCTCGTACAGATCCTCGGCCACGATGACCGGAATTTTGAGAATCGCCCGCTGGTTTTGTGCATCAATGGGCTGAATTTCTAGATCTAATTCTCCAACGCGGTAATATGATGCGAGGCCAGCCGCGATCCTTGCGCGAAGTTCAGACGCTTTTTTAGCAAGGCTTTCGCCAGCCTCGGCGTCGGAGGAAATGTTTCCGGAAACCCTGGCTTCGTGGGTCGCAGTGTCCTCTGAATCTTTGCAGGCGCAAAGAGAAAGGGCCGGTGCCATTACGGCGAAGCAAATAATTTTGTTGTTCATTTCGTGAATTATTAGGGTTAGCGGCTACGGCGATACGTGCCGACCAGGACTCCAATGGAAGCGAGGAGCGCAAGCGATGGCTCGGGGACGGAGACCGTCTGGCCCACCACGATGGAATTGCCGTCGGTTTCGTAGGCGTTGCGGGTGAATTTGATTCCGGCTGAGGATTCTCCGAAATATGCCCAAGTTTCTTCATTAGCGCCCGGTCGGAGTGGGACGGTTTTAAATTCGGCCCATCCGTACTGAGTTTCTCCCGTAGAATCATTTACCCGTCTAAATCCAAAATAAGTGGTTTCTGGGGTAGTGATTGAGAAATTGTTTTCAATACCAGCAGTTACGTCTTGGTTGGCGGTCAGGTTACTGATCCACATTCCACCTGCACCGACGACTTCTCCAATTTCAAGATTTTGGAGTTGGCCTTGGCTGTTGGCTAAAAGTTCCAGCCTCCATACATTGTTAGCTCCAGGTCTAGAAAATTCGTGGAATATTACAACATTTGTGTTGTTTCCAGATAAGTGACTTGTGACATAGAATCCTTGTTTTCCTCCGGAAAATGTTACAAATGCTGTTCCCCCCATGTTTGATGCGCCTGGCAGGTCAGGCCAGTAAGAGTCTGGTAAATAATTGCCGGGATCATCATAGAGGATGACTGCCGCGGAAGATGCTGCGCTCAAAGCGAGGTTGAGGAATAGTGTTCGAATAATTTTTTTCATGCAGGTGAAGAGGTGGTGGTGCGGGTGTTATCGAGTGCCGGATGGTTGAGATCGGTTTCGTAAACGACGTTCGATTGAGCATCTGTGCGATATATAGCACAAGGCAAATACAGCTCCTTTTCGGTTTATTTCCTCCTCAAATGGCGGAATGTCGTTTTCGCCCGATCCCGCGTCCCGGAATAAATCCAACCTGGAATGGGAGGTTTCTGTCCTGAACGAGGTCGTAAAACTGCTTACGGAAGAAAGAAAGGCTCTGAAAATGACGCTGCGACAACTTTCGGCCCTAACGGGTTACGGATTTGGATATCACGGGACGGTTGAGCGGGGCGAATCGGAACCGGGAATGGTAGCGCTGCTGAAATGGGCAAAGGCGTTGAGCTTAAATTTGGCAGAAATTTTGATCCAGGCGGAAAAGAACCTCTCCAAATAGGATTCATGCTGCCATCGGCTCCAGTCCCATCTGCTGGAGATCGGTCTCCGGTATCGCAATTCCTCGCGCTGCGATCTCACGATTCATTCGAGCTTTGATGGAATTGCAGTTACCGTAGAATGCGACACGGTCTTTAAGGCCATCAACAAATTCGATCCAAGAGACGCCGTTTTCGATGCCGTAGGTTGCTTGCTTCGCGTTTTTGTCGAGGGTAAGTTTGATTGTCATACCCTAAAAAAAACCTAATGATGATCGGCACGACGAAAGGCGTGACCGGCAAGGTGTTCCTGGTGGGCAAGCGGAATAACCGGTAGGCGATCTGCTACTTCGGCATCGTCCTCTTTCGCGTGTCTTCTCTAACCTGCAAGACAGCGAGCACCGCCGGATTAAGCGCGTGGGACATCACCATTAGGCGCACGCCAGTACTGAAACGCGGAGTGAGAAGTGCCCAGAAAAATTTCGGATCATCCATTGATTCGGCAGGTGGGCGATCCAGCAATCCAGGAGAGAGAACGAACGGAGTTGGGATGTCAGAGCGTTGTTTCTCGTTAAGCATCGCGTTGGGAGTTCTTCCGATATCGATTCTGGAAAAGAGCGATGTAATCCGTTTGGAAATCGTTTGCCGAATCTCCGGGTGGCTGGCGTCTCCTGATTCGGCGATTCGACGGAGGTCGTTGAGTTCTTTGGCGAAAGTAGCAGGCTGGATGTCTTCGGGACCGAGCTTAGCAAGCGCGTCCTTCGTGTTTTGGAGCGCTTCTTCTTCTAAAGCAATTTTTGCCGTAATCGTTTCCGCGCCACCTATTCCCATGGCAAGCGCACCGACCAAGCGTTCCAAGGATTCTGTGGATTTTTGCACCTTCGCTTCAAGTTGCGCACGCTTCACCAATGTCGTGTCAACCGGTGGGGCCGCTCGGCTGATGAGCTGCATCCATTCGTCGCCATCCGCTTTCCGGAGCGCGGCAAGAATCATATTTTCGATTTCGAGGGCCGGAATAAGATGGAGCGTTTTACCGCTCAGGGAATCGAGAGTGCGATAATAAACCCAGTATCCCCCATAGGGATGCGGTTTTTTGGTATTTCGCGATCCATCCGACGTTTTCCGCCGACCTTTGTTCATCCAAGTCGCACGAACCCCTTCGATATGAATCAACCCGGGAACCAGATTCCGGGGACTATCCGGGTTGGCGTCGCAGCGGGTAGTGCGGGAACGTCGGGATTCGGCTGCGGCGTTCCATTCTGCCAAAGTGATGACCGCCGGGAAAAATTGTGGGAGCAGATCTCCGTCCGGCGTGCGTTTGCCGGAGACCATGCGATGCGGCTGATATTCACCGAGAACGGCACGATTTGTTAAAATCTTGTGGACATATGAGTAATGCCACCTCGTCCCCTTCTTGCCGCCGCGTCCCCAAGTTTCGATTCCTTCCTCAATGAGGCGGCCCGCGATAGCGAGCTTGCCAGAGCCTTGGGCGGCTTCACGAAAAATTCTTTGGACGATTGCAGCTCGATCCGGAATGGGAATGATTTTCCCGCCCTCGATTGTCAGCCATTCAGGGAGAATTCTGGTCATGGGCTTGCCGGATTCCCTGGCCTCTTTGCGCTTGTAGCTCCATGACTTCTTCAACATGCCGGATTTTCGATCCGATTCTTGATGCCCGGTGGAGAGCACCATAACAGAGTACATAAGCTGATGCATCGGGATTTCGCCCGTCCGATAAACCATTTCGTCCGCCACCGTATGTACTTCGACGCCGGAGCGGACCAAGCTTAATAGAAGAAACACCGCCTCCTCACACTGCTGCCGCGTTAGCCGATCGAGCGCTTCAATAACCAATGCGCATGGAGTGGGAATTAGTTTCGAAGCTATTCCCTCTAAAAAAACACCCAGGGTCCCTTGGGAGATATGCTTGCCGTGATAGCCAGAAAGCCCAAGATCCTCCAGCGTTTTAGGATCGAGATTTAATCCCTTCTTTCTGCAGTACCTTCGCGTATCGTCAAGCTGCCGCATCGGCCCGCGCCCTTTTCGCTGTTCCGGAGTCGAAATTCGTAGATAAGAATAGGCGATCATTCAGGGAATCAGTGCATGAAACATAACGGAGGCAACTCCGGTAATCAATGCACAACTTGATCATGGTCGGCCCGCCGGGAACCGGGAAGTCGATGTTGGCGAAACGAATCGCCACGATCATGCCCGACATGTCGGAGGACGAAGCGATCGAAACGACGAAGATTCACTCGATTTCCGGACTGTTGGATCTGAAACGAACCTTTCTCACCACCCGTCCTTTTCGTTCACCGCACCATACGATTTCCGACGCCGGTTTGCTCGGCGGCGGCACGAACCCGGGACCCGGGGAAGTTTCGCTCGCGCATCACGGCGTGCTTTTCCTGGATGAACTTCCGGAATTCCGCAGGCAAACGCTTGAGGTGCTTCGGCAACCGCTCGAAGACGGATCGGTCTCGATCTCACGCGCGGCCGGTTCGTTTCATTTCCCTGCGAAGTTTCTATTGGTCGCGGCGCTCAACCCTTGTCCGTGCGGCTATTACGGCGACGCGAAACGAGAGTGCCGCTGTTCGAACCGCCAGATCGAATCCTATCGGCAACGCATCTCGGGCCCGCTGTTGGACCGGATCGATTTGCATGTGGAAGTTCCGTTGGTCGATTTTCGCGAGCTGTCCGCACAAACGCTCACCGGAGAAACCTCGGCCACCATCCGCGAACGCGTCATCGCCGCCAGAAACATCCAATCCGAGCGTTTCCGACAAACCTCACACTTCACCAATTCCACCATGGGCCCGCGGCAGGTCCGCCAACATTGCCAACTGGATAAAGAAAGCGCCGGGTTCCTCGAACACGCGATGGAAGAAATGAACTTCTCCGCCCGCGCCCATGATCGGATCTTAAAAGTCGCCCGCACCCTGGCAGATCTCGGCGGCTCGCCGTCCATTCGCGCAGATGATATTTTGGAAGCGATCCAATACCGCTCACTCGATCGGAAATTGTTTTCATAAATCGGAGAGCCAGTTTCATTTCATCAGAGGGTCGGCGTGATTTTTTCCCAGACGGCCCGCTGGAACCACCGTGGAACGGGAGAGCATTTTGTTTCAAGATCTCGACCTTCTGTGATCTCCGCCACCCAAAGGTGTTCGCTGCCGTGGCGGGAATTATCGAACAGATAGGCGCGATTGCTCAGGCGGATTGCGGACAGCAGCTGATCCAGCGAGCGGGCATAGCGGCTCACGATCTTGTCAACCGGTACGTCGTGCCCTCCGAGATGCACGCGGCTTTTCACTCGTGCAATATTGATTTCCGGGTCTTCGGTGGCGATGAAATAGAGATAGGTCCGATAGCCACGGCTCCGGGCCTTTTCCAACAATGCTACCTTGTCCGGCGATGACATCACCGTTTCGAAGGAAAAAGATACTCTTCTTTCCAACAGCTTCTGCCGGATGAAATCAGCCGCCACCGAAGCATAGTAGGCATTCACGCTTACTTCGGAAAAATCCAGCTTCTCCTCTGAGAAGCGAAGCTTTTCCGCTCTGTCTTCCAGTCCAGCCTTTGCCAGCAGGGTGGAGTTCAGGAAAAACGGCAGGATTTCCTCGCCAGTCGTCATCACCCCGTAGGTTCGGAGGTCTAGAAAATCACGTTCTCGGATCTCCTTTTCGATTTCGTCAGGATTTACATAAACGCCGAGCAATTCCGGCGGTACCACACTCTTGATCGTGCTTTTCCCCGAGCCGTTGGGACCGGCGAACATTCGCAGGCGGGGAGCGTCCATGGTCAGCCGATTTTCACGCGAGTTCCAACCGGCAGGCTAAGCGGTTTTTCGGTAGCTTTGACGAAGGTCCGGCTGCCGTCCGGGGACACCGAAAAAATGCCGCCCTCTCCACTGACGAGCACCTTCTGTCCCGCAGCCAACGCTTGCCAATACGCCACATCCACTGCCGCAGCGGACAAGCTGGGAATCTGCTGTTCCAAGTAATCGAGTGCTTTTTCGGAATCGGACATGGTCTGAAGGTGGAGATAGACTAAATGCTACCTGCCTTCTCCGCAAGCTTGGCCGAAACACCCGCTATCGCACGCAGTCCCATTTTCCGTTGGAACGGGATGGTGGCGACATGACACTGGTACGCGATAGGAGAATGAACTTCTCCGCCCGCACCCTGGCAGATCTCGGCGGCTCGCCGTCCATTCGGGCAGATGATATTTTGGAAGCGATCCAATACCGCTCACTCGATCGGAAATTGTTTTCATAGATCGGAGAGCCAGTGCGATGAACTCTATTTTCGACATTAAGTTCATCATCACTGACCCTCCGAAAGGGACGTCATTCACCTTTGGACATCGTATAGATATCCAGTGAACAAAAAGATATACAAAGGCCGGGTCACGTGCCCCAAACTGGCATCCGGGAAAAAGCGCCAATCTTAACGGAGCGCTGGCTTGAGCCGGCGTGTTAAAATCGCATGTCGCAGCATCAAAAAATCCGATCTGGAAAATTCATTGGGGGGAAATTCGGGGGATTCAAAATATCAACACACCCCACCGCTCAAACTACGACATTCCTCGTACCAACCGGCCACCAAACCGGTTTGAAAAAGGGGGAGTTCGTCAATTTCATCGGAGGGATCAACAGTCCTTCCGGGTGGACGGGGAGTTGAGAAACCGCAACAAGTCGGCTGCGACAGTCTTTAGCCAAATTCCCAAAGAAAGGTGGCCTGGACATAACTGCCACCTCCCCGACCTTTGGATCGGGCGTGACACCGTTTGCGGTCGGTGTCGACCGCGAGTTGCAGAGGATTCTCACATCCTCGTCCGTCAGACGGGCGAGCAGAATCAATCACTTATCTCCTGAATTTGCAATCAGAAAAATCTAACAGAAAAGAAAAATCCCTCCAACGGTGAGAGCGATTTTTTGTCATCGTGGTTTGGTGCCGCTCATCAAGAGTGCCAACGCATCGATGAAGGCTTTCCAATTTGGGAAAATTTTGATTCAACGACGATATGATCTTCCCCCAACAGGCGAAACGTCGTTTCTATATCCAGCTAGAGCCACCCCCTTGCCGCTTCCGTGAACCGCAGTTCAAATCAAAACCCTGAGCAGATCTCCCGCGATCTCATGGATTCCCAACTTCGCGCCGCAGGCTGGGCCGTTCAGAGCAAAGAGGGCCAAGCTATTGCGTGGATCGAGCAAGCAGATGTAAAACCGCTCGGAACCGGTCAACTCGTTTCCCCAAGGTCATGAGCGAAAAATCCCCCAACAAACACATCCGCAATTCCACCGCGGAATTTCTCATCTTCGCCAGCCAAACCGGTGGCGACACTCTGGAAGTCCGGTATGAGGACGAAACCATTTGGCTTACCCAAAAGCTAATTGCCGAGCTTTTTGGTGTCACGGTTCCCACTGTAAATGAGCACTTTAGGAATATTTTTGAGGGAGGTGAACTGGAGCAGTCCGCAACTATTCGGAAATTCCGAATAGTTCAGACCGAAGGAACACGCCAAGTGGCTCGCGAAGTCGACCACTACAATCTTGATGCCATTATTTCCGTGGGTTATCGGGTCAATTCCGTTCGCGCCACCCAGTTCCGCCAATGGGCAACCTGTATTCTGCGCGATTTCGCGATCAAGGGCTACGTGCTCGACCGCAAACGCATGGAGAACGGATCGTTTCTCAGCGAAGATTACTTCGAGCGATTGCTCCAAGAGATCCGGGAAATCCGGCTCAGTGAGCGCCGGTTTTACCAGAAAATCACCGACATTTACGCCACCGCGATCGACTACAACAAAGAGGCTCCGACGACTCGCGACTTCTTTGCCAAAGTGCAGAACAAACTTCACTTCGCGATTCACGGCCACACCGCTCCTGAATTGATCAAGAAACGGGCAGACAGCAGCCAACCGCACATGGGCCTCCAAACGTGGGAAAGTGGTCCCGATGGAAAAGTTCTGAAATCCGATGTTTCCATCGTGAAGAATTATCTTTCGAAACAGGAACTCGATTCACTCGGTCGCATCGTGAACGCCTATCTCGAACTTGCCGAAGATCGCGCGCAACGCGGAATCCCGATGTCCATGGAGGATTGGTCAAAGCGCCTCGATGCGTTTCTGGAATTCGACGATCGCGAAGTTCTCAAGGACGCAGGAAAGATCTCCGCGAAGATCGCCAAATCACACGCGGAAAGTGAATTTGAAAAATTCCGTCCGCGACAGGACATCGAATACCGCTCCGATTTCGATAAGGAACTAAAACAGACCACGGAATCGAGCGGGGGACTTATGAGTGAAGATGTGGAGAGAAAAACCGACCGGTCTCGCCCGGAGGCCTTATCTTGACGGGGGACGGAGATTCTGAGAGGGACCGGGAATGACATTTTTAAAAGTCGCGGTTGTGCTTTGGGTTACGTTGGCGGCTGCGGGGGCGGAGATTTTCGATTGGAAAGGCGAGCCGCTGCGTGAGGTGAAACTCAATACGGTGGCGTTTCGGGGGTGGGTTCCCGAGGGCACGACTCCGCTTCGGGGAGTTCTGGTGTTGATCCCGGGTCGGCATGGGGATGGTCGCGGAATGGCGGAGCAGAAGCCGTGGCAGGATCTTGCGACCCAGACCGGTTTTGCCCTGATCGGTTGCCAATTCAGCGATGGGGATCCGTTTCTTTACCAGCAAGACGAGGCGGGAGAGGTTGCGAAAGCGATCGACACCGCCGTTTCCCAATTGGCGTTGCTGAGCAAACATCCCGAATTGGAAAATGCGCCGTTGGCTTTCTGGGGAACATCGGCGGGTTCCAATGTCTCGGCTCGATATTGCGCGTTGAATCCGAAGCGGGTCGTGGCTTTCGCGAGTTCCAAAGGCACGTCCGGTCCCAGAGAGACGTCTCAGGAGGCCTATGAGATCCCGATGTTTTTCGCCTTGGGCGCAAAGGACAAACCCGAGTGGCTCGCCGAATCGAAAACGAACCTTGAAAAGGGAACTCAAAAGGGTGCTCCATGGACGGTCGCCCTGAGTCAATCCGAAGGGCACGAGGTGGGCGAAAGTCTGCAGCCCATTTATCCGTTTTTCAAAGCGGCGATCGAAATGAGGCTGGCGGTTTCCGGTGGGCAAAAGGCATCCCGGCCTCTCGGCAACAAGAAGGCGGCGTGGGTGAAACTTCAAAAAATCGATCCGAAGCAAGGATGGCTGGGAAATCCGGACACCTACGAGGTCGCTCGTTTCAAGGATTTCAAAGGCGCCAAGAGCAGTGCCGTATGGTTTTGCAATGAAGAGGTGGCGAACGCGTGGAAATCCTACGTCCAGCCGAAGTGAGAGCCTCGGATTTCGGAAAGGGTCGCGTATTGATTCCCGCTTGCCCGAGCGGTTCTCCTCCGTTACGGCTTCCTTCCGCTGGCCGCAGCTAGCGAACCTGAATGTCCACCGCGAAAATTTCTGCCATGCCCATCACCCGCGCTCTTCTTTCCGTCTCCGACAAAACCGGTCTCGCTGATTTTGCCAAAGAACTTCACGAACTCGGCGTCGAGCTGCTTTCCACCGGAGGCACTTCAAAGGCCCTGCGCGACGCGGGCCTGCCGGTGATCGACGTGTCGGAATTCACCGGCGCTCCTGAGCTTTTCGACGGTCGTCTGAAAACGCTCCACCCGAAAGTCCACGGCGGCTTGCTCCACAAGCGCGATGACAAACAGCACATGGCACAGGCCATCGAGCACAACATCCCGCCGATCGACCTGGTCGTGGTCAACCTTTACCCGTTCGAAGAAACCGTCGCCAAACCGGATGTCACGCTGGAAGAAGCGATCGAAAACATCGACATCGGCGGCCCGTCCATGCTCCGCAGCGCAGCGAAAAACCATTGCAGTGTGACCGTCGTGGTGGATCCCGCGGACTATCCGAAGGTGCTGGAGGAAATGAAGGAAAACAAAGGCAATACGACCAAGGGTTTCCGTGAGCAGCTCGCCGTCAAAGTTTTCCTGCGCACATCGCAATATGACGCGGCGATCAATAACTACCTCGGCCAGTGCCGGACCGGGACTTGCAACAATTTCTCCCTCAACCTGCCGCTGGAGCAGGAACTCCGCTACGGTGACAATCCGCATCAGAAATGCGCGCTCTATGGCGATTTCCGCACGTATTTCACCCAAGTCCAAGGCAAGGAGCTCAGCTACACCAACATCCTCGACATCGAAGCCGCGTCCGATCTGATTTTGGATTTCGTTCGCCCGACCGTCGGAATTCTCAAGCACACCAACCCTTGTGGAGTCGGCCAGGACGACGAAAGCCTCAAGGTCGCTTGGCAAAAAGCATTTGAAACCGATCGCCAAGCTCCCTTCGGCGGCGTGATCGTCGTCAACCGCCCGCTCACGATCGAGCTGGCCCGCACGATTTCCGAAATTTTCACCGACGTCATCATTGCTCCGGAATTCGAACCGGAAGCCCGCGCGTTGCTGCAGAAAAAGAAAAACCTGCGTCTCATGAAAATGAACGACGCCTACATCGCGGAGAAAAAATCACCAGTGATTCGTTCTTGTCCCGGTGGCATCATGGTCATGGACCGCGACCACACCGCTCTCGGCCTCGACAATCTCGAATCGAAAGTTGTCACGAAGCGTCCGCCGACCGAGGAGGAAATGCGGGCCATGCGTTTCGGTTGGCGCATTGTGAAGCACGTCAAATCCAACGCCATCGTTTACACCAAATCCGACCGCACGCTCGGCATCGGCGCTGGCCAGATGAGCCGCGTGGATTCGTCCCGCATCGCGGTCTGGAAGGCCCGTGAAGCCGGCCTGGATCTGAAAGGATCGATCGTCGCTTCGGACGCAATGTTCCCGTTTGCCGATGGTTTGCAATCGGCGATCGACGCCGGTGCGACCGCCTGCATCCAGCCGGGTGGCTCGATTCGCGACGAGGAAGTCATCGCCGCCGCCGACGCTGCGGGAATGGCCATGATTTTCACCGGTCACCGCCACTTCAGGCATTGATCGGTTCTTTTGAAGAGAAGAGGAATCCCTGAAATACGATGTTCCTCGTAATCTCCGAACTCCATATCTTACCCGTGTGACATCCGATCCTCCCGCTCCCGAAGATTCGATGAACACCCTGATTCTCCGATTTTTGGAGGACACGGATGACGCACACCAAGAACGGGAAAGCGAAGCCCTGCTCGTCAATGCGGTGCCGCGGCGTGGGGAAGTGATCGTCATCGATCACCAATTCCACGCCGTTGCGAATGTGATCCACAACTACGATGCGGATGGGATCGAGGTGCATCTCGGGCCATCGAGCGAGTCCGCAGAGGAGGCACAGGAATGGCTCGCCAAACAAGATTCCACCGAAACCGAACAGACCGAGAAAAAGGAGGCGTGACCGGTCGGGGAGAAACCGGTTTTCGCCGATTTCAGGACAGCGGAATCAACCGTTCCGGGCGTTCGAAAATCATCGGTTCGCCAATTAACTCTTCGGCGCTGGAGATGCCTTCGCTTTCGATTCGTTCTTCCTCGGCCAAGCGGTTTCGTGACTCGCGATAGAGCAGCGTGATTCTTGCCGACCACGGGGTGCCGTTGAGTTCCGGCGACTCGGTTTGCGCAAGTTGAACGACTTCGGCCGTTTCATTTTCCTCCAGCCAATCGTTCACCCGTTGTTCGAGCTCGACGATATCGCTGTCGGAAAAAATCTTGATGCGCATTTGGGTAAAGTGCCTGCGTTTCCCTCGCCGTCAAACCCGCAAAATACCGGTTAGCGGGCGAGGTCGAAAAACCCTTTGGCGAATGTTTCACCATTGATCACGATTTCCAAATCATGGCGTCCGGGATGGTGAACGCGCGTCGTGAAATCCTTGATGCTTTGGCTGCGCCGAATCGAAATCGTTTCCCCGGCTCCAAGCGTGAACTCCTTCAGTTTGAAAACTTTCGCCGACGTGCCACCGGATTTTTTCACATAGTGAACGACGTAATCGACCACCAGCCGCTGGGGTTTCGTCGAGTTTGACTTCAGCGAAAACGAAAAAACCAACGGGTTTCCCAGCTTCAGTTTTTGGGGCGTCAGGACCAAGTTCGTCAAAGTCACTTTCGCTTTTTCTCCCGCGCCGATCACGGTCAGCGCGCGGCGGTCGCCTTTTTTGATCAGGGTTCGCAGCGCTTGCCTTGCGATCCAGGCGGTATGCGGATTTTCCAACGGCCAGTTTTCGATGCGATGGAGAACCCACTCGGGATGATCCTTGGTGATATCGTTGAGGTGATTCGCCACCGACTTCCGGACATACAAACTCGGATCGTTTTTCAGATTTTCCAAAATCGGCACAACCGGTGACGGGTCCGCAATCAGCGCGTCCAAACGAAATGACCACGGCAGCCTCGGCCGACAGCCTTCGCTTGCCAACCGGCGGACGTGCTCGTTTTCGTCCTGTGACCAAACTTCCATCACGGCCAAAGTCCGCGAAAAATCGCGCCGCAAAAATTCCCGGATCGCGAACTCGGAACTGCCGAACGAGGTGAAAAACTTCAGCGCGTCCAGCGAGCGGTCGAAGTCCTCCAGCCCGTATTTCCCGACGAAATCGGGCAGCACCAGCGTCACGAAACCTTTGTTGATCCGGGGAGCGAGCTTCTTGAGGATCGCCAGCGCTTTTCCGTAATTTTCCGGCAGCGTCGCATGCAGGCACTCCGTCATCCGGCGCAGGCGCTGCATCAGGGAAAGATCCTCCAGCCCGGCGAGCGAAAGTTCGAGAAACCGGTCGGCATCGAACGATTTTGAAATGCTCGAAAGTTCCTCCGCGATGTGGCGGAACCGGTTTTCATCGAAGATTTCTTTCAGCGCTGGAGCTTCCGATTCGGCCATGCGAAAGCCTACAGACAGATTATTTCCCGCAGCACGAAGAATCCGTGCAAACTTCACCGATCGTTTCCAACTCCGCCGGACGAGTGTGAGACCGGGTCAACGCGATGATCACCAGTCCGATCGCCGCCGTCGCGCCGCCGCCCCACATCACCGCCGAGGTTCCGAATGCGTCCACCACCTGGCCTCCCAAGACCGAGCCAAGCGCGATGAAAATTTGGAAGGTCGAAACCAACAAGGCCGCGCCGCCTTCGATCGCATCGGGAGCCGCTTTAAAAACCCACAGGTTCAGAACGATCGGCAGCGCTCCAAAAGCCAGTCCCCAAATCAGAAGCAGCGTGCTGATCCCGGTCAGATTGCCGGCGAAAAAGGGCAGCAGCATGACCGATGCGCCGAGCAGAATCACCGCGCTCGTGATCGTCGCCCGCAGGTTTTTCGCCGCGAACGCCCCGCCGAGGAAATTTCCAAAAATTCCCGCGACCCCAAATGCCAGCAGCAGCGAACTCAGGAAGCCCGGGCTGATCTTGGTGTGATCTTTCAAAAAGGGCGTCACGTACGTGTAAGCCGCAAAATGCCCAGCCATCACCACGGCGACGGTGAGCAAACCCAGCCGTGCGTCCGGATGGTGCAACAAACCGGTAATCTGCCTGAGTCCTGGCGCGGCCGGTGCCGGTAATTTTGGCAAAACAAACAACTGCACGAACGCCGCGAGCAGCGCGACCAAACCGATCACCCCAAACGCGGCGCGCCAGGTCGAAAACCCGGCGATCAACGTTCCGACCGGCACGCCCGCGACGGTCGCAATCGAAATCCCGGCCATAATGATCGTCGTTGCCCGAGCCATCGAAGATTTCGGCACCAGCCGGCCGCCCAAGGTCACCGCGATCGTCCAGAATCCGCCCAAGGTCACGCCGAACAAAACCCGGGCGATCAACATCACCGCAAAATTCGGCGACAAGGCCGCGATCAAATTGGATCCTGCGAGCAAGGCCATCAACGCCAACACCAAGACCCGGCGATCCACGCGACCGGCGACGATCGTCATCACCGGTGCCGCGATGGCCGCCACCAGGCCGGGGATCGTCACCATCAATCCGGCGATCCCATCGGAAACTTTCAGCCCGCTGGAAATATTCGTCAGCAACCCAATCGGCAAAAACTCCGAGGTCACCACTACAAAAGCCCCGAGGGAAACGGATAACACCGCCAGCCAGTTTCGGAGCGTGGCGTTTCCCTGAATTTCGGGGAAAGAATCGTCAGAGGAAGCAGAGGGAATCATGGCCATAAAAAGAATCGCTCACCGCGTTTTTGAGTGCGCGGGCGATCGCCAAAACCGGTTGGTCAACCTGCGGGCGAACGTCGGCGGAAGGTTGCCTATTTTACCGAAGAGACCAGCGAAATGATCGGCAAATGGGAAAAAATCACCCAACATTGTTGCGATTGCGCGCGCCGGTATTCCTCACCGCAGCCAGACGGATTTTAAATACGGATCTCCCGTAAAGTCCGCGGGCATCGCATTGTGAGTCGCTTTGAAACGGCGGGGTGAAGCCGAAAGCAATTGTCGTTCGAACGCGCCGGGCGGCAAGGTTTTGCAGTTGGTCGAGCAAAGCAGCCAACCATCCGGTGCCAAGACATTGATCGCCAGCGCGGCGAGTTCTCCATAATTTTCCTCAACCCGGAACACCCTGCCTTTTTCGTCACGGGAAAAGGTTGGCGGATCGAGGATGATGCCGTCGAATTGGCGGCCTTGTTTTGCGAAGCGCTTCAGCCAGTGAAAGGTGTCGCCTTTGCAAAAATGGTGCGCGCCGGGATCGAGGTCGTTGTGGGAAAAATTCCGTTTCGACCAGTTGAGATACGGTTGGGACAGGTCGAGCGTCGTCGTTTCCGCGCCGCCGAGAGCGGCCGCGATCGAGAATGCGCCGGTGTAGGCGAAGGTATTGAGCACGCGGGAACCGGTTTGGACGGCGGCACGCACTTGCGATCGGTTGTCGCGTTGATCGAGGAAAATTCCCTGCGAATATCCGGACTGGAACGAAATTTCGAGGTTCATTCCGTTTTCACGCATCAAAAATGGCTCGGTCACTTCCGGGCCACCGAGGTGAGAGGGGGATTCTTTCTGATGCTGATCGAGGCGTTTCCAGTAAACCGGTTTGCGAGATTTCAGCAACCGGTCGCGGAGCGTTTCGGGGATCCGGTCGGTGGAAGTCGATAGCAGCCAGCGATCTGCGAACGTCTCCAAAATCACTCCCGGGAAGCCGTCGCCGGAGCCGTCAATCAACCGGATCGCGTTGGTTTCCGGAGAAAGCAGCGAGTCGCGTTTGGCGAGGGAAATTTTGAAAAGATCGTGCATGGGCGGAGTTGCCATGGCCGGAAAATCTTCTAGCATCCAGCCCGAAATGACGCAACTCACCGAACTTCTCCCTGCGGCTGTGGCCGACGGCCTTCTGCTGGAATCCGCGAAACAGAATATTGAACTGTTGCTGAAAGGCACGCCGAGCGAAATCGCGGTGCGTTCGATCGAAGAATTGGTGGCCGCAAAAGCATGGGACGAACTGAACGACCGGTTTTTCAAAACCCTCGCTTTCGGAACCGGTGGCCTGCGCGGCCGCACCATCGGGCGCGTCATCACCGCTGCGGAAAAAGGCAACGGCGGACCGAACGGTCGCCCGGAATTTCCCTGCATCGGCACTGCGACGATGAACTATTTCAACGTCAGCCGCGCCGTTCGCGGACTGATCACTTACGCGAAAAAGGCGGTCGGCCCGGATCGCAAACCGGTTCTGGTCTTCGCCCACGATACGCGCCATTTCTCGCGGGACTTCGCCGAATATTGCGCGAAAACCTGTGCGGATCTCGGATGCGACGCCTACCTTTTCGAAGGCGCTCGCTCGACGCCGCAGCTTTCTTTCGCGGTGCGTGCCCTCCGCGCGGATGCCGGCGTGGTGTTGACCGCCAGCCACAACCCGTCGCACGACAACGGATTTAAAGCCTATTTCAATGACGGTGCTCAAATCGTCGAGCCGCATGGGTCGGGCATCATCGCCGAAGTGAACGCATTGGTCAGCGAGCAATACGAACCGCTTCCCGAAAACGAACGCGGAACGATCACGATCCTCGGCGCGGAGACCGACGCGCTTTACGGCGAGCGCCTGAAAACTTTGTTGCTCAAACCGTCCTTGCTCGAAGGTGCCGCAACCAAAGTCGTTTTCACCAATCTCCACGGAACCGGCGGTCACATCATCGTCCCGCTGCTGCGCGAATTCGGCTTCGAAGTGGAGACGGTTTCCGAACAAGACACGCTCGATGGACGTTTCCCAACGGTGGATTCACCCAACCCGGAAAACGCATCGGCGTTGAAAATGGCGATCGACCTCGCGGAGAAATCCGGAGCGGAAATTGTCATCGGCACCGACCCGGATGCCGACCGCATGGGCGTCGCCGCTCGCGATGCGGACGGCCGCATGGTGTTGTTGACTGGTAACCAAATCGGCTCGCTGATGGCGTGGTATCGATTGAAAACCTGCTTTGACCTCGGCTGGTTGACCGCGGCGAATCGCAGCCGCGCGGTGTTGGTGAAAACGTTCGTGACCACCGAGCTTCAGCACGAAATCGCCGACGGATTTGGCGTGGGCATCGTCGATACGCTGACCGGTTTCAAATACATCGCGGGCAAACTCCGCAAATACGAAGACGCGATTCCCGCCGACAAAAAAGGCGATTACCGGTCGCTCACCGAAGAGCAAACGCGTGCGTTGCGCTTGGAATATTCACGCTTTTTCGTTTTTGGCGGAGAAGAAAGCTACGGTTACCTCGGCTCCGATGCGATCCGCGACAAGGACGCGAATGGCGCGGCGGTCATGTTCGCCGAAGTCGCGGCCTACGCGAAATCCGTTGGCAAGACGCTGCCGGAATTGATGGACGATATTTATACCGAATACGGCTATTATTTGGAAATCGGCAAATCGCTCGTGCTGGAAGGTGCTGACGGAGCGGCGAAAATCCAGGCCTTGGCGAATTCCTACGCCGACAGCCCGCCGGACATCGTCGATGGCTCCGCCGTTCTGCGGGTGCGCGATTTTGCGAAGCAGGATCTTTACGACCAGGAAGGCGATTTAATCCCGAAAGAAAAAATGCTTTTCGTCGATCTGGAAGATGGCCGTTCGTTTGCGGTTCGCCCGTCCGGCACCGAGCCGAAGATCAAATTTTACCTCTTCGGGAAAAGCGCTCCGGGGGGTGACCTGGCGGAATCCAAAGCCGCCGTCGCCGCCAGCTTGATCTCGCTCTGGGGCTGGATCGAGCGCGACGCCGCGACCCGATGATCGAAGGAGGGACCACCTGCGTGTCCCTCCTTTTTCAAATCCACCGAAGAAGGGGCGAAAATGTCCCGACTCCATGCTGAAACCCCGATTCAAAACCGATCCGCTGCAACACGCGGCGGGGTTTCGCGATGCGTTGACCGGTTGGTTTTCCAAATGCGGAAAAGATTATCCGTGGCGGCGGACGCGAGATCCGTATGCGGTGCTTGTTTCGGAAGTGATGCTGCAGCAAACGCAGATCGCCACGGTCTTGGGGCGGGGGTTTTACCGCCGGTTTCTCGAAACGTTTCCGACGCTCGAATCGCTGGCGGTCGCGGAGGATGACCGCTTGCTGAAAGCGTGGGAAGGTCTGGGATATTATCGCCGGGTACGGATGTTGCGGGAAACGGCCCGGGCGGTGATTTCAGAACACGGTGGAATGTTTCCCAGCGGTCTGGCGGAGTTGCGGAAACTTCCCGGTGTCGGGCCTTACACGGCGGGGGCGGTGAGGGGATTTGCATTCGATCTGCCGTCGGTCGTGGTCGATGGGAATGTGGCTCGCGTCCTGGCGCGGATGATGGATTTTTCCAAACCGGTCGATGATTCGCCGGGGTTGAAACAACTGTGGCAATGGGCGGAGGTTTTGGCCGATCCGGAGCGGTCGCGGATTTACAATTCGGCGCTGATGGAGCTCGGCCAGACGATTTGCAGGCCGGGGGTGCCGGATTGCCTGAGCTGCCCGGTTGCGGAATTTTGCCGAACGCAGGTGCCTGAAACATTGCCGGTGAAAAAGACGAAAGTCGCGATCACGGAAATCGATGAACACGCGCTGTGGTTGCGTGATCCGGACGGCGGGATCCTGCTGCATCTCGAAGCGGGAAAGCGTCGCCAAGGTTTGTGGAAACTGCCGACACGACCGGCTGCGGAGGTCGCGGGATTACCGGTTTTGATTGAGCATCGCTACACCATCACCCGCTACCGGGTGACCTTGAGGGTCCACGACGGAACCGGGCTGCGCAAAGTTTCTCCGGCCGAGGGGGAAAGTTGGCAACACGAAGGGGAAATCCCTCATTTGGCCATGCCCTCGCCGTTTCGCCGGGTAGTCGAAGAGTTGCTCGCAGAAAGCTGAATTGAGGTGTGACGAGTTCGCTTGGCTGTGCTTTGCTCGGCCTGAATGGAACGTATGCGCTGGTGGATTCTGATGTTGCTAACAGGGCTGTCGATGTCCGCTTGTTCCTACTCATCGGCACCGTTGATCCTGCCGCCGCCTGGGCCAATGGCCCGCCAGATGGTGGCAGAGCGCTTGAGCGCGGTGGTGGTGACCAAACAAGAGAATATTGATCACTGGACCGGTAGCCGTTTTTCGTCCGGGGATGCACCGGATGATGGTGATGGAGGGTCCGCCGCACCGATTTCTCCGGATGGCTATTTTCTAACAGCCGATCACGTTTTGTCGCGGATGAAAGGGCGGAACGTGTTCGTGATTTTCCGGACAGGAAGAGAGGTTCTGGCGCGTCCCGCCCGTGTCGTTTGGCGCTCGGCCACGGCGGATTTGGCGCTGCTTCATATCAACGAACGGACACCTTATTTTTACTCGTGGACGCCGCCAGGTGCCCTGTTGCCGGAAGGGACGGAGGTGATCCACGGCGGGATGTCGACCGGGTTTCGCCCGGGAACAGGCAGACTGGGAACCGTGCTGAAACCGGAAACCCCTTTCACCGGCAACCGGAAATTCAAGCTGGATATCCCGCTGCAGCCGGGCGACAGCGGCGGTCCGGTGGTGGACGCGACCGGCTCGTTGGTGGGAATCAATTCAGCGGTGGAATTCCTGGTGCCGCTGGAGACGGCCTTCTTTGTCGACTCCGAAGGCAATCGGCCAAACGTGAGAAAAATTGAGAGTTTGATTCGCCGTGATCGTGCGCGTAAGGGTTCCGGTCATTGAAACGTAGAATCGAGCGTGGCCGAAATCGGACTGCCGCAAATTTTCAGATGAGGAACGTGTTTTTGAAATGGAGTCGAGTGAGCGGAGTCATCCTAGGGGCTGTCCTTCTGGGGGCCTGTTCGTCCGGCTGGAATCCGCTTTCGCAGGATGCCGCTGCGAACAATCAGATGATGCTGGTGCGCAAGGATCCTGCGTCATTCGGTTACGATCGCTTGCAGGTAAAATCCCAGATTTACCCTGACCTCGCCGTGTTTCTCGACCAAACCGGTCTACCCGATTTCTACGCGGAAACGAACAGCCACGATCGGCAGTATCTGATTTTTTACTACCTGGAAAAACACCACGCTTTCGCCTGCCGGACGCGGTCGACCCGCGGAAATGAAGTCGAGTTTACCGGCCCGTATCGGATCACCGATAGCGAATACCGGTTGCTCAGCGGCGCGAAAAAAGAAGCGAATCAGCGGCAAAAAGCGCTGTTGAGCCAGCGGGTGGGAGCGAGTTAGTCACGGGGGATTTCTGGGATGGCTGACGCTCGTTGCGGGTGACCTCGAAAAATGGGGTTTTTCCTTTCCGCATCGGCATCAGGAACTTCCTTCTTGCGCCCACCGGCTCAGCTCTTATCTTTTTGGCAATCTCCTTTCGATTTGACTGGGGATTATCATACAAGCGGGACGATTGTCCCATCATGTAAACCCATAAAACAAACCAATGAAACTGAATCGTAAAACAGCCGCAGGCTTCACCTTGGTGGAGCTTCTTGTTGTGATCGTGATCATCGCGGCACTCGCGGGCCTCACTGCACCACAAATCATCCGTTTCCGCAAAAAAGGCGATCAAACGGAAGCCATGAACAATGCCCGCCAGCTCATGCTCGGCCTTGCGGACTTCGAATCCGATTACGGTGGTTTCCCGGATACTTCCACCCGCGAAGACGTCACCGAAAACAGCGGATCGACTTTGAATTTCTCTGGAGACACCGCGAACGATTATTTCCGCCAGCTCATCGCCGCAGGCATCGTGCAGTCGGAAAACCCGTTCTATGCGAAAGCTTCGTACTCCAAAAAACCGGATAACATTTTCAACGGCAACAATGCTCTTGAAGCAGGCGAAGTCGGCTTCGGCTACATCATGGACAACGACTCCGCGATCGGCACCGGCAACCCAGGCCGTCCTATCGCGGTCGCAGCTTTGCTCAATGCCAGCACATCGGGTGATTTCGACGTCGAGCCCTACGACCGCAAGGCCGTAGTTCTTCACATCGACAGCAGTGTGAAACTGCTCAACATCCGCCCAACGGATAACAAAGCCATCATGGGTGGCGGCAAGACTCTGCTCCAAACCGGTGAGGAAACCGTCTGGGGAACCGAGATCAACCCGGTCATCAAAGCCCCAGAACGCCGGGGCGGTGGCAGCGGTTCCGCGGTGAAACAAGCGGACGACAACTGATCTCTGAACTTTCATCAAACCGGAAGGCTGCGAAGTCTTCCGGTTTTTTTGTGCCTGGACCTCGAAGAATGGGGAGAAAACCGTTGTCCATTCTTGCTGAGCCGGTTGACCGGTCTAGTCTGGGCGCGTGAGCGAAACTTTTCCTATTTCTCCGCCTCGCGCGTGGGCGGAAATCAATTTGGCGGCGATGCGGGGAAACCTGGCAATCGCCCGAAAAAAAAGCGGCTGCGATTTGATGGCGATCGTCAAGGCCGGCGCCTATGGTCACGGTCTCGAAGATGTGGCCCGGGCACTGGAATCCGAGAAGATTGCGTTTTTCGGCGTGGCCAATGTCGGTGAGGCGCGGCGGATTCGCGACGCCGGTGTGGCGACGAGAATCTATTTGTTGGGTGCAACTTGGGCGGAAGAACGTGCGGAAATCGTCGCCCGCGATTGGACGCCGTGCCTTTCCTCGTTGGAGGAAGCGGGGCATTTCGATCGCTTAGCCGGTGAAATGAATAAGGTGCTGAGGGTTCATCTTTCGATCGATACCGGGATGGGCCGGGGCGGATTTGTTCCGGAGCATTTGCCCGAAACGTTGGCGGAATTGAAAAAACTGAAGCATCTGGAGATCGAAGGGGTGGGCTCGCATTTGCCGTCGGCCGATGAGGATGAGGATTTCACCAAGCGCCAATTCGACCGGTTTCGCGCCATCATTGCCGAGCTTGGCGGTCCGGAAGTGTTTCGCTGGCGGCACTTGGCGAACAGCGCCGGACTTCTGGGTTATGACGGGAAATGGTGCAACCTGGCGCGTCCCGGGCTGATGCTTTACGGGGTTTCTCCGTTGCCCGGATTCCAGGATGAGCTTTCGACGGTCATGAGTTTAAAATCGCGCATCACTCTGGTGCGGACTTTGCCAGCCGGGCACGGCGTTTCTTATGGCCGCCAATTCGTCACGCAGCGGCCGACGCGGGTGGCGACGGTCGGGGTCGGTTATGGTGACGGTTACCCGCGGGCGGTCTCCGGCGCAGGCGCGGAAGTCTGGATTCGCGGGCGGAGATTTCCGATTCTCGGTCGGGTGACGATGGATCAGACCATGGTGGATGTCACCGGATGTGAGGAAATCGAGGAAGGGGACGAGGTCGAAATGTTCGGGGCAAATCTGCCGGTTTCCGAAGTCGCGGCAAAAGCCGGAATCATCGTCTGGGAGGTTTTCACTGGAATCACGCCGCGAGTGAAGCGCTGCTATTTCGAATGAAACATCGAGCGGTGCGTCGATGTCCGGCGCTTGCGGTGCCGGGTCCGATCTGAGATCGGGGTTGTATCACCGAGGGTACCATCTGGCCGCCCGCTACGCCCCAAAAAAAACGCCCGTTCCTCTCGAAAGAGGAACGGGCGTTTGGAGATTTTAATGCGAACAGAAGGGATCAATCCCAGCCGCCACCGCCTTTGTAACCGCCGCCGCCGCCACCTTTGTAGCCGCCACCGCCGCCGCCTTTGTAGCCGCCGCCACCACGACGTTCACCGCCGCCGTAGCCACCGCCACCGCCGCCGCCGCCGCCGTAACCGCCGCCACCGCGACGCTCACCGCCGTAGCCACCGCCACCGCCGCCGCTCGGACGGAAACCGCCGGGCTTGGATTCTTTAGGCTCAGAAGCGTTAACGCGAAGAGCGCGGCCCTGATAATCGTAGCCGTTGAGAGCCTCGATCGAAGCATTCAGTTGGCTCTGATCACCGAGCGTGACGAAAGCGAATCCCTTGGATCGGCCAGTTTCGCGGTCGGTAATGATCTTGACCCGTTCAACAGGTCCATAAGCGGCGAAGAGGCCAGTAACGTCTTCTTCTGTAGCGGAGTAGGGCAGGTTGCCCACGTAGATATCCATTTTCTTCTATTCTAATTACGCCATCACATTCAACACTTCCTGAGACCATGGCGTAAGAGACCAGACGAAGCGAGTCGGCAAGCGTATTTGCACTGCCGACTTTGTACACTTATGGCGGTGCCAGAATTTTGGCAAGTGCCGATTTCGAGTGTTTTCCGGCGGAAAATCAGCGTCCTTCCGCGAGTCTTTCGGCCAACATCGGAGGCAATCCGGCGGCTAAAATTTTCTGCTGCGTCGTGGCGATATCGTATTCAATTCTGCGAAAAACGATGAGCTGTCGTTCGAGATCGTAGATCGCATAACAGGCCCGCCAATCGCCGTCTCGCGGCTGGCCGACGGAGCCGACGTTGATGAAATATTTGGAGCCTGCTTCGAGGGTGATCGATTCGGCGGGGACTTCTTGAACTTTGTCCGACTTGACGTAAATGCGCGGCACGTGGGTGTGGCCGTGGAAGCAAAGTTGGGTGAACTGGTAGGAAAAGTTCGCACCGGCGTCGAACCGGTTGGTCACGTAGTTCCAGTTCGCTGGCTGATCGAGCGTGCTATGAACCACGGTGAAATCGGAAACCTGGCGGACCATGCGCAGCCGGCGCAGCCATTGCCGTTGGTCGTCATCGAGCTGATTGCGCGTCCATTCGAGCGCGGCGGCCGCGACCGGGTTCATGCTGTCGAGCGAATGATCGCCGGAAGCATCTTCGTCGTGATTTCCCTTGATGGTAGGGCATCCCATCGCGCGGATTTTTTCCAGACAAGCGACGGGATCGGCATTGTATCCTACGACATCCCCCATGCAGACGAAATCGGTCACGCCTTGACGGGAAGCGTCGTCAAGAACGGCTTCAAGGGCTTCGAGGTTGGCGTGAATGTCACCGAATAGAGCGATCCGCATGATTTCGATTACGAGATAGGGACGGGGAGTCTGTCGGGATGGGACCGGCTGTCCAGACGAAATCGGGATACGGATTTATTTCGAAAGGTCATCGGTGGGAGCGGTGGTGTTGGAAAAGACGCTTTTCCCGGGCGGGATGTGGAGGCTTGTTTCGAGCGCTTGCAGCGCGGCGGCGACGCCATCGACCGGTAGCATTTCCTTTTGCCGCATCCAGTGGAGGGAAAGGTTGTCGTAGGCGCGTTGGTCGGTTCCGAAAATCGTCCGTGCCAGAGCGGCGGCGTTCTGGGAGGGATCGGCGTGCATTCTCAGGACGAAGAGAAGGCTCAGAAGCGTCGGAGTGTGGTTGATTCGAGATTGGCGATAAAGGCTTTCGGCGAGATCAAGCGCTTCGTTTTCACGGCCGGGAATGCGGGCAAGGGCATAAAGCTGGGCGCGCCGGACGAAACTGGGGGCGTCTCCCGTGTCCGCAGCGGCCTTGTAAGCCTCCGCGGCGGCGGCAAAAGTCGCTTGGCGATCAGGGAATGCCTGAAATTTATTTGAATCAGAAAGCAAAAATCCGAGATTGGATTGGAGGCTCCAGTCGGTGGGATTGTTTCGGATGGCACGTTCGAGGAATTCCCGGCCTTGGAAAATCGAGGCGCGCCAGGCTTCACGGCGGCGGAGCGGTGGCAGATCGGAATCCTGCTGGTAATATGAAGCGGCGTTATACGCTAGGTGCCAGGAGGCCGTTTCCCAATAATAACGGGTTCGCGGTGCGAGATCGACGATGGTTTCGAAGGTATCCCGGACATCGTCCCAGCGTTGTTCGGTGAAATACGTGAAAGCGCGCAGGTTGAGAAACGTCGCCACCAAGGTGCGGAGGCCGCCGAGCGCCACGGCGGAACTGGTTTGGCCGATTTTATCCAGCGTGCCGACCGCCGGCGGTGGCGTCAGCAAACCGGTTTCCCGAAGCTCGCGGGTGAGCGATTTCTCGAAAGGAATCCGCGCCAGACCGGTCGCTAGAAGGGCGACGCTGAAAAGGGCGGATTTTTTCCAAAGATTCACCGGCTTAAAATTCTTTTTCGCTAAAAATGAACCACGACGAAACGGTGTAAAAGACCGCGTAAAACAGGCCGAGCCCGGTCAGTTTTCCGAGGGCCGCCAGCGGAAAAGCCTGTCCCTCGATCACGGCGTCGATGACATTGAAGATCTGGAAATTCGGCAGCACGAGCGACACGAGCCCGGTCAGAATCGTTTCCACCGCTGTTCCGCCGCGAAGAAAGGCATCCAGCGCATCCGCTTGGAAGTGCCCGATGAAATAGATCAAGAAACTGATGATCGTGGTGAAAAGCGTGCTGGTGGAAAAGGTCGAGATGAGCAGGGCGAGCGAGGCGATGATGATGGAGCGCAGAAACACCGCGAACACCGCGCCTTGGAGAGACCAGTTCGCCCCATGGTTCAGGGCTTCCGTGCGGAGCAGCGCGATCGAATCCTCCGGCCAGCCTTGTTGTTTCGCGTAGGCGACCTGTTGATCGATGACGATGCCGGTGCGGACGTGCAGGACGGCGGTCATGAGCAAGTCCATCAGGGCGAGCGAAACGAAAATAAGCAGCAAGACCCCCAGCAATTTGCCTGCCAGGTAATCAATGCGCGGGACCGGTTTGGCGAGGATGGTGTAAAGCGTCCGATCCTCGATGTCCTTCGGCAGCAACAGCGCGGTCGCGACAACGGATAACACCACGGAAAAGAGATGCATCGTTCCTAACGAAGAACTTTTGATCGATCGCAGCACGTTCACGCCGATCGATTCGGGGCCTTCGTGTTGAGGGAGATTGAAAAAATTGCTGACGAGCATGATCACCGCGAAAACGGCAAGAAAGTAGAATACCTTCATGCGCGCCAACTGGGTGAAGGCGTGGAGGGCGATCACCAGAATCCGGCTGAAATGAGAACCTCGGAGGGGTGCGGGCTGAGCGGTCATGGGTTTTTTCCAAGAGTTTCACGCAGGAACAGCCGTTCCAGAGTCGTGCGCGGTTTGCCGGTTCTCACCAACTCGGTGGCAGGAAATCGTCCGATCAAACCGGTAATCTCCGAAAGCAGTTCGGGGCTGGCATTTCGCAGGATGATTTCCGTTTGGTCTTCGATCGCGATGAGATCTTCGAGGCGACCTTCCTTGACGATTTTTCCTCTGAAAATAATGCCGACCTGATCGCAAACCTCCTGCACTTGCTCCAGCAGGTGAGAGCAGAGGAAGACCGTGATGCCTCGCTCGCGAAGTTTCAAAATCAGATCGCGGATCTGGCGGGAACCGATGGGATCGACCCCCGCCGTCGGTTCGTCCAAAATCACCAAACGTGGTTCTTGGATCAGCGCTTGGGCAAGGCCGATGCGCTGCAGCATGCCTTTCGAATATCCGCCGATGCGACGCTTCCCGGCGCTTTCGAGATCGACGAGTTTGAGCAATTCGGCGACTCTTTCTCTCAACGCTTTTCCCTTCAGACCGCAGAGTTTTCCGTAAAACTCCAACGTTTCCTCGCCGCTGAGATGTTTATAAAAGTAGGGGTTTTCCGGCAGAAATCCCACGTCGTTCCGGGAGTCCACTTTGAGCGAATCCTGGCCAAAGATCGCGCAGGTCCCCGACGTCGGAGCGACGAGCCCGAGCAGCGCTTTCATGATCGTCGATTTTCCAGAACCATTCGGACCGATCAGCCCGTAAACTTCACCGGGCAGGATTCGAATCGAAACTCCGTCGACAGCGCGCAGCATCTGACGGCGAAAAGACGTTTTAAAGTCCTTCACAAGATCGCGAATTTCAACGGCAGGAGTGGGCTGGTCCATCAAGGAATCGTCAGCCTATAAACGAGAGCCGAGCAGGCAAAGGGGAATTTTCATCAGATCAAAAAGCGTCTATTTTTCGTTCGGGTTCTTGTGGAAAACAAAAAGTCACCCGCACGCAAAAGCGGCGAGTGACTTCGTTCTGGAACGGGAAATGGGGGGATTTTCGGTCCCAAAAGGGTCAGTCCACGTCGGTCACGACGGGTGGAAGAATCAGGTAAGGAATGACCGGTGCGCCCATAGGGGGAAGATTGAGTGGGTTGGCCGGATCTGGAACGGGATTCGGTGCGGTTTGTGCGGCGGCTTCTTTTGCGTCACCCTTTGCGCTTTTCGCACTTTTCGCGCTGGAACCGCTTTCACCCTGATTCGGATCGAGTTTGGCGAGAACCGCTTGGACGGTCGCGAGAGAGTCCGGTGCGGCAGCGATCGCGCATTGGGAAATCAGGCGCATCGAGTCGGGCGCGGCGGTGCTTGCGACTTCGACGATATCGCCCACCAGTGCGGTGTCCGCGTCTGACGCTTTGATGGCGGATTTCACCACTTCACAGGCGCAGGATGGATTTTCACGCACTTCCGATTCGACGATTTCGAGGATTTTGGAAGGTTCGTTTTTGATGCGTTCCTCAAGGCTCAGACCGATCGCTGGGCAATCGATGGTAGCGGTTTTTTCCGGTGCGACTTCCGTCGTGGCGGACACGGTTTGCGCAGGTGCGCTGGAGGAGGAAAGGGCTCCCGTGTGAGAAGTCGAGGTCTCAAGGCCCTGCAAAAGCGGGGGCTCAACCGGGCGGCTGCTCTCGGTGGTTTCAGGAGCGGAAAGAGGCATGCTCAGGTTTTGCGCCGACAGCGAGGCCATCGAGACAAGAAGCTGAAACGCCACCGTTTGAGGGGACAGTAATGATTTCATGGGGGACGGGGGATGAGATCGCGGGGGACGTGATCGGTCGTGTTTTAGATCAATTGCCGTTTTTCGGCAATGGTCTAACAAGCATAGCCTTATGCAAATGGTGTAAGGTTTTGGGCGCCAATCATCGACTTGCCATTTGGCGGTGGGTGTTCGGCCTGAGAGGGTCGAGATTTTGGCCGCATGATTTCGGAGAGAACTTGCAAATGCGCCGGGGGACGTTACCGCTTTTGGAAATGATGATTCCTCCGCCGCATCAGATTTTTGCTCAATATGAGAGCGGGGAAATCGAACGAGAGGAATTGCAGGCGCTGATGGCGCTGCACGCTCGGGAGCTGATCACGGAGATGGAGGAAGATCACCAAAATCCGGCGGCGGCTTGGATCGAGCAACTGCTGTCCCGCCGGGCCGGATCCAGGCTGGTGAAGCGGCATGGCAGCCGGTTGCTGCGCGAAATCTTGAGCGCGCTGGCCGATGTCGCGGATTTTCCTCCCGCCCGGTATTTGTGGAACGCGCCGCACCCGGATGTGCCGATCCACTGTTTTTTCCGCATCCGGCGTGAACCGGTTTTCCGGATTCGGACGCTGGAGCGGAAAGGCGAGAAGGTCTGGGTGACCGTCGAATATGGCGTGGCGAAAGGGGAGAAACCGGTGAAACGCGATTTTGTGCTCCACCGGGATGAACGCTGGCGGTTAAAGGCTGCGCTCGACTGATTTTGGCGCGCCGGTTTTTTCCCACAACCGATGGCACAAGGTGATGCAGGAGATGAGCAGTCCCGCAGCGAGCCCCCACCAAACGCCGACGGCGGTCCATTTCAAAAAGAACGCGAACATGATGGCGACCGGCAATCCGATGAGCCAGTATGCGACAAAACCCATGGCCGCCGGCACGTGAACGTCGTGGAGACCTCGCAACATCGATGCTGAGGCGACTTGAAGACTGTCGAAAAGCTGGAAAACCCCAACGATCACCAACAGCGATGCCGTCAGCGAAATGACCGCTGCATCCTCGACGAACAACCCGGCCAGAGGTTTTCCAAAAAACAGCAACGCCGCCGCCGCCGTCAGGGAAAAGGCCGTCGCTAAAACCCACCCCGTCACCACGATCGACCGCAACCGGTGAAAATCACCCGCGCCATTTGCCTCGCCGACTCGCACGGTCAGCGCCATCGAAAGTCCGACCGGCACCATAAACGCCGTCGCCGCACAGGTGATGGCGATCTGATGGGACGCCATCGACACCGCCCCAAACCGGCCCATGATCAGCCCGGCGGCGGAAAAGGCGGTCACTTCACAGAGCATGTGCAGGCTCGCGGGAATGCCGATTTTCAAAAGCCGCTGGATTTCCGGGAAATGCGGCTTCCGGAACCAACGGTAAGGCACCCATTCACGAAGCCCCTTCGCATTCAAAAGCCAAACAATCATCGCAATCAGAATCGCCGTGCGCGCGACAAGCGTCGACCACGCCGCGCCATTCATCCCGAAAGCGGGCAAGCCGAATTTTCCGTAAATCGTGATCCAGTTCAGCACGACATTCAGCAGCACTCCGCCGATGAAAATCCAGAAGGGAGGCCACGGTCGGTTGAGCGCGTCGGCATGATTTTTCAACGCCATCGCCGCCAATGCCGGGATCAAGGACGCCATGACCACGCGGAAAAATGTCGTGGTCTTCGCCGCCACATCCGCCGGTTGACCAAAAATGTCCATCCGCAGCGAGATGAACCACGAAACGATAAACAGGAGCAACCCCAGCGCCGTCGCAATATAAAGTCCATGGCGGCAACTCCCCCGCGCCGCTTCCGGCTGGTTCCCCCCGCGCGCCGTCGACGTGAAAACCGAGACCGACGTCAGCACTCCGATGCCAAACACAAATGGCACGTGGAAAAGCGAATTTGCAAACGTCAGCGCCGCCAAATCCGTGACCCCCAGCTTTCCGATCATCACCGTATCCACCACGCCCATCAGCATCTGACTGAGTTGCCCGATCATCAGCGGGAACCCAAGCCGGAGCGTGAGGCGGGATTCTTGGAAAAGATTCATCTTAAAAACGTTGCTTTCGGCACAGCGGGGAAGGTGTTTCATCCGGGAGGAGACAATTGTCCAAACCATTCTGAACCGATCTTTGTCATTCCCCTAAAATTCGAGTTGCCCTCAGAGCTCTCTTCGCTCTAAAGTCCTCCACCGAGCGGCCGCTGGGACATTTCCAAACCGGTCGCTCAGGCCCTCAAAAGCCTCGGTAGCTCAGTTGGTAGAGCAGTTGACTCTTAATCAATTGGTCCTTGGTTCGAATCCAAGCCGGGGTACTTTTTTCGCGGAGCGTGTTTCTCAAGCCGCCAAGCAGGACTTTAAACAGCGGTCGGATTGTCATCTTGCTCGACCTCCCGTGAACCGACGTAGTTCTTCGATTCGGAATCGGATGAGTTCGCTCACACTCCCGCTCCAGAGGATCTGTTAACGGAGTCACCTCTTTTGATAAATATCACGACCGATGAAAATGAATGTTCGTCATTTATAAAAAGATCGATGGCGGATGCCATGAACGCGAGCAGATGAATGGATCGATATGAAATCCAGACATATCTATAGCGGCTGGATTTTTTGAGTTGCGGTTTTGAGAGTTAAGTGGTTGTCTCTGTCTGTCCGTCCGACGGACGAGGATTGATAACCCTCAGCAGTATGCGATTGGCATCGATCGAAATGATGTCACTACCCGATCCAAAGGGCGGGGAGGGACAGTTATGTCCAGGCCTCCTTTTCTTTGGGAAGTTGGCTAAAGACTGTCCAGCCGACTTACTGCGGTGTTATCAACTCCCCGTCCACCCGGAAGGACCCGTTAATCCTATCCGATGATGGCGACCCCTCTGCTCCGAAACCGGTTTGCTTCGCTTGGCGTTGAAGCGGGTTCGTTGCAAATACGAGGATCGCCCTGATTCGATCAACCCAATGATCAATGATTGGATCCCACTTCCGAACGATTCCCCCAATGAACTTCCCCCAATACTTCCTCCTTTCCTAATGCAATCCCCCTGCGAGTTGCGATGCCTGATGAAGGCGATTTTATATTAAAAGAGCGCTTTCCCCCGGATGCGGGGTCGGGGCGCGCGACCCGGCCTTCGCATATCTTTTAAGTTCGCTGGAGATCGATCCGATATCCAATGCTGAACGACGCCCCTTTCGGAGGGTCGGCGATGTTGAACTGTAATGTCGAAAACGCAGTTCCCAACGCAGACCCTCCGATCCCTTTGTTTATCATATTAAGCAAAGACAAAACCATGGCTCGGTGAAATCGAGTGTGAATAATGGACATCTGCGGATTTCTCTCCGATTGACTGCAATGGTATCCGCCTTATGTGAACAGATGCACGAGCTGTTCTTTCGAGGTTGGGAAAATTTGCTCCACATCGGCATCTGCTCGGCGGGTTCCTATCTCGCGCTTTTTGCGTTCATCCGAATCTCAGGAAAACGTACGATGTCGAAATTGACGGCGGTCGATTTTGTCGTTTCGGTAACGCTCGGTTCGACGCTGTCCTGGATGATTTTAGCCCAGGTGTCGGTTTCAGAAGGCGTCCTCGCCGTAATGGTCATTGTCGGTCTGCAATATCTTTTGGCAAAGGTAGCTCATAAGTCGCCGATTTTAGAAACGGTCATCAATTCACAGCCAACGCTTCTTTTTTACAACGGATGTTTCCTCGACGCGACGCTCAGCAAAGAATGCGTCACCGAGGAGGAAATCTATGCGGCCGTTCGGGAATTCCGAATCGAAAGCATGGATGAGGTCCGGGCGGTCGTCATGGAATTGAACGGTGAACTCACTGTCGTCCAGCGAGGAGAAATCCGCGAGCACACCTCACTGGATGATCTCAATCTTCCCGAGTAAACGACGCGGTAGCGGTGTGTTTTACGTAATAAAAATCCAGTCTTTCGCTTCCACCCGCCCCCCCGTGAGGGAGCGACGCAGCATTCCGACGAGGAGAGCACCAACTACTCGTTTCAATCCGCGCCCCCGTGAGGGAGCGACTTTAGGCGGTGGTGTGGTGATACCGTTGATGCGCAGTTTCAATCCGCGCCCCCGTGAGGGAGCGACTTGTTCAGCGGCCATGTCGGCGGCGTCCTGCAAGTTTCAATCCGCGCCCCCGTGAGGGAGCGACTAAGGGAATCGTCCGCGCGGCGAAAATGTTGGAAGTTTCAATCCGCGCCCCCGTGAGGGAGCGACGGACCGAGCTTTCCGAGCTTGGTGCGGTATGTCAGTTTCAATCCGCGCCCCCGTGAGGGAGCGACCCAAACCCATTGCGGAAAGGTCAAGAAGGCATTTGTTTCAATCCGCGCCCCCGTGAGGGAGCGACACAAGGCAGGTTCCGACCGCGCTCGCTGCATCATGTTTCAATCCGCGCCCCCGTGAGGGAGCGACTCGACGATGCGCTCGCCGCCGTGCGGGACTTGATGTTTCAATCCGCGCCCCCGTGAGGGAGCGACCTTTTCTTTATCCTCATCACCCGAGTTTTTCCAGTTTCAATCCGCGCCCCCGTGAGGGAGCGACACCCAGACGGGTGGCCAGATTCGCCCCTGCCAACCTGTTTCAATCCGCGCCCCCGTGAGGGAGCGACGGCAGGTCTGCGCGGGATTTTTTCCTCCGCGTCGGTTTCAATCCGCGCCCCCGTGAGGGAGCGACTCTTCGGGCGGGAGGTCATCGAGTTGGCCGCGTTGTTTCAATCCGCGCCCCCGTGAGGGAGCGACGGAAACATCACCAAAAATTTCCGAATTACCCCGCGTTTCAATCCGCGCCCCCGTGAGGGAGCGACAAGGCACCGCGCGAAGCTCCGCCAGCTCATACATGTTTCAATCCGCGCCCCCGTGAGGGAGCGACGTTTTTCCCGTGCAGAGGAAAGCTGGGATTCTTTGTTTCAATCCGCGCCCCCGTGAGGGAGCGACGATCAAGACTTCGTCACTTTTTGGCGTGGTGAGGGTTTCAATCCGCGCCCCCGTGAGGGAGCGACTCACGCCCCATTGCCACCCGTTTTTTTAGTTTATGTTTCAATCCGCGCCCCCGTGAGGGAGCGACGCCTTTGTCATCGTCCGCGCCGGTGGTGAGTTTGTTTCAATCCGCGCCCCCGTGAGGGAGCGACCGAGATCGGACCGTCGGTCAAACGGTCTGCCCATGTTTCAATCCGCGCCCCCGTGAGGGAGCGACCGTCGCCATGCGCACGCGAAATTTCGACGAGCTGGTTTCAATCCGCGCCCCCGTGAGGGAGCGACGGCTCTTATACCAATTTCCGCGCGGGTTGACTTTGTTTCAATCCGCGCCCCCGTGAGGGAGCGACTGGCCGTCGAGCAAGCGACGGTTTACCTCGTCACGTTTCAATCCGCGCCCCCGTGAGGGAGCGACAAAAAATCACATTCCGCGGTGAGTCTCTCAACGCGTTTCAATCCGCGCCCCCGTGAGGGAGCGACTCGATCCGCAATGGGTGGAAGATGTCGCGCCACAGTTTCAATCCGCGCCCCCGTGAGGGAGCGACGAGCGATTCGCCATTTCACGCATCCGGACACAAAGTTTCAATCCGCGCCCCCGTGAGGGAGCGACCGCGCGCTGGATCGGCGAGCGGATTCAGATGGTGGTTTCAATCCGCGCCCCCGTGAGGGAGCGACGGTGTCCGGGTTTGGTGCCACGACCATCGATCGAGTTTCAATCCGCGCCCCCGTGAGGGAGCGACCATCTGGCAATGGGTGTGACCTACTCCCATCGATGTTTCAATCCGCGCCCCCGTGAGGGAGCGACCCAAAATAGCCATCAATCGCCACTACTGATGGATGTTTCAATCCGCGCCCCCGTGAGGGAGCGACCGGACGACGCTGGGGCGGGTGGGATCGGGCGCGAGTTTCAATCCGCGCCCCCGTGAGGGAGCGACGCGGTGGTTTCCGATGGCTCCGATGCCACCGGAGTTTCAATCCGCGCCCCCGTGAGGGAGCGACCGCCCGCAATGGGAAAGTCAGCGATGTTATTCCGGTTTCAATCCGCGCCCCCGTGAGGGAGCGACTCGATGTCGTCGCCCTCCACAGTCCGAAGCCACCGTTTCAATCCGCGCCCCCGTGAGGGAGCGACTTCCGCCGTCCCATTCCCAAACCGGTTTCGGTGGGTTTCAATCCGCGCCCCCGTGAGGGAGCGACATCTGATCTGTGTCCGGAAGGGCGGAGGCCAATAGTTTCAATCCGCGCCCCCGTGAGGGAGCGACAGGCCCTCAAGAATCGCTTTCGACGCACTCTTGAGTTTCAATCCGCGCCCCCGTGAGGGAGCGACCGATGGCTTCTGCCTGTTTCTCGATCCATGCCGCGTTTCAATCCGCGCCCCCGTGAGGGAGCGACTTGGAATATGCGAAGGTCAGATCAACGTCCGGCGAGTTTCAATCCGCGCCCCCGTGAGGGAGCGACTGTGCCGCCGCCACTTCCCGGATGTGATTCTTGGTTTCAATCCGCGCCCCCGTGAGGGAGCGACATATGACACGGAAGAACAGGCACGTCAGGCGGCGGTTTCAATCCGCGCCCCCGTGAGGGAGCGACCGCTTATCCGCCGCAAGATGGCGCTCCATACCACGGTTTCAATCCGCGCCCCCGTGAGGGAGCGACTGCGTTATCCTACGATCTAGTAATGGGTAGGCAAGCAGGAGTTGTTTCCGCGAACCTCTGTGAAGTTCTCAATGCGGGAACGAAAATTTTTGAAAAAATGATGTCAAAGAGCGCAGCCGCTAGGCGTGGCGGCTGGCGCGAACCTGACAGGGATTTTGAGATCACTTGGGGTTCGCGGACTGCGGTTTTAGCAGCTTAAATGCACTCTGCTGGAGAATCTTTTAAATGACAAGCGGGCCGTCGATGTCGTAGCCGTCTTTGGCTCCGTGGTGCTCGACTTTGTGATGCCAGTTTGCACCGAGGTGATAGAACCGGAGGCTGTCGGTCTTCGGGTCGATGATTTCTAACAGCCTCGTTTTGAGATTCACCCATTGGGCGGGATCGACCTTGCATTCGAAGACGGAATTTTGAACGCGTTGTCCGTAGTCCAGGCAGGCTTTCGCGGTGTGGCGGAGCCGTTTTTTCCCTGCGGGGGTGGTGGTGGAAACGTCGTAGGTGACGAGCACGTACATGGTCGGAGGGGTGCGGGTTATTTCGCGAGGAAAGCGGGGTAGGCATCGAGATCTCCACGGAGATGTCGGGCGAGGAGGCGGGCTTGCAATTGGGGGAGGAGTCCTACGGTGACTTTTTCGTCGAGAAACGGATGGGTGAGTTCGGCTTGTTTCCGCTCTTGCCAGGCGACGAGCACTTTTTTGCGGGAGTCTTCTTTGAGTAATACCGCGCCGTTTTCTTTGATCTCAAAGTCTTTTAGGGTGATTTGCTGGCGGTTGAAGAGGGAGAGGGCGGTCCGATCGGCGAGGAAACAGCGAAATTCTTCCATGAGATCGAGGGCTAAGGACGGTCGGCCCGGGCGATCGCGATGGAGGATGCCACATTGGGAATCCAGGCCGCAGGATTCCAGTGCGCTGCGGCAGTCGTGCATGAGGAGGACGTAGAGAAAGGAGAGAAGCGCGTTCACGGGATCGAGAGGGGGGCGTCGGGAGCGGCCGTTGATGGTGATGGCTGGATCGTGATTGGTGAGGAGATGGGGAAAGACGGCGAAGTAACCGGCTGCGGCGTCCCCCTCGATGCCGCGCAGTGAATCGAGTGAGGTGGCGCGCGGGATGAGTCCGATGCGGACGGCTAGAAAATCGGCGGCTTGAACGAGTGCGTGCGAGCGATCGGCAGATTTTTCACCGTGGTCGCGGGCTGCCCGCATGAGGACGTGGCGGGTGTTGGCGAGCTTGGCGGAGATCATGTTCGCGGCGACGGCGAGCGATGCGGGTTCGTGATCGGCGCAGCGGTACTGCTGGCGACGGAGCAGGATGTTTCCCGAAGTGAAGCCTTGGGTGGAGGCGATGAATTTCCCGTGAGGGGTGTGGAAGGAAAGGCTGACATTCGCCTCCGCGCAGGCGGCCATGAGGGAGGCGGATGCGGAGATATCCCAACCGAAGCAGGCGATGCCTTCGAGGTTGTGCAGCGGGACGCGGAGCTTGGTTTCGCCTTCGTGGCGGATCTCGATCGCCGCTCCATCTTTGCGGAGATAGGCGCCTTCCAGGGTGACGAAGAGCGTGTTGAGGTGTTTACGCATGGGGGTCGTTGACGGAGAGGTTGAGATGGTTTTGAAACCAAGCGGATGCGCCGCGGCGGAATCGGAGAGAATGGGGCTCGCAACGTTCGATCAACGAGCAGGCGTCACAGCGACGTGGCGCGTATTCGGCCAGTGGCGTTTCTCTTGAGGCGATCATGGCGTGCAGCGCATGGGCGGTTTCGGTGACGAGATTCCGGAGGGTGTCGTCGCAAGCGATGTCCGTGCGGCGCTTTTTTTCACCGTAAAAAAGGCATCCGTGGGAAATGGTAATGCCGAGCATTTCCTCGATGCACATGGCTTGGGCGCAGAGCTGCACTTCATCGGCGCGGTGAGCTTTTGGTTTGCCGCGCTTGTATTCGACGGGGAGGACATTCCCATTGGGGTGAAACTCGACAATGTCGCACTGGCCCGAGATGCCGAGGCGCATCGACCGTACGGGAAGGCTGCGAGTGATGCGGATTTGATTTTTTGTTTCGTCCGCCCCGTCATGGGCTTTTTGATGGAGGACGTTTCCTTCCGCAGTGAAACGATTTTCGGCCCATACTTGTTCCAAGTGGATCAGTGCGCATTGCCGCGGGCAATACAGCCAGTGCTGGAGCGCGGAAAGCGGGAGGAGTTGATCTTCGGTGAACATGGCTGGCGGGGGAACTTGACTGAATGCACTTTTTGGCCGATTATGCATGCATGACACAGGTGACGATCCGTCGAGTGGAGGAAGCATGGGTGGAAAAGGCCAAGCAAGAGGCCTCGCGGCTGAATGTCTCCATGAACCAAGTGTTGGTGAATGCCCTGAGGCGGGGACTGAACGCAGATTTCGAGCCGATCCGTAAAGCTAATCTCGACCGATACGCTGGCGATTCGGACTTCGGTCCGGAATGGGATGAGTTTCTCGACAAAGACCTAAAAAAGGTGGACGCCGAACTATGGAGTTGATCCTCGTGCTCGACACCAATGCCTACAGTGACTGGCGCAGAAGCGGACGCTGGCAAGAGAAGATCGCCATCGCCGACCGGGTGATGATCCCGGTCATTGTTCTTGGCGAATTGCTCCATGGTTTCCGCAAAGGCAAGCTGCTTGAGAAAAACCTGGGCAAGCTTCACTCTTTTCTTAAAGAACCTCAGGTCGATGTTATGCCGGTGACCCTGCGGACTGCGGAGATCTACAGCGAATTCCTGCTTCATCTTCAAACCCAAGGCACGCCGATCCCCACGAACGATATCTGGATCGCTGCGATGGCTCACGAGTGCCGGGGTGAACTTGCGACGCGCGACAGCCATTTTTCGTTCCTCCCATTCGTCATGTTGGCTAAAGAGTAGTGTCCCCAATCGCGATAGCCGCCAAGGAAATCCGGGAGACGCCAATTTGATAGGGGGTCGGCTGACATTACCTTGTTGTTGCCGCTACGATTCCTCGTAATCCGGGTATTGTGCCGGAGGTGGCGAGGAGTTTGGGGCGCTTGAAAGGTTTCGCTTCCAACTCGCCGGTGCAGGTGACGAGGAATTTCCAATCATCGCCATAATCGAAGAGGAAGAGCATCGTCTTCTTCGGCTTGAAAACGGATTCGACGAGTGTGTTTTCCACGCCCGGGTCGTTCGCGTTCGCTTCCTCGCCGATGTCCGCGAAGAGAGTGTATTCCTGGTTGCTCTGGTAGGGTTCTTTCAGGTTGTCGTAAAAACCAAAGCAATGATCCATGTCAAAGCCGACCGCGTCGATGATGACGTGGGCAAGGTAGTCCAGTGTGATGTTATCTGGTAGCTGGATCTCCGCGTTCCAATCGCCGTGTTCGATTTTGAAGGTGAGGGATTTCATCGGTGAAAGATTTTTCTAAAAAAATGAGCGAGGGCTAGTCAATCTTCCGAATCCAAATCAGGTGGCCAGCCGGACGGATCTTCGCCGAAAACCTCTTGGTAGGCTTGGACGATTTCAGTCGGCACCTCGTCCCAAGCCTGGCGCTTGTCAGCGGCCATCCCATTTTCCAACCGATCTTGAAGCCGCTTGTGTTCTTCCAACTGTTTCTCGAGGTTCTGCCCGGCGGCAAACCCTTGTGATGGATCGTAGCCTTCGGCTTTCCCGGGCGATGGAAATCGGACCACATAAATCTGCGGGAACGAATAATGCCAGCGGCAGCCGAGCGATTGGAGCCGAGCAAAAATCAGCCGATACACGGGGCGGAGATCGGCCCGCCCGCTGACGAACGACGTGCCCATGTAAAATCGCATGCAGTCAAATCCATCCCAAGCGCCCCAACTCTGCTCAACCGTATCGTACCCGGCATTAGGCGATCTATCGAAAAACTCCGCGATCACCCCGGCGCTGCCACGAAACGATCCGAGATCCACCACCCGGCCATCCCTGGCTATGACCTCATGATTGTCGGAAAAAACATCCCACAGGCAAAGCCCGAGAAGCTCGGCGGGTTCCTCGATGGCGTCCTGTGGGGAACAGTTCTTCTCCTCGTAGTCATCCGCCGAGAGAAGCGCTTCGAAGCTCGTCTCCTGATCGTCGGGCGGAGGCACGGTGGTGTCCGCCATTCTGAGTTTCCCTAAAAACGCAAGGCGCTTCAGATTGCGTGGAAACGCCAGATTTTCTTCATACCTCACTTCCGCCGATGGATGATAGCATGCAAACAACGGCGAATTTCCCCAACCCACCGGACCCAATTCTTCGATCAAGTCAGGTACCTTCAAACCACCCGGAAACAAATGATTGAGGAAGGTGAGTGCTTCCTGGGGAGTGAGGCTCATGAGGGGGGATGGGGCTCAGAATTGACTAGACGACCTATATCTCCAAGACTGCAATGCGATTGGGAGGTGTGATGGTCAGAAGATGTAGCTAAATAAGGCATGATGGGTTAAATGAAATATCCGCTAGGGATGCCTGCGTTGATTTGATCCAAGAAGTCGGCCATGTAGCCGAGAAAATCAGGATCGTAGTTCCATGACTCTGGCAGACGGAAGAGATCCGAATCTGATCGTAGTGGTTCTATGCCCAGCTTTAAAATTTTATGAGGATACATTTGAACGCTAACTTTCATCACCTCCAGCGATGAAACTTTCTCAAATCTCAAGAGACGTTTAATCATCTCCTGATCGACCACAACAGTGTGTGTTTCCGTTTGGATAACTCGACATTCCAGCGCCACTTTAGGATAATTGGTGTCGCAGCTTTCCAATCGGACTTTTTTCAAAGCGCTCTCCTGGGACTTGGGCTGAAATTCAGCCTCCATTGCTGCCAGACATATCGCGGTTAAATCGCATGGGCGATCTGGGCTGATCGAACCATTAGCAAACAGTTCTCCTAAAGCCGCTTTGGAAACTCGGAGACTTGGATTGTCCGGAAATAATGGGTCTGAAAAATCGAAATCTAAAACGGTACAGTTCTCTCCACGATTTGCGTTTCTGTTTACCCGTCCACCCAATTGAATCATACTTGCGGCGGTTGCTCTCTGGCGGAACCCTGAACAGAAGGAAAAATCCAGACCTCCTTCCACGAGACTTGTGGCTACAAGCACCCAGTTGGTCTGGTGCCGTAACATCGCTTTTATTCTATCAATGATAATTGCCCGATGCGAGGGTGCCAACGCCGTTGTCAGGTGAAGAACCTTCATTTTATTCCGGTCTCGAATCATAGAAGCTAAGACCGCCGCTGATTGAACGGTATTGACGACAACGATTCGAGGACCGGGTGCTTTTTCGATGAGATCAATAAGTTGGTTTCCTGTTAGGGGATTGGGCTCGCTCACGAACTTTACGCGCCGATGTTCTGCGATTTCAGATCTCATCCGCAGGCCGGGACTAATCGACTCAACTTTTGGCGGATTTCCTCTGGGAGGTTTGCTTGAATCACTGCCTTGACAGATTGAGCGAAATTCATCCAGTTTCCAAAATGTGGGTAGAGATCCGGACGCTAGGATTAGATGGCCATTCCATCTTTTTGTCCATTCTACGAGCCAATTCCAGCAGACCGGCCAAAGGTCGGCTGGCAACATCGCATGGGCTTCGTCGAGGCAGACCGCTGAACCCGGTAATTCGTGCAATTTTCTCAGCTGAGAGGTGCTGTTTGAAGAGAGGGTTTCAAAAAACTGAACCGCTGTGGTTACGATAATCGGTGCCTGCCACAAAGTCGTGAGGTGACGGATGTCGTGACTTTTAAAATCCGATTGATGGTGGTGCTCGGCCACGATTTCTTCGGGATTCTCTCCTTCGAGGCACAGAGCTTTTCTGAATACATCTACCGACTGTTTGATGATATTCGTGTAGGGTAGAACGACGATGACGTGGCGCAAATTACGAGTGGCGGCAACGTTTAAGAGATGCGCCATTAATGCCGTTGTCTTGCCGGAACCAACGACCGCGTCACAGCTACGCAGCCGGATTTCAGGATCTGCATTACGACAAGTGCGGTAGAGTTCATCGCGTATTTTCTGCCGCTCTGTCTCTTCCATACATGCCGTTCGTTTGTCGGGTTTCGGAAGATTCTCAACGAATGTATCTAGTCGCTCCAAGCGTTCAGTCCAACGTGGTAAGGATCGCTCCACGTGGTTTTCGTTACCGTAGTGATTTGCCGTGTCGGAATGGTCTGAATCAACAAGGCAGGAAAGAAGTAGGCGACGTGTTAATCCGTCTATCCGTCCCGCTTCACCGTCAACTGACCTTGGGCCGAAATTTGCTTCGTGATCGTTAAGATAAGATTCCGTTGATTGATCCGTGGCTATTCTGGTTAGTTCGTCATCTATCCGAAACACGCTGCCATCCAACCTGCCGGTGGATACCGGTCGATCAATTTGAACCTCTTGCTTGTAGCGGACCAGACCTTGATGATGCGCGGAAACAAGTCCCGCCGCTTCGTCGGAGCCGTTTTTAAGAAGCCACGCTACGCCAGCATCTTCGTGTCTAATATGGTATTTAGATTTACAATTCCTGCGTAAGGTTTCTTGAAAGGCGGGATCCAGTTTGCCTAAATCGTGAAACCTGGATGATTCTTTGACAATATTTAGAAGGTCTGATTGATCCAGTCCACCGGCGCGCGGTGAATAGTGGTTCAACATTTTTTTTGCTCGGCTCACAGCTCCGCTTACGACGTTAGTGATGTGGTCGCGGTAGGTCTGAGCAGGTGCGCCATATCTCGCGCTGTGGGCCAATGGTTCACTCATTTCGTTGGAGGGAAAACGGCATTAAGGAATTCCGGTTCGCAGAGGTCACCGAAGTGTTCAAATTTATTGGTAAAGTGGCTCTTTGCCTTTTGGATTACAGAAGGGCCATCGTATCCATATTCTGCCCAAACGGAAGAAGGCTCATCAGGATTTTCTTTGGAAGGTGTAAGAGAGTCAATAATGGCGAAATCAGATGCCGATCCGAGCTGGCTCTTGTGCTGGAAATACCAAGCATGGCGAACTTCCACGAAAGGTCTAACGCGTGAGATATTATGTGAATACGCGAATGGAATCAGGCGGCACAGTATTTCAATATCCTGCAACTGGCAGCCGCTTTTTAGTGCTGCTGTAGGATTGATCATAAATGGCATGGCATAAACCCCGTGTTCCACAATCCGGAAGCCTAAGGGGGCCATGCCCCGATCCGCATCCTTAGAAGCATCGACGTTCGCTTTTACTGTGTTGGTGTCGCGTTGGATTCGGACCTTTGCTGCGGAAACCCCGATGCCGAATTGAACAACTCCGGTTCGGATGAAATTATCTTTTTCTTCTAAGATAGTGCTGCCGAAAACGCGCACATCCCAATGAGCACCTGAGAGACTTTTTTTCTCGCCCACGTTCTGGGAAGCTTTGCTTTTGTTGCGTGTTTCCTGATCGACGTGAATGCCGAAGTCATCATCGTTCAAGTTTAATTTGCTTTTTAACTCGTTCCAAACGGGACCCTCTTTTGCGAGTATGAGTTCACGCAGCTTACGTTTGTAGGACACGTCACTGATAACCCCCTTACCATCGTGTGAGCGTGTTCTTGGATCACTTTCCCGATCTGGATCTCCGTTGGGATTAGAGTTTCGGGCTTCAATGATTAAGAGGCCCGTTACGCGAGGAACATTATTTGCTGAAGTGTTCATATTGATAATTATTAATTTTTATTTGGATATTGATTTGTCTGTTGCTGGGCTATTGGTGCTGTCTTCTTTTTCGCCTAAAGTGGGTGAGAGGTAGCCTAGAAAAAGGTGAGCTTTCGCTTTGGCAGTCATTGCTACACTCAGCGACGAATCGAGATGAAGCATTTCAGAAAGGGGCATAGCGATCCGCAGAAGTTTCTTTGCGGAGAAAATGGCGATCTTGACCTCTTCCGTGTCTGTCTTTTTGACCTCGCTCGATTTTGCCCAACCTAGATAAATCCGGCTTCTTTCGCAAAGTTCAGCAAGGGCCTGCTCTGGAGAATCCGCAGCTCTTCCAAGCAGGCCGTTGCCAATAAGCGTAGGAGGTATATCGCCGTCGCGAATCGCGATACAATAGCATTTGTGTAGCTCATCCATAATAGCGAGCAGCTTGCCAGTTTGAAATGCGGTTTCTGTCATATAGTTTATTGGCTTTGAATTGAGAGCATAAAGAAGTGATCCGACGAGGCTGAGAGACTGTGCAAGATGGTATCTAGGGTCAGGTTTGCCCTTATCCGGCTTGCCGTCGGATGTTTTCGCGGTGAAGTCCCTCCACCCGGAGGGAGATTGGTAATCAATCCGGTGCAGGATATTACCCGCGCCGATGATGAGCGGTTCGATTCTTGGAATAAGAATTTCCAAAAGGCGAGACGCAGTGGTTTCCCGAACGCCTTCCTTATCGAGGAAAACATCTAAAATATCACTGGCGGGTGGGCTTTGGACTCGGGTGCTTTCAGTTCCATCTCGCATCCATTGGTGAGAAAGCGACCGGATTGCATCGTCCGGGTATAGGAGATTTGGTAAGAACCATCCGAAGCCTGATTCGGTCTTCTTTGAAGGAAGCAGAACTTTCAAGCGTGGCGGCAGATTTTTCTCTGACTCAATCCAGTTTTTAATGGCCGCTGCAAAGTGCCCCCGTGAAGGCGTTTCCGAGTAAGCCAACTGGACTTGACCCGGAGAGATCTGCCGCAAGACGAGAATTCGAATAAAATCGGAAGTAAGTTCGCTCGCTGCGACTTTTTTGGTGAGGGCTCCACAAAATGATTCTGCGTTTTGTGTAAACGTCTGGTGGGCTGCCTCTGGAAGATCGTCATCGTCAGCCACAATTTCTCTGGCAGGTCTTGCGAAGACGCTGACGGGCCTAAGATCTCCCCAAGGAAAAGAAGGGTAGGCGATGATAACATCCGATGTTTCACTTTTTTTACCACTGCGTTCCTCAAACTTTCCATTGCGAATGGAATCCCACGTTTTTCCTCGCCACTCCGGAGCCGTGATCGCACAACCGGCAGCGACTAGAGATTTGGCGGTATCTGAGCCAATGGCAAAACCTTCACTATCGGCTCGTCCATATCGAAAGTTGCAGGAAGCATCGGCGAATTTTGAGAAGGGTTTGAATGGTTTCCCAATGATTGGTTTTGCTGACCAATCAGCATAGGGACCAGAAAGCAGAGGAGTAAGATCGCCTGTTAGAGCACATTCGATGAATTCTGCTGGAGATTCATTCTTGCAGGATTTTTTGACGGGCGGCTTCTCCTGATTCAGGCATTCCAAGATTACCCGTTTGATCTTGGGACTGTAGAGCGCGCCCGTGAGTTTTCCATTGGGTAGAAAATCGAAAATGATCTGAACCTTGAACTCAAGACTGGGCGGTTTGTTTTTTGATTCTTTAAGATTTCCGCAGAGAAGGGCTTGAAGTGTTTTGAGTGCCTTTTCGTCCGTTTGCTTGGGTAGGGCGGTATCAATTGCATCCAGAAGCTTTCTGGAGATCTCATTTGAATTGTTACACAATTCCAGAAACCGGTGCGCGAATGCCTGCAATGTTGTGAGAGTTTCAATTTCCGGATGTTTCCATTTTAGAATTCGTTGAGCTTGATCCGTTTCACTTTTCAGCTGGACGTCCGAGCATTGCTCTCTGTGATCTGATATTAACTTGCGAAGCCGATCCACGCTTGGCTTTTTTAGAGTCGCCCACTCAACGCTATCCAAGGGGAATATGATCAGTGGATTAGGCATCCGGACGGCCGGGAAAAACTTGAAATTACCCTTCTTCAGCGTCCATAATGAATCTGCGTCTTTCGCTAGAAGAGGTTCGATTTTTCGAATTGCTCCATCTTCTCCTAATAGAACTAATAAGTTCTGATTGGTCGAAAGACCAGGCTCCCCGAAGTCCACGTGGACGAGGGACTGCTCGTGTTGTGATTTGCTAAGGTTTTTAGCGATGTGGTAAAGTTCTGTCAGCATTGCGGAGTCCTTTCAAAATCAAGTTTGCCGTTGCGAATCTGAACTGCCGGAAATCGAAGAATTCCTTCTTTGATCTCCAGTGCTCGGAAGATGGGCTGATAGCGCCCGTTTGCCGGGGCATCCCACATTGACATCAAGAGCGCTGGGAGTTCTGCGTAATGTTGGGCTTGGAGTTTGAATTCACTTTCAGGCGAATTGTGATCCCGGAATGGCCCAAAGTATGAGGGGACAAATTCTTTCCAGCCCAGACACGGAGCGTATTTGTTGCGTCCTTGGGCGAGCCTTCGATTAAACATTTCCTGCAGCCCGTGAGGAGCGTTGTTGGATTCGTCAGCCGCTCCGGGAATTCGCATGCAAACGCCTTTAACGCGGTAGCAGACATCGATCAAGATGGTCGCTGGGAGTTGATAGGACGCGTTTTTCTCAATCTGAGAAGATTTTCGTAACGGACCGCGATAGTTTGTGACGTATTTCTCGAATCGGATTGGTTTCCAGATTTGAACTTCTGTTGGGCAGAAAAATGCGGCTGGCTGCCCTCCTGGTGCGAAAAAACCGCGGGCCACGCTCTCGTACATGGCCTTACATGCGGACCAGCTAGGGAGAGGGTAGGAAATTGGAGCCGAACCTGTGTCAGGGCGGGTGAACATCGCAGCGGAGCCAGCGATTTCAAATTGAACTTCGTAGGGGATTTTCAAGAGAACAGAGTGGTTAGATTCGAATTCTAATTCAATATAGTTTTATGTATACAAAAATTGACGGGCGATTGCTTGTCGGGTATCAAATGGCCAGCGATTGGCATTCTCGGTCTGCAAGCTCTAGGGACTGGGTGTTCTCTGTAAGGGGCACGAGGGTTAAACTCCCTTGGCTGAGGGCAAGGCGGGGATGCCAGTCGCGGACCTTTTTCCTCAAGGTTGCCTCTTCAAGGGGGCGCGGATTGAAACAATATTGTTTTTTGTGCGAGAATGGACGTCTTCGGCCTGCGGGGCTTGTTCCCGCAGGCACATTCCCGCGTGCCGACCTTATTACCTTAGCAACTGGGCGGGACATGGGCGTGGCTGGGAGGTGGCCCCAGTCCCAGGCGGATTTGGCTTCGGGGGAATCCGGCGGGAACATTTCGGCGGCGAATTTGGCGGTCCAGTAGGCGACTTTGTTGAGGTGGCCGTGTTGGGCGCTCAGGTCGCGGCATTTTTCGCAATGCTCGCGCTGGCATTGCTCTTGGCCGTCACCGAAGGGGATAAAGAGCGGTTCCCATTCGTTTGAGGGGCGACCGGGAAGGGTATGGGCGTAAAATTTCACCTTTGGTTAAACTGATTGCTAGGAATGCCGGATGTCGAGGAGGGAATTCGGAGGAGGTAGGGAAGTCGTGGGGAATGGATAGGATGGGGAACGCTTTTGTTTGGTTTTGCTGATTATTTAAGATGGTGAATTGCTGTGCAGGTGTGTAGTTTCCTTCCGGCCAGTCGTTTTAATGGATGGATCGATGTATGAGTAAAAAAACACGATACGTCGAGAAAAACGTCGGTCCAAAAAGCAGATTTATTTGTAACGATGGGAAATAGCAGTAGCAAAGACCAGTGGGCAGGCCGGGAGAGGCTTGCGTTGATTGAGCGTGTGGCATGGTGGCGTGGGGCGGTGAATCGGGGGGATTTGCGGGAAGTCTTCGGGATTTCTGCGGCGCAGGCGTCGGCGGATTTGCAGGGGTATCAGGAGTTAAATCCGACGGCGCTGGCGTATAATTTGCGGACGAAGCGGTATGAGGCGCTGCCGGAAATGGCTTGTGTGATGCATTTGCCGCGCTTGGAAGAGGCGGTTGCGATGTTTTTGGGTGCGGGGCTTCCTTCCCATCAGGGCGTTCAGAGTTCGGCGAAGAAGGTGGATCAATTTGTTCCGCCGAGCCGAAGGGCGGAGGCGAAGATCGAAAGACGGGTTTTTCTGGCGATCGATCGGCGGCGGAAATTGAGAATCAAGTATTGGTCCGTGAAGAGTGGTGGGGAGAAATGGCGAGAGATTGCTCCGCATGCGTTGGGGTTTGATGGCTTCCGTTGGCATGCCCGGGCTTGGTGTTTTGAGAACGGGGATTACCGGGATTTTGTGCTAAGCCGGATGGAGGATGCGGATTGGCCAAATGAGGAATTCGAGCCGACTGTGGAGGACGAGGCTTGGAGCACCGAGGTGAGGCTGGTTTTGCGGGCGAACCGGGATTTGCAAGAGTCACAGCGAAAAACGATTGAGCGCGATTATGGAATGCGTGATGGGAAGCTGGAAATCACCGTGAGGGCAGCGATGAAGGATTATTATTTGGCTCAGCTCCGGCTTCCGGTTGCGGGGGAGGATGGCGGGATTTTGCCACGGCATTTGGAGTGGGCGGGGGATGGGGATTGACCCGTTCGGCCGGTCTGTCGGCTCTTCGTATGGGACGGTGAGGATGGGGATCTCGGTGTTTTGAAAGGCGTCAACCGGTCCTTCGATCCGGGTATTTGTTTCCCATTTCCTCTTGCCACCCTCCGGGGCAGGCCCCACAAAAGCGCCCCGCCCGATCCGAGGTTGCGCACATCCTGTTGCTCCGCCCCGGGGAGGCGGTATAATCCACAACCGCGCGCTCCCATGGAAAGCCTCTCATCACGCATCGCCAAGGTCTCACCGTCGCTCACTCTCGCCGTCACTGCTCAAGCCAAGGCAATGATCGCCAAGGGTGAAGAAGTTTACGCCCTCGCCGGTGGCGAACCGGAAGTCGACACTCCCGATTTCATCAAGGAAGCCGCCATTCAGGCGATCCAGGATGGTAAAACCAAGTATACCCCGGCCGGTGGTATTCCGGAGCTCCGCGAGGCGCTTTCCGAAAAGTTCCTCAAGGACAACAAGTTGAAATACGCCGCCAACCAGATTTGCGTCACCGCTGGCGCGAAAATGGCGTGCTATCTCGCGATCCTCGCTGTCATTGAAGAAGGTGACGAAGTCATCATCCCGACTCCTTTCTGGGTTTCTTACCCGGAGATGGTCCGCCTCGCAGGCGGTGTGCCGGTTCTTGTTGAGACCAAGGAATCGACCGGTTGGAAAATGACTCCTGAGCAATTTGAGGAGGCGATGACGCCGGCGACCAAGATGGTCATCATCAATTCCCCAGGCAACCCGACGGGTGCGGTTTACACCGAAGAAGAGCTTCTTGCGCTGGGCGAGATCGCGATTGGTGAAGACATTTTGATCCTTTCCGACGAAATTTACGAAAAGCTCGTCTATGGCGAGGCGAAGCACGTTTCGATCGCGTCTCTCAGTGAGGAGCTTTACAATCTGACCATCACCGTCAACGGCTTCTCGAAGGCGTATTCGATGACCGGTTGGCGTCTGGGTTACACGGCGGCCCCGAAGGCAATCGCCGAAGCGATCGATAAGATCCAGAATCACACGATTTCCAACGCAAATACCTTCTCGCAGTATGGTGCCCTTGCGGCGCTGAAGGGCGACCAGAGTTTCATCGAAGACCTTCGTGGTGAATACGATGTGAAGCGGCAGTTCATGCTGGCTCGCCTCAAGGCCATTCCGAACATCCGCGTGGTGGAGCCGGAAGGCGCGTTCTACTTCTTCGTTTACACCGGCGGAACCGGTCTGAAGTCGCTGAACCTTTGCGACAAACTGCTTTCCCGCTACAAAGTCGCCGCCGTTCCGGGCATTGCGTTCGGTTACGACGAAGGCATCCGTCTCAGCTATTGCACGACCTTGGACATCCTCAACGAAGGACTGACCCGGTTTGAGCAGTTCTGCCGCGAGCATTGAGCCTTTTTGATTTCGAAAAATCCGTCACTGGGAAACCGGTGGCGGATTTTTTTGTCCTTTTTTCGCAGAGTAAGGAGGGATTACTCAGATTGCGCGGATCGAAGAGGCGATTTTGATTTCACTCAAACGACTGATTTTTAGACCGGGAAATCAGCGATCAGGAAAAACGGTTGGGAAAAGAATCGCTCTCAGCGGTAAAATCTCGCGGCGCCGGTTCTCATCAGGGCGTCGGATTGGGATGCTTGATCGATCACGTCCGGGCCGCCTTTTGCGCGGCGCCAGCCGTGATAGCTCGCGATCGATTCGAAGGCTGCGTTGAGCGAGCCTTGCATCGGATTGTGGAGCACCAGTCCGATTTCGATATTTTCGGGAAGTCCCATCGGAAATAGGAATCCGGCTTGTTCGAGGCGTCCGATGCCTTGGGCGAAGTTATTGCCGCCGCTCATTGCCAGACCCATCACCATCGCGTGCGGATAGAGCCAGCGGAGGCCGGTCATTTCCACGCCGTTTGCCGAATATCCGGCTCCGGGCATGCCGGATTCGCCAGCGGAAATTCCGAAAATGCCCATCCGTGCCGCAGGGGAATCGGGCCATTGTTCGCTCGGATACGATGCTTGTTGATTGAGCAAACTCCGCCGGGCGTTTGGCCAAACCGTGCCGCTGACCATGTCCGGTTCGGTTCGATCGAAATCGGGGTAAAACAGGCTTTGCAGTTCAATGATGAATTCCACGCCTCGGTAAACTCGGCCGCCGCTTTCCATTCTGCCGCGAGGAGCTCGGTTTGGAATCATTGCTTCCATTGCCAAAACCAGTGCGGTTTCTCCGCCCCAATCTCTCCAGCGGCCGGGCAGCAGCGTTTTTTTATCGTCGAGAAATCCGTGGGAAATCCAGCCCTCGGAATCGGTCACGGCGTCAAAATCCAAGCTCGTCACCGCCGCTTCGACTGCGTCCGAAACATCGACCAGGTGTAAAATTTCCGCCGCCAGAGCGAGTCCGTGCAGCGCGATCGCCGTGTCGACCGTGCTGTATTCCGTGCCGGGGTGGATTTCCACGCCGGTTTCGCCCGTGCGGGTGAAGTGAGGTAAAAATCCAGCGGCTTTTGGCAGGCCGAGGACGACGGCGGTGGTCATCCGGATTTCTTCGGCGACCATTTCCCGGTTGAGAATGCCTTCCGCGGCACCTGCGGCGCTGGCCAGTGCGTGCATCCCGGTCGAGGCGATGGAATCAAAAAGTCCGGGCGGGACATGGGCACGGTCGCGCGTCAGCCCGCTCTCCGGATCGTGGCAGCGTCTGAGTTTTCCTAACGACACGGCAAATAACCATTTTTCCGGTTCAATGTCCGGCCGTTCGATCTCGAAGCCAATCGAGGAAATTTCCGCTTCGCAGCCCGCTTCTGCGACCCAGTTTAGATATTTCAGCCTGCCGAGTTCGCCGGCGGTGACTTCGAATCGCTGTCGGGACCGCTCACCCGAGGCCAAGGTCAGCCGTCTTTCCCAGATCAGCCGTCGGTTGGCGTCGAGAAGCTCGACGCGCAATTCGCCGACGCCGCGGACATCGAGCGTGACGGCGCGGACAGGTGCGCGAAGTTCGGCCGGGCCTCCGAGGCCAAGCGCGTCTGTGGGGTCGAAAGCGCGATTCGTTTCGACGGCCAATCCCGCGAGCGAATGCCAGGCGCCGGTCCATTCTCCGTCCGGTTTGACGCGGATGATTCCGGCTTTTGCCTCGATTCGCGTTTCTCCTGGTCCCATCCAGCCGAAATCCGCGCCCATGTGGGTGAAATTTTCGAACGGGTTGATTTCCGGCGGGCCTTTTTCGCGATCGCCGCGAAAGGAAATCGAATAATCCGTGACCGGTTGCCAAACCAGCGTTGCGGAGACCAGGCCTTGCAGCCAGAACCAGAATATCCCCACGCGCCAAATCGACATCGAAACGATACTCAACCGGACATCCCAACCTTGCAAGCTCATCAGGGAAATCGCCGCGATCTCGACCTTATTTTAAGGTGTTTATCTCGCGATGGGGGGTTGCGCTTGTGGGGAAATCTGCCAAAAATCTCCGTCCCGTAGCTGGACGGGTTTGGGAAAATCCAGCGCATCCTTTCTATGATCGCCTTTCTTTTCAGTTGTGAACACGCCACCTGCGCCGTCCCCGAAGCCTACCGCGATCTTTTTCGCGGTTCGGAGGATATCGTGACGTCCACCCGTGGTTGGGATCCGGGCGCTCTTAATTTGGCCCAGGGGTTTTCGATGAAATTTCGCACGCCACTGGTTCATGCGGACGTCACCCGCTTGCTGATCGATGTCGAACAATCCGGCGACGACCGCTGGAGCGAATTTTCCCTCAAGCTGCCGGAAACGAACCGGGCGAAGCTCGAAGATCGCCATGAGCGTGCCTATCGGGCGAACTTGCAGCAGCGCATCAACGAGGATTTTCAACGCCACACCGTCGTTTTGCATCTGATGGTTCATACCGAGCCGAGCGACGGCGCGGTGATTTTGGAAACTGCTCCGGGAAATGACGTGGGCGAAAAATTTGCCGAAAAATGGCGTGATCGACTGGCGGCAACCGGTTTGGACATTCGCCACATCTGCAACGCGGACTCCAGTCCGTTGGCGAAACATCTGGCGAAAATTTATCCGGCGGACCGTTACGCGGGGATCCGCCTGCGAGTTCCGCAATCGTATTTCCTCGAAGGGAAACCGCTACGCTGGGACACGCTCAAAAAGGCCCTGTTGACCAGTTTGTCGCAGGTCAGCGAGGATTTGAAAATCAGTCTCGCCCCAGAAGTCCCTTTGTCTGATTGACGCTCATCGAGCGCTGTTCTTGCCAATCGAGGATTTTCGGAGCTTTGTAAACGCGGCGGCGGATGTCCGTCTCCGCGTCCGAAACGCGATCGATTTGGTCTTCATTCGCCTCGCGCGCTGAACCGGTTTCGTATTCACCCGTTTCGTAAGAACCGGTCATTTTGGAGGCGACATTGTCTTCACGGGATTTCTTTTCCCCGAGTTTGGAGGCGGTTTCGAACCGGCTGCCGTCGGTGTTTCCCTCGAACTTCTTTCGCTCGACCTGTTTGGTTCCCCAGAACGGTTTCTTTTCGTAGTCTTTGGTGCCGGAATAGAACTCTTTTTTCGACACGTCGCCCTTGAAGTAGGCCGACTTCCGTTGGCTCTCAAACTGGCTGCGGCGATCGATTTTCGGGGCCCAATTTCCTTCTGCGTCCTGGCTGTAGCCGTTTTGTTCACTGATGCGTTGGCTCAACGTCGGACGTGAGGCTGCCGGACTCGCGGGATCGGATTCACCACCGGTTCCGCAGGCGGCCACCAGGAAAAAGGGAAGACTCAGAATGGGTTTTAAAATCTTCAAGGGGCGACGAATGACAGAAATTTCAGAAAAGCGCAAATCGAAAGGCCGTCGTTTTTACCGGATCAACGAGCGAGAATCCGCCGCTCCAAGCTGGCGTCAGGAATCGCCCCGCGCTCCAACGCTTGGTGATAATACTCGCGGGCGTTGTCGAGCCGCTTGTCGCGAGCGCAGAGCACGGCGAGGTTGAAATACGGTTCGCTGGGCACCGGATCAGCGGAAATCGCCGCTTTGTAGTGGGATTCGGCTTCGCTGAATTTTCCCAACCGGTAAAAAATCGCTCCGAGCAACGTTTGGCTTTTTGCATCGTCGGGCGCGAGTTCGACACTGCGGGCGACGCTTTGCTCGGCAGTCACCAGATCGCCCATCGCCATCGCGGAAAATCCGAGCATCCGGTGAGCATACGGATTGCTTTCATCCAGTTCGACCGCGCGGCGGAAGGTATCGGCCGCAGCGGACGCGTCTTCCAACCGGAGGTGGACGACGCCCAATTTGCAAAGTGCCGAGGAGTTTCCCGGATTCGCATCGACGATCATTTGGAACAATTCCCGGGTCGGCAACAAGCGGCCCGCGACAAACGCTTTGGTCGCGGCACGTTCGTAACCTTCGAGCTCACGATTGAGATCGGAGGTGGCGCGGACGACCGTGCCACGATCGCGGGCGAAAGGAGAAATGAACTCGCCGTCGACCTGTTTGTCGGCGATGAGTTTTTGTTCTTCGGGCGTGAGTTGGATTTCGTTGCCGTCGAGAAGCTGGACTGCGCTGGCGACTTGTTCGTCTTTTTGTCCCAATTCTTTGACGGCTTCCAAGAGCAGATCGCGGGCCTGGCGGCGGCGCTCTTGGAGTCGGAGTTGGCGTTTGATGATGTCCCGCAGCACCTCGGTTTCCGCAGCGCTGGCGGAGGTATCTCCCTTGGCGAGCGCGTTTTCTTCCCGTTGCAGACGTTTTTCCAATTCGGCCAAGCGGTCGTCTTGCGCGCGTTTTTCCTGGTGGAGTTTATTGATTTGGGATTTGGCGATCGCGAGGTCACGCAAGGCGTCGATGATGTCATCTTTGGCCGCGTTGTTGTCGATATTGAGCCGTTCGACCTTTTCGTTCGCTTCGCGCAAATTTTTCGCGAGCCCCATGTTTTGTTCGATCAGCTCATTGATTCGTCCGGCTTCGTTGAGCTTTAGCAGGGCGGACATTTGGTCGCGTTCCCGCAGAAGCGAGTCGCGTTCGTCGCGGAGCTCGGCAAACGCTTCGCGGCTTTGGGCGAGTTCTTGGGTGAGTCCGGTGATCTTCTGGTTCGCTTTCGCGAGCTCCTCGGACTTCATTTCCAGCGCCTTTTCGAGGGTCTCAAGCTGCCGTCTCTGACCGGCGACGACTTCGTTGGCGATTTTGCGTTCGGTTTTCAGATCGCGATCGAGATTGGATTCTTTTTGCCGCATCTCGTTCGCCTGGGTGCGCATGATGTTGAGATCCGCTTCCAGTGTGGCGATCCGGGCGAGGGCATCGGTATGAGCGCCGCGGCTCTGAGTGAGTGCCCGGGCCATCGCTTCGCGTTCTTGCTCAAGGCCTTCGATGCGGGTGTTGAGGGATTTGAGTTCGCTTTCGACGGGTTGGGCGGTGAGTCGGGCGCGCAGGCTTTCCGCATTCGTTTGCGCGGCGCGGAGCTGGGCCGCGAGTGAATCGCGTTCGCGTTCGAGCTCGGAATTGGAGGACGACTGAGGAGCTTTTCCCATCAGTCCACGGATTCTCGCGACCTCGGCTTCGGCTTCGGCGAGACGACGGCTGGCGATCGGATCGACTTCTAAAATCCCGGGAGCGGGCTGGATCGGATCGGTCGGATCCAGCGGGCGAGCGCCTTGCCGGACACCGCCTTCGAGTTCTGCGACGATGCCTTGTTTTTTCTGGCGCTGTTCGTTGGCTTTCGGGCCGACATTGGCGATCGCCTCGGCATTTTTTTCGGAACGGCCTTTGACCATTTCCGGTTTCCAAGTCGGGTAATAGCGGCTGACGCCTTCGAAAAGTTTCCGGGCCTGTTCAAGTTTTTCGTAAGCGCCGATGTAATCGCCATCTTTTTCAAGCTGCTCCGCCGCGCGAGCTGCGAGGTAACCTTGGAAGTAAACGTCCGAAGGGTCGAATTGAGCGGGCTGGACCGGTGGCGCGGTCTGGGCGTAAATCTGCGAAACGGCCAACGGAAAAGCGGCCATCGCACACCACAGCGTGGGGATCAAAAGGGTTTTGGATGGTCGGTGAACCATAGAAAGGGGAAACTAGACTTTTGCCAAAACCAGCGCAAGGGGGATTCCGAGTGGATTTGAAGGGTTGATCGGCGGGCGGTTCGTTCTGGCTCTTGGCGATGGGGCTGTTAGGTTGGGGCATGGACGCGTTGATTCATCATTTGGAGGAGGGGCGGGAACTCGAGCCGCGCGAGGTAGAGGTCGCGGCGGGGTTGCTGTTGGACGAGGGGGTGGCAGCGGCCAAAAAGGAGCGGTTGCTCGAAGCTCTTTCAAAAAAAGGTGAAACGCCCGCTGAGATCGCGGGGTTTGTCGAAGCGTTTCTCGAACATGCGATCGACCCGGAAATCGAGTCTCTTGATTTGGAGGGGCCGACGCTGGATGTGTGCGGAACCGGTGGCGATCAGCTCCAGCTTTTTAATGTTTCCACGACGGCAATGTTCGTCGCGGCGGCGGCGGGTGCGGTGGTGGTGAAACATGGAAATCGTGGCATCACTTCGAAAAGCGGCGGGGCGGATGTGCTGGAGGAGTTGGGGATCAAAATCGATCTCGACCCGGAAGGATTTCGCCGGTGTTTGAGCGAGGCCGGGGTCGGCTTCTTGTTCGCTCCGATGTATCATCCGGCTTTCAAGGCGGTCGCAGAGGTTCGGAAAAATCTGGGTGCACGGAAAGTTCGGACGATTTTCAATTTGATCGGGCCGTTGTTAAATCCGGCGCGGCCGCAGTGTCAGCTCGTCGGCGTTTTTTCCCGCGATCTCTGTCCGGCGTTTGCCGAGATTTTGCAGCGCCTGGGCCGCGATAGCGCCTGGGCGGTTCACGGGACCACCAAGGATGGGCGCTCGGTGGATGAGGTCAGCCTGATGGGGTCGACCCGGATTTGCAAAGCGGGGGCTTATCAGGATCTGGAGGATGAGGAAATCGATCCCCGGGATTTTGGTCTTCATTACGCCAAGGTCGAAGATTTGCGCGGTGGTGATGCGAAGGAGAACGCGGCGATTTTGCAGGCGGTTCTGAGCGGGGAGGAAACCGGTGCGAAACGGGATATGGTGGTTTTGAATTCCGGGGCCGCGCTGGCGTGCGCCGGGCTCGCGGACCACATTGGGGACGGCATCCAGCTTTCGCTCGAAGCGATCCAAAGTGGTGCTGCCCTTGACCGCCTGCGCCGACTGCAGAAGGCGGCCTTTTAGTTTTCAAAATCCGTCGCGATCCGCATGAAAATTGTTTTTCGTCTCAATTATCACACCGTCCCGGGAGAAAGCCTGTGGCTGGAATTGGCCATCATTTCTGAAACCGGTCAGAGGGAGGAAAGGGTGCTGCCGCTCGCTTGGCTGGATCATCAACACTGGGAAGCGCGTGTGGAATGCGAGGGTTCGCGGGTCGAATACCGTTATCAATACCGCCAGGAACATCCTCACACGGTATTGGATGAATGGCATGGTCCGCGGGTGATTCGAATCCGGAAGGTGGATACGTATTTGGCGTTGGACACTTGGTGTTCTGCCGGGACGGAAGATTATGCTTTTGAAACGAAAGCCTTCGCTGGGATGGTCCCGAAGCGGCATGCGTTGAAACGTGACGCGACGGAAGGAAATCACGAATTTCAATTGCGCATGGCTGCCGTTCCTCCGGGGCAGGCGGTGTGTGTGTTAGGAAGTGCTCCGGAACTCGGCTTGTGGAGTTTGGAAAAACCGGTGATCCTCAGTGAGGTTTCTGAAAACGTCTGGCGGGCGTCGGTGGACTTTCGCTCGGATTATCCGGTCGAATACAAATATGGTTTGTATGATCTGACGACGCGGAAAGTCGTGGATATCGAGTTATGGGAAAATCGGTCGATTGATGCTCATTATCTTTCCGAAAGTCAAAAGACTCGGATCAGTGATGAGGGATATCGGCGAAAGCCGGATGCGCTGTTTCGAGGCGCGGGGGTTGCTCTGCCGGTTTTTTCGCTGCGTAGTGAAAAGAGTCTCGGGGTGGGGGAATTCGCGGATCTCAAGGGATTTGCCGATTGGGCGAAATTGGCCGGTTTGAAACTGATTCAGATTTTGCCGATCAATGATACGACGTCTTCCCATCGTTGGACGGATTCTTATCCGTATTCCGCCATCAGTGTTTTTGCACTGCATCCGCAGTATTTGCGGATTGATGCTTTGGAGTATGAAATGTCGGAAGATTTCGACCGACGGGTGGCGGAAGCTCGCCATCGGTTGAATCCGCTCGCTCAAGTCGATTACGAGGCGGTGATGAAGGCGAAGGTTGATCTGACTCGGGAGATCTACGAGGAGCATCGAAGTTCGATTCTCGCCAGTCCGCAGTTTGAAAATTTCCTGCAGTTGAATCGCGAATGGGTGATTCCGTATGCGGTCTTTTGTGTGAAGCGTGATGAGTATGGAACGGCGGATTTTTCCAAGTGGGAGAAATGTTCGGTGTTTCACTGGGCATGGGTCAATGCGTTGGTCGAGAGCGATCGATGGCTGGAGATTGCTTATCATATCTGGTTGCAGTTCGAGTTGGACGCTCAGCTTTCCGAGGCGGTGGCTTATCTGCACGAGCAAGGAATCGCTCTGAAAGGAGATCTGCCGATTGGGATTGATCGTGAGTCGGTGGACGCGTGGTCGGCGCCGCATTTGTTCAAGATGGATGCGCAAACCGGAGCTCCGCCGGACGCATTCGCGGTGAAGGGGCAGAACTGGGGGTTTCCAACTTATCATTGGGAAGTGATGAAGCAGGACGGATATGCTTGGTGGAGAAACCGGTTCGCCCAGTTAAGTCGATATTTCGATGCTTATCGGATTGATCATATTCTTGGATTTTTCCGGATCTGGCAGGTGCCTTATGATCAGGTTGAAGGTATCATGGGTTATTTCGATCCGGCTTTGCCAATTCATCGGAATGAGTTTGGCGAGCGGCAGATCCCGTTCGAGTATGAGCGGTTTTGTCGGCCTTACCTCCGCGAGCATTCTTTGGCCGGACGATTCGGGCAGCGAGTGGACGAGGTGAAGCAGAGGTTCATCGAGCCGTTTCGTTCGGATTCGTGGATGTTGCGAGACGCGTTTTCCAACCAGCGGAAAATCGAAGAGTATTTCGGGGCGATCGATGAAGCCCATCCAGATTGGTTGCTCAAGGAGGCGCTGATGGACTGTGTCAGTGATGTGATGTTTTTCGAAGTTCCCGGTTCTGACGGGTGGGAATTTCATCCGCGTTACGGATTGCAGAATACCAAGTCCTATCAGGAGCTGCACGATGATATCAAATGGCGGATCGACGAGTTATATAATGATTATTTTTATCGTCGCCAGGAAGAGTTTTGGAAGGCGAAAGGATATGAAAAACTCCCGGCGATGCGAAGGGCGAGTTCGATGCTTTTGTGTGGGGAGGATCTTGGGATGGTTCCTGCCTGTGTGCCCGGGGTTCTGAAAAACCTGGGGATTTTATCGTTGGAAATCCAGCGCATGCCGAAGACCTCGAACGTCGCGTTTTTTCATCCGGTCGATGCGCCGTATATGAGTGTTGTCAGTCCGTCGACGCATGATATGCCGACATTGCGCGGCTGGTGGAGGGAAGATGCGGAGGTCACCGCGCCTTTCGCATGGCAGCTATTTGGCATCAATCTGCCGCCGGTTGAGCTTTCCGGGGAGATTGCGCAGTCGATCATCGATCAGCACCTGAAATCTCCCGCGATGTGGGCGATTTTCCCGTTGCAGGATTTGTTGGCGATGGATGAGGCGCTCCGGCTCGCGGATCCGGACGCGGAACGGATCAACGTTCCAGCGATCATCCCTTTTTATTGGAGATACCGGTCCCATTTGAGCGTCGAGGAGCTGGCGAAAGCGGAGAATTTTAATGGTTTGGTGAAAAATTTAGTAAAGGAATCGGGACGATAAACCTGAATGAGGTGATTTTTTCCCGTGGTTTGGTGGGAAACACGACGGATCACTTGACCGGGTCGGGCATCGGCAACTACGTTCCCCGCGTTTGAGAGTACACGCACGACTTTCCCTGCCGCTATGAACATCCACGAATACCAAGCCAAGGAGCTTTTCGATCGTTTCCAAGTCCCGAGTCCCAAGGGCGCAGTTGCCGGAACGCCGGAGGAAGCGGAAGCCGCGGCGCGGCAATTCGCTGGGGCGAAATTGGTCATCAAGGCTCAAGTCCACGCAGGTGGTCGCGGCAAGGGCCATTTTAAAAACGGTTTCCAAGGTGGCGTCCACCTCATCGAGTCACCGGAGCAAGCTGCGGAATTCGCCAAGAAGATGCTCAACGAAACTCTCGTCACCGTACAAACGGGTGAAGCGGGCAAACTCGTCAGCAAGGTGATGATCGCCGAAGCCGTTGATATCACGCACGAATATTACCTCGCAATTCTGATGGATCGTGCGACCTCGGCACCGGTCATCGTCGCGTCGACCGAAGGTGGCATGAGCATCGAAGACGTCGCTCACGACACTCCGGAGAAAATTTTCCGTCAGTGCATTCATCCGGTTCTGGGACTTCAGCCCTACGAAGTTCGCAAAATTTCCGCAGCTCTTGGTTTGAGTGGCGACATCGCGAAGCAGTTTGCGAAACTACTCAGCAACCTCTACAAGCTTTTTGTATCCTCCGATTGTTCGATGGTGGAAATCAATCCACTGGTGACGACGCCTGACGGGCGTGTGCTTGCGCTGGATGCGAAATTCGGTTTCGACGACAACGCCCTTTACCGCCATCCGGACATCGTCGCGATGCGGGACAAAACCGAAGAAGATCCTCGCGAAGTCGCGGCCTCCGAATTTGACCTGAACTACATCGGACTCGATGGAAACATTGCTTGCCTGGTGAATGGTGCCGGTTTGGCGATGGCGACGATGGACATCATCAAACACTACGGTGGTGATCCTGCGAACTTCCTCGACGTCGGCGGCGGAGCCTCCAAGGAGCAAGTGACGGCGGCATTCAAAATCATTTTGGGTGATTCGAACGTCAAAGGCATCCTGATCAACATCTTCGGTGGGATCATGGACTGTAACATCATCGCCGAAGGGGTGATCGAGGCTGCCAAGGAAACCGGTTTGCCGCTTCCACTCGTTGTCCGCCTCGAAGGCAACAACGTGGAAAAAGGCAAAGCGACCCTCGCGGCATCCGGACTGAACATCGTCACCGCCGACACCATGGCGGACGGTGCCCAGAAGATCGTCGCGGCGGTGGGCTGAGATTCCAAACGTCGAAAACCATGTCCGGGATCGGGATCAAAGAACTGGCTTTCGTAGGCTACGCGGTGAATGATATCGCGGAGTCCCGGAAGTTTTACGGTGAGATTCTCGGTTTAAGGGAAGGCGCGGTTTTCGAACACGAAGGTGAAGTTGGCTGGGTGGAATTTGAAACTCCGGCCGGTCAAACGCTCGCCATTACCAAGACCTCCGATCAATGGCGGCCCAGCGAACACGGCGGCGGTGCCTGTTTCGAAGTCGAAGACCTCGATGTAGCCGTTGATGCGATTCAAAAGGCCGGCGCGAAGCTCGCGCTGCCCATTCAGGATTTCCCTGTCTGCCGTCTCGCTCTGGTTGCCGATCCCTCCGGCAATACCGTCGCATTGCACCAGAAAAAGCCGAACCATCCCGATTGTTCGCATTGAGCCATGACACAACGGCAGTTTTACGATTGGCAAACACTGGGAGGAAGCGGAGACGTTTCCGCTCTTGTGATGGCCATGGGAAAAAATGAAATCTCATGGTGCATGATCGGTGGGCTGGCGGTGAATCATTGGGCTTATGAACCGATGGTAACTTCGGATGTGGTGATTGCCACAGAACGGCTTGAAGAAGCCATTGCTGCCTTTAAAGAAGCGGGTTCCTCCGAAAACCGCTTTGAATGGTCAGTGAACCTCAAAGGCAAGTCAAAGGTCAGTATCCAAATCAGTACGGAGGACTTTTATAAAGACTTCCCCCCGCGATCCGTGCCAGCCGATGTGCACGGAATCCTGATGCGAGTCGCCTCGTTGGAAGATACTCTTGCCGGAAAAATCAAAGCGTATTCGGATTCCGATCGCCGCCCAAGCAAGCGCCAAAAAGATCTGGCCGATATTTCTCGTCTCCTCGAAGCTCATCCCGAGCTTAAATCTCTCCTGCCGCAGAACGTTTTCGAACGTCTCGAATCCTGAAAAATAGCAAACTTCCGCCATGTCCATCCTCATCGACGAAAACACCAAGGTCCTGGTTCAGGGCATCACCGGCAGCTTTGGCGCGCGTCACGCGCAGCTTTCGCTGGAATACGGAACCAAACTCGTCGCCGGCGTCACTCCGGGAAAAGGCGGGCAAAAATTTGAAAACGTCGTGCCGATTTTTGACACGGTCAGCCAAGCGGTCAACGAAACCGGTGCGACTGCCTCGGTGATTTTTGTTCCCCCGCCATTTGCGGCCGATGCGATTCTGGAAGCTGCTGACGCGGGTGTCGACCTGATCGTATGCATCACCGAAGGCATTCCGGTGATGGACATGATGCGGGTGAAAAACGCGCTGACCGGTTCGAAATCCCGCCTTGTCGGACCGAACTGCCCGGGCATCGTGACTCCGGGTTACGGTGAAAAAAGCCATGGTGGCTGCCGCATTGGCATCGCTCCGGGTTACATCCACAAGCGTGGCAATGTCGGCGTGGTTTCCCGTTCCGGCACTCTCACTTACGAAGCGGTTTGGCAACTCACCCAACTCGGTTACGGGCAGAGCACTTGCGTCGGAATCGGTGGTGACCCGATCAACGGCACCAACCACCTCGAAGTGTTGGAAATGTTCAACAACGACCCCGAGACCGAAGCGATCATCATGATCGGCGAAATCGGCGGTTCGGCCGAAGTCGATGCCGCTCGCTGGGCGAAGGAAAATTGTAAAAAGCCAATCGCTGGATTCATTGCCGGTGCGACAGCGCCTCCGGGCCGCCGCATGGGCC
>DBTN01000042.1:629-45397 GCA_002307065.1 Akkermansiaceae bacterium UBA1315 | reverse complement strand
GGCCGCCGCATGGGCCACGCCGGTGCGATCGTTGGTGGTGAAGATGATACGGCTGAAGCCAAAAAGCGGATTCTGGCCGAATGCGGAATCGCGGTGGCGGAAACTCCGAGTGTGATGGCGACCACGCTGCTGGAGCGCTGGGGGAAATAATTTTAAAACGGTAGTCCGGTTGAAAATCGGAAGGAGAGGGTGGGCGAAAGCGTCCGCCCTCTTTTTTTTGAGGTCTGTCAGGAAGTCGTAACTGGATCGGTGAGCGCCCTCCGGCGTGAGATCGGTGCAAAAAAAACCGGCTCCGGCAGAGAATGCCGTGAGCCGGTTTTTCAAATTCTTGATCGAATCAAGGGCGGGAAGACGTCGGCGGGTAAACGATGACGCGAGCTTCCGGATTGTTTCGAAGGTAGGAGTAAGCCCAGCCGAGAAGGACGGCCAGTTTGTTGCGGAAACCGACGAGGAAAAGGATGTGGACGAAAAGCCATGCGAGCCACGCCATCAATCCGCGGAGTCTCATTTTGCCGGCTTTCACTACCGCGTGATTTTTCCCGATGATCGCCATCATGCCTTTGTCAAAATAGCGGAATTTCGGACGCAGATCGTGTTTGTTTCCGGTGAAGCCTTTTGCCTCAAGGCGAAGTTCTTCTTTCAGGAGTTTGGCAAGGTGCGCACCCATTTGCGTCGCGGCGGGGGCGACACCCGGGACCGGTTTGTCCTCCCGGTCGCGCATCGATACCAAGTCACCGGCAACAAAAATTTCCGGTCTGCCGGGGATCGAAAGATCAGGATTTGGTGTGATCCGGCCACCCCGGTCGGTAGGAACTCCGATGCATTGGGTCAGCGGATTGGCTGCGACGCCAGCGGCCCAGATGATCGCGGACGCTTCAAGTGTGGAGCCGTCCAAGAATTCCAAGGCTCCCGCGCGAACGTTTGTCACTTTCGTTTGGGTGCGAACCTCGACGCCGATACTTTCCAAGTGCTGGCGAGCGTAAATGCTCTGATCGTTGTCGTAAATTTCGAGAATGTGATTGGATCCTTCGATCAAAATGACACGCAATTTTGTCGTGTCGATGCGGCGGAAATTCGATTTCAGCGACCGGTGGATCAAGTCGGCGAAGGCGCCAGCGAGTTCGACTCCGGTAGGACCGCCGCCAATGATCGCAACCGTCATCAAGCGGGTCCGCTCTGCTTCGTCAGTCGTAAGTTCAGCGCGCTCCAGATTCGACAGAACCGTGCGTCGGATGTTTTGAGCATCGGCGAGTGATTTCAGGCCCATGGTGTGGGCTGCCCAAGCGTCGTTGCCGAAATAGCTGGTCCGCGCGCCGGCGGCGAGGAGGAGATAATCGTAAGTATAAACCGTTCCGGAAAGACCGGTCGCGCGCTTTTCATCCGGCTCGATCGAGGTCACTTCGTCCATGAGAACCGTGACGTTGCGGGCATTTTCCAAGATCTGCCGGATTGAGCGGGCAATGTCGGGGGCGGCCAGCGAGGCAGTTGCTACTTGGTAAAGGAGCGGCTGAAACAAGTGGTGGTTTGTTCTGTCAATCAGCGTGACTTCGAATCGGTTGTCATTGGCAAGACCACGGGCGAGCTCAAGGCCGGCGAAACCGCCGCCGATGATCAGAACTTTGCGAGGAAGGCCGGTAGCGGCGTTCGGTGTAGGCATGCGCGGAGCCATACACGAGTTTTTCGCTCAGGGCAATCGGAGCTTGTGAAATCTTTCACAAGCATTCGAACCGGTATTTTCGACAAATGGGATCGACGATCGCCCGAAAATGAGGGTGAATGACTCGTTCGCAACTCCCCCCGCGTATGAAGAAAAAATCCCTTTCAAAGGGTCAAAGTCGTCCGGTCACCTCGCGTCCCAATGCGCTTGAGCGGCTGATGGAAAAATCCAGCAAGGATTCCTCGCAGCATGGGAGGTTCTTCAAAATGTTGATGACCTGTGAGTTATTTTTGCTGATTCCGCCCGCAGAGCCGGGGCTAAAGCAGGACTCACCGGAAGAGGAAGCGCCAAAACATTGGTGTGCCTTTGAAGATGCGCGGGGCAAGTTCACACCGGTTTTCACCAGTCAGGCGGCTGCGAAAGCACGGCTGGGAGACGTCCCGGAACTGCAAGTGCTCATTCTAAAAAAAATGGCGGCCGATCCGTTGTTGCGACTTTTGAGCCATTCGAAGACTGTCGTCAGAATCATCGCGCGCGGAACGGTCCAGGTCACCCTGAGGCCTGAAGCGCTGGCATTGCTTCTGGCAGATGGGCTGAGCGCGCGATATTAGATTATTTTCGGCACTTTTTCAACAACCCTTCCAGAAACCAGGTGATCTGGTTGAGCGCTTCCGAGTGCACCGACGGCCCGAGGTCCGCGATATCATCGCGGCTTTGCTGGAGGAGCGCCAAACCGGTGTCGACGGCGCTTTCGATCGCTCCTTCGTATTCGGCGATGCCGACGAGAACCGGTAGATCGAGCGGTTCCTGATCGATGATGCGTTTGTTCAGCTTCGTCCGTTGCGCTTCGGAAGAGGTTTCGAGAAGATTGAGGATGGGCAAGGTCAGTTTGCCTTTGGCGAGATCGGTGCGGAGTGTTTTTCCGACGATTTCTTCCGAGCCGACAAGATCTAGGCAGTCGTCGTAGATTTGATAAGCGGTGCCGAGTTTCATGCCGTAGTCGAATAGGCGGGCCTCGGTCGCTTCATCGACGCCGGAAATTTTCCCGGACAAACCGGTCGCGGCGGCGAAAAGCGCCCCGGTTTTCATTTCGATGATTCGGAAATAGTCGGCCTTGGTGAGCGAAAGGTCGAACCGGCGCTGTGTCTGGATGATTTCGCCTTGGCAAACATCGCGAGCGGCTTGGCCGACTTTGCGGCAAATATCGAGGCTGTTCAGTTCGGTTGCGAGCGTGAGGGCGTGGGTGAAAAGCGCGTCGCCGAGGAGGACCGAGAGCGCGTTGCCCCATTTCGCATTTGCGGTGGGAACCATGCGGCGGGTGTTTGCGCCGTCCATGATGTCGTCGTGCACGAGCGAGGCCATGTGGACGAGCTCCAGGATCATCCCGATTTTTAAATGGTCCGGAGTCACCGTGCCTGTCGCTCCGCCAACCAAGATGGAAAGTGCGGGCCGGATGCGTTTCCCGGACGTGTTGCAAACGTAATCGACGTAAGGCTCGACGGCGGGGTCAAAGGCGCGGATTTGTTCCCGGATGGCAGCTTCAACTTTCTCCAACTCCGGCCGGACGAGTTCAAAAGGAAACAGATCGCTGCGGAGTGGCGTGGTGGTGCTGGAGGCCATGACGGTGGAAAAGGACTGAGAGACGCCCACAAGCATCCACAGGACGAGCTTTCCCGCAACCCGGATATTTTAGGAACGGCTTGAAAGAAAGAGCGGAACGTGACGTTTTGAAGACGCAATGAAATTTAATCTATGGACGATTTCCGGAATGATGGCCGCTGCTTGCGGGGTGATGCCGACTCAGGCGCAGGAAGTGAAAGGCTATACGGACACCGAAAAACTGCCGGGTGTGGAATACACCGTTCACGATCCACGCCGCCCGCAGCCGCGGATTATTGAGACGGCCGGTGCCGTGGTGGTGAAACCCCCATCGGATGCGACGGTGCTTTTTGACGGAACTTCCTTGGACGCTTGGACACAAGGGGGTGGGCCAGCGCAATGGCCGGTGAAAGACGGTGCTTTTATTGCAGACGGGAAGGACATCCAAACGAAGGAATCGTTCGGAGCGATTCAGCTTCATTTTGAATGGAGATTGCCCGCCGGGCGCAAAGTCGGCGGACAATTCGGCGGCAACAGCGGGGTTTATCTGATGGGGCTTTACGAAGTTCAGGTGCTTCAAAGCCATAATAACAAGACCTATCCCGACGGACAGGCGGGATCGCTTTACGGCCAGCTCCCGCCGTTGGTGAACGCGACTTCACCGCAGGGCGAGTGGCAGAGCTACGACATCGCTTTCGAACCACCGGTTTACGAAGGGGAAAAAGTCATCACTCCTGCAAAAATCACGATCATTCACAACGGGGTTTTTGTTCAGCACGCCTCGCTTTACCTCGGCCCGACGCAACACAAAATCCTCGCCACCTATCCGGCGAAGCATCCGGAAACCGGTCCATTGCGTCTCCAGTTCCACGGCGATCCGATGGAGTATCGGAATTTCTGGGTACGCCCGCTTGGACAGCGTGACCAGCCGACGGCACCCTAACCGGGCTGCGCCGGACCATTCGTTCTTGCTTGATTCCCGAAACCGCTCCTAGTTTCGGGACCATATGAAAGCGCGAGCAAAATGGATCATCCTTCCGGCGATCGCCTTGGGCCTTGGTGCCTGCGGTAAGAAAGAACAGGTTTCGAATCGCCCGGACACGGCCAGTCCTGAAGTGGTTGTGCCGGGTGAGCCTGGCGTTTCCCCAGCGCCCGCGCCTGAAACTCCGGTCGTTCCGGCGATGACGGCGGAAGAACGGGCGGCAAAGCTCGGATTTTCCCGCCACCTTTCGGCGGACGTAGAAAACGTCGTCACCTTTTTCGAAGGCGCGAAAAGTGTGGAGCGGCTCAAAGCGCTTAAAGCATGGAAGCTGATCGAGGAGGAAACCGGTGCCGCCAATGAAATTCCGGCGGACGAGATTGTCGGATCGGAAGAAGTGGAAATGCCGGAAGCCTCGGCGGTCGCGCCGGGTGTCAAATCGACCGATCCGGAACCGATTGAACCGGCGACTCCCCAAGCTGCGGAAGTCGTTCCCGCGGAGGAAGTCGCACCCGAAATGGCTGAGGAGCCAACGGACGAGATGGGCGCGAAGCAACTTCTCGGCACTGAAGTCACCATCGCATTGGGAAAAACCGGTTCGAAACAGATCGGGCACCTGCTCAAGGTCAATCGCCGCACCGGCTATTTCCAGATGAGAGCGTTGGCGAAGGCGTTCGTCGAAGCCGCGAAAACCGGGGATTCCGGCGCGTTTGGCGAAGCCTTCGGCAATCGGTTCGGCCCCGAATTGATGTCGAATATCCTGAACGATCCGGAATCGGGCATCGACCTGATCGATGACGTTCAGTTCCCGCCGGTTTACTTCGCCATCAAGGTTGATGAAGCCAAACGGGATGCGACCGCGCTCCAAATCAGTTCCTCGTTGGAAATCATGGGAATGCTCGGGGAAATGGTCGAACCGGTTTCCATCGAAAAAGCGGGCGGGAAATTTGCCGGTTATAAAATCATCGGCACGAAAATGGCCGAAACCATGGCCGGATCGCGCGAAGCGTTTGCCGAAACCATGGACGCGGAGCAACTCGACCAAGTGATCGAATCGTTGAAGAAAAAAGACATCGTCGTCATGACCGGTTCGATCGGCGAATACGTCGTCCTTTTTGTGGGCGGATCGGCTGATGAGCTGAATCTGGTGACCGACCCGAAGGAATCGCTTGTTGCCGGTGACGCGCTGAAATTCACCGATCTTTACGCGGGTAAAGAACTGGCAGGCCTCGTTTACGGCGAGAAAGAATCGCTCAACGCCTTGATGGAACAAGCTGGCGGCTTGTCGGATATGGTCAACGGATTGCGCGACGGTTTGGCCGGTCAGGACGGGCTGGGTGACACGCGTGATCTGGAGGCGTTGCTGCAACTGGTGGCCGAGCGCGAAGCGGCGCTTCGTCAACTGACGACGGTCGATACGCTGAACACGATCGCTTATTACGAAGACGGACTGAAAATCGAATCTTACGGCGGTGCCGATTCTGGCGCGATCGATTGGGAAACTCCGGTGACCCTTTCCCACCTCGGTGCCGGCGAGGATGTCGCCTTTTTCGCCAACTTTTGCGGCGACGTGGTCTACGACGAAAAGGCCCGCGCGTTTCTCGAATCGATGCTGGAAACGTCTTACGCGATCACTTTGAAAATCGCCGAAGTGCCAACAGAGGCTGAAGAAATGCAGCAGTTCAAGCAGTTCACCAAGCTGTTTGACGAAAAGCTCCGGGTGGACGTGCTCAGTCTGTGGGACGCATTCCGCGGAGATTTTGCCGATGGATTGGGCCAAGAGAAAGCCATGGTCCTCGATCTCAAAGGCAACGTGCCGACCGTGCCGGGCGTTCCTCAACCGGTGATCGACAGCGGACGTTTTCCTCGTGCCACCGTCATTTCGCCTGTCGTCGACCGGTCGAAACTTTCGTCGGCATGGACCAAGATGAACGACAGCTCGACTCATCTCTTGGCCAAAATCAGCGAGATCGGCGGCACTCCGATTCCGATGCAAAAGCCGATCACTTCTGAGAAAGACGGTTTCAGCACCTATTTCTTTGCGTTCCCGTTCTTTAACGACGACTTCCTGCCGTCCGTCACCGTCGGCGACCAATGGTTTGCCGCCTCGACCTCGAAAAACCACGCGCTGGATCTCGTTTCGAAAGCAAGCAGTCCGGAGGAAGCCTCGCCCGGATTGCGGGTGAAAGTGAACTTCGTCGCTCTGCAAAAATTTGGTCGTGAATGGGTGAAACTGATCGATGAAAACGGTCAGGATCTGCTCGGTGAAAAGTTTGGGGAGTTCCAAGCGAATCGCGAAATCATCCAAAAATCCCTCGATGCGATGGATGATTTCGACAGTTTCACCATTTACGCACGCGCCGAGGGCGACGTCATCCATCGGAGCGTTCATTTCAAAACTCGGTAATCGAAAAGCCGCCGCGAACGAATTTGGATTTTGCCTCCTTTTCTGATGAATTCGTCTTCTCCACCGGAAGGGCGCGGCATTTCCCCGATGGCGATTTCCCCCATTGCCATCGTCCGTTCGTGTTTTGGCGGGAAATTTGCGGTTCCGCGGCAGCCGGGCCTTTGTCCGAGCGCCTGGGGCACTTTGGTCTTTGAACCGGAATTTCGCAGTCCGGAAGCCGTGCGCGGAATCGACGGGTTTTCGCATTTGTGGCTGGTTTTTGGATTTCATCAGACCGCAGGCGAAGGGTGGCGGCCGACCGTGAGGCCGCCGCGTTTGGGCGGAGATCAGCGGATGGGGGTTTTTGCCAGCCGCTCGACCTATCGGCCAAACGGGCTCGGACTTTCGTTGGTGCGGCTGGAAAGCGTGGACCTCGCCTCACCGGACGGGCCGGTTCTCAAATTGGGCGGCCTGGATCTGGTCGATGGCACGCCGATCTTCGACATCAAGCCGTATCTTGCTTACGCGGAGGCGCCCGTCGGGGCCGTGAGCGGGTATGCGCAGACGGAACCGGTTCGGATCGCGGTGGAAATTTCCGCCGAGGCGGAACCGGTTTTTCGGAAACTTCCCGCCCGGTCACAGGCGGTGATTCGGGAGGCCCTGTCGCTGGATCCGCGCCCGGCAACGCAGACTCAGGACGAAAACCGGTCGTTCGGCGCGGATCTCTGCGGTTGCAATATTCGTTTCACCGTCGCGCAAAAGATTTGCATCGTGACTCAAATCGAGCCCGGCAAAGGTTCTGGATTGAATGGTTAAGATTTGTAAGTAGTTTCTGTGGCATGAGATGTTCCGCCAGAGGGCTTTTAGGCTCCGCGCTTCTCGCGCTCACCGTCGCCAGCGTGCCGGCCTGCAAAAAACGTGGAGAGGCGACTGCATCCGATTTGAGTGATGCCGGTTACCAATTGACGACCGACGACTGGTTCCGGGCCAGCGTGGGAAATGATCTGGAGGCGATGAAAAAATTCGTCTCGTCGGGTTTTGCGGCTGACACCCGGAATGCCGAGGGTGACACAGCACTGCACGCGGCCGCGGCGGCGGGTTCGCAAAATGCGGCGAACTATTTGCTGAACCGGGGAATTTCCATTGATATTCGCGGCCGCGACGAACAAACGCCGCTGATTGCAGCGGTGGTGGCAAACCAAACGGCGATGGTTCGTTGGTTGCTGCAGCAGGGGGCCGACCCTCAAATCAAGGACGGGAAGGGGTTTTTACCGCTGATGGTCGCGGTCCGTGAAGGCAGCGCCGGATCGGTCGCCGAGCTTGCGCCTTACAGTCGGGGAAGCCTGGATCCTGCGCTGTTGCTCGCTGCGCTGGAGGGAAAAACCGAAGTGATCGATTCTTTGACGAATTACGGAGCATCGGTTTACGCACGGATGGAAGATGGCCGCACACCGCTGATGTTGGCGGCGGAAAACGGCCATGAAGAATCGGTGAAGTTGCTGATGGATATCGGATCGAGCCGATTCACGACCGATGCCGAAGGGAAAACCGCGGCGGATCTTGCCACGGACGCGGGGCATGCGGAAATTGCCCAAATCATCGCTCGCGCGCCGAAGCCTGAAGAGCTGACGTTGGAGACTCCGGAGCAGCTCGGCTCGGAGATGGAAGCTTTTGTCGATGCCGCCGGTGCCGAAATTTCGGAGGAACCGGCGGCGGAAATTTCGAGCGAGCCTTCCGTATCTGCACGTGAAATTTCCGCCGCAGACCGGGTGCCAAGCCGCTCGATCGAAGGCGTGACGTTGTCGGTTTCGCCACCGGTGTCAGAAAATCCGGAAAATCCAACCCAGGAAACGGTCACGCCGACGAACACCCCGCCTCTCATCATGCGTCACTATCGCGAGAGTGAAGTGCCGGTCACGGTTAAATCGGTGGAAGGAAAAGTCGCCACCGTTCGCATTGCCGGTTCCCCGGCTAGAGAGGTGAAAGTCGCAGAAGGTCAAACGATTCCAGGGTCATCTTTGGTCGTAATCAAGGTCCAGCGGCGGATCGAAGATAGCAAGCTGACCGCGAATGTGCCCACCGAGGTTTCCGTCGTCGAGGTCCGCGATAGCCAAACCGGAAGCAGCCGGGAATGGATTTCCGGTGTGCCGTCGAGCGCCCACGATCCGATCGCGCTGCTCGAGGATGCGGTGACCGGTCAACGCTACACCGCGACTCCGGGCCAGCGTTTCACCGCCTCCGATGGCAGCGAATTTATCGTCTCCGATGTGCGGCCAAATCAGATCGTGCTTGAAAATGTGGCCGATGGCAGCGTTCAAACGATCCCTCTCCGCGGCCCACGCGGGTAATTTTTTTCTCATCGACCATGGAAACTCCAACGATCATCGACCACGGCGCACCGGTTCGCCAATTTTCCGTCATGCTGCCGAATCGCGCCGGGGCGCTCGCCGCTTTGGTGAAATTGCTCCGAATGTCGGCGATCGAGGTGATCGGGCTGAGCGTTCAGGATTCACGTGATGCGACGGTTGCCCGCTTGGTGCTTTCCGATCCGGATACGGCCGAGCGGCTCTTCATGGAAAAGGGGATTCCCTACACGAATTGTGAGCTGATCGTGATCGCGATGCGTGAATCCGGCCCCGGTTTGCTGCAGTGTCTCGACATTTTGATGGTGGCGGAAACGAATCTCGATTTTGCCTACGCGCTCATGCCTGGACCGGAAGGCCACGCGATGCTCGCGATGCACGTCGAGGATTACGAGTTCGCCATTTCCGTGCTGCATAACAGCGGCTTCAAGTTGATGTATCAGGAAGATCTCAGCCGTTGAGCTGAACATTTGACCGGTTCCGCGCTTTTCACCACCTGGCATTCGTGCTGTTTTTCCCCCGTCCGTGATTACGAATATTTCCACCTACCGTTTCGCCGAGCTTTCGGGTTTGAAAACCCTGAGAGAGGAATTGATCGCCGATTGCAAGACTTGGGGGCTGAAGGGGACGATCCTGCTGAGCACCGAGGGGATCAATCTTTTCGTCGCAGGCGCTGCGGAATCGATCGATCGGCTGCTGGAAAAATTGCGAGCGATCCCTGGTTTGGAAGATCTCCAGCCGAAGATCAGTTTGAGCGAAACGCAGCCGTTCAACCGGATGTTGGTGCGGCTGAAAAAAGAGATCATCTCCTTCGGTGTCGAGGCGGTGCGTCCGGCCGATTACACGTCGCCCAAGCTTTCCGCAAAAGAACTCAAAAGCTGGCTGGACGAAGGAAAACCGGTCACGCTGTTAGATACGCGGAACGATTACGAGGTGAAATTGGGAACGTTTAAAAACGCGATCATTCCCCATATCAACACGTTCCGGGAATTTCCGGACGCGGTGAGAAAACTGCCCGAAGAGCTCAAACACCAACCGGTTGTCATGTTCTGCACCGGAGGCATCCGTTGCGAAAAGGCCGGGCCTTTTATGGAGCTCGAAGGCTTTGAACAAATTTATCAACTCGATGGCGGTATTCTGAAATATTTCGAGGAATGCGGCGGTGATCATTACGACGGGGAATGTTTTGTGTTTGATCAGCGCGTCGGCCTCGATCCGGGTCTGCGTGAAACGTCATCGGCCGTTTGTTATGCTTGTCAGGCTCCGCTGGATCAAACGGATCAGGAGGATCCAAGATATGTGGAAGGGGTAAGCTGCCCGCATTGTTTTGTCAGCGAACCGGAAAAAATGGCGGAGCGCATTCGCGAACGTCATCAAAAACTCGCGGAGGTTTCCACGCCTCTGCCCGGTTCGATTCCTGCGGAGAATCGTCGTCCCGTGAACATTCCGGCGTCCCATGACGGTCGCGAATTGCTGGAAGTATTGATCGATCTTTTTCCCCAAATTTCAGCGGAAGAATGGGAAGCTCGCTGCGACGCGGGACGGTTCGTCAATTACGGTGGAACCGTTCGCGGCAAGCATCATGTCGTCCGTGCTGGGGAAAGGGTCGTGCAGATTTTTCCAAGCGCGATCGAGCCAGATGTCTCTGCGGATATCAAAATTCTTTATGAAGATGAGGCATTGCTCATCGTCGAGAAGCCGGCGCCTTTGCCCATGCACGCGAGTGGAAGATTTCACCGGAACACGCTGCAATATCTTTTAAATCTCACTTACGCCCCAAAATATCCGCGGCCGGTTCACCGGCTAGACGCGAACACGACCGGATTGGTGATGTTTGCCAGAACCCGGAATATGTGCCGGATTCTTCAGCGGCAGTTCTTGGATGGGGTCGTGGAAAAACGTTATCTCGTTCGTGTCCATGGTCATCCGGAGAGCGATCGGTTTTTCTCGGACGCGAAAATTTCTTCGGAGCCTGGTGTGATGGGAACCCGCGAGGTGGATGAGATCGATGGCCTGATTTCGCGAACCGATTTTGAAGTGCTCGAAAGGTTCCCCGATGGCACGGCGCTGCTTGAAGCAAAACTGTCGACCGGTCGTACGAATCAGATTCGAATTCACCTGTGGCAGCTTCGGCTGCCCGTGCTCGGTGATCCGGCCTATCTAACAGAAGGACGGATCGGAGACACTCAGACTTTGGATGTCGATTCTCCGCCCCTTTGCTTGCACGCGTGGAAACTGGTGTTTAACCATCCTAAAACCGGTGAGCCGCTTGTTTTCGAAACGGCAAAACCGGTTTGGGCGATTTAGTTTGGCGCGGCAAACACGCCGATCGACGAGACTCTTTCGATATCATCACGGTTGGTCACCGTCATTTTGAGAAGTCCGCCTGCCGAATCGGCAGCGACTTCGGTGCGCTGACTGTCGTGGAAGGTGACCCGCCAGTTGGTAAAGTTGTCCACGCTACCGCCTTGCTCACGAAACGCAGAAGAAAACTGCGTGATATAAGCATTTCGGTAGTCTGCACGCTCTTGATCGGTCGGGATGTTCACATATTCCGCGCCGACGTTTGTGCCCAACGATTGGAACATCGCCCAATCGATTTTTTCATGTACCGCGCTATCGCCCCGAGCCAATGATTCAAAGGTGGATTTGGCGAAAGATATGTCTCCCGCCTGTTTGGCTTCCTTACAGTTCGAAAGCATAAAGGGAGTAGCAATCAATGCGGCGAGATAAATGGTTTTCATGATTCGTTCAAAATAATACGGTCGTCTCCTGCTTCCTTGCAAATAACGTGCCGAATGGGATCTCAGGCGGTTATGCGAGTTTGGTTCAATCTCACTGGGTAATCTGCGATGAAAAGATGCGATTTGCACGCTTCTGGTCTTCAGTAGCGCAAGTTTTGCTGAAACAGGAGAAGGCACGCGAACTGCAAGGTTACTGACGAACGTTCAGGACTTTTAACCCAATTTTTAACATGATTACCAATTTACAAGAGCTGTATCAGGATCAAATCCGAGATTTGTACAGCGCTGAGACTCAGCTTACGGTTGGGCTGGAAGATATGCTTTCCCATGCGACATCGGCTCATTTGCGTAGCGCGTTTACTTCTCATCTTGAAGAGACCCACCAACATCGAATCCGGCTGGAGGAAATTGGAATTCGTCATGGATTTGATCTGCATGGGGTCGACTGCGAGGCGATGAGGGGATTGATTAAAGAAGCCAAAAAGCACGCATCGGAGACGGTTTCGGGAGATGTGCGGGACGCGGTCTTGATCGCATCCGGCAATCGGATCGAGCATTATGAAATCGCCGGCTACGGCGTGGCAAAGTCGTTCGCGAGCTGTTTGGGTTATTTAGACGACGCGGATCTTCTCAATCAAACTCTGGAAGAAGAAAGCGAAGCGGATGACAAAATCACCAAGATTGCCGTCGGAGGTTTGTTTCGAACCGGAGTCAATGATGCCGCGATTTAGAGATCATGCGAAATGCATGAACTTGCTCCATCGTGCACGACGTGGTTTCATTTTTTTAAAGTGATAGATTGAAGATGAACAAGTTGAATGAAAATTTTCCGGGCATGATTTCCGCTAGATGGCGGGAAATTTATGAGTTCAACATCATTCGGGCGAGTTTCTTCCTCTTCTCAACCCGCAGGCCAGCCCGGAATGGGTGCGATGGTTTGCGAAACCGGAACGGATTTCCGAGTTTGGGCACCGAACGCTGAGGCCGTTTTCGTAACCGGTTCGTTTAATGAGTGGGCGGATCCGGGAGTTGAGCTGGTTGCGGAAGATGGGGGCAACTGGAGCGTCTTCGTCCCAGGAGCAAAGGCCGGCGATCATTATAAGTTTCGGTTGCAGCGAGATGGGAAGACCTTTCTCAAAGTGGATCCCCGTGCACGGCAGATCGATTCCGAAACCGGTGACGGGCTAATCTATCAGGATTCATTTGACTGGGGCGAAGTGCAGTTCGAAACCCCACCCTTAAACGAAATCGTGTTGTATGAACTTCACGTCGGGACTTTTTCAGGAAAAGAACGCAACGGCACGTTTGCTGATGTGATCGGCCGTCTTCCTTATCTCCGCGATCTCGGGGTGAACGCCATCGAACTCATGCCGCCCACGGAATTTCCAAGTGAAACTTCGTGGGGTTATAATCCGAATCATCCTTTTGCGGTCGAGGCGGATTACGGTGGTCCCGACGGATTGAAGGCGCTGATTCGCGCCGCGCATGAACATGGGATCGCGGTGATTTTGGATGTGGTTTACAATCATTTCGGTCCGGATCAATTGGACTTGTGGCAGTTTGACGGCTGGGAGGAAAATGGAATGGGAGGCATCTATTTCTATAACGACTGGCGGGCAGAGACCCCTTGGGGAGCGACCCGACCCGATTATGGCCGACATGAGGTCCGCCAGTATCTTCGGGATAACGCGGTGTTGTGGGTGGAGGAATTTCGAGCAGATGGTTTGCGACTCGACGCGGTGAGTTATATCCGTCGCTCCAAGGGAATGGATCATCATGAATCGGTCGATCTTCCCGAGGGTTGGGAGGCGCTTCAATGGATCAACAAAGATTTGAAACTGCTATCGCCTCGTACGATTTCCATCGCAGAAGATCTCGGCTGCAATGAGGCGTTAACCTCATGGGTCGAAGATGGCGGTGCTGGGTTCGACACTCAGTGGGACGCTTCCTTCATCAATCCGGTGCGGGAAATTTTACAAAACCTCTCGGATGACGCACGCGATGTCGGTGCGATGGCGGATGCGATCTTACCATCGTCTGGTGGCGATCCTTTCCGCCGGGTAGTCTATTCTGAATCTCACGATGAGGTGGCGAACGGAAAAAAACGCTTGGTTTCTGAAATCGACGAAAACGATCCTTCCAGCATTTGGGCAAAACGGCGAGCATTGGTGGCAGCCGGTTTAGTTCTGACAACACCGGGTGTACCCATGTTTTTCCAAGGTCAGGAATTTCTAGAAGACGGTTGGTTCGACGATCAAGAAATGCTCGATTGGGAAAAGGCGCGGAAATTTCAAGGCATCCGTCAGGCGTTCCGTGATCTCATCCGATTGAGACGAAATTTTGACGATAACACCCGTGGACTCAGCGGCAGAAATATCGATGTGTTCCATCGGAACCACTCGGCAAAGGTCCTAGCGTGGAACCGCTGGTATGATGGAGGCGCGCGTGACAGTACGGTGGTGATTCTCAATCTGTCCGCGCAATCTCACGAGTTTTATGAAATCGCATTACCGGCGGGAGGTGAGTGGAAAGTGCGCTTCAATGCAGACTGGACCGGTTACAGCCCTGATTTCCATAACACGGAGTTGAGTGTTGTCGAAGGGAAGGAAGATATCATCGGCCATCCCGCGCCATTGGGTGGTTTCGCGTTACCGCCTTACGGATTTTTGATCCTCAGTCAGGATTGATTTCTCCCGTCCGAATCGGAGATCAGACGGGAGATCAATCGCCTTACTCGTGGCTTACTGCGCTCGAAAAGGCGACGATCGCCTGGTCGACTTCCGCCAAGGCCTCTCGGATGATGAGTTGATGTTCATCGGTGAGGTGGCCGTGTTCGAGAGCTTCCGATAACGTACGCGCGAGTTCTTTTTCTCCCCGGAGGCACTCTTCAAGAATCGTCTGAGACTCAGTGGTGGTCATTTGGTCGCGGAGACGAATCCACCAACGGTGGACGCCCGCTTCGGGGCTGCCTTCTGCATCGGCGGAGGTTCCTTGCTCCCGGATCATCGCGGCAACGCGTTTGGCGATGTCCTGGCGGCGATGAGCGATCGCTTTGAACGCTTCGACAAGGCCTGGCTCTTCCACGAGCAGCGAAGCCTGAATGTAACCATCGCGGGAGTCGACATATCGAGTGAGAACTTCCTGAAGTTCGGCCGCATCGGAGGAGGTGGGTTGGTATGACATGCCTCTGCTCTTTGCAGATCGGATACCGGTTTTGACCTTTCACTCAGGTGAGGGGGCGATGAGTGAATCATGCGTAAAGATGCAGCCGCCGCAGCTGAATCTTAAGGAGAATCATATCTCCACTTCGTTAGAAAAATGCATTTTGCAATAAATCGAGGGGGATTTCGACCAATGCTTTATATTGCGATTTGCAGACTCTGAGTCGAACGAGGTTCTTTTTGCAATGTCACGTGAGCGCTCAAACCAACAAGCGGCGCACGGCGAATTGGAATAACGCTGAATTCTCAACGAGATAGGTCATTTTTTCGGCAAGGAAGGCCGCGAGGCATGGATGGCACATCCCTAGCTGGAACGTTGCCGGTTATGGATTTGGACGATGCGCCGTCTCCTTGATCCGCACTAACCCGAAATCCAACTCTCAAGGTTTATTCCAATGTCGACTCTCAACGCCACAGCTCAACCTCACATTCAGTCTTTACGGTCTGTCAATGGAGCTGTGATCGGGTCGGCCACGGTGGGGAAACGAATCAAGCGTCCGCGCATTTTGATCGTCACTCCGGAGCTCAACAGTAGCCAATATCTCAGCCAAGGAGGGAGCCCGGCTCCTCGCGCGAAAGCTGGGGGATTGGCCGATGTTTGCACGCTTCTCTTTGACTCGCTGGCTCAACAAGGCGCCGATGTTCATGTGGTGATGCCAAATTTTCGCCGAATTTTCCGAGACTCAAGCGATCCACGCTCGAAGCGGCTGCACCTTTGCCAAGATCGCGAATTTTTCTATCGGAAGTCGGTGTATGACGGTTGTGAATACTCAAACCGAAAGGCTGCTCTCGTTTTCCAGCGGGATGTGATTCATCACGTCATCCCAAAGGTGAAACCGGACATTGTTCATTGCCACGATTGGATGACAGGTTTGGTTCCGGCTGCCGCGCGTAGCATGGGGATCAAAAGCCTTTTCACGATTCATAATATTCACGACGAAAAAGCGACCCTCGCAGAAATAGAAGATCGAGGCATCGATGCCGCTCGGTTTTGGCAGCATCTTCACTACCAATCGTTTCCTTCTTCCTATGATGAAAGTCGTAGTTGGAATGAGGTCAATTTTATGTCTTCTGCCATTCACGCGGCCGATGATGTCAATACGGTGAGTCGGACGTTCCTTCACGAGTTGATGGAAGGTCGTCACCCGGGAAGTGCCAAGCTCACGGATGTGCTTCGCGGAAAGGCGGCGTTTGGTCGTGCTGCGGGAATCGTCAACGCGCCTGATCCGTCGCTCAATCCGGCGTCTGATCCATTGATTGCACAAAACTATAGCGCGTCGAATCATCGAGCCGGTAAGGTCGCGAATAAGCTCAAGCTGCAAAAAATGCTGGGATTGGAGATCGACGCCGAGGCTCCGGTTCTCTTCTGGCCGTCGCGTCTGGATCCAGTTCAAAAAGGCTGCCAACTGTTGGGCGACATTTTGTTTCGAGTGGTGAGCGATTACATGGCTTTGGGACTTCAAGTGGTGTTTGTAGCTGATGGTCCATTCAAGGAGCACTTTGAAAGAATCGCCGACATGCATGGACTGCGGCATCGGATCGCTGTTGCTCCTTTCAACGAAGGTCTCTCTCGGCAGGCGTTTGCCGGATCGGACTACGTGGTAATGCCATCTTCTTATGAACCCTGCGGATTGGCTCAAATGGCAGGTCTGAAATATGGATCGCTTCCTATCGTCTTTAATACCGGAGGACTGCGAGACACTGTTCGGCACATCGACTTTGAAAAGCATACCGGTAACGGATTTTTATTCGATTACTACGATGCGAGTGGTCTTCGGTGGGCGATTGATCAGGCCATGCAGTTTCATATCCGTCCCGTTCATGAACGGGAGTCCGAAGTTGAGCGCATCATGATTCAAAGCGCCGAAGAGTTTGCCCCTCATCGGACCTTGGAATCTTACATCGATATTTATCAACGCCTCGCTGGCAAAACCCTGTTTCGCTGAAAACCCCTGCTCCCTACCCTTATGATATCTGATTCTACCAGCACCCTGTCCGGTGAGCTTTTTGCTGAGCTCCCCGCGTTAAAAACCTATCTTTCCGCACTGGAACATATCGTTCCAGGCTCGGTACGTTGCGAAAAAGTTCAGCCGAAAAAAGAAGGTGATATTCTCAGTGTGAAAGTACCACTTCCCGACGGGTCCACGGTTTGGGTGGTGGTGGATATCGAAGCGGCAGGAGACAGTAGTTCACCTCCGCCATTTTGGAGACGTCCATCGGTCGAGCGAATGCTGGATGCAATTGAAGAAAATCTGCGAGGGAAAACCCCGCTCCATCAATGGCCGGGAGCCGTGAAGACCGCATGGTCACTCGTGACCCAACACCCACGCCGTTCGATGAGTTTGGGAGAAGTGGCAGTTTGCCTGAAACTATCTGCGGGCTATCTTGGAGAGCGATTCGAAAAGGTGACCGGCAGTGCTTTCCGCTGCGTTTTGCGGGACGAACGAGTCGCGATCGCTTGCCAATATCTTCTCACCACCGATCTGCGGATTTCAGAAATCGCGGATAAACTTGGCGGACAATCGCTGTCCCAGTTCAATCGAAACTTCGCTGCGGCAACGGGGTATAACCCCCGCGCCTACCGATCGAAGTATCAAAAGGGTGAATGGTCGAAACTGCAGGTTTCTTAGAACTTGGATTCGAGACCGGACTCATTTTCGATGCGTTCTGCGACTTGGTCAAATCTCCGCTGGAAATCGGAAAACACCGCGATGGCCGTACGTGCGGCTCTCTGTTGAGATTCCTCATCGACGAGTGTGGATTCGAGCCATGCGATAAATGCGCTCCACTGCGCCATCGTTTCAGCGCCGTAGCTCTGAAAAAACCGGTTTGCTCCACCCGGGAGTCCTGCCGAGCTGCGGCTGAGATGCATTCCTCCCAGAGTCGATCCTTCGATAACATAGAGACAACCCGCTAATTCAGCGATCTCCACAGAGATGGGAAATCCCGGCCCTGTGCTCACAGAACAATTCGTCGCAAGTTTTGCCAAATCTTCCCGAAGCCATTGAGACTTATTAAAACGAATGGAGCCTAACGTTTTAACGATCCTCGGATGTTGATCGATCATTCCTTTTTCCCACGGGTCGAAAAAATCGAGATATGCATGCAGCATTCCCGCGTAGTTGGATATTTTCAGCTTGCCTGTGGCAAGTCCGGCGACCAGAGGACTCGCATCCAGAGCGCGATGAGATTCAGATGTCATTTTTTTCAAAAAATCACGTGCGCTGCCCATATGGAAAATCTGCCAGAACTGGCGAAACCTGCAAGATGTGTTCTATTCTAGTTTATCAATATTGATTCATGACGATTTTATCTTCTGATACGGATTGGGAAGTTGCCTTATCTCATTGCGCGGATGAACCGCTCCATCTGATTGGGCAGGTTCAGGGTGGTGCATTTCTGATAGCTGTCGATTTTGTGGCCAACCGGTTCACGTATCTGAGCGCAAATGCGGGCGGACTGCTGGGTCACTCCCTTTCCGAGCTTTGGTCGATGTCTCCCGTCGATCTGTTAGGCGAGGATCAGGTCAATCTTCTCCTCCGTCGTTCGAAGTTATGGAAAGGTCGCGGGCCACGGTTGTTGAATGTCGAATTTCCGGGTGGAGCGTTTTATCCGGGCTGGGTTCATCTTAGTGGTCAAAATTTGATCATCGAAGCCGCTCCGAAAAGTAACGATTCCCATTTTCCGCTCGAGGACGCGGATGATTGGGATGAGGCGGTCCGTGAAAGTTTGAACAAAGTCGAGGCTTGTTTCACATTGGACGAAAAGTTGGAGAGTGTGGTCAAAGAAACCGCTGAGTTGGGCGGATTTGATCGAGTGATGGTTTACCGATTTTTGCCCGATGGATCCGGGGAGGTGATTGCTGAAAAGGTGCGGCCTGACTGGGAACCGTTTCTGGGTCTTCGATACCCTTATTCCGATATCCCGAAGCAGGCTCGGGATTTATTTATGAAAAATGATATTCGTATTATTTCGGATATCGCAGCGGAACCGGTTGCGTTATTGGCCTGTCCGGGCTCGGCTGACTCTGCTTTGACCTTGGATCTTTCACTGGCGAGATTTCGACAGCCGGCATCCGTACATTTGTTATATCTGAAGCACATGGGAGTGATCGCCAGTTTTGTGAGTGCGATCATCGTTGAAGGATCTCTTTGGGGATTGATTTCCTGCCATCATGGGGCTCCGCTTTATCTTTCCGCTGCGAGACAGGCGAGGCTTTCGGCACTGACGAACCACCTCTCAGTGGTGCTCGGTGGCATGGCGCGCGAGTCGCGGCTGCGTCATGAGCTGGCCGGGGCCCGGATTGCGAGCAAGCTGATTCAATGTGTCGCAGTGACCGACAATTGGGCATCGGTGCTGCTTACCATGGCCGATGAGTTGTGTGGCATGATGAAATCGGACGGCCTGGCGCTGATCTTTGACGGGAGTTATCATTCGCATGGACTCGTGCCGTCGAATGAAACTGTGGAGACTTTAGCCTATCTTGCGCTGGAACAGGGAAATGGAGCCCCTCACCCTTTCCGTCGGACGAACCGGAATCAGGGGCCATCCGAAATGCCGCCGGAAATCGGTGGGTATTTGGCAATCCCGCTGTCTTATTTTCGAAATGACGCCTTGGTGTTTTTCCGAAGAGAACAAACCGCAAAAATTTCTTGGGCGGGAAATCCTGAGAAAAACATCGACTGGAGCCAAGGGGCACCGCGGCTTCATCCACGCAACTCTTTTGCCGAATGGCAGGAGACGGTGGAGGGAACGTGCGAGGAATGGAGTGCGGAAGAAATTTCTTGGGCGGTGACGATTGGTTCGACGCTGTCGGACATTGTGATTACCAGTCATTATTTCCGTCAGGCGATGGAGTCGTCCACGACGGCGCGGCACCGGTTGGTGCACGAAAACGATGGCGATCCGGTTGTGCTCGCTGATGAAAATGGAATCATTGTTTATCAAAACCCGGCCGCCCTGGCGGAACCGATCTTAGTCGACCTGCATTCGCTTGATAACTTGTCCGAGCGATTCTCGGATTCCCAAGCGACAGAAGTTTTGGATCTGCTGCGTCGACTCGCTCAGAGTGGGAACGATGCGAGGCTGGCGCTCGAAATTTCCAGCGGACAGGATACTCGGACTCTGGTGGCGAATCGTTTGGTGGAAGAAAATCAGCTCTTGGGTTATTCGGTTAAACTAAGCCGCTGACGGCGTCTCGAATGCGTCCAGAAACATCATCGACGGTGCCATCGGTCGGGATGATCCGGACGAATGGCTCGTCGCTGAGCGAGAGAAAAATTTCGCGGCAACGCATGAGATTGTCGCGCTTTTCGAACTCATTTGCGATGTCGCCACGTTTGCCGATGCGCTCGAGCGCGACGTCCACCTCCAAGTCGAGGATCAGCAGAAGATCCGGAACCGGGGCGAACGATTCGTTCCGTTTGCGAATCTCAACCGGGTCAAGACCTCGCGCGCCTTGGTAGGCCATGGTGGAAAAGTAGTATCGGTCAAGGATCACGATTTTTCCGGCTTCAAGCGATGGCGAGATCAGCTCTCGAACATGTTGCTCGCGGTCTTTGATGAAATATTCCAGTTCCTCCTCCGAGGAGAGGCGACCGGTTCCGGCGGAATCGCGAACGGTTTTTCCGAAGGGGCCATCGGTTGGTTCCCGGCTGAGAATCACTTCGCGACCGAGGTTTCGGAAATGTTCCGCAAGTCGGCGGGTTTGGGTCGATTTGCCGGTTCCATCGATCCCCTCGATGGCGATAAAGAATCCAGGTTTCATGATTATCGGAGATACCGGGATTGAAGGTGCGAAAGATAAGCGTCGGCGGTTGGGGGCTTACCGGTTGCGCGTTGGATCAATTCCGCCGGATCGTAGACCGAGCCGTGGGCGTGAACGGATTTTCGCAGCCATGCGAGGAGCGGAGCGTAGTTTGCTTGATCGATCGCCGACGCGATTTCCGAATCCTGCCGGGCTGCGGCAAAAAGCTGAGCGGCGTTGATATTTCCAAGGCTGTAGGTCGCGAAATATCCGAGTCCGCCCATGGACCAATGGATGTCCTGCAAGCAGCCGTGGCGATCGTCCGGCGGGGTGAATCCGAAGAGCTCGCGGAAAGATTCGTTCCACGCTTCCGGTACATCTTTGACGGCCAATTCACCGTTGACCATACGCCGTTCGAGGCCGAAACGCAGGATGATGTGAAGGTCGTAAGTCGCTTCGTCGGCTTCGACGCGGATGGGAGAAAATTCCGCGCGCCAGACATATTTCAAGAAATCCTCGATCGAGAAATCCGCGAGAGCGGGGAAAAAATCCTGAGCGATCGGATACCAGTGATTCCAGAAGGCGCGTGACCGACCGACGTGATTTTCCCAGAGTCGCGATTGGGATTCGTGGATTCCGAGCGAGACGGCGGTGCCCGATGGCAGACCGAAATCCTCGTCAGGCAGGCCTTGTTCATAAAGCCCGTGACCGGCTTCATGCAAAACCCCGAACAGCGATGACGTGAAATCCGTTTCGTCGTAACGCGTCGTCAACCGGATGTCCGCAGGGCCGAGGGTGGTGCAAAACGGGTGCGTTGTCGTATCGATGCGGCCAGTTTGAAAATCGAAGCCGATGGATTCAGCGACCTTTGCGTTAAATTCCTGTTGAGCCTTGATCGGGTAGGGACCGGTCGGGAGCTTGGCCGCATGGCGGTTGGAAATGTCGACGGCCTCTGCGGCGATTTTGCTAAGTTTCGGGCGCAGATCGTCGAATAGATGGGCGACGGCGGCGGTGCTTGTGCTGCGTTCGTAACCGTCGAGCAGCGCGTCGTAGGGTTCGTTCGCGTAGCCCCAGCGGTCGGCTTTTTCGCGGGCGATGGAGAGCAGCGTTTCGAGATGGGGGGCAAATGCGGGGAAATTCGATTGCTTGCGCGCCTCCGACCACGCGTGCATCGAGATCGAGTTTGCTTCGGATTCGCGAGCGACCAGTTCGACCGGGAGTTTGGTGGCGCGATCGAATTCGCGGCGCAGTTGGCGGAGATTGGCGGTCAACCGGTGATCGGCTCCGGGATCGGCCGCTTCGGCTTTTTCCAGTTCGTTTTTCCAATCGTCGGAAGTCGCGAGTTCGTGGGCGCGAGCGGAGAGCCAGGAAAGCTGGGCGGCCCGGTATTTGGAGGAACCGGATGGCAAAAATGTTTCCTGATCCCAGCCAAGAATTGCTGCGGACGAGGTGATCAACGCGTGTTCGCGTGCTTTCTCGAAAATCGACATGCCTTTTTCTGGCGCAAACCGGGGCACAGGCAAAGGCGGAAAACCGGGGTTATCGATCCCGCTGGCCTACGGGGGGAACGTTCGCCCGGTCAGGGCCGCGTCAGACTGCGGATTTGCGGCGGCTGTTGAGTTTGCTGGAAATCCAGATGGCGGCGAAGGCGATGATGGCGGAAATTCCGGCGAGGGAAAGGGCGCGGGCGTCGTCGCCCATTTGGACGCTGCGGTAGATCGAGAGCGGTAGCGTTTCGGTGAGCCCAGGAATGAATCCGGCGACCATGACCGTCGCGCCGAATTCACCGAGGGCGCGGGCGAAGGAAAGGAGGATCCCTGCACAAATCCCGCGCCGGGCGAGAGGAACGGTGAGCAGGAAAAACACTTTGAGAGGGGAACGCCCGAGATTGAGACCGGCTTCTTCCAGATGCCGCGGCACTTCTTCAAATGCGGTGCGGATGGAGCGGACAAGAAGTGGAAAACTCATCACCGCGAGGGCGATGACGACCGCTTTCCAGGTGAAGACCAGTTCGATGGAAAAAGTTTCGTGAAGCCAGCCGCCGAGTGGCCCGTTGCGGCCGAGCAGCTTGAGTAAGATCAAACCGGTTGCCACCGGTGGCATGACCAACGGCAGTGTTGCGACGGTTTCGACGAGGGATTTTCCAAACCAATTTTTTCGAGCGAGCAACCAGGCCAAACCGGTTGCGAAAGGGAGCGCGATAACGATGGCAAAAGCCGAAACGGCAAGCGTCAGGCCGATCATTTGCCAGTCGGCCTGAGTCATTTTGAAAGCGGAGTGAAACCGAATTTTTCGAAAACGGCAGAGATTTCCTGAGTTTGGAGATAAGTCAGGAAAGCGGCGGCTTTGACCAATTCAGCGGCAGATTTCGTGATGGCCACCGGATAGACGATCGGCGGCGATTGATCGGCGGGAATCGCAAATAGGATTTTCACTTTGGCGGAAATTCCTGCGTCGGTTTTGTAAACGATGCCGGCGTCGACATTGCCGCTGGCGACGGCGGCGAGGGCGCCGCGCACGTTTTCGGTGGAGATGATTTTTGGCTCGACCGGTTTCCAGGCGTTTTGGCTTTCCAGCCAAGTGCGGGCGTAAACTCCGGCGGGAACGGAAGCGGGATCGCCGAGAGCCAAGCGGCGAATCTGCGGAGAGCTGAGATCTCGGGCTGCAGTGATTTTTAAAGAGCTGCTGGCTGGGCCGATGACGACCATCGAATTCCCGAGAAGCGGATGGATCGTTCCGGCCTTGGTGAGACCTTTTTTTTCCAAACCATCCATCGTCTTTTCATCGGCCGAAATGAAAACGTCAACCGGTGCGCCCGCTTCGATCTGGCGGGCGAGCGTGTTAGAACCGGCGAAATTGAGAAGGATCTTTTGACCGGTTTTCTTTTCAAAAGCGGTGGCGATTTCCCTCATCACATCACTGAGGCTCGCGGCGGCCGAAACGCGGAGGTCCGCTGCGTGGAGGGAGGCGCAGAGGAGAAGGCTGACCCAAAACGAGCGGAGCATGATGTTGGTGGGCCAAACACGCCGGCGAAAGCCAGCGCTCCGTGAAGAAGTTAGATCGAGCGGGCTTTGCGGGCGGCGATGAATGAGCGGACGCAAAGGATCACAAACACCAGGCAAATCACACCCATGGTGACTTGCGAGTAGGTGGCGAGCGGGCGGGCGAGTTCCGCGCCTTTGAGGATTTTCGGAAGACTCATGCCGAGGCCGCCAGCGGTTCCGAGCAGTCCGACGAGTGCGGCGACATGCATCATGTGTTTGTTCAGGCTCGGTTTCGCAGTGGCGATGGTGCCGGCGAGGATGAGCAGGAGTCCGAAACCGGCGGGGATGAAAGCGGTTGGGGATTTGACGCCTTCCTGAAGGGCGTAGCCGATGACGCCGAGAAGAACGAGGAGGGAACCGAAGATGAGTGCGAGACGAGCCATGATGGATGTTTGGGTGGTGGGTTAAGCGTAGCTGCGGATGGAGAGATGAACGTTTTCGAAGATGAGCGGTTCTTTGTGAAGCGTCGGCGGTCGGTCGGGGCCGTTGTATTCCCAAGCGGAAACGTGGGCGAACCGATCGTCGTGGCGTTTTGCTTCACCGGACTGAGTCTTGCCAGATTGGACGTCGGGATCGGCTTCGGTGAATTGGTGCTCCGCACGGAAATGGCCGCCGCAGGATTCTTCGCGATCGCGGGCATCGTAGCACATGAGTTCGCCAAATTCGAGGAAATCGGCGACGCGACCGGCTTTTTCCAGCTCCATGTTCGCGTTGTGACCGGAACCGGGAACGCGGACGTTTGCCCAGAATTCCTCACGGATTTGCGGGATTTTTTCGATCGCTTCCGTCAATCCTTCGCGAGTGCGTTCCATGCCGCAGTTGTTCCACATCAGCATGCCGAGCTCGCGGTGGAAGGAGTCGACCGTGCGAGTTCCTTGGATCGTGAGGAGCTTGTTGATGCGTTCGGTCGCTTCTTCGGCGGTGGCTTTGAATTCCGGGGCTTCAGTGGTGACGCTGCCCGGTTTTTGCGTTGCGAGGTAGTTGGCGATGGTGGTGGGAATGACGAAGTAGCCATCGGCCAGCCCCTGCATCAGGGCGGAGGCTCCCAAGCGGTTGGCACCGTGATCGGAGAAATTCGCTTCGCCCAGAACGTGGAGGCCGGGAACGTTCGACATCAGGTTATAGTCCACCCAAAGCCCGCCCATGGTGTAGTGGACGGCAGGATAAATCATCATCGGCAACTGATAAGGATCTTCGCCGGAGATTTTTTCATACATTTGGAAAAGGTTGCCGTAGCGGGCGCGGATCGTGTCTTCGCCGAGACGTGCGGTTGCGTCGCGGAAGTCGAGATAAACTCCCAAACCGGTGGGGGCGACGCCGCGGCCGTCATCGCAGGCTTCTTTCGCAGCGCGGGAAGAAATGTCGCGCGGAGAAAGGTTGCCGAAGGCTGGATATTTCCGTTCGAGGAAGTAGTCGCGCTGGTCTTCCGCGACGTCTTTGGCGGTGATTTCCTTGCGTTGGAGTTTTTTGGCGACCTCTTGAGATTTAGGGGCCCAGATGCGGCCGTCGTTGCGGAGCGACTCAGACATCAGGGTGAGCTTCGATTGGTAATCGCCGCTGACCGGGATGCAGGTCGGGTGAATTTGGGTGAAGCACGGATTGGCGAAAAGCGCGCCGCGACGGGCGGAACGCCAGGCGGCGGTCACGTTGCAGCCCATCGCATTGGTCGACAGGAAAAAGACGTTGCCGTAGCCGCCGGTTGCGAGGATCACCGCATCGGCCGCGTGGGTGCTGATCACACCGGTTCGCAAATCGCGGACGACGATGCCTTTGGCGTGGCCGTCGACCAAGACGAGGTCGAGCATTTCGGTGCGGGTGTACATTTTCACGCCGCCTTTATGGATTTCCTTTTCGAGCGCTTGGTAGCAGCCGATGAGCAATTGCTGACCGGTTTGGCCCCGAGCGTAAAAGGTGCGGGAAACCTGAGCACCGCCGAACGACCGGTTGTCGAGCAGACCGCCGTATTCCCGGGCGAAAGGAACACCTTGGGCGACGCATTGGTCGATGATCTGGTTGGAAACTTCCGCCAAGCGGTAAACGTTCGCTTCACGCGCACGGAAGTCGCCGCCTTTGATCGTGTCGTAGAAAAGCCGGCGGACCGAGTCGCCGTCGTTGCGGTAATTTTTCGCGGCGTTGATTCCCCCTTGTGCGGCGATCGAGTGAGCGCGGCGCGGACTGTCGAGGTGCGTGAAGCATTTCACCTGATAGCCAAGTTCGGCGAGCGTCGCGGCAGCCGCTCCACCTGCGAGGCCCGAGCCGACGACGATGACGGTGAATTTCCGTTTGTTCGCCGGGTTGATGAGCTTCGAGTCCATCTTGTGCTTCGACCACTTTTGCTCAAGAGGGCCGGACGGGATTTTGCTATCAAGTACAAAGGACATGGTGAAATTCAGGTGGAAATGGAGAGGGGATCAGTAGCCGTAGCGGAAGATCAGAATCGCAACGGGAATGGAGACGAAACCGAGCCAGATGACCGCGGTGTAGCCCCAGGAGAAGCGTTCGATGAAAGGGCGGGATTTTTTCGAATTGAAGCCGAGGGTTTGGAAAATGGAGGCGACGCCGTGGCCGAGGTGGGAACAGAGAACGGTCATCGAGATGATGTAAAAAATCGAGACATACCAGACGCGGAAGCCGTCGATCACCATTTTCCAGGCGTCGTGGCGGGACTCACCGGTTTCGGCGAGATAGGCGGGATCGACGTAGGTTTCGTAGGAGTTTCCCGCGTGAATGGTGTAATGCATCAAGTGGTAGATGACAAAAAAGAGGATCGTGAGGCCGGTCCAAATCATGATGCGCGAGGATTTGGACGCTTGGATGGTGTTGTTGTATTCGTAGGGCTGGCGGGCGGCGCGGTTTTGGCGGGTCAGCGCGATGGTTGCGGCGATGTGAAGGAAGAGCGCGGCGAGCAAGCCAAGGCGCGCAATCCAGATGCCCGCTCCATGCAGCGAGTGGTGGAGAAACTGCGCGTAGTCGTTGAACGCTTCACGGCCTGCGAAAAGCAGCAAGTTTCCCGTCATGTGACCGGCGAGGAAAAGGACGAGAACGATGCCGGTGATCGCAACGACGAGTTTTTTTCCAATCGAAGACGCCCAATAGGCGGAAGCAGTGCGAGTGAGAGCGTTCATGAGGTTTTAGATCGTGGGATCGGGTTCCCGCAGGGAGGATTATCCCTTCGTCTGGTGCTTTTCAAGGGTAACAGGAGCCCATAGCAGAATGAGTGCACATTTTGATGGAACTTGCGCAGGTGGAAGGCGTGATAATCGTCGGAATCGAACGATTTTAAAAGTTGGCCCGGTGCCTGCTATTCTCTAAAAAAGAAAACCATGGCAATGTTTGAGGGCTACGATCCGGGAAAGTTTCACGACGAGATGTTTAGCGAAAGCGGTGCGGTAAGATCCCACTGTGCGCCTCTCCTCAATCGCTTGGGAATGCTAAATGAGCGAGATTTTCTCGATCGAAAGGCGACATCGGAACTCTATTTCGTCCGCCAAGGCATCACCTTTAACGTGTATCACGACAATCGGGGAACGGAGCGGATTTTCCCGTTCGATCCGGTGCCTCGTGTCATCCCCGCCGCCGAGTGGGAGCATCTGGAAGCGGGCCTGACCCAACGGATCACGGCACTGAATCTTTTCCTCCACGATATTTATCACGATCAGCAAATTCTCAAGGATGGCGTGATTCCCCGGTTCTACATCGAACAGGCGAAACACTATCGTCCAGAATTCCGTGGCGTGGACGTCCCTGCCGACATTTACATTCATATTTGCGGCAGTGATTTGATCCGCGGGTCCGATGGAACTTACTACGTGCTCGAAGACAATGGCCGCTGCCCTTCCGGTGCTTCGTATCTTCTGGAAAATCGAAACGCGCTGAAGCGGGCCTTTCCGGGGATTTTCGATTCCATGGGCGTCCGGCCTGTCGATTCGTATCCGCGCGATTTGCTGAACATGCTTCACCATATTTCCCCGCGCCGCGAAGCGGACCCGGTTTGCGTGTTGTTGACGCCCGGTTGCCATAACAGCGCGTATTTCGAACATTGTTATCTCGCTCGCGAAATGGGCATCGAGATCGTCGAAGGTCGCGATTTGGTGGTGATGGACAATTTTGTCTACATGCGCACGACGCACGGACTGGTCCGGGTTGACGTGATTTACCGAAGAATTGATGACGATTTCATCGACCCGATCGTTTTCCGCAAGGACTCGGTGCTCGGGGTTCCTGGGCTGATGAATGCCTACCGGTCGGGAAATGTCGCGCTCGCCAACGCGGTTGGAACCGGTGTCGCGGACGACAAGGTGATCTATTATTTTGTCCCGAAAATGATCGAATATTATCTCGGGCAGAAGCCGATTTTGCCGAACGTGCCGACGTATCTGGCTTCGGAAGAAGAGGATAAAAAATACATTCTCAATCATTTGCCGGAGCTGGTCGTCAAGGCGGCCAACGAATCCGGAGGCTACGGCATGCTGATGGGACCGTCCGCCAGCAAGGAAGAGATCGAAAAGTTCCGTGAGTTGATCACCGCTGACCCTCGCAATTATGTCGCCCAACCGGTGATTTCGCTTTCCCGTTCGCCGACGTGGTGTGAAGGTGCGATCGAAGGTCGGCACATTGATCTCCGCCCGTATATCATTTATGGAGAAGACGTGAAAATCGTTCCCGGTGGCCTCACACGAGTCGCCCTCACCAAAGATTCGTTGGTGGTCAACTCCTCCCAAGGAGGTGGCTCCAAGGACACCTGGGTTCTCCGCCATTAATAAACCCCCGTCATGCTTTCCCGCGTCGCCAATACACTTTACTGGATGGTTCGTTATGTTGAACGGGCCGATAACTTAGCCCGGCTCATCGATGTCAATCAGCAGCTATTACTCGATTTCGAAAGCCTCGACAGCGAACGGCTGAGAGGATTTTGGATGCCGATCATTCTCAGCACGGGAGATGAAGAGCTTTTCAACGAGCTTTACGATTCCGCTGGGAGCGCGGAGGTGATCCGGTTTTTGACCGATGATGCGCGAAATCCGAGCAGCATCGCGTCCTGCATCGCTCTTGCCCGGGAAAATGCCCGCACGGTTCGCGATCAACTTTCGGACGAACTTTGGGAAGAACTCAACGCCCTGTATCTTTTCAGCCGATCGGCGGAAGCCTCCCGGTTGATCGATTCCGATCCGCCGAAATACTACGAAAATATCCGTCGATCCGCGGTGACGTTTTTGGGAATCGCCGCGTCGACGACTTCGCGCAATGAAGCGTGGGAGTTCATGGATTTGGGTCGACACCTCGAACGCGCGGATAAAACCACCCGGTTTTTGGACATTTCCAGTTATCTGCCGGGCGAATTGAACGGTGAGGAAAATGGTGCGCCGGGCTTGCTGCATTGGACGGCGATTCTGCGGTCGTGCGGAGCGATGGGTGCCTTTCGGGCCGAGCAACGGAAAATCGATGCGGCCGGTGTTCTGGATTTCCTGATTTTTTCCAAAGATTTCCCGCGATCCGTCCGCTACTGCATCGAGCGTGTCGATATCAGCCTGCACCGGATTTCCGGAACGCCGCGTGGAACGTTCTCGAACAATTCGGAACGCGAAGCCGGGTTGCTGTTGTCCGCGCTCAACTTCGGTTCGGCGGATGAGGCGTTTAAGGAAGGTTTGCATGGGTATCTCGATGGGCTTCAAGAACGGTTCAATCTGATCGGTGCCGAAATTTTTGAGACTTATGTTTTGCTGCCAGATCGAGCTTCGATCATTCAGCCGCCTCAGGCACCTCAATCTCGCTCCGCGGTCGCCGCATGGCAGGAGCAACAGCAACAACAGCAACAACAGCAATAAGTTGTGAACTCGTCCCAGCCATCCGTCCCCTTGCCGCCGGGGTCGGATTTATTTTCCAATCCGGAAAATTCGCGTTCGGGCACGAAGTTGGCGGTCACTCATCGGACGATTTTTAACTACGCCTCACCGGTTTCCGAAAGCATCAACACGCTGCATTTGGAACCGCGGACGTTTCCGTTCCAAAAAACGCTTTCGGCGATCATTCGGGTTCTTCCGGCGACGCGCCTGCGGCGGTTTACGGATTTGTTCGACAATGTAACGCATCATTTCGAGCTCTCTTCACCTCACGTGCGGCTGGAGATCGAAAGTCGAATTCGAGTGCACAATTTGCCGTTGGAAATTCCGGAGGTGAGTCGTTCGGCACCGCTTTCTGCCTACTCGGGAGTCGCCATCATGGAGCAAACTTGGCTGTATTTGCAGGAAAGCCGGTGGGTTTCGAAACATCCTGACATCTGGCGGCAGGCACTGGATTTGATTCAGGGGATTTTCCCGGTTTTTGATCAGGCGATGGCCTTCATGAACTGGATTCACCGGGAGTTTCTGTACGCGGCGGGCACGACCAGTGTGAGCACCCATTTGGAGGAAGCGTTTCAACTGCGGCGCGGTGTGTGTCAGGATTTCACGCATGTGATGCTTGGGCTTTGTCGGTCGGTCGGAATTCCGGCGCGTTATGCCTCGGGTTATCTTTACAACGGTCCGCGCGATACCTTGGTGGGGGCACAAGCTTCGCACGCCTGGTGCGAGGTTTATTTGCCAGAAATCGGCTGGATCGGATTTGATCCGACGAACAACAATTTGGCCGACGAGCGCTACGTGAAAATCGCGGTAGGTCGTGATTATGAAGACGTTGCTCCGGTGGGTGGGTCCTATCGTGGAACGGCAAGTTGCCGGATGGACGTCGAGGTTTTGGTGGAAAAGATCGTGTAAACCGGTCGGTTGGAAACCGACTGGAAATTTATACCGAATGGGCGACGTTTATAAAATGTCATGAAACGAACGATCCTCTGGTTTTTCGCGATTTTTTCCGGCCTTTATTTATTGGTGATGGGGCCGATCTTTGACCCGTTGCCGTTGATCGATGAGGGAGTGGCATTGGCGATTTTTGTCAAATGCATGAGTTCTCTCGGCTACGACGTCGCTCGCTGGATTCCGTTTTTAGGAAAATGGAGAAAAACAAAAAACACGACAAAGCGCTCAAACCCGGGTTCGAAAGCGGCGGCCTCGACGGTTGATGTTTGATTTCCTGCAGGGGCATGGAAGAAAAAGGGGTAGCTTTTCGTAACCTTTCCTTCTTATGGCAGATCCCGTTGAACCCGTCACTCGCGTCAGGCGCCCTTGGGCGCTGACTTTTTTTGGATTGCTGGCGATCGCCGGTTTGATCGCGATGCCGATTTTAGCGGGGGCGCCCGACGGCGAAAAAATGCCGGACATGGTTCGGTTTCTCGGGCATTTTCACCCGGTTTTGCTGCATTTGCCGATTGGGGTTTTCAGCTTAATTCTGTTTCAGGAGCTCGGGTTGATTTTTTTCCGACGGGGAGGGGAGAGGCGAGAAACGACGCTTTTCCCGATGTTTTTTGGTGCGGCGAGCGCGATCTTGGCGGTAGTCGCCGGGTTTCTCCTCTATCACGGCGGCGGTTATGAGGACAACGCGCTCGCGGACAGGCACCTTTGGGGAGGACTGATTTTTGCGGTGATTGCGGTTTTGACCTTTGTCATCAAGGCATGGACCGCCGCGGTAGCGGGCAATCAGGCTTTTTACCGGTTGCTGCTTTTTGGCAGTGTGGCGGTGATGGGTTTTGCCAGTCATGATGGCGCATCGATCACTCACGGCAGCAGTTATTTAACCGATTATGCTCCCGCTCCGATCCGGAAATTGCTGGGCCTTGAGGTGAACGAGAAGCCGAAGGAGGAGGTTAAAAACGAAGATCAGATCGTTTATGCCGATATCGTCGCACCGATTTTCGAACGTCGTTGCGTCCAGTGCCACAAGGCGGACAAGGCCAAAGGCCGGCTGCGGATGGATACCTTCGACCTGCTCGTCAAAGGCGGGAAAGAAGGGGAGGGAATCATCCCGGGGGATGCGGACAATAGCAACATTGTCATCCGTATGGAATTGGAAGAAGACGATGACGAACGCATGCCACCGGAAGGTAAACCGCAGGTGGAACCTCACGAGCTGGTGATCATCAAGTGGTGGCTCGACAGTGGTGCGGATCCGGCCAAAAAGCTCAGCGAATTCGAGATTCCTGCCCCGGTCCAGCAAGCGCTCAAGCAACTTGCTCCGTTTTCCGCACCTGCCGGAGCGGAAGCAAAACCGGTCGCGCCCGGGGACGATCTTAAATCCCTAGTTGCCCAGCTTTCGAACGATTTCCCGGGGGCCTTGGGATTTGAGTCGGAAGAGTCGCCAAATCTCACCTTTACCGCGGTTTCACTTCGGGGAAATCTGGACGATGACGGTTTCAAAAAAATCGAGTCTGTCATTCCCCAACTCGTCACCGTGGATCTTTCCGCCACGAAGGTCACGGATGCCACGGTTGCACTTCTCTCCTCTGCGGAAAATCTACGTCTGATCCGTTTGGCGGAAACCGGGGTCACGGACGTCTCGTTGGAAACCTTGCTGAAATTGCAAAAACTCGAATCGATCAACCTCTATGGCACCCAAGTCACCGATGCGGGGGTGCGGAAGTTAGCAGGTCTGACAAACCTTAAGAGACTCTTTCTTTGGCAAACCGCAGTCAGCCCGGAAACCATCGCCATCCTCAAAGAAAAGCTCCCCGGTTGCGAAATCACCACCGGCATCTAAAAGGCTCGGCGTCAAAACCGAGGGATCGACGTATTTATTCCCAAATTGGAAGAAACCGTGCTGGCAATGAGAATCTGAGAGCGATATAAAGACGACGTCCCGCGCGGCTTGCGGGAATGCGATTCCCCCCAAATCCATGATTCCCCCCGGAAATCCGGAAGATTACCCATCTTCCTCGTCGACCGCTTTCCTCGAAAGGGAGGAAGTCGATGACGTTACCCTGATCAAGAGATGTTTGCGGGAGCTGCCAGACCAGACGACTTCTTATCAAGCCTTGGTTCGCCGACATTATCCGTTTGCTTACCATGTCGCCATGCGCGTTCTGGACAGCCGGGAAGACTCCGAAGAGGTCGCCCAAGATGCGATGCTCCATGTTTTTCACAAGTTGGCGACATTCGAAGGGCGATCGGCATTTCGATCGTGGCTTTACATTATTGTGCTAAACGTTGCTCGAAATCGCATCTCAAAGAACAAGACCCGGAAAAAAGCCGAAGATGCGCTCGCATCCAATCAGCAATTCCGTCCAGAATCCGCTTCTTTCGACGATCCGGCGGCGGATCGCATCCAGGACGCCCTCCGACACCTCGATCCCATGCAGCGCGAAATCATTACGATGCGATACCTTTCAGGCATGAGCCTTGAAGAAATCGCATCCTTTTTGGACATCGGCGTATCTGCTGCTAAGATGAGGCTCTACCGCGCCATGGATGCGTTTAAGACCGCCTGGGACGTTGTTGAGAAAATTCCACCATCCCCCCGCAAACCATGACTCTTCCCATTAATACCGCATTCGATCTCACGTTTTTGGATCTCGACCAGGAGCTGTCGGCTCTCGAGTGGTCGAAATCTCTCCCTCAGCCACCAGAAAGTGTTGTGAACCGGATCACGGACATGGCGCTCTACGAATATTCGCTTCGTGCTTTTGGCGACTTTACATTCAACGGTTTAAGTCTGCCGTTGCTGGATCTTTCATCTTGCCTTCTGTCCGGGCGACCCGTCGATCGTCTGGACGATTACCGTGTCTAATTTTCAAATGCATTTGAATTCCCCCCTCGCTCAAACTTCGTTCTCTATCCTGTCCGCCTTGCGCGATGCCTTTGCATCGATGGGGAGAGATATTATCGATTTTACGCCGAAACTGGCCGTTTCGCTGATCATCACGTTCGTCGGCTGGGTGATCGGCCTGGTGGTGGCGCGTACCTTGATTTCGTTTTTCGCGCGGACCGGATTGGACCGGCTTTTTCACGGCTCCTCCTTGTCGAACTCCTTTTCGTCGGCGGGCATCAAAATTCCGCCTGGGGCTCTTTTGGGGAAAGCCGCTTTTTGGTTGATCCTACTTTTCAGTCTGAAAGCGGCAGCGGACAACGCTGGCTTGCGAGATTTATCGGATATCGTCGCGGCGGTTTTCCGGTTTTTGCCAAAGGCTATCGTTGCCATCATCATCGTCGCCACCGGTTTTTTCGTCGCTGATCTTTTACGTCGTGCGACCATCGCAACACTCGGAAAATTGGGCCTGGATTACGCAAAGACCTTGGGATCTCTCGTCTTCGGTTTTGTGTTGGTGATCGTGCTGACCGTCGCTTTGGCTCAACTCGGAATTCAAGCCGGATTGTTGATCGCCTCCGTTGAGATCCTGTTGGGCTCGCTGGCATTGGCGATGGCTTTGGCCTTAGGGCTCGGGTTGAGAGATGCCGCTGGAGGATTGATTGCCGGGGTTTACGCAAAAGACGTTTTTAAACCTGGCACGACCGTCGAGATCGGAGGAGAGCCATGCATCATTCAAGGAATTGGTCCGCTAACCGCCAAGCTCCTTCGCTCCGATGGCTCATTCTTGGTGATTCCTAACACTAGATTGACCTTGGAAACGATCCCTGCCCACCCCGCAGTCGAGGAAATCCAGTAGTGGAGAGGGGGCGCTGTGCCGATGAAAAAAAACTGCGCGTTTTTTGGAAATTCTTTGTGACGTTTTCCCGCGCGGATCTGTCTTATATTTGAACCGAGGCCATAGCGTTTCGGTTCTCCCCCCTCGAAATATAAAGGATAGCCCCCAATTTCCCCCCTAACGGGGCTATCCGATATATGAGAGAGAACCCTTTCCGGGCGTGCGGAATCGGCTATTGCAGCCCGCCATCGCGAGCCCCAATCCGTTCAGGCGGGTTGCTGTTGGGAGATGCAGTGGAGCGTTCCTCCCTCTTCGACCAAATCCAGGCAATCGATTCCGATGATTTCCCGGGATGGGAAAAGTTCGCGAATCATTCCGAGCGCGCGGTCGTCATTTTTTCCCTGACGAAACGTCGGGACCAGTACGCCACCGTTGACGATCAGGAAGTTGACGTAGGACGCGGGTAAAACCGGTAAGCGCCAGCCGGGAACTTCACAGGCTTCCGGAAGCGGAATTTCCACCACTTCAAACGCGCGACCGTTGGGCGCCAAATGCGAACGAATGCGAGAAATGTTTTCGGTCAATATCGGCCGGTTTTGGGAAAGCGGGTCCTTTTCGATGCAGGCAAGCACGGTCGTTTCGTCGACAAATCGAGCCAAATCGTCGATATGGCCGTCCGTATCATCCCCCTCGATGCCCTTGCTCAGCCAGAGGATTTCCGAAACTCCGAGACCGGCTTTCAGGCGATGTTCGATTTCATCCCGATCCATCCGCGAATTTCGGTTGGGGTTTAAAAGGACAGCCTCAGTTGTGAGAAGCTGGCCCGCACCGTTGATCTCGATCGCGCCGCCTTCGAGAATCATGCCGCCCTTGAACGAGCGCATACCGAGGGATTGTGCGATGCGTGAGGGGATGAGGTTGTCCTGATCCCACGGCGGAAATTTGCCTCCCCACGCGTTGAATTCCCAATCGGTGACGGCGATTTCACCAGTTTCGCGGTGTTTTACAAAAATCGGTCCGTGGTCGCGGCACCAGACGTCGTTGTGCGGGTGATCAAAAAGTTCAACTCGCTCCGGGACGGCTTTTGCGCGGTTGCAGGCATCCAAAATCGCCCGGTGGTCCCCGCCGGGAGCGTTGATCCGCACCGGTTCAAAACGGGAAATGCCCGCCGCGATTTCCGCGAACTTCGCCCACATCAGATCTTTTTTTGCACCGCCCCAGTGGCGCGGATCATCGACGGGCCACGACAGCCAGACGGCCGTTTGGGGAGCCCATTCGGGTGGCATCGAGAATCCTGCATCAGCGGCGGTCATGCGCGGACGATGAACGAACTGGGCAAAGGATTTCCAGCTTTGAATCGTTCTTTCTCCTGCGGAGTTTGGTTCTTGAAAATCCGGATTTCTCAAGCAAGTTGACCGCTAGGTGATTGACGAAGAAAAATTGAAACAAAGCGCACCCAAAACATGGGCGGCGGGCATCCCGGCGGTGGTATCATCTCTCAATCACATTTTCCGAGAATCGGGCCCGTTTCGCGGAACCCGGGGGTTGATGGAAATGAATCAGGCCGGAGGATTTGACTGCCCGAGTTGTGCGTGGCCGGACCCGGATGATCATCGTTCCGTGGCAGAATTTTGTGAAAATGGAGCAAAGGCATTGGCTTCGGAAAGCACGCGCAAACTGGCGGATCCTCGTTTTTTCGCGAAGTACTCCGTCGCCGAACTCGCGGAGCAAAGCGATTTGTGGCACGATCGGCAGGGACGGATTTCTCACCCGATGCTGTTGCGCGAAGGTGCCAGCCATTATGAACCGGTTTCGTGGGAAGATGCGTTCCAGATCATCGCGTCTCATTTGCAAGCGCTGGATTCACCGGATCGTGCGATTTTTTATACCTCGGGTCGTGCAAGCAATGAGGCCGCATTTTTATATCAATTGTTTGTCCGAAGTTATGGCACAAACAATCTGCCGGACTGCTCGAACATGTGTCATGAATCCAGCGGACTGGCGATGAAAGATGCCGTCGGGGTGGGGAAGGGGACGGTCAGTCTGGAAGATCTGCTAGAGGCGGATGTAATTCTTTGTGTGGGACAAAATCCCGGCACGAATCATCCGCGGATGCTCACCACGCTTGAGGCGGCGGTGAAAAAAGGGACGAAAATTGTGGCGATCAATCCGTTGAAAGAAGCCGGTTTGATTGGCTTTGCCCACCCTCAACATGTCAGCGCGATGCTGGGGCGCTCGACTCCGCTTGCTTCGCAATTTCTCCGAGTCAAAATCAATGGCGATTTGGCGCTGTTCCGTGGCATTGCGAAAGTTTTGTTCGAGGCCGAAGCGAAATCTCCGGGTTCGGTCTTGGATCAGGCCTTCATTTCGGAACACACGGCGGATGCTTTATCTTATCGATCCTTGGTGGAGGAAACGCCGTGGAGTCAGATTGTTGAACGATCCGGAGTGCCGGAGGAAGAGATCCGGACACTCGGTGAAACGCTTCGTCGCGGATCGAAAAGGCTGATCACTTGTTGGGCGATGGGCTTGACCCAACATCGCAATTCCGTCGCGACCATTCGGGAGGTGATCAACGTTCATTTGCTGCTAGGTGCCATCGGGAAACCCGGTGCCGGGCTCTGTCCGGTGCGCGGCCACAGTAACGTGCAGGGCGATCGGACGATGGGGATTTTTGAAAAAATGCCCGAATCCTTTCTGGCGGCGCTCGATCGAAAAACCGGTATCCGTTCGCCCCGAAAGCACGGCTACGATACCGTCGCTTCGATCCTCGCGATGCACCGCGGTGAGGCGAAGGTGTTTTTTGCTTTGGGTGGAAATTTCCTCCAGGCGTCTCCGGACACCGAGTTTACTGGTCAGGCGCTGCGAAACTGTGATCTGACATGCCATATCTCCACCAAGCTCAATCGCAGTCATTTGGTAACCGGTAAAACCGCGCTCATTTTGCCTTGCCTCGGCCGCAGCGAGCGGGACGGCACCGGTGATGGACAATTTGTGACGTGTGAAAATTCCATGGGCGTTGTTCAAATGTCGCGAGGGATCCTTTCACCGGCGTCGCGAGACTTGTTAAGTGAAGTGGAAATCATCGCGCGTCTCGCGGAGGCTGTGCACGGGGAGAAAAGCCCGGTGCTCTGGCGATGGTTGGCGGAAGACTATGATCGGATTCGCAGCGTCATTGAGTGCGTGATCCCCGGTTTTGAAAATTATAACGATCGGGCGACCGATCCGGGCGGATTTTATCTTCCCAATTCCGCCAAATCGCGCGTTTGGGAAACTCCTAATGGAAAAGCATCGTTCAGCCTGGCGCCGATGGATGCGTTTGAATGCGCTCCCGGACGGTTGATCTTGCAGACGATCCGCAGCCACGACCAATTCAACACGACGATTTACGGGGCGAACGATCGCTATCGCGGAATTGGAAACGCCCGGCAGGTAATTTTGGTCAATCCGGACGATCTGTTAGAACGTGGCATCAAACCCGGGACACCCGTGGACATCACCAGCTTTTGGGGTGAGCAGCGACGTGTGTTAAAACGTTTCCTGGCGATTCCTTATGAAATGCCACGAGGAAGTGCGGCCGCTTATTTTCCAGAAGCCAATGTGCTCGTTCCGGTGGAAAGTCAGGCCGAGGGAAGCGGCACGCCGACGAGCAAATCCATCGAGATCGACATCGCTCACAGCGAGCCGGTATAACAATTAAAAGTCGGCGGTCGAAGAAATGCGATCAGCGTCTGACCGGACTCTCGGGCGAATTCCACTGCCAGCGAACTCGGCGCCGAAATGGCAGCGACCACCGAAATGCGGGCCGCCAACGCCTTTTGCATGATTTCGAAAGACACTCTGCCTGAAACCAATAGAAACGTTTTTGTTAGATCGATTTGGTGAAGATAGGCGTGGCCGATGATTTTATCGACGGCGTTGTGCCGACCAATATCTTCCCGGGAAACGAGCATCTGGCCGGTTTTGGAAAATAGCCCGGCAGCATGAAGGCCACCTGTTTGGTCAAACCGGTCCTGAGAGCTGCGGAGCAGCGGCGGCGCGGCGCATAAAATTTCGGCGGAAATTTCGATCGGTCGCTCGACTGGGGACGAATGGGTGAAAATCGCATCCAGCGTCGCTTTTCCGCAAAGTCCACAGGACGAACCCGTGAAAAGATGGCGGGTGAGCCGGGTGAAATCGATTTCCAGATCATCTTCCAAAAACACCAACACCCGGTTTTCGTCCGGCAGCACTTCGATTTTTCGAAACGCGCCCGGCCGGTCGATGATCCCTTCGGAAATCAAAAAGCCGGCGGCAAGTTCTTCGTCATCACCGGGCGTGCGCATCACCACCGAAACCGGATGGCCATCCACCCGAATTTCCAACGGTTCTTCTAACGCGAGCTGATCGGATACCGAGTCGCTACCGGTTTCATGATAGCGCAACATGGTGACCGACCGGTTTTTACTCATGCATGAATTCTTGCTTTTCAAACGAATCTCGCAACTCTCGGATCTAAAAAGCGGAAGATTTTGTATGTGCACGCGAGGGAAAACCCATCTCTCCAATCCACTAAAATCGGGTGAACAGCTCGATCAATAGATCCATATGTCTAACAGAATCTAACAAAAACTTGCCGAAATTCCGTCAAATGATTTTTAATTCGTGCTTTTTGCAATATGACGAAATTTTTTTTCAAGTCGGTTGAATGCTGATAGCTTCAAGCTTTCACCCGATCTTTCAAAAAATTGACGGGTTGTATCGTGCAAATGACTCACTTTTGTGATGCAAAATGCCCGTAATTTGGGTTTATGTGCAATTTGTAAATCATTATGCTTCATTGACTTCGGTTTGAGTGGGGCGAGAATGAGCGCATGCAAGATTTCACGATCTGCATCACCCACAACCTATAACTATATGCAAACAACCACTCGCAAATCCGCAGCGCTCGCTTCGTTGCTTACCGCTACCGTCCTTGGAGCTGGCTCCGCTTTCGCGGCGACCACCGACTCCAAAGGTGGAATGATGACGACCACGACCGACAGCTACGCACGCCCAACTTCGGACGGCCTTCCAGGCATCGCGAAAGGTGTTCAAGAACTCGGTTTGGACGGTCGCCTCAACTGGGAAGATGATACGGAATACAATCTCAACGCCAGCTACGGCCGTTTCGTGACCGACAACTGGTTGCTTGGTGGTGAAGTCGCCTTCAACGGCGTGAACAGCGACAAGAACTACGGTGTTGGTTTCTTCGCGGAATACAACTTCCTCACCGGTACCAAGTGGGTTCCTTTCCTTGGTGCTTCCGTTGGTTACTCCCGCAACGAGATCGGCGACAACTCCGACCGCGCAAATCTCGGCCTCACCGCCGGTATCAAGTACTTCGTCAGCACCAACCTCGCTGTTGCAGCGTCGATGGGTGGCGGCTGGACTTCGGATGGTGAAGACGAGTTCCAAAAAGAGATCGACCTCGGTCTTCGTTTCTACTTCTGATCGCTCTGCGATTTTCGGTTAATGCTGGCAGCGTGGGTTTCGCCCACGCTGCTTTTTTTGTGGGCGGGAAGCGTGTGACGTTTCTTCTTCTGACTTTACCGCCACCTCATTCCCGGTTAGTTCCACCCATCCATGCACGGTTTTTCCTATCGAAACGGTTCCCTTCATTGCGAGGGAATCCCACTTTCCGAGCTCGCTGAAGAGCACGGGACTCCCCTTTACGTTTATTCCGCGGGAACGATCGTCGATCATTTCCGCCGCCTGGATAAGGCTCTGACGGGTGTCGATCATGAGATCGCTTTCGCGGTGAAGGCGAATTCGAATCTTTCGGTCCTTCGACTGCTGGCCACTCAGGGAGCTGGATTTGACATCGTCTCCGGCGGAGAGCTCTTCCGAGTGATCAAGGCGGGCGGAGATCCGGCTCACTGCACGTTTGCAGGGGTGGGTAAGACACGGGCGGAGATTGTTTACGCCCTCGAAAAAGGCATCTATTCCTTCAATGTTGAAAGCGAAGAAGAGCTTCGATATCTGGACAAAGTCGCAGGTGAACTGGGAGTCATCGCTCCGGCTGCCGTGCGGGTGAATCCGAATGTGGACGCCCACACCCACAAATACATTTCGACCGGTAAGTCGGAAAACAAGTTTGGCGTCGATTTTGAAGCGATCGAATCCCTTTACGAGCGTGCGGCGACTGAGCTGCCGAACATCAAACTGCGCGGCTTGCAGATGCACATCGGCTCGCAGCTCACCTCGATTGCGCCGTTCATTGAAGCGGTGGAAAAGGTGACTCCGCTGGTGAAACTGCTGAAGCAGCGCCACGGCATCGAGTTCTGGTCGATCGGCGGCGGCATCGGGATCATTTACAAAGAGTCGCTCGAATCCGGTTCGGTCGATTGGTGGGAAAAGCAGCCGGAAGCGGATCGCCCACTCACGATCGAGCGATATGGAAAAGAGCTCGTCCCACGGTTGAAAGATCTCGGGTTGAAAATTTTGTTGGAACCGGGTCGCTACATCGTGGGGAACGCTGGGGTTTTGCTGACTCAGTGCCTCTATGAGAAAAAAGGCTCGGCCAAAACCTTCAAGATCGTGGATGCGGGAATGAACGATCTGATCCGTCCCGCGCTTTACGAAGGGCACCACGAGATCGTGCCGCTGAATGAACCGGCGACGGGTGAACGCATCAAGGTCGATGTCGTCGGCCCCATTTGTGAAAGCGGTGACTTTTTCTGCCAAGACCGCGAGCTGCCGAATTTCGATCCGGGTGACTATGTCGCGCTGATGTCAGCCGGCGCGTATGGTTTTGTGATGGCTTCGAACTACAATTCGCGCCCTCTCCCGGCAGAAGTGTTGGTCGAAAGCGATACCGCCACCGTCATTCGCAAGCGCCAGACGCTTGAGGACCTAATCGAGGGCGAATTGTGATTTCCTCAAACCGGTTGTCTTGAAATTCGAAAAGGAGCGCGTTCATTCTGAGCGCTATTTGAAAGGGCATTCTGTCCGTCGTTGGTTTTGATTAACCGCCGGCTCTTTCGACAGAATATCGAAAAGAAATAGTCGATAAAATATCGACGCTCCATTTTCAGACAGTTCCCAAACCGGTTACAGCGTCTAACAGCGGGCGCTGCAAACCGGTGGAATGAGATAGCTGAGAGTCGCTTGGCGGAATGGCGGCTGAATGCGCAGGCAGGCCAGTGAGCCTTTTTTGATTTCGATCGAACCGCCGAGCGCGCTGAGCGACCATTGGATGAGTTGGGAAAAATCCGGTTCGTGGCCGACGATGGCGACTCTTCCAAAATCTTTGAACGCTACCAGTTCTTCCAGAGCGGTTTCCGGGTCCATGCCGCTGGAAAGCCAGCCCTGCACGACCGGACCGGGGATTCCCGCGGCTTTGCAAAATTCCTCCGCCGTTTGTTGGGCGCGAGCATACGGGCTGGTCAGCACGATATTTGGCAAAAGGTCCGCACCTTGCAGCAAGCGGCCGGCCTGGCGGGATTGCTGGTAACCTTTCTCGAGTAAAACCCGCGCGCTGTCACCGAGCGGATTGCTGTCTTCGGCTTTGCCGTGGCGTAATAAAATCAGTTCCATAAGGGGGGAGTGAAGCGCGATTTGGCGTTCCTGAAACGAAAGAAACTAGCGATTTATCAGGATCGATCGTTTCAGGTGGCCAGAAACCTTCGATTACATCGTCATTCCACCGTCCACGGCGAGCACCTGACCGGTGATGTAGCGTGCGGCAGGGCTTGCGAGGAAAGCGACGGCCTCGGCGATGTCTTGCGTTTCACCGAAGGTGCCGAGCGGAATATTTCCGATCACCGCGCTTTTTTGGGCATCGGTCAGTTCGTCGGTCATGTCGGTTTTGGTGAAGCCGGGGGCGACGGCGTTGCAGGTCACCTTGCGGCCCGAAAGCTCGCGAGCGACGGCTTTGGTGAAACCGATCAATCCGGCTTTGGAGGCGGAATAGTTGGCTTGGCCGGCGTTTCCGATCAGTCCGACGACCGAAGCGATGTTGATGATGCGAGGGTCTTCCGCTTTCATCAGCACGCGCATGAAAGCTTTCACCGTGTTGAAGGCGCCTTTGAGGTTCGTATCGAGAACCGTGTCCCAATCTTCCTCCTTCATCCGCATCAGCAATCCGTCACGAGTGACACCGGCGTTGTTGATGAGAATGTTGACCGGACCGAGCTCGTCGTTGATGCGTTTGGCGAGTTCCTGCACGGCCTCGTGATCGGCGACATCCACGGCGAAAGCGGTCGCTGAGCCAGGAAATGCGGCGTTGATTTCTTCGGCGGCTTTTCCGCAACTCGCGGCACTGCGGCTGACGACGGCGACTTTCGCGCCTTCCGAAGCGAGTTTGCGGGCGATTTCCTGACCGATTCCGCGTCCTCCGCCGGTGACGACGGCTGTTTTGTTGGCAAAGCGTTGCATGAGGAGCAGCTTGAGCGAGCCGAGTGCGGGTGAAAAGCGCGAAACCGTTCCTCGGTAAAGACCGGGCGAATCGGCACCGGTTTTTGCGTGCGGAAAGGGAAAATGCGTTCTGTTTTCAAAGCCGTCGGAGGAAATCGGTGAAAAAAATTACTTCACCTTTCAAAAGGGATTGCACCCGGCGCGTTCGAACTCTAGCTTCGCCGTCCCGAGCGGGATGGAGCGGTAGCTCAGTTGGTTAGAGCGCCAGCCTGTCACGTTGGAGGTCGCGGGTTCGAGCCCCGTCCGCTCCGCCATCCCGTTCGTATAACCCCGCCCGAAAAGGCGGGGTTTTTCATTTCCGTCAATCCCTCGGATGGACAAGCCGCTCGGAGAAACTTAGCGTCACCGGCGATGAAGGCCTATCTGGATCTGATGCGCGATGTTCTGGAAAACGGTGAGACCCGCGGGGATCGTACCGGTACGGGGACCGTGTCGGTTTTTGGCCGCCAGGCACGTTACGATTTGCGGAAGGGATTTCCCTGCCTGACGACGAAAAAGCTGCATCTGCGGTCGATCATTCACGAGCTCCTGTGGTTTCTCAAAGGCGAGACGAACATTCGTTATCTCCGCGAAAACGGTGTGACCATCTGGGACGAATGGGCGGATGCCGAGGGGGAATTGGGACCGGTTTACGGGAAGCAGTGGCGCTCTTGGCAAACGACGGACGGTCGTTCGATCGACCAAATCCAGTTGCTGATCGACGGGCTGATCGGAAATCCGCAATCGCGACGCCACATCGTTTCCGCGTGGAACGTCGGCCAAGTCGGTCAAATGGCGCTGCCGCCCTGCCATCTGTTATTTCAGTTTTACGTGCACGAACCGGTCGATGGCGGAAAGCCGGGCCTTTCCTGCCAACTTTACCAGCGCAGCGCGGATTTGTTTTTGGGCGTGCCATTTAACATCGCATCGTATGCCTTGCTGACGGAAATGGTCGCCCACGTTTGCGGCTACGAAGCGCGGGATTTCGTCCACACGTTTGGCGATTTGCACCTTTACCAAAATCACTTGGAGCAAACGAAGCTTCAGCTCAGCCGCGAAACCCGTCCATTGCCCGTGTTATGGCTGAATCCGGATGTGAAAAAAATCGACGGATTCACATTTGATGACATCCGGCTGGAAAACTACGATCCTCACCCCGGGATCAAAGCGCCGATTGCGGTTTGACGAATATGTTTCGTTTTGAAAATCGCCGTGAGAAACTCCTGTCGCAGGCCGATTTCCTGCGGCGGATGACTCGGTCCTTTCTGGTGATCATCGGATTGGTCGGGCTTTCGTTGGTCGCGGGAATGACCGGTTACCGGGTGATCGAGGGAATGACCTGGACGGATTCGTTTTTGAACGCGTCCATGATTCTCGGCGGCATGGGACCGGTCGATCCGATGAAAACCGAAGCGGGGAAAATTTTCGCAGGACTTTATGCCTTATATTCAGGGCTGGCGTTTCTTGTTTTGGCCGGATTACTCTTTGGCCCCGTCGCGCACCGGATCCTGCACCGGTTTCATTATGAAGCGGATCGCGACGATTCTGCACCATGAGTCTCCATCTAACAGCCGTCGTCGCCATGACCTCCCACCACGTGATCGGGAAAAATGGCAAGTTGCCTTGGCATCTTCCCGAAGATCTGGCGTTTTTTAAAAAATTGACCACCGGTCATCCGATCGTGATGGGCCGCAAAACCTACGAATCGATCGGTCATGCGCTGCCAAACCGGCGAAACATCGTGCTGACGCGGGATCGTGATTGGTCGGCGAAAGATGTGGAAGTCATCCATGAACCGGACGAGCTCTCGGCTCTGGCCGATTTGAGCGGTCAGGTTTTCATCATCGGCGGTGCGGAAATCTACGCGGCATTTTTACCAAAACTGGATGATCTTTTGGTCAGCCACGTTTTCGAAAATCATGAGGGAGATACGTGGTTCCCCGAATTCGAACGCGAGTTTCCCGATTCGAAATTGATCGAGCGCCACACGACTTTCGAAGTGCGCCAGTGGAAACGCAGTAAGATGATTTAAGATTGCTTTCAACGAGTCCGCATTTTTCTAACCCAAAGATCAAAACTGTAGCCATTTCTTCGGACCAACGGT
>DBTN01000042.1:0-269 GCA_002307065.1 Akkermansiaceae bacterium UBA1315 | reverse complement strand
CTAAGAGGAAATCGTCACGTCTCGCTCCCCGTTGGGGCGCACATAAACGAATATGAATTCCCCAGGGCGAGGCCCTGGGCTAAGGAATCACGGACCGTTGGTCCGGAAGAACGAGTCCGCTTTTCTCTGGCGCAGATGATGGGATTCCACGGATTTCACCCATTGAGAAAGAAGATAGAATCCGCCGAGTCCGCCGAATCTGTTAAATCTATAATATACAGGGATCTTTCGCAACTGATCGATTCTGAGTGATACGAGATCAAAACCGT
>DBTN01000017.1:123693-154528 GCA_002307065.1 Akkermansiaceae bacterium UBA1315 | reverse complement strand
AACACCCAGCGCGGTGCCGCCACCGGTGCGGTTGCCGGCGGCGTTCTCGGCGGAGTGATCGGTCACCAATCCGGACGCGGCCTGGAAGGCGCAGCTATCGGCGCGGCCGCAGGCGGTGTCACCGGCGGTGCGATCGGCCGGAATCAAGACAACAACAACCGCTATTATAACGGTTATTGATCCTCGAAACCGCCTCACAATCTCACGGGACATCTGGAAAATCCGGATGTCCCGTTCTTTTTTGGATGATAGATCGCTCTCGCGACTCTTAACTGCAGTTCGCAACCCATCACCTGCATGCCTCGCTTCCTTTTCTTTTTCATCGCGCTCCTTTCCCTCAGCTCGTTAAGCGAAGCCCAGTTCGGCCTCACCAACCGGTCCGGCGCGACTTCGTCCGTCGCCACCCTTGTTTCCGAGACAAGCTCCATCGCCCCTGGCGAAACCTTCACGGTCGCCCTCGAGCTCAAACACCCGGACGGATGGCACAGTTATTACCAAAATTCCGGTGGAGTGGAGCTTCCCCCATCGCTCACCTGGACGCTGCCCGCTGGCTTTACCGCAGGTCCGATCCAATGGCCCACGCCTCAGGTAAAAGACGGCTATTTCGGAAAAAGTTTCATCTACCCCGGCACTCCGGTTTTCCTCGTGGAAATTTCGGCACCCTCGTCCCTCAAAACCGGCGAGACCGTCACTCTCTCCGCCAAAGCAAAATGGCAAATCTGCAAAGAAACCTGCATCGACGAATCCAAAGACTTCACGCTCCAGCTACCGGTTTCCGCCACCGCTCAACCGGATCCAGCCCAGGCAGATCTCTTTGCCAATGCCCGCAAAAACCAACCGGTTTCCAGCAACGCCTGGAAAATCACCGCCCAGTCCGCAGCCGACGAAATCGTGCTCCTGCTCGAACCTCAAACCGGTGCCGCCGCTCGTCTCGACACGCTCGGCCTCGATTTCATCCCCGATCAACCGTTCCTCAAACCGCTCAGTGACGGTGGAAAGCTCACGGCCGACGGTGAAAATTGGAAAATCACTCTTCAACGAAACACTGTCGATTTCCTCGAAAACCCCATCCCTCAGGGAAAATCCTTTTCCGGAATCCTCACCGCTTCCGCCCCGCTTGACACTTCGTTATCCGCCTCCGCGATCCGGATTCCCGACGTGAAAATCGCCAGCCCACCGGCCGCACCGCTGCCGTTTTCCAAACTCCTGCCCATCCTCGGAGGGATGTTTCTCGGCGGATTGCTGCTGAATCTGATGCCCTGCGTCTTCCCAGTGATCGGCCTGAAAATCATGGGTTTTGTCCAACAGGCCGGGGCTGACCGGAAAAAAATCGTTTTCCACGGACTCACCTTCGCCCTCGGCGTGCTTGCCTCATTCGCAGTGATCAGTGGCGTGCTTTTCGCCGCGCGGCTCGCCGCCGAAGCATCCGGTTCCGATGCGATCGGTTGGGGGTATCAACTCCAAAACCCGTGGATCGTCCTCGGCCTGATGCTCCTCATGTTTGTCCTCGCACTCAACATGTTCGGCCTGTTTGAACTCGGTGCATCCGCCACTTCGGTCGGTGGATCTCTCCAATCGAAACAAGGCCTCGCCGGTTCGTTTTTCTCCGGCGTGCTGGCAACCGTCGTCGCCACGCCCTGTTCCGCCCCGTTTCTCGGCGTTGCCATCGGTGCCGCAGTCGCCCTCCCAGCGATCCAATTTTTCTCGGCCTTCGCCGCCATGGCGATCGGTCTCGCGCTGCCTTATCTCTTGCTCTCCGCGTTTCCCGGTTTGCTGAAATTTCTCCCAAGACCCGGCGCATGGATGGAAAGCTTCAAACAAGCGATGTCGTTCCTTTTGTTCGCGACCGCAGGATTTCTGCTGTGGGTCTACGCCGGGCAGATCGGTTTGGAAAATCTCCTTGGACCGGTTTTTGGCCTCACATCCATCGCGATCGCAGCTTGGATTTATGGCCGCTGGAACCTTCCCCATCGCCCGAAACGCACACGGATGATCGCGTGGATCTTCACCATCGCCTTTGCCGTCGGCGGATTTTTCATGCTGAAGCCACCCGTTCCCTCCGAGCTCGTGTGGGAAAAATGGTCACCCGAAACGGTCGAATCGTTGCTGAAAGAAGGCAAACCGGTCTATGTCGATTTCACCGCCCAGTGGTGCGCCACCTGCCAAGTGAATAAAAAACGCGCCTACACCCCCTATGTCATCGCCCTGATGAAACAAAAAGGCATCGTCGCCCTGAAGGCCGACAAGACGAACCCGGATCCGATCATCGAAGCCGAATTGCAAAAACTCGGCCGCACCGCCATCCCGGTCAACGTGCTTCTCGTTCCCGGAAAAAAACCGATCGTCACCCCGGAATTGCTTTCTCCGGGCACTTTGACCGAACTTTTTTCCAACGAGATCCCTGTCGGAAATGATGCGAATCCCACTCCGTGAAATCACAGGTAACTTTTGCCTTGGAGCAATCCGCCGTTACTCCTAGGGTGCCCTCGGCGCGAGCCCCCTTCCCATGGCCAAAAAAGATTTCACCATTCTTAACAAGCTAGGCATTCATGCCCGTCCTGCGGCGCAGTTCGTCAAAACAGCGAACCGTTTCCAATCTGATATTTATGTCGAAAAAGACGGCGAAGAGGTCGATGGCAAAAGCATCATGGGACTCATGATGCTGGCCGCAGGTCACGGCTCCGTCATTTCCGTAAACGCCGAAGGAACCGATGCCGAAGCTGCCCTCGCGGCAATCGGCGATCTGATCACCCGCAAATTCGAAGAAGAATAATTCCATACGGACTGCGGAACCGTCGAAAATCCGCAAAATTTGCGCCTTGATTGACGGGCCATCCGGGAATCACGCTGTGGCGAAGAAATGCCCAAAAGCAAATTCGAACCGGAAATCACCTACGAGGGCATCCCTGCTTCTCCCGGTATCGTCATTTCTCAAATCCACGTCATCGCCCGCGGTTTCTCCGCGCCGGAGGTTTACGAGGTCGCAGAATCGGAAATCCCTCGCGAACAGGAACGCTTCCGCCACGCGCTTGAGATCACCAAAAAACAACTGATCGAGCTGCAATCCCGCCTCGAAACGCTCTCCGGCGACGCCGAAAGTGGCATTTTCGAAGCCCACATCATGCTCATCGAAGACCGCGCCGTCGTCGACCGGGTGATGGAAGCGATTGAAAACCGGTGGCAAAACGCCGAATACGCGTTCTACGCGGTCATGCAGAACTTCCTCGAAGCGATGCGCCGTATTCCGGACCCCTATCTCCGCGAACGCACCGCCGATATCGAAGACGTATCACAGCGCGTATTGCGAAATTTCGAACACGACGACGACGTCCGCCAGCAATCCCCGGAAGACCGCCACATCCTCGTCGCCTACGATCTTTCGCCTTCCGACACGGCCTCGATGAACCGCCGACATGTCCTCGGTTTTGCGACCGAACAAGGCAGCGTCAACTCACACACCGCCATCCTCGCCCGGGCGCTCGGCATTCCCGCAGTCGTCGGACTCAATGGTGCGGTGATCGATATCAAAGCGCTCGTCCCGGCCATCCTCGACGGATACACCGGCAAGCTGATTCTCCATCCGAGTTCCGCAACGTTCGAGCGCTACAAAGATCTCATCACCAAAAAAGAAAAAGTCCGCAGCGCCCTCGACGCCATGCGCGACATCGCGACGGAAACGCTCGACGGCCACGGCATCACGGTCTCCGGAAATATCGAGCTGATCGAAGAACTTCCGCTCGTCAAAACCAGCGGCGCAAAAGGCGTCGGACTCTACCGGACCGAATTTCTCCTCCTCAATGGCGAGGAAATGCCCAACGAACTTGAGCAGGCCGATGCCTACTCCCGCGTCGCCCGCGCAATGGCACCCCATCCGGTCATCATCCGCACGCTCGATGCGGGCGGCGACAAACTGCCGGTCGAACCGCTCACCGATCCCGAACCCAACCCCTTCCTGGGCTGGAGAGGGATCCGCGTTTCCCTTTCCCGTCCGGCCATGTTCCGCGACCAACTGCGGGCCATCCTTCGCGCCAGCGCCGAAGGAAAAGTCGCCGTCATGTTTCCGCTGATCTCCGGCCTCTCCGAAGTCCGCCGCAGCCGCGAAATGCTCCGGCGTTGCATGGACGAGCTGGAAAAAGAAGGCATTCCGTTTGATCCGAACATACCCGTCGGCGCGATGATCGAAGTTCCGTCAGCAGCCGTTTGCGCGGATTTCCTCGCCCCGGAAGTCGACTTCTTTTCAATCGGCACGAACGATCTAATCCAATACACCGTCGCCGTTGACCGCGGAAATCCCCACGTCGCCGATCTTTACCGGCCGACGCATCCTGCGGTCATCCGTTTAATCAAACGCACCATCGACGCCGGCAAAGACAACGGCATCTGGACCGGTGTCTGTGGTGAAATGGCGGGCGACATCCGCCTGACGCCACTCCTGATCGGACTCGGTGTCGAAGAACTCTCCGTCGGCCCCCTCCAGGTCCCCCGTGTCGGCCAAGCCATCCGCTCGCTCAACCACGCCGAATGCTCCGCCATGGCTGAACTGGCGCTCAAAGAGCCACGCAGCCAGGGAATCCTCGATCTGTCCCTCGATCTCGCCAAAAAACATTACGGCAATTTGTTTGATTGATCGGAACCGCCGACGTTCGTGCGGCTTTCTCGGGGTCAAAAAGGAAGGGTGATCGTGACCACCCTCCCTTCGTTCCATTCTTCAGCTTTCCTTCCGCTTGCGGCGGAGGGAAATCAGCGCGCTCATTCCCAGAAGCAGGGTCGAACCGGTTTCAGGAATCACCCCGATCACGCCCGAAGTTGCGAACTCGCTGGTATCCCAGCTCAAACCGTCCGCCAAAGTCGCTTCGGAAAAATCGAATGTCACACCACTCGCATCCACGGTGTCGCCATCCCAAAGGTCAAAGGATGCCCCGGCTTCCAACGTTCCTTCCAAATTCAAGATCTTGAAAACCCCGGCCAAGGTGCCGCCGCCATCTAAAACAAGCTGATCCGCCAGATCCGTCAGCGAATTGATTTCCATCATCGTGACCGAATCGGACGCCAACGAAAGGGTCCCACCAAAGGTGAGCGATTCGATCGAATCATCACCCGGAGTCAAAATACCGCCGGCTTGCACCACCGTATTTCCACCCACCGAACCGGTTCCGCCCAGCGTACCACCGTTTTCGACGATTACTTCGCTGGTCCCGGTTCCACTGCCGGAAGTATTGTTAACGATCAAAACGCCATCTTCCGAAACCGTGGCAACGCCCGTGGTTTCGTTAGCGCCCGATAACACCACACGACCTTCGGCGATGTTCATTTCCGAAAAGTTGGAAATCACTCCGCTATAACTGAAAGTATTTCCGGCGCCCGTGCTGACATTGAGCGTGTTGTTTCCCGTCCCGCCGGAAATATTTCCGGAGATCGAGGCGACGCCGCCTTCGATGTTCATCACATCGTCACCCGCACCGAGGTCCAATGCATTTCCGGCATCGGCGACCAAGGAACCGCGCTGCGTGAACAAGTCCGCTCCGCCACCCGTTTCAACCACCGCGCCGGTCGCCGCCGTTCCACGGATGACGCCACCTGCGTCATTGAGAATCGTGTCTCCAAAATCGCCAACAATGGAAATCGCGATACCGTCATAACTCCGGATCGTTCCCCGGTTGGTGATCAAAGTCGCAGCGATCGCGTTTCCGCCGGAGCTATCATCGACCATGATCGCGCGACTGGTCGTCGCGTTTCCAGTCAGCGCTTGAGAGGTGATTTCGGCACCGGTTTCGTTGATGATCGTGCCACCGCCGAATGCGACGCCATCCGCCGTGTTATTTCCACCATCGCTGCCCACCCCGTTTGCCCCCAAACCGCGGATGATTCCATAGTTGGTCAGATCGAGGATGCCATCAACGTCCACCCCGTCGCCATCGCCATTCGTGCTGACGCCGTCCCAATTTCCGGTAATCGTGCCACGGTTGATCACCGTCGCGCCGGAAGTCGTGGTCACCTCATCGATGTTGATCCCGGATCCATTCACCCCCTGAATCACGCCGCCGATCTCGTTAGTGATCGAAATATCAAAAACCGTCGCACCGCCGGTGATTCCGTGACGCCCTTGGATCGTGCCACTGTTCGACACGGTCACGCCACTGGATCCTTGGGCGTCGATTCCGTCGCTGCCCGATGCGGTTCCAGATTCGACCAGCGGATTCGCACGAATGATTCCGGAGTTGTTGATCACGCCATTCACGCCGGGACGCACGGCGTCGGAACCGGTCGATTCGATCACACCTGTCGAAAAGTTATTGATGGTGTTGCTGCCGGTGCTGATGTCCGCCCAATCGATCGCCTGACCGCTGGTGGTATTTCCATCGGCATTCGAACGGATCGTGCCCGAGTTGTTGAGAGTGATCGACGTGCTGGCGTTGTTCGTTTGGATCGCATCGGAATCCGCCGATCGGATGATCGCGCCGACATTGTTGGTGATCACGATGTTCGTACCGGTCGCGCGAATCGCTCGGGAACCGTTGTCGCTGTCATCGTTGGTTTGCTCAATAAGGCCGGAGTTTGTCAGAGACGTTCCGGTTCCAGTGAGCGTCACGGCTCGTCCGCCGCTACTACTTAAAACGATGGATCCACTTTCCGAAACCGTGTTACTCCCGCTCGATGCGGTCTGGGAGGAAGTGACAGCGCTCGTGACGTCAAACGCCGAGGCGTGCTGAAGACCGGTCGAAAGATAAGCCGAGGCTAAGCAGACGGTGAAAAAAAGCGGGAGGGGATGGTATTTTGGTTTCATTGGTTGAAAGGGCCTCGAAGTAGGGAGCCAGTCCTTCTTTTCTCAATGTCCCGAATGTGAGGATTTCGCCACCCACGAAACATTTGGAGATTTGAAACTGTTCATGTGAACTCTTCCCATTTACCCTTTCCTCATGAAATCACGAGGTCGCGGGGCGGACCGAAATCCTCACAACCGCTTTCAGGAGCTCCAAATCGAGACCGATCAAGATGCTTGGATCGACGAAGATCCGCGTCCGCTGCGCACGACTTTTTTTTCCGACCAGAGTCAATCGATCCTCAATCCCATCGAATCCGATGACCTTTCCCACGGTTACGGCCTGAACTCGTATCGCGGCTGCGAGCACGGCTGCGCCTATTGTTTCGCCCGAGTTTATCACGAATTTCTCGGGTTTTCCTCCGGCCTGGATTTCGAGTCGAAAATCGTGGTGAAAAAAGACGCCGCCCGCCTTTTGGAGCAAGCCCTCGCAAAACCATCCTACCGCCCTGAGAAAATCCTGATGTCCGGCGCGACCGATTGCTACCAACCGGTTGAGCGGAAATTAGAGATCACGCGTGGCTGTCTCGAAGTTTTGGCACGATTCCGAAATCCTGTCGTGATCATCACCAAAAACTCCCTCGTTTCCCGTGATCTCGACCACCTCCGCGAACTCGCGCGCCACCGGTGTGTCGCGATCTACCTTTCCATCACCACGCTTGATCCACAACTCGCCCGAATCCTCGAACCGCGTGCTTCTTCGCCCCGAGGAAAACTGGAAACCCTGCGCATCCTGAATGACGCCGGAATCCCCGCAGGGGTCAGCGCCGCTCCGCTCATCCCTGGCCTTAACGATTCGGAACTTCCCGCGATTCTCAAAGCGGCCGCCGACCATGGAGCTCCATTCGCCGCCTACTCGTTCGTCCGTCTCCCCGGCACCGTCGCCGAAGTTTTTTCCCACTGGCTTGACCGCCACCGACCTGACGCGAAGGAAAAAATCCTCAATCGCATCCGCGCCGCGCACGAAGGAAATCTCAACTCTCACCAACCAGTCCAGCGGATGCGCGGAACAGGAACCGCAGCGGAACAATGGCGCGGGCTTTTCCATGCCTGCTGCCGCAAACACGGACTAAAAACGCAAGCACCCGAGCTCGATCTGACCGCCTTCCGCCGTCAGATCCCCGGACAGGGCGAACTTTTCGACTGAAAATCAGCGGTGCTCGTCGTCCTTGATACCAATGTTCTTGTCGCAGGGCTACGGTCGTCGCTTGGAGCATCAAATCTTCTCCTCCAAAAAATGGCCCACGGCGATTTTCGCGTTACCCTTTCCACGGCACTATGTCTCGAATATGAGGACGTGTTAAATCGCCCCGAAATTCTTAGCCCGTCTTCTCGCCTTCAGGTCCGTGAGTTTCTGGACTCCTTTTGTGTACTCGCCGAAGAGTCCTACATTTATTTCAAATGGAGGCCGTTTCTTCGAGATGCGAAAGATGATCTGATTTTTGAGTGCGCGCTTGCGGCAGGGGCGACTCACATTGTCACCTACAACAGAAGCGACTTTATTGGCGTGGAGACATTTGGGATTTCCGTCGTGACGCCAGCCCAATTGCTTGCTATCTTGAAAAAGCCATGAGCACCTTGAGTATTTCTATCCCGGACTCGATTCGCGAACGAGTGGAAAGTATGGCCCGGGCTGAAGGAGTTTCCACGGACTCGTTGGTCTCGTCGATCCTTTCACAACGACTGGCCGTGGCTGAGGCGGATTCGTATATCCGCAGCCGTGGAAACCGAGGGAGCGCTGAAAAAATGCTCCAAATTCTGTCCCAAGCTCCGCAAATCGAACCGGACGTAGAAGACAAAAGATAGAACCGCAAACCGGTTTTGCGGTCCAAGTATTCCCAAGTTCGAACTTTTCGACTGAAAATCAGCCGCCGATGTCGGTGCGGCCGGAAAGCTGGGCACCTTCTTCCATCGAGAACACCTTCGATTTGATGTCGCCGTTGATGCGGGACTTGTCCTTCAGCTCACAACGTTGGGAAGTGATTTTCCCTTCAACTTTGCCGTAAACTTTGACCTCGCCGGCGGTGACATCACCTTTGATCAACGCGTTTTCACCAATCGTGACACGGCCTTTATCCGAGCTGATTTCGCCTTCGATCTTACCATCGATGATCATGTCATTGGAAAAGCGGATGGAACCGATGATTTCGATTCCGCTGGAAAGCACGTTTGTCGGATTGGCCATGGAAGAAATGGAGCAGAGAGAATGCGGGGTGGCAAGAGCTCAATCAGGGGGCAGATGGTTCAATCATCCGCAATTCCACGGAGCAGTTTCTCAATTTCCTCCGGCGGCAAAGGGGCCGCGCGAAGTTTGTCTGGATCGATCTGCCGACTGCGAGCCGCAAAGGCGTAAATGTCATAAAGCGACTGATCCTTTTTTTGACCGGCGGGAAGCAATTCCGCCCACTCCAGCGCCAGCGCTACCTCTCCAGCACGCGCGAGATAACGCGATATTTCAACAAGTGCAGATTCATAGGGATCGAGGCTTTCACGCTCATTCAACCAATGGCAGGCCGCGTCAGCATCGGACCGGAACCAATCGGCGATGGCAAAATTCAGCGCTTCGAAATCCCCTTCCGATTGCAGGTGCTGAATGCGACTCGGGTAATCCACCGCAACGAGCTCATGAGAAAATTCCACACCCATCGGCTGGCGGAAATTTTCCGGTTCCGGAACCTTTGCCGATTTCCAGAATGCTGGATCGATGGATGCTTCTCGTTTCCGAACGTGAAGTGAAACCGGTGCCTCTTTCGAAACGGAATCGGCTGGCCGCATGGCAAGCCACAGGCCGCAACTCACTGCGATCAAAAAAATCCCCATTCCAATTTTCATGCAGGGACCGCTGGAGATTCAAGTTCGTGCGGCTCAAAACCGGATTCCGTCTGGATTTCCATCCCGTCAAATCGCAGCAGCCGAGCACTGTTAAAAATGACAAAAAATGCGCTGAACTCATGGAAAAACGCCGCAGCGATCGGATTGATCCATCCAAGCGTCGACATCGTAATGGCAATGATGATGAAGGCGAATCCACACAGCAGATTCTGATTGATAATGCCGACGGTTTTTGCGGAAAGCAGAAGCAAATCTGGCAAGCGGCGAAGGTCATTGGACATCAGCGCGACATCCGAAGTGTGAATCGTCACGTCGTTCCCGAGAGCGCCCATCGCGACTCCGAGATCCCCTTCGGCAAGAGCCGGGGCATCGTTCAATCCGTCTCCGACAACCATAACTCTACGCCCTTCGGCGCGGAGTTTTCGGATATAGATCAACTTATCTTCGGGCAGACAATTTGCCTGAAACCGGTCAATACCTGTGTGAGCCGAGATATGTTGTGCCACCTCCGCTCGATCTCCGGTAAGCATGATAAAATCCGTGATCCCGAGTGAACGAAGACGCGAAAGCGTCTCCCGCGCTTCCGGACGGATCGAATCCGCCAGACAAAAAGTGGCGACGTGCCGGTCATTGATCGCCAACAGAACCAATGAATGCCGAACGAAATCCGCAGGCACAATCCCAAGTGTGATGCCGGATTTTTCGAGAAACGACGGACGCCCGATCCTCACGCGATGACCGTCGACAAGCCCCTCAAGCCCCAAACCAGAATGCTCCGTGAAATCTCCAACCGGCGGCCGATCCTCCGCAGGGACGGCATTGGAAATCGCACGCGCTACCGGATGATTCGAGTTCCCTTCAATCGCGGCGGCAATACGCAATACGGCCACGGCATCAAATTCATCCGAGTGAACCAGCGTGTCCTCCAGCTCCAGTTTCCCTTGGGTCAAGGTACCGGTTTTATCAAATACCACCGTATCGATCATCCGCGCGGATTCGAGGTGGCGGACACTTTTGATCAACAAACCCATCCGCGATCCCGCGGCGATCGCGGAGACCATCGCGGAGGGACTGGCCAACACGAAGGCACATGGGATCGAGACGACCAACACCGCGATCGAACGCTCGATGTCTTGAGTGAAAAAGAACACCGATGCGGCAATCAGCAAAATCAAAGGGGTGTAGTAGCGGGCATAATCCTCAGCGAGCGAAATGATCGGTGCTTCCGAATGCTTCGCTTCTTCGATGATCGATTGCACACGCCCCATCACCGTCTCGCCCCCCGCACCGGTAACCCGAGCTTCGATCGCGCCATTGAGATTCGCCGTCCCTGCGAAAATCTCCGATCCCGGCCCGACTTCCACCGGAACGGATTCGCCGGTGATGCGTGATTGGTCGATCAGCGCGCTTCCGCTGAGAACCTTCGCATCGGCAGGAATCGACTCCCCTGGACGGATGAGAATTTCGTCACCGATGATCAATTCGGCCGCTTCAACCTCTTCAAGCTCTCCCTCCTTTTTGCGACGCGCACGGATTTTGGAAAGCTGTCGAAGTTTCGCCAAGGCCATCTCCACCCCTACCGTCGTGCGCTCTTCCAAGATCTGGCCAAACACCAAAACGATCGCGACGATGCCACCTGTTAGATATTTTTCCGTCGCGAGACAGGCGGCCAGCGCGAGGACGACATATTGATCCATGTAAAATTGGGTCGCCGCAAAACCGGTTGAGCGGATCGCAGTCACCAATCCAGAAACGATCGGAATCGCGACGATCAAAGCTCCGGCGAGCGCAAGCGCGCCACGAATTCCGGGTTGATCGGGACGCAGCCAACCGGTGATGACCGATGCCGCCAACAAGGCCGTGGCAAGAAAAAGTAACCGCAGGCGGTGCCGGGTTGCCGCATCGAGCGAGAAGGAATCAGCGAGCATATTCAGGTGAAGGTTCGAGGATGAGGGATGGGGTCGATTGACCCGCAGGCAATAACGTGCGGGAGCGGATCGCGCCCATCACGGTTTCGAGCGTTTCGCTCAGCAAGCGATCGGCAACGAGCTTCGGCTGTCGTTGATAATTCGCGGCCAACACGGAGAATGACGCAGCTTCACCTTTTGCGTCAGCGAGCAATCCGGCGACGTGACCCTCCGCGCGATGAAGAATGGCTGCGGCTTCTCCTCGGCTTTGGGAAAGCGTGGACGATTGGTGTTGGCGAGCGTTTTCAAAGAGCGTCTTTTCAAATTGCTTCGCGTTTGTCACATCTTCGAAGGCGGCAAGCACCTGGGAAGGCGGAGATAGCTCGCGGATATCGATTCCAGAAATCACGACACCAAGCCGCAGCCGATCCACTTCTTGCTGAACTTCACGAGCGGCAGCGGAAGCCAACTCTCGCCGGTCCGAAGTGAGACTTGCATCGATTTTTCTCGAAGCGAGCTGCCGGGTCAGAGCCCGATACCCCAAGCGCTCTAACAGTTTTTCAATTTCATCACCGGATGAAACATATCGAAAGGGTTCCGAGATTTTATATCTAAGAACGAAGCCACCTTGAATCACGTTAAAGTCGGACGTCAGGGTGTAGCCCCGCTTGACGGGGTCGAGCGATTTTCCAGCGACCTCGGCATACTCCGTATAAACCGATCCCCCGACTGTGCTGTTCCGCACTTTTTCCGCCATCTCGGCGTCGGTGAACTGGATCGGTTTGTCGGGGTCGTCGATTTTTGCACTGTCGATGGTCCACCGGTTCATCACCAGCGTGAGGTCTTTCCCGGTTTCAAATCGCAACACTTGATCAAACGGTTCCGGAAAACCAAATAACAATCCCGGCCCATGAACCTGCGGCTGAAGTCTTCCAAAACGGAGGAGCAAGGCCTGCTCCTGCGGCTGGATCGTACGAATCCCGGAAAAGGCATAGAGCAGGAGAAGGATCGCAAAAACCCAGCGAGCGTGAGCGGTGAGATGCTTTAGTAAAACCAGCAAAGCCTCAACCGCACGACCTTCGTTGCGAAGCGTTTGTTTTGCTTTCATCGATCAAGAATGGAAGTGGCGGGATGCTCCGTTAATGATGGCTGCGACTTCGGTTCCATCGGTTCGATCGGTTTCGAAGGACGCAAATCCGGCGGCAAGGTTTCGGTTTCCTTCAGCCAATGAAACGGGGCGATGCTGGTGTCGAGAACGACGGTCGTGTTCTTATCGACCACGGTCCGCAGGCTTTGAAGTTCGCGGAGAAACCGATAAAATTCGGGTGCCTCGCCGTGCGCTTGGGCGTAGATGGCGGAAGCCTCGGCTTCGGCTTTGCCACGGATCTCTTCCGCCTGGCGTTTTGCTTCCGCGATCAGACCGGTCGCTTCCTTATCCGTCTGCGCTTTCATTTCTCCAGCCTTGGCCCGGCCTTCCGCACGGAATTGAGTTGCCTCACGTTTCCGCTCGGCGCGCATCCTGCGGAAAACCGATTCGGTATTCGCCTCTGGAAGCTGGAGCTGAACGATACCGGTGGAGAGCAGCTCGATTCCGAGCGCTTCGCGTGCATCATCCGCCGCCAGCGCGAGAATTTCTTTTTCGATTTTCGGCAACATCGACGCTCGTCCCTCCGCCGCGACGAGATCGCCAAACGGATGACTTCCCAGCACCGAATTTCTTGCCGACGTGACGAGAGCGTCGAGTTTGCTATTGGCATTGTTCTTGTCTTTCACGGCGACGTGGAACTTCAGAGGATCGGCGACTTTCCATGTAAAAAAAACCGGCACGATCACGTTCCGTTGATCTTTGGTGAGAGTTTCGCTCAGTCGGATATCGGCGTGTTGAAGGCGGCGATCGATGCGAACCACGCGTTCCACCGGTGGCGGAAGCCGGAGATAAAATCCGGAATTTTCAAGAATGCGCACCGGTTTCCCAAAGCGCAAAATCAGGGCGTTTTCCGTTTCGCTCACGATCAAGCCGCAAGCGGAAGCGATGACGAGCACGCCGATGGAAAGAATCAGGCTGAGCCTGAAAGTGGTGATGCCGCGTTGGCAAGATGCTTCAGACATATTATTCAGAGGCTTTGGTTTTTAGCAGATTGTCCGGATCTTCTTGCGAAGAAGACACGGCGGGAATTTCACCTTGGTTCGCTTGAAGAAAGCCTTCGACATCAAGGTCGAACGCATCACGCGAACCGGAAGGTCGCGGCACCAAGGACTGGGGAACCGCTGGAGCGGGATCGATCAGGTCCGGATTAAGCACACGCCGGAGATCGAGCTGAGTGCTGATGGAAGAACGGATCCGCTCGTCAAAAATCGCCTTTTTCGTCTCGGCCAATGTGTCGTCAAAAACGCGAAACCCTTCACGGATTTCAAAAAACCGGCGCGATTGTTTCCAGGCATCACGTCGGAAATTAAAGCGGCTCATTTCCCCGTGCACTTTCGCCAACCGGTTGGACGCGGCGGATTGGGCATTGACGACGAGTTGAAAGGCCTCGCCATCCGCGCGGGCGGAATATTCACGACGATAACTTTCGCCATCATGCAGCATCGCTTCCTTTTCCTCCATCGCTGCCAGGACCTCCTGAAATGACGGTGCGACATCCACGGGCGGATGGACATCACGTAGAAAAACCGCTTCCACACGGAGACCGGTTTGCTGGAGATCGAGATCTTCCTGAAGCATCCGATGAAATTCACCCCGGATTTCCTCTCGTGCGTGAGTCATGACTTCCGCTGCATCCCGGCCGATGGTAAGCTCAAGTAAGATGCGGCTTGCCGCGTCTCGAACCAAACGTTCCGTATCGGCCGCTCCTCGCAAATACAACGCGGGATTGACAATGCGGTAATGGATGGGAACCGAGATCGAAAGCAAATCGTCACCGCCACCCACCAGCGACATTTGCTCATCATCATAATGAGCACGCTCCCACAAAATCGGCTGCCCTGGATCGGCGCGAAAACCTAAAACCGTTTCGTGCACTTTGCCGGTATCAACCCGATGGATTCTGCCTGCGGGCCATGGCAAAGAGATATGGAAACCAGGAGCGAGTGGTGATTTTTCCCAATGTCCACCATTCTGGCGAACGCCGCTTTGCCCTGCTCCAATTTCATGAAACCCTGTGGCAAACCACGACAAAAAAACCACGGCCAATCCAAGCGCGGGAAGCTGTGCACGAATCGCAGGCCACATCCACATTTCTGGAAGCCTCAACGAAAGTTCATCACTGTCGCCACCGGTTTTCGGAAAACACGCCCGCCAATCCTTCCCCAACCAACGGAAAAAAAAGAACGCTCCCGGACTCGGCAAGGCCGCCCAATGCCGCGACGGAGTGTAAAGACGTGAGATCCATTTTAAAAAAGTGTCCGCGCCCAAGACGCAGCCCAGCACACAAAAGAACCAACCCATAACCGGTTGCAATGAAAACGGAGCATACGGTGCTGCAAGAAAAGCACCCGCTGTGATAAAATGAATCGCGGTCGAAAATTTTCCGAGCGCGACTGAAACCGGTGCGGATTGATGTTTCGCCAGCGAGGCGAGAATCCCAATGAACGCATACGCCGTCCCGAGGATCAGAGCGATCACCGCATAAGCGACCGGAAGCGTTTCGGAGACGGATGGTTTAGCAAAAAACGCCCACGACAGATTCGCGGCGATCAGACCCACGATTCCCAACCCAGCAAACCCGCGAGTCTCCAGCGATGCGAACAGAATAAATGTCCCGGCAATGGGAACCAGCCACCAAGCACCCGTCACCCAAGCAAAGGCAACGAGGGCGAACGACTCGATCCAAAGAAAAACGGCAAGTAAGGTGATACGAGGCATGATTTCCGAAACGGAAGAAGACCGGCCGGACTTTGGGTCCGACCGATCTTGGGATCACTTATCTAACAGAATCAGTTTGCGCTCGGGCGCATGATCAGCACTTGACCGTCTTCTGCAAATTCCGTTTTTGCTTCGGCTTTGGTCAAAACACCACCTTCTCCGTCTGGAGCCGTCGTGCGATGGTAGTTATCATTTTGAGGATGCGCTTGAACATTGATGACGAAGGTGCCTGCTCCGAAGATGGCATCGGATGCAATCACACCGGAAGTCTCCCAGCGGCCGCGTGTGTTCGAGCCCACGGTGTTGTTGTCGCGAGCTTCGGTATAGGCATAGTTGAAGGTTGACTGCAACTTGGCGGCATAGCTGTTGTTGCGATCAAGCGTCCAAACACCACCATTTCGGCCGTAGCGGCTGAAAATAGCGTCGGCAGGACTGTTGCGATCTTCGCAGATCACGATGAAGTCTTTCGAAACCGCGATGTTATCGATACTGACCGGATAGTCCGTTCCAGCATTGATATCGCCACCGCTGTAGGTGCCGAGCGAACCGGTTCCGCCGTTCACAGCAATCAAGGTTCCGACAGTACCGCTATACGTTCCACCAGGATAAACTTGGTTTGCGGAATTATAGACAACGTTCAATGTGCCTTCTGCCGTTGGTTTGGTTGGGTTGAAGGTCAGCTCATAAAGACGGCCGAGAGGATTCGGTCCGCTTCCACCGGTCGTGGCGAAGAACATGCTACGTGTCGGCTGAGTTGGATCAAATTCCGCGTCTTCCACACGAACCAGTCCGAAGGCACCGAGAGCATCGGCAGCCACCGTCAGTTCGGCGCTGGTCAGGCTAGCGGCGTCCGGAATTTCCATCCATTTGACCGGCAAGCTGCCGCTGGTGAAAGTGCCTTCATTGTGTTGGGCATCCCGACCAGCCAAGACATAAACTTTTCCTCCGGTGAGGCCGTTTTTGTCCAAGACACTGCTCGAACGGCGCTGTTTGGCACCGACATACATATAGATATAAGAGCAGGCGGTGTTCGGAGAGGTAGGACCATCTTCGGTCGAAACAATCACCGTCAACGAATCGCGACGCGGCTGGATCAATGTCGTCTCACGGACGACGCGACCCAGAGCGGGAATCGTGTGCATTTTTCCATCAGCGATCACGACCGCTTGAGGTCCACTTGCATCGTAGGTGCCTCCGTCGGATTCCTCGTTGGTGAGGAAAAGCGGGCGATCCATTCCGTGGCCCGTACCGGCGAATGATCCCGAGCAGAAACGAGTGAACGCACTGGCGTCCCCTTCTTGTGGTGGTGTGGATGCCTGCAAGGTGTTTTCGAGATACAGATCGCTGTGTGCTGGGGATCCGCTGATCACGCCGCCGTCGTCGCTCATCACGAAACGGGAAACCCATGCCCCTTTATAACGGGCTTGACCGGGAAATGGACGGGAATGAACGCTGCTCGAAATTTCGTGAGCGACGAACAAGATATTCTGATTGGAAACCTTGTCCTTATAAATTCCCATCGCATCTGGAATGCCGCAGAATGCGAAATCGGAAACCCCTTCCGGTGCGGTGCCTGGAGTGACAGGCACACGATCGCCTACAGTCACAATCGGCTCAAATTCGAAATCGGCGAGAGGAGTCGCCGCGAGATAAGCGTCTTCCGTGGTCTTAACGCCCTGCGCATGCAGAGTTGAAGCCAGCGCGATGCCGGCGAGGATAGTTGTCGTGTGTTTCATAAGGTTTGGTAGAGAAATGATGATTTACTTAAAGGAGATCAGGCGCGGCGGCGGCGAAGGAGCGCGAGGCTTCCAAAAGCGGCAAGCAACGCAGTCGTCGGCTCGGGAATCGCCAAAGCCGAAACACCGGCAGGCAGATTTCCGATCAAGGTTGCCTCACCAGTCACTTTATCGATGCTGTAGAGACCGGAGTTCAGAGCGTCGGTGGAAAGCGAAGCAAAAAGATTCCCGTCTTCGTCTACGACCAAGGCACCGAAGGAAGTCACGTCGATACCAAGACTGCCGACGGTGAAGAGCTCGGACAACCCTGGATCGACGCTGAAGGAAAGCGTGTCGGTTTCGCTATCGAGGAAAAACGCCTCACCCGTGATCGGATCGAATCCCAGTGCGAAGATCGCAGGAATGGCTCCTTCATTTGTATCGCCGAGAGCGTAAGCGAAATTCGCGTTTTGAGTGGCAGTCCCTGCCGCAGTCAAAGTGAAGTTTTCGGCATCGATACTTCCGAAGATCAAGTTATCGGTAAACGTATCATACGTCAAACCACCCGAAAAACCGGTTGGCGCGAAGGTATCGTTCAGCAGGGTCGCCGTACCGTCCGAACTGACTTCGTAAAAGTTCGCACTGTTATCCAACCCATAGTATTTCCCGTTTCCGACATGGAAGGTCAAGTTAACGATCGAACCCAAAGGATCAACCAAGCCACTGATCGGAGTCGAAGACAAAAAAGTCCCCGGCGCGGCGGTATCAAAAGTTACCAACTGATTATCGACGGTCACTCCGGTGAGGACGACGGCCGACGAGCTGAGACTCATCGCGAGCGATGATAGAGCGAGTAGGAAGCGTAGTTTCATATCATTTTAAATAGTTCCGAAACCGGACACCACGCATGAATCATGGCCGCCGGCGACGACGCTTAATTGCGAAATTCCGACGGCCTGTTGCCATCGTCGTTAAGGAGCAAATCTGCCACATGGCAATCCTGTCACCGATCGGGTGGTCGATGAGCAAAACGGTCCCGGAAACTCCGGCGGCGGACGGTGAAAGATTTGCCGTGCATTTTCCTCCTATTCCGCGTTAGAAGGCGGGCGAACTCTGCGTTTTAGAAACATGCCTCGTATCTCGATCACCGTCCCAGGAATGAATGCCCAGCCTTACCGCTTCGAGCTTGAACGCGCGGTGGTCACTCTGGGACGTGGCAGCGACAATGACGTGGTGATCGATTCGGGTTCCGTTTCGGGATTTCACGCGGAAATGCGCCGCGTGCAGACCGGTTATGAGCTCGTCGATGTCGGTTCGACCAATGGCATCAAGCTCCATGAACACCGGTATCAGGTCATCCCATTGGAAAACCACACGACCGTCTACATCGGTGACGTCGCATTCGATTTTTCGCTTTCCGACGAAGAGTTGCAGGCGATCGCCTACCAAAACCGGGCGGTCCATCATCCATTGCCCCCGGTGTCGCCGACTTTCACCGAGGCACAGATTCCACCGATTCGCCAGGTTCCTCAGCGCCAATCCTACACGCCGGTCAAGCGATCGGGCGGCGGTGGCATGGTGTTTTTGTTTTTGATTCTGGCGATTGCCGCGTTTTTCGCCGGCCTTTCGGTCCGGTTCAACAAGGAAACCGGTGGCACGCTTTACGAAGTGCTGCTTCAAAAATATCTACCGTCCGCGCTGCCTGCAACAGCGCCCGCCACGGAGGCACCGACTTCCGATCCGATGGGGCAATAATTCCCCACCTCAACGAGCGGCCGGTTCAAGCGAATACCCGTCTTTTCCGTCCAAAACGGTCCAGCCCTCCGCGGTGAGACGCGCGCGCAGCTCATCGGATTTCGCCCAATTTTTTTCGGTTCGCGCCTGCCACCGTTCGTCGGCCAGCGTGCGGATCGCGGCGGGGATTTCCACAGCCTCTTGCTCCGCCTCTTCCGGCAACGTCAGGCCGAGCGCGCGGAGAATCCGGTTCATGGCGGCCAGCGCTTTTGCCGCTTCGCCACCGGTAAGATTTGCCGACTGCCGCAAACCGGTGAAAATCCCGCCGAGCGCGCCGGGGGTATTAAGATCGTTTTCCAAGCTGTCCCAGGCCGATTGGAACGGACCGAAATCCACCGTATCGAAACGCGTTTCGCCTCCGGTTTTCGCCGCCAGCGCGCGAGCGCCTTTTGCCAGTTTCGCCAGCGCTTCCCGCGCACCGGTCAGCGAATCGAGCGTGAAATTCAGCGGTTTCCGATAATGCGCGCCGATCAGGACATAGCGCACTTCCATCGGGGAAAATCCGAGCTTTGCCAGATCTTCGAGCGTGTAGAGATTTCCGAGCGACTTCGACATTTTCCCGCCGTCGACGAGCAAATGGGTGATGTGAAACCAGTGGGCCGCGAAGTGTCCGCCGCAGGCACATTCGCTCTGTGCGATTTCGTTTTCGTGGTGCGGAAACACCAGATCGACCCCGCCGGAATGGAGATCGAACGTATCACCCAGATATTCCTGAATCATCGCGGAGCACTCCAGGTGCCAGCCAGGCCGGCCTTCGCCCCACGGCGATTCCCAAAAATTTTCCCCGTCTTCCGCGCGCCGGCTTTTCCACAACACAAAGTCGGAAAGGCTGTCCTTTTCGTATTCGTCGGAATTCGCACGGGCATTCTGAGTTTTTCCGAGATCGAGTTCGCGCGTGTCGAGCCGCGAAAGTTTCCCGTAATTGGGAAACGAGCTGATCTTGAAATACACCGATCCATCGTCGGAGGCGTAGGCATTTCCCTTTTCGATCAGCTTCTCGATCATCGCGATCTGCTGCGGGATGTGCTCGACCGCGCCGGGCTCGATGTGCGGCGGCAAACAGGCGAGTTTTTCACAATCGCCGTGAAAAATTTCCGTCCACCCGGTGGTGAAATCCGTCAGGGATTTTCCGGCCTTTTGGGAATCACGGATCGTCTTGTCGTCCACATCCGTGATGTTCCGGACATGAAGCGTGCGAGTGCCACCGGTTTCCAGCGTGCGGCGCAAAACGTCCTGAAGCACGAAAGTCCGGAAATTCCCGATGTGCGCAGGTCCATAAACCGTCGGGCCACAGCAATAAAACCGAAACGTGTCGCCATCGATCGGGCGAAGTTCTCGGTCAGTCCGGGTCAACGTGTCAAAAAGCCGCATGCCCGGGGTTTAGGCAAGCAATCGCCCGGCGGCAAGCGCGGGTTCTTTCTCCACGCCACTTCCTGCGAACCGGTCGAATTTTTCTCGATTTCAGGATTTGGGTTTCTCGCCAGAGCGGTGTAAGAAGGCGGAAGGAATGCGTCACAAGGAAGAAAATCGGGTCAAACAGGTGGCTGGCGCGGCGGGGATCTGCCTGACGATCGCCCTCATCGTGCTGGTGCTTGTCCTCGGCTGGCGGTCGCTGCCGGGAGTTTGGGGCGAGTGGCTGGGAACGATCGCGGGTTTCATCACCACCCCGATTTTCCTGGAAGTCTCTTTTGCCATCCTCGGTATCGTGATCGTGATGACGCTGAATCATTTCCGCCAAAAAAAAGACGGCGATGAACTGGTCTATCTCGATCAGGTCGAAGGACCAGATCTTCCCAACGATTTACCGGCTCGATCGCGGTTCGCGGTTTACGAGAAGACGCCGCTCGATGGCGAAACTCCCACGCTTTTGGAACAAGCCGAAGGCGCATGGCTAATCGGCGACGGCGACGCCGCGACCCAATACCTGGCCGAAATGTCCGATGAGGAGCTTTCGCAGAAACGAACTTTGGAAATCCGACTGGAACTCGCCCGAGCGAGCGGCCGGACCGAGCTCGCAAGCCGATTGGAAAAGGAAATCGCCGCCCGCCCTTAAATCCACGAGCATGTCGGTCAAATCCCCCGATCAAGAGCTGCGTTTCACCCGCTCCGGACAGGCACCGGTTTTTGGAGTGATGGCAGCGATTTTTGCATCCGTGGCCATCACGCTCCTCGCGTCGGCGATTTATCGGGCTGAGAACCCCCAAGTCCCGCACCCGCTGTGGGCGCTGCCGCCGCTGGCGCTGGCGATCCTTTCAGCACGCACCGCGCTCCGATTGACGCGACATGCCTACCTCATTTTCACCCCGCTCGGCATCGAAATTTTTCCCTTTTTCCGACCGGCAAAAGGCATGCAGCTCATGGTTTGGCAGGAGATCCACGAGGCGGAAGTATCTCCCGACCTCACCTGCCTGACGCTTCATCGCAACGCCGAAAAAACCTCGGGCATCCACCTTTCCCTCAAACCCATCCGCCCAGATCGCCGCGTGCTGCTTGCCAAAGCCATCACCGGGCGGTTATCCCCTCCCCAACCGGTTTCCTGAAATTTCCCATGCGTCCCCATTCCCTACAAATTCTCTCAGTCGAAGAAGCCTTCGGTCGCCAAGGTTGGCATTGCGAACTGATCGAAGGCCGCGAGGTCCTGCGCGCCGGTTTCGACGCGCATCACACCCGGGTCAATCTGATTGCCCAAGCCTACCCCCAACTCAACGCGCTCAGCATCGTCTCGGAAAGCGCGCTGCACCTCGACGAGGAACATCTCCCCGCCGTTCTTGAGCTCCTCGCTCGCGGCAACAAGCAGCTCACCCTCGGCGGATTCGAATACGATCTCGACCGCGAATTCCTCGTTTTCCGAATCACCAACCTCTTCGAAAAAGAAAAATACGATCCGGATATCGTTTCCTCGATGGTCCACTGCGCGATCGCGGAGCTCGATCGGATCATTCCTTACGCGGCAGTCGTTCGCGACACTCCAGCCGACCTGTTAGAAGATCTGGATCTGGAACGTTTGTTGATGCGCCAAGACCTGATTCCACCGGTCCCGGGCGACGAGGAAGAAGAATATTAAACCGGTTGATCCCATGAAGAAACTCGCACTGCTTTTATCGATCGTCGCGGCCAGCTCCGCGTTTGGCGGCCAGTCCGCTTTGCATCCGACGGACCGTTGGGAATTTGTTTTCGAAACCGGTTTCCTCCGAAATGTCGGGAACAACACCGCGATCGATTACGAAATCATCCCGACTCAACTGACATTCCGCAGCCCGACGATGTGGAATCTTTGGGATGCCCAAAACGGTGGACGTTTGGTGGTTCGCAACCGATTTTCCGGTGTGTTCGAGTCGATCATCAAAGGCCCGGAAGACTACTACCTCGGCGTGTCCGCCGCGCCCTCATTGGAATATTGGTTTCCTTCACAAGAAACATCGCTGTTTTTCTCCATCGGCGGCGGTGTGGGCGTCACCAACAGCGCGGGCGGAGAAGAAGGCCAAGGCCAAGATTTTACGCTCAATTGGTTCAGCCAACTTGGAATCCGCCAACAGATCACTCCCGACCTTTCCATCCTCGGCGGGCTCTATTTCGTTCACCACTCGAATGGCGGACAAACCGAACCGAATCCGGGAATCGACGCGTTGGGATTGACGATCGGACTCGGCTGGCAATTTTAAGCCTCTGAAATTTTGGCCGATCCTTTCGACGGACCGCTCATCAATTTTCGGAAGGGGTCTGCGGATCCTTGGGCGCGGTGTTAAGCCTCGGTGCAGGTTTTTCGGGAGTCTCCTCGGCAGGTACGGGAGGCTTAGGAGCCTGTGGCGTTCCTTCCGTTTCTTCCTGTCCCCCTTGACCGGTCGTCGGCTGATAATCCGCCCGAGTGCCGGGGTCCGTCGAGCCTCCACCCGCTGCACTGGTCCCGGTTCCGACGTCCGGCGATGGCGGTGGAGCAGGCGCCGCCTCGGCTGCGGCAGGCTCCTCGATATCGTCGGGGCGCTCCGGCTCGGTTTTGCAAGAGCTCATGAAAAGCCCCATTCCGGAAATGATCGCCCATCCGGCCAACGTGAGTTTTTGTTCTTTGGACATGAAATTTTTTCAGCAGTTACAACGCCAATCAGGCGATTCCACCTAACCGCCTCCATTTGAAAAAATCAACCTCCAGCTCACGAGTAGAACAAGCAGCGATGTTGCAATATCGATGCGCTCTACCTTTGCAAACTGCACCCTTCATAAAGGATCTGTCGTTCATTTCGACGATCCGCCACTGAACCAATTCCGCTGGCAAAATCCACGCCAGATCCCCTCCATTTCAGGCTCTAGGGAACAAATGGTGAAATGCAGCGTTCCCACCGAATCGTAAAGTTTCAGCACGGCAAATTGCTGACCGTCCACCTTTTGCTGCCGAATATCCATCGAGTGGATCAATCCGAGATCGATTTCCAACAAGGCGTGCTCGTCATCGGAAACGATGCCGAGAATACCCGACCGGTGATGCAGATCTCTGGGTAAAATCCAGGTCGAAAACGTCCGATGCGGCGATTCAAGATTGCAGTGGAGTGGCACCCGGTTGGTCAGAGCATGATTAAAAATCGCGGTCAGCGGATGATCTTCCGGATGTTCCCGGCGTCGCTTCGCTTCGTGTTCACAGCACGGACAGACCGGATGGGGAACCGCCGCACTTTTTTGCCATTGCTCGAATTCTTTTGCTGTTAGAATCGTCGACGGATGCCTCGCCATCACAATTCCAAACCGTTCGACATTGCTGACATCTGGAATTGCCGCGATACAAATCGCTCGTGGCTCCCCCTTCATCGCGAACTCCAGGACATAGGCAAGGGTTCCGCCTTGCTGGACGGTGACACCATGAACGAAATCGACCGCGGGAAGCGAAAGAACGAGAGCGTTTTCCGGAAATAACAAATGACCTTGAGATCGATCATACACCGGATTCCCCAGTGAAGTGATGATCGCCAACTCACAGAGACGATTCCGCTGATAGATATACAATCGATCGCCATTCGATATATCTTCAAGCAAGTTTTCAACGGGCCCCGAAAAGCGAAGACTGCGCCCGGCGGCAGGCAAATGATGGATACGATTCATCGAAAAATCAGGCTGCTGGATGAGAAATAAAAGTAGGGTGAATCACCGCTTCGACCGGTTTTCCAATCTGAAGATAAAGCGGTGACAAACGTCGAATCCGGAACGATGCCGAATCCACATCAAGGAAAATCACATGGTTTCGCGATGGATCGGCAATCCGCAAAACGGGACCTTCGAAATCGATGAAGGTTGGACGGAACCAGACCATACAGCGATGCCGACCGGCTTTCACTTCGACCTCAAGAACTTCACATTGCTGAAACGCCTCAATGATTTCCTGGCGAAACCGGCAACCCGCGTCCTTCGCTCGATCCGCCTCGGGCCATTCGTCAAGCCATGCGTTCGCAGCCAATCTCCAGCTCTCCGAGCGCTTCATTTCTTCCCCATCGAACCGCCGAATCAGTTCCTGAATTCGTGGGGAATCCCATTCCAAATCATCCCAATGGATGGAAACATCAACCGGTTGTCCCCGAAGACCGATCGCCAAAAGCGGCCGACCATCATCCGGACATGGCATGATATAGATCTCGGGAGACTCCGACAAACAAAGTTCCAAGCCGCTGACCGTGTCCAAAAACGTTTCATCACTCGCGGATACATCGCCGTTTCCAAAACCGGTTTTTTTTGCGAGACTCAGCCCGTGCTGCCGCATCACCAGCGTGCCGGTTCCCATTTTTTCAAGACACCCGAGAATTTCGCGGCATGAACCACGAAGGCGAAACGTCTCCGGCTGAATGATCGATCTGCGGCGATTGAACGAAACCAACATGCCGGAGAGATTACTTCTCAAACCGGTTTGGCGCTCACGACCGATTGCTAAAGATGAGCGGAAGATTGCGCCGGATGGGAAAAAAATCCACGCTCCGCCAAATGGTGCAGCCACGGTTCGAACGCGAGGTCAGGACACTGCCGCGAAGCGATTTCTCCGAGTTCTTCGGTCGAACGGGTCCCGTCCATCGCCCTCAATACCTGATAATGACCCGCTGGAAATCCACAAGGAACCTGCCAGATGTCCACGATCGGCACGCCTTCCTTCGCACATCTCAGGCGAAATAAATCCAGAGACGGACGCGCCGGAGGCACAGAATCAAAAAGAACCGGTTCGAATCGGGCCTGAATCCATCCGCGGCTCAGCGCGACGAAAAGCAACCTCGCCAATTGAGGGTCGCTCATCGCCGACAACTCGCCACGGAACGCTCCGACCGGTAAACAATGGCGAGACTCACGACGAAAAATCCGCAGCAAACACGACATCTCTGAATCCGATTCCTCGTCCGCCGATTTCCCCAATCGGTAGGCGAAGTTTAACATCAAACTCATGGATACCTTTTCCGCAATCGGTGCTTCCGCTTTTGAAAAGATCGATGACCGGAAAGTTCTTCCCGAAACGAGATCGGCGGCGACTTGAAACGTGAGCGTGTTTTGCGCCAGCGGTGAAAGGATCGCCCGCGCTTCTTCTCCCAACTCAGCAGGAAGATTTTCCGCTGGATCGGACTCACCCAGCCAACGCAATCCTGCCGTTGCGGCCGTCTGCAAAAATTGCTCCAGCGGCCACGGATCGTTGATCGGCGCAAAGTCATCAAACAACAAAATCTCCGGACCTTTTGCAATCATGTCATCGATGATCCAGCGCAAATGACGGCTTTGGGGAGATCGCCCATCCGTCGCCCCCTGAAGAATCTCCAGCGCCGAAATTTCATCACAACCGGCCGTCTGCTGGATCGCCCGTGCGGCGGCGATGACCGGTTGGCGGGCGCGCCAACCGGAAGATAAGTTATAACTGATCGAAGCGATTCCCCTTTCGCTCAAATGAATTCGGCAAAATTTCAGCAAAGCCATCTTCACCTCATCCGGCACCCATGAAAAAAATCCGTGGGCAATGATATAATCAAAGGTCTCGCCGCCCGGATCAAACTGGAGCAAATCCGCGCAAATCCATCGCACATTTTCCAAACCCGCCTCTTTCGCGCGGGAATCCGCTTGTTCAATCGCCTTCGAAGATAAGTCGATCCCCAAAAACTGGCTGTTCGGCCAGCGTTGGGCCAGTGGGATGAGGTGATGTCCCGAAGCGCAGCCAATTTCGAGAATCCGAGCTTCTGACGGCGGGACGGGTTCAAGCCCCGCAAGCCGCGCGGCGACGAAGATCACCGCGGGATCGGATCGAGGATGACTCATCTCCGGATAGGAACGAGTTTGATAAAGACGAGCGACCGCAGATGAGGTGTCCGGATTCATGGCTGCACAAAAGAAGCAAGACGTTTGACCTCAATCCGATTCCAAAACATCCGGTCCCGCCAATTGTGAAAAAAATCGTCATATTTGTCGAGCCGTGTCCGAGTCGCGACGGCATCGCCCGCCACAAGAATTTCATTCATGCTATCGCTCGTTTTTAAACTTCGGACCGTGGCAAAGTGAGACTGCAACATTTTCCGGGTGTGGCTTTGCATAGTACGGTGACCTTTTCCGATCACCAGATTCACCGCGAGAATCCCTCCCGGAGCCACCGCCCGGCGAAGGTGCGACAGTATGTCGACCGTCCACGACCGCGACCGAAAGACATCGGTTTTCCCGGCCAAATAAATGTCGTCAAACACCACATCGAAGGTCCTCCGGTTTTTTTCCAACCAAGGATAAGCATCGGTGGTGACCACTTCGATATTGAGGGAATCCAAATCCATGTGTTCGCGCGCCAGCTCGACGATTTCGGAATCGATATCAATCGCGGTCAATTGACAATCCGGCAACAGATGTCTCAAGATACGGAAAGCCGTACCTCCCGCGAGACCCAACATCAGGATGGATTTCGGCGCGCCGTCGCTGCGGAGCAACGCGGCTGCTGCGATCAAATCCCAAGCCAAACCGGTGAGATATCTCTTTCGATGATAGGAAGCGTGAATCGCCCCCGTCACACGAAACTCCGTCGCAAGATCGGACTTCCAAATTTCCAGAGATTGATAACGGGTTTGGACGATCCCAGCGCGGCGCATTAAAAGGAAATTGCCTCCACCCGCACGCAATGGGAAGCGGGAAATCCGGACGGTTCGTAACTTAGCCGAGGGTTCGGGATTGCACCCGGTCCGGAACCGGCTAGAAGCACGCGCATGTCCCATCTCGCGGCTTCGTTTTTCCTGCAAATGGCGGTGATTCTTTTCGCCTGCCGAGTCGTCGGGTGGTTGGGCAAAAAATTGGGGCAACCTCAAGTGGTCGGTGAAATGATCGCGGGCGTTTTGTTAGGACCTTCTCTGTTAGGACTGCTGTTTCCGGAATGGAGCGCGAAATTGTTCACGATCGAAACCCGGGGAATTCTCTATACCGGATCGCAGTTGGGCGTCGGGTTATATATGTTTTTGGTGGGGATGGAATTTCGCACCGACCTTTTCCGCGGTCGGGCGAAAAGCGCCGCCAGTGTTTCGATTGCCGGGATGGTCGTGCCGTTCATTCTCGGCGGACTGTTGACGCCTTGGCTGATCACCGTCCCGGGTTTGTTCTCGGAAACGACAAAACTTCACGAAGCGGCTTTGTTTTTAGGAGCTGCGATCGCCATCACCGCTTTTCCGATGCTCGCCCGGATCATTTACGAACGTGGGCTTTCCGGAACCTCGCTCGGCACTTTGGCGCTCGCGGCGGGAGCGATCGACGATGCCGCCGCTTGGTGCGTATTGGCGATCGTGCTGGCGAGCTTCGGAGCTGGCGGACCGGAGACCGCGATCATCGCGATTTCCGGCGGGCTTGTCTACGCGACCGGCATGCTAACGATCGGGAAAAAAGCGCTGACCTGCCTCCAACGCGGCGTGGATGCGACCGGACAAACCAGCCCAGCCATTTTGGCGATCGTGCTGATGCTGTTTTGCTTGAGCGCGTGGTTCACCGATACCATTGGCATCCACGCGGTATTCGGCGGATTTGTCCTGGGGGTCGCCATGCCTCGCGGGGCGCTTACGACCGATCTGATCAAAAAGCTGGAGCCCTTCACGGTGATTTTTTTACTCCCGATGTTCTTCACCTTTTCCGGTCTCAACACTCGACTCGATGTGATGCTTGAGCCTTCGGTGATGATCGTCGCGATCGTGGTGCTGCTGGCGTCCACCCTAGGCAAGTTCGTCGCCTGCTGGGCGGCCGCCCGTTTGACAGGCGAGGACAATCGAACGGCTCTCGCGGTCGGAGCGCTGATGAATTCGCGCGGGCTGATGGAATTGATCATCATCAACATCGGCCTTCAGAAGGGAGTCATCGGCCCGAATCTCTTCGCGGTCTTGGTCGTGATGGCGATCGTCACCACCTTGATGGCGACACCGGTGTTCGAATTCGTTTACGGCAAACATGCCCGGAAAAACGCAGAACCGCTTTAGCTTCTGGGAAGAGCGGGAGGGTAAACCGGCGGCGAATAAACGGTGAAAGCGATCACCGTCTCATCCGTGTCGTTAAACAACCGGTGCGGCGTCCCCGCAGGAATGATCAAACTTTGCCTCGGCATCATCACTGCGGATTCATCGCCGACTTCGATGGAAAGCTGCCCTTCCAACACGACGATCGTCTGCTCGCTGTCGGAGTGAGTGTTTTTGTTCTCCGACGAGGAATCTTTGGCATTGAGATGGATCACCGCCGTTTGGGTGTGCTGGCGGGTTTGGATGATCCGAAACGATTCGGAGGATTCAGGTATTGATTCGATGTCCATGAAAAGATGAGTGAAGTTAGCTTTTTTGAGTCGGGAGATTTTTGCGGTCCGTTTCGGCGAGCGATTTCAGCTCTTTTTCGGTCATGCTATCGCACATGTCCTTCGATGCTCCTTTGAGATCGGATTTTTTCGTTTCACCGCGTTTCGCTGAAAGGGCGGCACCAGCGGCCATTTGTTGTTTTTTGGATTTTGCTGCCATCCTCCACCCTAGATCCCGCACCGGTGCTTCTCAACTTTTCAAAAAGAAAGAATCGGCTCATTTTAACGGTCAAAAACGCCCGGGAAAATTCCCATCAACATATCCGGATGCGACGATTTGTTTCTTGAGAATCGGCATTTCGTGAATATCCTTTTTCCATGCCTCAGGATGACCCCACCGCCGACCTCAACCGATCGTTATCGGAACGGATTCTCGTGCTCGACGGGGCGATGGGAACGACGATTCGGTCTTACGGACTCAACGAAACCGACGCCCGTGGCACCCGTTTCGCGGACACCGACAAAGATCTTCTCAATAACGGCGATATCCTTTCCCTCACCCGGCCGGACATCATCGGCGACATTCATAAACGCTTTTACGAAGCGGGCTCGGACATCTGCGAAACCAACACGTTCTCCGCGACCGGTATTGCCCAGAGCGAATTTTTCGTCGAAGACCCGCGCGAAACCGGTGGTCGAAAAGACCCGGAATTTTTCCAAAAAATCCTCGAAAACCCATTTCTCAACGATCTCGCGTGGGAAATGAATTACGAATCCTCGCGCCTCTGCCGGGAGTGGGCGGACAACATCGGCAGCGATACCGGCATCCGCCGTTACGTCGCCGGAGCGATCGGCCCCCTCACCGTTTCGTTGACCAACTCGCCCGATGCGAACGATTCCGGCTTTCGCGTGGTGACGTTTGACCAAGTCCTCGAAGCCTACAAGCATCAGGTTCGCGCGCTGATCGAAGGCGGTTGTGATATCTTGATGGTCGAAACGATTTTCGATTCGCTCAACGCCAAAGCCGCCGTCGTCGCGATCCGCGAGGTTTTCGACGAGTATTCACTCGCCCGGACAAAACCGTACGAGCTGCCGGTCATCGTTTCCGCCGCCGTCGGGCTGGGTGGAGAAACAATGATTTCCGCCCAGAAAGTCGAAGCGCTCTGGAACGCATTCGCCCACGTCAAACCGTTGGCGATCGGTCTGAATTGTTCGCTCGGGCCGGATTTGATGAGACCGCACCTTGAGGAACTTTCCAACGTCGCTGCCGCTCACATTTCCTGCTATCCGAATGCCGGTTTGCCCAATCCGCTGGCACCCACCGGTTTCGACCTGGAGCCGAAGCATATGTTTGACTACATGACGGACTTCGCCAAAGCCGGCCTGCTCAACCTCGCCGGTGGTTGCTGCGGAAACACTCCCGACCACGTCGCCGCGATCGCCAAAGCCGTCGCCCACCACGCACCGCGCGAAGTGCCTGTGATTGGGTGAAACGAAACTGCTTATCTTCACGTCCTAACTCTCCTAAATCTCTCAGCGACCTCCGCGTCTCCGCGTTTCGTTTATCACCTATGAAAATCATCCCCCGCGCTCTGCGACTCTCCGGTACCGAGGCCTACAACCATACGGCCGACAAGCGCTTTCTGATGATCGGCGAACGGACAAACGTCGCCGGCTCACCCCAATTCGCAAAACTGGTCCGTGCGGGAAATCTCGAAGACGCCATTGAAGTCGCGCGCCAACAGGTCGCTAACGGCGCGAACGTCATTGATATCTGTTTCGATGACGGATTGATCGATGGCAAGGCGATGATGAGCCGTTACCTTCAGCTTCTCCAGGGCGAACCGGACGTCGCCAAGGTGCCGATCATGATCGACTCTTCGAAATGGGAAATCCTCGAAGAAGGGCTGAAATATCTTCAGGGAAAAGGCATCGTGAACTCGATTTCGCTGAAAGAAGGCGAAGAAAATTTCAAACGTCAGGCGCGACACATCATGCGCTACGGCGCGGCGGTCGTGGTGATGGCCTTTGATGAAAATGGGCAGGCCGCTTCCTACGAAGAAAAAATCCGTATCTGCGAACGAGCCTACCGGATTTTGGTGGATGAGGTCGGATTCAATCCAGATGATATCATTTTCGATCCGAACATCCTCACCGTCG